>NZ_AUIT01000047.1 GCF_000423845.1 Thermodesulfobacterium hveragerdense DSM 12571 | reverse complement strand
ACCACTTCCTTTAATTAAGTCTGCTTTATACGAATTGAGGCAAATGTTTGTAAAGAGATTTTATAAGGAGACACAATTCTCTTGACAAGTGTCCTGGGAGAGTCATGGATAAAGCTCTTTGAAATCTTTAAAACCTCTTTTACAGAATCAACGATAAACCCAACTGTAACTCCATCAAGCACAAAAACCTTTATCCTTTGCTGTTCATCTCTTTGTTTTCCTGGAAGTTCAAATCGCTTTCTCAAGTCAATCACAGGTAGAACATTTCCTCTTAAGTTTATAACTCCTTCAATAAATTCTGGTGTCTTAGGAACATAGGTAAGCTCATCTGGGACTCTTACTATCTCTTGAACAGCCTCGATGGGAACAGCGTATTCCTCCCGATCAAGAGTAAACACCACCACTTGCTCTTCTTCCATCTCTTTTAACTGTTCCCTTTCTTCTTTCTCCTCTATGTCCTTAATCACGGCTTTCGCCTCCTTAAATTTTTGGGTCTCAAAGAGCCTTTCCACAGAAATTATGGAAACAAGTCTTCTTCCCTGGTCAAGTTTACATATTTCAGCAATCTCTGCTTTTTCTTGACCCTGAAAAATGAGGGAAGGCACAGGCTCTATTAAAGAATCGGGAACTCTAAGAACCTCCCTTACACTGTCAACCACCACACCTATAGAAACTCCATTCAGGTTAAGAACAACAATCCTGTTGGTCTCATCAAGAGGTTTGTCTGGAAGATTAAAAATTTTTCTCAGGCTTGTAAGTGGGAGGGTTCTTTCTCTCAAGTTTATAATCCCAATGACAGAAGAGTCTGCATGCGGTACATTAACTATTTTTTCTGGAACCTGAACTATCTCTTGAATATCTTCAATTCTTATAGCGTATTCTTCACCTTCTAACACAAAACTTACAAACTGTTTTTCCTCTGTCTGGGAATTTGGGAGTAGAATATAAATTGTGTCTTTTAATAAAATATTTTAGAGGCATAATAAAAATTTTTAATATTTTTTAAATTAATGATAACATAAAAC
>NZ_AUIT01000046.1 GCF_000423845.1 Thermodesulfobacterium hveragerdense DSM 12571 | reverse complement strand
GTTTTATGTTATCATTAATTTAAAAAATATTAAAAATTTTTATTATGCCTCTAAAATATTTTATTAAAAGACACAATTTATATTCTACTCCCTACAAGTAAGTTTTTGAAATAACTTCTTAATTTTTATCATATTTAAAACACCTATAATAAGTTCTGTGAATGGAAGAAAGCCCATATTTTTTAATTTTTTCAAAATGAAGTTTCGTTGCATAGCCTTTATGTTTTGAAAATTCATACTGAGGATAAAGCTCGTCGATTTTTTCCATATATTTATCTCGTGCAACTTTTGCTAAAATTGAGGCAACTGAGATTGAAAGACAAACTTTATCTCCATCAACTATGGCTTTCTGTAAACCCTTATATTCAGGAATAACATAAGGATCATCTATCAGAACTAATTGAGGCTTTATTTTTAAACTTTTTAAGGCTTTTAGCATTACTTCTTTTTCAAGCAGATAAAGTAGTTAATGCTGCGGGACTTTACGCTGATAGAATTGCAAAAGAATTTGGCTTTGGCAAAGATTATATTTTAAATCCCTTTAAAGGGATTTATATTGAATATAAAGGATCTAAGTTAAACATAAAAAGGAATATTTATCCTGTTCCCAATCTTAAAAATCCTTTCTTAGGTATTCATTACACTATAAAGGTTGATGGAACAATTAAAAATGGGCCAACAGCAACACCTTGTTTTTGGAGAGAAAACTATCAAGGTTTGTGAAGATTCAACCTTTCCGAACTATTTGAAATTTTTAAAATGGGATATAAAACTTTTTTAAAACGAAAAATTCAGAAAAATAGCTTATAATGAGATTAAAAAATATTTGGAAAGTTACATGTTGGTTGAAGCATCAAAACTTGTAAAAGAATTCGACGTCACTGGATTCACTCACTGGGGTATTCCAGGAATAAGAGCTCAGCTTGTTGATATAAGAAACTTGCAGTTAGTTTACGATTTTGTTGTAGAGGGGGATGAAAGAAGTGTCCATATATTAAACGCAATTTCTCCCGCGTTCACAGCGACACTTGTCAAGAGAATTGTGTCTCCTTATAAAATCTCTTTACAAACATTTGCCTCAATTCGTATAAAGCAGACTTAATTAAAGGAAGTGGT
>NZ_AUIT01000045.1 GCF_000423845.1 Thermodesulfobacterium hveragerdense DSM 12571 | reverse complement strand
CACTTCCTTTAATTAAGTCTGCTTTATACGAATTGAGGCAAATGTTTGTAAAGAGATTTTATAAGGAGACACAATTCTCTTGACAAGTGTCACTTAGGTAAAAACCGGCTCTTCTCCAAATAGTCTATAAACTCCGAAGGATTATAAATCTTACCATTCACTTTGATCCTAACCAATGCCTCTAACCCAGCCAACGACAAATCCTCGACCCTAAAATAAGGTTGATAATAAAATAAAAACCACCTATTTTCTAAGGCCTTTTCTAACAATTGGTCTAAAGATATAATCTCCTGGGCTTTTAACTCCATATGTGAAGCAAAAAACCTAAACTCTCCTCCCCCTCCCCTCTTTGCCTCACTTAGCGCCAATGAAGCCTTCTCCAATAGCTCCCTTACACTTTTTCCGTCTCCTGGATAATAACTAATACCCATATTAGTAGCAACCACTATCTCCTGCCCATCTACCTCTACCCTTATCTCCTTAACCAAACCAAGCCTATCTATCAACCCCATCACATCTCCATAATCTTCCTTCTTCAGAAAACATCCAAACTCATCTGACCCAAGTCGAGCTATAAAATCCTTAGTTCTTGGAAAAATACCCTGTAAAAGCTTACCGATAGCCTTTAAAACCCTATTTCCTACCTCAAAACCATAAGTCCGGTTGATGTAGGTAAAATTAAATATGTCTATAAATACTAAACACCCCTCAACCACTTCACCTAAAAGCTTGTTAACCCTCCTCTCAAAACCTTCAACATTCAAGAGTCCTGTCAAAGGATCCTCTAACATAACCCTCTCTAACTTGGTTATCAACTCCCTTTCCTCGCTAACATCCTTTCCTATTAAAAGGAATCTCCTGTCAACTCCTGCAAACTCTATAGGATAGATTTTCATCTCTATATAATTTTTTGCCATAGAACAAAATAACACATCAGAAAATTTCTCTTCCCTTTGAGATACAAACTTCAAAAAAATTGGATAAAACTCAGAACCATCAGATAACTTAAAACCAAACATCTCTATAGATTGCCCAACAACCTCATCAAAAGACCTACCAACTCCCCTCAACACAGTCTCGTTACAAAAAACTATCTTGCCTTCCTCATCTAAAATAAATACAGCTGAAGGAGATTTAAGAAGAGCCTGAGAAATGATAACATTATTTCTAATCTCCTCTATCCGCTTTAAAGCAAACTCTATGTCTCCCTTTAACTCCTCTAAAAGCCCTAAAGTTTCTTCGGTAAAAAATTTTGGTTCCTTGGCATAAAGCCCTAACACACAATAAGGATTACCATCTTTATAGATAGGTATCCCTGCTACTGAAAGATACTGCCTCTTCAAAGCCTCTTCTCTCCAAGGATAAAAACGAGGGTCAGTTCT
>NZ_AUIT01000044.1 GCF_000423845.1 Thermodesulfobacterium hveragerdense DSM 12571 | reverse complement strand
CCACTTCCTTTAATTAAGTCTGCTTTATACGAATTGAGGCAAATGTTTGTAAAGAGATTTTATAAGGAGACACAATTCTCTTGACAAGTGTCCATTTTCTTCTTTAAATTGATAATCTATCGCTTTCTCGTAATGATTTTTCAATTAATATATACAGATTCTCGTAAACTTCAACACGGAATAAATAACCACTCATAAATGCTTCCCATAATTGTTCTTTTTCAATAGTTATAGTTTTTATTTTGTTTTCTGTCCATTCTTTATCCAGATAATAAAAGTTTGGTAAATACATACCAAGCTAGACATAACTTTCTATTATTTCATTATGTAATAAAGTATCATATTTGTCTTTAATATTGATTTCCCAACCAACTTTTTGTTTAATTTTTGTTTTTTCTTCAACTCGTTTAATTCTTAATGCCAACAAAAACAACGCCTCTGTTATTTTGCCAAAAGGTGAATTCAGTGCATAAATCACGAAATCTTTCCCAATTGGATATTGAGAATATGTTTTATCTTTATCTAATAACATATGGTCTATTATCAAAAATAAAATCTCTTGTGCAATTTCAAAAAGTTTTTCAGAAAACGCCCAAGCATTATCCGTAGTTCCCTGTTTAATAAGTTCCCCAGCCATTCCTATTACCTATAAGTGTTTTGCATTCCACCAATCATCTCCCTCAATTTTATATTTATTATTCCAAAAATCTTCAGGTTTTATATATTCTTTAATGAACCTAATAAGTTTTCACGCGTCAATTATTTTCTTTTCTTTCCAAGCCTCTTGTATACCCTAAAGAATACTATAAACATACAAATAACCAGTTCTTAAAAAAGGCTCTAAGTTATCAATAAACTTCTCTGGTATTTCTTGAACAGCATATTTCAAAATATCTGATAACCCACCAACAGTAGGTCCTTTCCATCGGTCAATTGTTCTAAATTCTTTCAAAAAGTTTGCTAGATCTTCATTTGTCATATCTAATATTTTTTCTTTACTCAATGGCGATGGACCAGGATCCACACGAACTTCCGGTTCTTTAAAACTAATTTCCTCTTCTTTTTGGGTAATATTTTTGTATTTCTCATATAGAGGTTTAAAGTAGCTATCGGTTTTTACTGCTGAATACCATTTTTGTTTTTGATATGCAGAATAAACTTTTTTATTTTTCTCTTCAGAAAAAATTGTTCTTGGCACTTTCTTTTCTATAATATTTTTAATTTTTTCTTTTTCTTCAGGTGAGCACTCATTTACTTATTTTTGTAATATAGTATAAACTTCTGGCTCATAATGTGGGAGTAGAATATAAATTGTGTCTTTTAATAAAATATTTTAGAGGCATAATAAAAATTTTTAATATTTTTTAAATTAATGATAACATAAAACC
>NZ_AUIT01000043.1 GCF_000423845.1 Thermodesulfobacterium hveragerdense DSM 12571 | reverse complement strand
ACCACTTCCTTTAATTAAGTCTGCTTTATACGAATTGAGGCAAATGTTTGTAAAGAGATTTTATAAGGAGACACAATTCTCTTGACAAGTGTCCTATATCACGATTTATTTTTATCTTCTGAGATATTTTAACCAAAACAATTCAGTGACTATTGTAGCAAAAATGAGAACTATTTCAACAACAACCTTAACTCAGCTCTTATTGATTACTGTCTCTTTAAATGATCTTTATCTCTTTAGAGCTTAAATCATAAAGCTTGTAGACAAGTTCGTCAATCTGACGCTCGTATTCTTTGACCTTGGCTTGATTTATAGGGTTGGAGGGATATCGTCAGATTAGGTGAGGGAAAGGGTTTTAATTCGCATTATCCTTCTACGTACTTCATGGCCCCAAAGTATTCTTTAACGTTTGAAATTTCCACTTTTTCCCCGTTAGTCATGGAGGAAACCTTAGTATAAAATCTTTTTATTTTGCTGTTTACATCAAGAGGCGGGTGGACTTCAAAAAGCTTTAACAAGAAGGAATGATATTTACTGAATGAATCATCCGCCAAAAAGAAAGGCAAAATTATGTTAAAAAACATTTCTCTTTTTCTGATGATACCGATACACTTGAAATTCATTATTCTTTCAACTGCCTTCTTGGCAGGGGACTTCTCCACTATATCGGTGTAATTGTCCTCTATCTGCTTTTTGAAATAATTGTAAATTCCCATTTAAGTTGTTTCGGCAAGCAAGTGGGAGAAATCTTTTTTTCTTCTATCAGGAAAATTTGCCGGACGGATTGACCTGTAGACCCAGTATGTTTCCTCTAATCTCAGGAAAGTGTCAAAGTTAGGTGGAAGGCTAAAATAATCCTCTATAAACCCCGCTCTGTAGAGCAGAGCTTTTTCTATGAGAGATTGAGTTTTGAGTTTCTTATTTCTCTGTATGGGAGAAGAAGAAAAAAGCTCCAGAAACTGGACCTTATTCTTGGGATAGCCAAGGGCAAGCATTAACTTCACGATAAAAAGCTTCATCAGGTAAGGCAATTCTTAGAAGATTTTGCATTCGTTGGATTTTTGATTGAATGACCTTCTCGCCCAATTTGTTCAATAATTGTTTTATTTAATTTTGGGCGTTGTCCTCATTCGTTCACAACTTATTATATTTATTATATCTTTCATACAATTCTCTCAAAAATTCATATTCCCGGCTAAAATAAATATTACAAATTGCGTTTGCTTCCTCCTTTTTGCCCTTTTGATAAAGAAATTTAACTATTGATTTAATATTTTTTTCTCTATAATATGGTGTAGAATTTTTTAACATCTTTAAATACACTTTACCTATAAATTTAACACTTTGTCCTTTATCTTTGAGGTGATTAAGATACTCAATAAAGAAAGATAAATGGTATCCAACATCAACACATAATACAGATATTTCTAACCATTTTAGATTTTCTTCATTAATTTCTTGCAAAAACGCTGTTAGAAGACATAATTCTAATAATATTTTTTATCATCGTTAGTTAGCTCGCTCTCTTGTTTGTCTTTATATTTATTCTCATAAACCCATCGCCAGAAATTTTTTATTATTTTGTTAACTAAAAGTATTTCGTGTTTATAATCTTTTATGAACCAAAAATAGTTGATTACTTTTCTTATTTGCGATATTGTCCATCTATCAAGCAATTTTCTGAATAAAGTATTATTGTATTATTATCATTTATATCTTCTATGCCGCGCAAATAACTTATACAGATATGCTGAACAAATCGGACTGAAGCATTTTCTGGGAGTAGAATATAAATTGTGTCTTTTAATAAAATATTTTAGAGGCATAATAAAAATTTTTAATATTTTTTAAATTAATGATAACATAAAAC
>NZ_AUIT01000042.1 GCF_000423845.1 Thermodesulfobacterium hveragerdense DSM 12571 | reverse complement strand
TTTTATGTTATCATTAATTTAAAAAATATTAAAAATTTTTATTATGCCTCTAAAATATTTTATTAAAAGACACAATTTATATTCTACTCCCTTATATGTGCTTTAGTGTCTCCGTATAGAAAGGATAGAGAAGAAGTAAGAAAGATTTTTGAAGAAGGAGAATTTATTGAAGTATTTGTAGATACTCCTATAGAAGTATGCGAAAAAAGAGATACAAAGGGATTGTACAAAAAAGCAAGGCTTGGTCTGATAAAGAATTTTACAGGGGTTGATGACCCTTACGAAGCACCTGATGAGCCTGATGTACACTTAAGAACAGAAAAGGAGAGTATAGAGGAATGTGTAGATAGAGTTTTGAGGAGGATTAGACAGAAATGAAGAAAAAGGTTTGTTTTTCCTTTGTGGTAGATGCTGACCCGATTTTTTACATTCAAGCTCTTAATTTAATAGCTACATTGTTAAAATCCAAAACAGCAAAGCCTGAAGAAATTGTCGTTCACGTTGTAGAAGGGGTAGATAAGGATTTTGTTGAGTTTGTAGAAAAGCTTACCCTGGAAGTACATGAAGTTAAACCCATAGATTATAAACTACCCAGATATTGTAATAAACTTAGACAGCTTGAAAATGAGAGTTTAAAAACAGCAGAGTTGGTAGTTTTGTTAGACACAGACATAGCCTTTACTGATGATGTTAGGGATTTCATAGAATCTTCAGTTCACCTCATTAGAGGAAAAGTGGTAGACCTTCCTAATCCTCCTCTTGAAATTTTAGAAAAGCTTAGACAAGAATTTAGTATAAAGAAAAAGCCTAACCTAACAAACACCTCCCATTCAAATGAATTAACCTTTGATACAAACTGGAATGGAGGTTTTTACATAATACCTTCTAAATATTTAGATGTTTTATATACTTCTTGGACAAAAATTGCTTGCGATTTGATCAAATATCAAACACTTTTAGGAAGATATTTTATTCATACCGATCAAATAAGTTTTTGTTTGTCATTGATGCAAACAGAACTTCCTTATGAGTTAATTTCTGTAGAGTATAATTTCCCTATACACTTAGATCTAAACGCATACGATGAAGATAGTTTTTCATCTCCTAAAGTTTTACATTATCATAAAAAATTAGATTGTCATGGTTTTATAGAGTTTTTAAGTATACCTAAGATTGACCAGTCGATCAAAAAGGCTAATGAATTTATTTCTTTCTTTAGAAAGAAAAATTTTGACAATAAGATTTTTTGGGAGTATAGATATCAAAGATTTGAAGACATAGGTTCAGGTATAGGAAGTAGAGGGGAAAATTTAGAGACAAGAAAAAAGAGATTGTATCCTTTTTTTTATTTTTACGGAAATAAACAGATCCTTGATGTTGGATGTGGAGACTTGGAATTAAGTTGTATGGCAGAATGTGAAAACTATACTGGTGTCGATATATCAGGGGAGGCTATAAAAATAGCAAGAAAAAAGCGTACAGATTGGAATTTTATAGCTGGAGATTTTAATCGTTTAAATTTTGAAGGCCAAAGATATGACTTAGTATACTGTGGAGCAGTACTTATCCATCAACCTACATATGAACAGTATCTTAATTTTGTCAGTAAATTGGTCGAACTCACAGAAGATGTGCTTATAGTAGAAGGCTATGATTCTTCACCTTTATATACCTCTGACATTACTTTTTATTATGAGCCTATTACAGAAACACTTAAAAGAACCCATAAAGTAGCTTCAATAAAACAAATAGGGTCGTATAGAGATATTTCAATAATATTAGCTAAGATGAAAAATAAAGAAGTTGTTGATCTGGATTTATTTATAGAAACGGTATATTACCTGTATACTTGTCCTAATCGAAAGGTCCTACGTGAAATTATTCAGCTTTCTTTTGATTCTTTTGGATGGTTTACGGAAACAAAATCTCGTTTTTACGAATATCCTTATATTGTGGAACATGTTGAAAATATGCAGGGTGATAAAAAAAGAGTTTTAGAAATAGGTGCAGGTGTAAACCCACTACCACTATATTTTTCTAAAAAGGGGTGTGATGTGATAACAATCGACAATTACGAAACTCAGGTTGATCCGAATAAAATAAAAAGCGAGTGGGGCTTTTTAGACTATTCTTTCTTTGATAAAACTATAAAATCTTTGACACTTGTCAAGAGAATTGTGTCTCCTTATAAAATCTCTTTACAAACATTTGCCTCAATTCGTATAAAGCAGACTTAATTAAAGGAAGT
>NZ_AUIT01000041.1 GCF_000423845.1 Thermodesulfobacterium hveragerdense DSM 12571 | reverse complement strand
AAAGCCTCATCAACAAACAGTTTTATCGTAATTTTTTCTTCTTTTTCAGGATTTTTAGGGTATATTTCTGTGGGGAACATAGCCCCTTATTTTCTTGTTTTATGCGCCATAGGTTCAATAGCTGCTGGATTGTTTGGGAACTATCTTATGAGAAAAAGGTTAACTGCTCTTCAGGTTAAAAAAAGTTATAGGAATAGTATTGTATATCATCACAGTTAAGATGCTTGAGGATTTATTAAAATAGATTATTATTATAATCTAACATCAAATATTGATAGTTTAGTTTTTAATTATATTCTGACTTATGCCACATACTTTAGTGCGTATTTATCTTACAGAAAATGACGAAGCTTTGTTTCTTAAACTTTTATTTGCACTAAAAAAGGAAGGCATAGCAGGAGCTACCATCCTCAAAGGTATTTGTGGATATGGGAGAACAGGTGCTCACTATAAAGGCGTAGAGGTTCTTTCCTATAGTTTTCCCGTGATCTTAGAGATTGTAGAGGAGGAAAATAAAGTTTTAGAGGTTCTTGATGGAATGAAGGATATCCTTAAGGGTAGGTTTATAACCTTGGAGAAAGTTGAGATATGTTAAAAGTTCTTGTGTGGATAGCCTTGGGAGGATCTATTGGATCGGTGTTAAGATATATAATTGCTTATTTTCTTCATAAACAGGTGGGGTTTGAGTTTCCTATAGAGACTATGGTTGTAAACCTTAGTGGGTCCTTTTTGGCTGGTTTTATTTTTTCTTATATTGTGGAAAAGTTATTGATACCACCACAGATAAGGGCTTTTATTCTTACTGGTTTCCTTGGAGGATTTACTACATTTTCTACTTTTGCGATGGAAAGCTTAAACCTTTTAATGGAAGGGCGATACGGTTATTTTATTTTTTATTTTCTTTTTACTAATTTGGGAGCTCTATTTTTATCTTTTTTGGGGTATAGTCTGAGTAGGATATTATGAAGTGTAAAGAGGCTATTCTGTTGAGAGTTTTTTTGGGTGAGGATTATAAATATGAAGGAAAGCCCCTTTACCTATATATTACTGAACTTTGTCATAAAAAAGGTCTATCGGGAGTGACAGTATTAAGAGGAATTTTAGGATATGGAAAATCTTCTTTTATAAGAAAAGCAAAACCTTTTAGGCTCTCTTCAGATTTACCCATCGTTGTAGAGATCATTGATTGTGAAGAGAATATTAATGCACTTCTTTCTGATCTAAAGAAAATAGTTAAAGCTGGACTCATCACCATGGAAAAAGTAAAAGTACTTTTCTATGAGTGAAAAACATTATAGCTTTCTTTTAAGAGTTTCTCTCACCATGTTGATGGGGTTTTAACAAAACTAATTAAATTTGAAAAAATTTAAGCAAGTTTTTCTATAATGAGAAAACCTTTATTAGAGGTTTTATTAAATCCGAAAAAATGGAGTTGTCATCTCTTCTCTGAAAAGTTTTATCTAAATATACTTTACTTTACCTATAAAGAAGTCAACTATCAGTAAATAGGTTTTAAGCATGAGATACCTCACAAATAGAAACATAATTTTTAGAATAAAAACTCAAACCTGGATTGAAATAAGTTCCTTTCTTACAAATCCCATAGATCACCCTGATAAGCTTGTTTATTACCGCTACCATCGCCTTCTTATAACTCTTAAACTCCTTTTTTTTACGCAAAAATGTCTTTCTGAAATAGGGTTCCCAGGTTACTACTCCTACTGCCATCTGGAAAAGGATATTCCTGAGCCAGGGGCTTCCTTGCTTGGATATGTGCTTGTTTGCCCTAAACTTGCCAGACTGTTTTTATTGACTTGGTCTGTGCCTGCATATTTTATGAGTTTCTTTGCACTGGAAAATCTAAGAACATCTTTTACTTCAGCGATAAAATGAAGCTTTATTTGTTGATTTTGATCATGGTCTATTTATTCAAGGAGCGTATTTTCGAGTTTTTGTATTCTTGGTTCAAGGAAGAGACACTTTTCGATGTAGAAGATGAGGGTTTGAGAAAGATAGGGGTTGTGGATACCGATGGAGTTTTTAGCAAGGTTTATGATGTCTTGAGTGGAGAAGAAAGGGTTTTTACCTTTGGAGGAGGCGCTGATGATATTGGATAGGTCTGTGAAAGAAGCCTTTTTGAGGTAATGAGCTCCAGAGAACTTAAGGAGGATGTTAAGGAAGGAGAGGGTAAAGATGTTGAAATGTTTTTCAGCTTCGGGGAAGAGCACAGAGAGGGCGTATTTTATTTGGGTTTTAGCTTCAGAGAGTTCTTTTTTGAGTTTTGGGATGAGGCGAGAGAGGGATCTCAGTTGATGGTCAGGAGGAAGAGGATTAAGGAATTGGGGACACTTGTCAAGAGAATTGTGTCTCCTTATAAAATCTCTTTACAAACATTTGCCTCAATTCGTATAAAGCAGACTTAATTAAAGGAAGTGG
>NZ_AUIT01000040.1 GCF_000423845.1 Thermodesulfobacterium hveragerdense DSM 12571 | reverse complement strand
AAGGGACTTTTGAAAAAGAAGGAGCATTATTTTGTTTATAAGAAATATCCTGAGGGGGTGAGGAGGTATATATACACGACGAATGTGGTTGAGAATATAAATAGCAGGATAGAGCTGATAAGGGTAAATACAGGGGGATATTTTCAATCAATCAAGACAGCAGAGGTTGCGATATACATAACAGTAAGTCGGATTCAGAAAACGAGATGGCAAAAACCACTTCCTTTAATTAAGTCTGCTTTATACGAATTGAGGCAAATGTTTGTAAAGAGATTTTATAAGGAGACACAATTCTCTTGACAAGTGTCTCGTCTCCCCTTTGAATTATGCTTTTTATGTTATCGTTTGGTAACAGTTCAGTTAATCCAAAGCTTGCGGTTATTTTCTCTTTTATCCCTTTAAATTTTATTTTTTCTATTTTTTGTCTCATTCTCTCTGCAACTTGGTAGGCTTTCTCTATGTCGGTATTGGGTAAAATAAGAATAAACTCTTCGCCTCCATACCTACCAAAGATATCTTCTTTTCTTATCGATTTTTTGATGGTTTGGGCTATCTTTTTTAATACATAGTCGCCCATTTCATGTCCATATGTATCATTTATTTTTTTAAAATAGTCTATATCGACCATAACGATAGATAGAGGCAATTTATGTCTAAGGGCAAAAGAAATTTCTCTATGGATAATTTTATTTATTGCTCTTCGATTAAAAACACCGGTTAATGGATCTGTATTCATAATTTTCTTTACTGTAGTTAACGCGTTTAACAACTGAAGGTTCTTTTTTTCAAGCTCTCTTGTAATGTCAACTATCTGGTCGTTTAGTTTAGACATCCTTTCGATCAATTCACTGTAGTTAATACGATAATGTTCTAATATCAGAAGATAAAGGTTATTGTAAAGAAAAATATAACCCTTAGTTAAAACCTCAGTTTTATCAGATACACGAAGAAGAAGGTCGATTTTGGTAAATGAATTTTTAGGTAAAGGGATTTTTGATTATTCTTAAGCATAAAATCTTTTATGTTTTATTTAATCGGTTTTTCTGTAAGTCCAACTATTTTTAAGAAGCCTTTATTGCAATCTAAGATTTGTCCTTTTTTATCAATCAAAACCAGTCCTACTACCTTAACGAGTATATCATCAGGAAGATAAGTTTTCAAATCAAGTAGCATCATTGACACAAGGGGCTCAATCCCATCAACCGAAACCCAATCTTTTAAGTCTTTCTTTTCCGACGGCTCTATTCCCAAAAGCTTTAGGTCTTCCTCCAAAAAGTAGCAAACTGCTAAATCATACTGTTCCATAACATCCTTAGCCTTCAAAACATTTCTAAGTTTTATGTATTTGTCCCTAAAGTTGGTGTATTTTGGCAGAATTGGTTTAAATGCGTTGTAAAGCTTCAAAGCAAGTTCCGGATGGATGAGGTCAAGGGTGTCGGCAAGCAGATTGGAAAAGGGAATTTTTGACAGCTTGGCTATTCTGTCTGTAATTAACCAATACCTTGTATATCCGCAGAATTGCTCATCTCCACCGTCCGCGGATAGGGAAACTTTAACTTGAGACTTGGCAAGCCTTGAAATCAAATAAGTGGGAATGGCAGAAGAGTCTCCAAAGGGCTCGTCATAAATTTCCGGTAGCCTTGGGATTATTTCAAAGGCTCCCTTTGGAGTGCAGTAAAGCTCCGTGTGTCCTGTTCCCAAATACTCCGCCACTTTTTTGGCATACTCCGCCTCGTTGTATTCCTTTTCGTAAAAACCTATGGTAAAGGTCTTTAGCTTAATTCCTTCCTTTGAAAGAAGAGCACAAACTGTGGAAGAGTCTATGCCACCGCTTAAAAACATTCCTACCGGCACATCAGAGACAAGCCTAAGCTTAAAGCTCTCCGTTAAAATTTCCTCAAGCTCCTCCGCTAACTCTTCCTCTGACCTTTTTAGCCACCTTTCCTTTTCTTCCTTTCCTTTCAGGAAATACTCTTCCACTCTCCAGTAAGGGAATTCTTCAATGTTTCCTTTTTGATCTAAAACCAAAAAGTGTCCGGGCTTTAGCTTATAGACATTTTCAAAGATAGAATAGGGCGCAGGTATGTAGCCGTATTTCAAGTAAAGTGAAAGCCCAGTGAGGTTTAGTTTTTTTTTAAACTTTGGGTGTTTGTGAAAAGCCTTTAGCTCCGACGCAAACATAAAAAGCCCATCTTTGTAGTAATAATACAAAGGCTTTACGCCTATCCTATCCCTGCAAAGGAAAAGCTTTTTGTCTTTTTTGTCCCACAGGACAAAGGCAAACATGCCACGGAATTTATGGACCGCAGAAAAGCCCCATCGGTGAAAAGCCTTAAGGATGACCTCTGTGTCTGAGTTTGAGATAAATTTATAGCCTTCTTTTTCAAGCTCTCTTTTTATTTCTTTGAAGTTATACACCTCTCCGTTGTAGGTTATCACTAAATTTTCAAACTCCATGGGCTGATGCCCAAGCGGTGAAAGGTCAAGGATGGAAAGCCTTCTGTGCCCCAAAGCGACGGGAAAGTCTTTGTCTATAAAGATCCCTGCATCATCAGGTCCGCCATAAATAAGAGTATCACGCATAGATGTAATGGTTTCTTCAAGGGAGTAAGAGTTATTGAAATTAAAGTCAATAAAGCCTACTATTCGGCACATGGTCAATCAAGTTTTTTTCTTTTGAAAAACAAATTCATTACATCCTGTATTTCTACCTCTTATTTTGTCAAATACATTACTTTTAACTCCCTTACCACATGGCAATTTAGTTGGAGCATTTATCAGATTGAAACCTAAATTTTCTACATATTCTTTCACTTCATCAAAGCAAGCAAACTCATAAGGTAAGCCCCCTAACCAATCAATAGCATCATAAAAGATATGCATCCCTCTTTCTCTTCTCAATTTGAGAGTCTTTCTTCGGATCATAAAACCAAAAGTTATATAGCTACCATAAAGTGCGATAAGTAATGGTTGAAGTAAAGGGTGTTCATTATAAAACTTCTTAACTTTTAACCAAAACTCAGACGATGGAGCATGATTATAGATCGCTAAAATTAAATATCCGTTATCTTTTACTAAGCTTGCTGTATTTTTGATAGCTTCCCACATTTTTCCAGTATGATGTAGCACTCCCCATGAATAGACAATGTCACCTTTTTCTTTGAGACTCTCAACCAAATTGTTGTCAAGAATGTTGCCCTGAAATATGTCCCATGAGCAGTTAGAAGGTAGCATATGAGAAAATTTTTCTTTCAACAGTAAAGTTGCATCCACACTTGCAGGGTCTATATCAAAGCTTATAACATGCTTACAACCTAATAAGATAGCTGACAAAGAGAAAAGCCCAGAACCACATCCCACATCAATGAAAACTTTATCTTTAAACCCACTTTCAGGGAGATATTTTAATAGGCTATCTTTAGCTTCTTGTATGACTTTTTCATTTACAACATTTTTTACATAATTCATCCAGTTACTTCCAAAGGAAAAGGTTATCTTCACTTCAAAACCTCCTTCAATTCTTCAACATTTTTTTTCAATTCTAAAATCCTCAGCCCTTTATTTAGCCTTTTCTGAGTAATGCTTTCTTAAGCTGTCATCCTGAAGTAGTTTATCTAAAGCCTTCTGTGCCCCAAAGCGACGGGAAAGTTTTTATCTATAAAGATCCCAGCATCATCCGGTCCGCCATGAATAAGAGTATCACGCATAGATGTAATGGTTTCTTCAAGGGAGTAAGAGTTATTGAAGCAAAAGTCAATAAAGCCTACTATTCGGCACATGGTCAATCAATATCTTTTAAATCCTTAAAAAAGAAAGGTTTATATTCTGCATACTTCTTTTCCGTAGTTCTTCGTTTGAACGCTAAAGCGATTTTGAGAATTAATGGCATTCGTAAGAAATATGCAAGCTTTACGACTTTTAATTTTTTCTTAAATATATCCGGAAATATATCTTCAAAGTAGGGACATTCTGCTATCTCTTTTAATAGTTGCCCAGAAGTTTTAAAATCTCCCTTTAAGATTGCAAGTTTCGCTAATTCTAACTTAGCTTGAACACCAACACATCTTCCGAATTCTATATACTTATCATTCAGTTTATCTAAGATTTCCTTATGAAACTTTTTCCAAAAATACTCAGAAAACTGAATAAAATATGACATCATGTTTTCATGATATTGCATAGTTATAGAATTACCATGTCTTCTCCAAAAGTATAGGACCTTAGGTATATACAACCATTCTCCATCCAAAGCTAAAAAGGTCCATGTGCAATAATCAACAGCTCTTATTTCCCTTGGTATTTGTTTAAAACCGCCAATTTTAAGTAGCTTCTCTTTATTCAGCAGAACTGCGGCTGCTGGTATAAAATTAAACCCTTGAAGTAGCCCAATTAGAGCCATGCCAGCCGGAGTATTTCTAATAATAGGTGAGTACTTTGGATTTTCATAATATGGTATAGGTAGGTCTATCCTTTTACTGTCCATCCATATCCTTCCATAGCGTCCATAAACCATTGAGATATTCTTTCTTTTCTCTTCTGGGAGTTCGCTTAAAGCATTCACCCTTATTTCAAGTGATTTCTGGACAAAAACATCATCACCTTCTAAATATCCTATCCATTCACCTTTAGCCTCTTTAAGGGCTAAGTTGTAATTTACATCCAAAAATAAAGGACCATTATTTTTTTCGTTCCTTATAAATTTAATTCTGTTATCCTTTTTAGCATATTGCTCTACTATGTAAGGCGTTTTGTCAGTGGAAGCATCATCAACTATTATCATTTCCCAGTTTTCATAAGTCTGACACAACACAGACTCTATACATTCTGCTATATAGTCCTCGTGGTTATAGGTTAGGGTAATTATTGAAATCAGTGGTTCATATTTATACTGACCCATGGCATGCCTGAAAATATAAATAAAATCCATTTCCTTTTAAGTTTCCGATATATCCCAAAGCAAAGGGCAAAAGTATAGCATTCCTGATTAGTTTAAGCATAATAAGTATGTAGGCTTTTCCTTTACTTGGGCTAACTTTTGCAAGCTCCTCTACCGCATAAGCTTTTCCTTTTCTCTCATCTCCAAGCACCATACCCTTTAGCTTTATTTTAAGCTTGTCTAAGTCTCCAAAAAGCTTTTTTTCAAGATGGGGAAAAAGTTCTATGAAAGGGAAGTCTAATTTATAAACTTCAATGTCTTTAAATCCAGCAAGGTTCAAAGCTTTTTCAAGGGAAGACTTTGAAAATCTTAAAAAGTGGTGAGGAGGATAATCCCAATGAAAAGGGTCTTTCCAATCTATTTCTACAAATAAACGCTCCCTATTCGGCACGCTTCTCGCTATGTATCCTCCCTCTTTCAAAAGCCCTTTAACCATTTCCAGAAATTCCCTTGGTTTGTCCTGATGTTCTAAAACCTCAAAAAAGGTGATTACATCAAACTTTAAGTTTTTCTCCTTAGCGTATTCATAGAACTCTTCCAAGCTCATGGCAAAAACGGTGTCAATACCAAGGTTCCTTTTTGCACTCTCCACAGATTTTTTGTCAAAGTCTATTCCCCATATTTCAAAGCCTTGTTCTTTAGCATGTCTTAAAAACCTTCCGTCTCCACAGCCCACATCTAAAAGCTTACCTCTTACATTGGAAGGAAAGTGTTTAAAAAAGGCTTTGTGGTTATCGTTAAGCCTTGCGCTTACACCCTCGTGGAATGAAATATAACTTTCAAAAACTTCGCTTTCATAAAACTCCGGGACTATCTTTAGTGGTTCCCACCAATGGATATCACAGTTTAGGCACTCATAGCGTTTGTATTCTTGATTATTGTAAGGGAAGACATAAACCTCTTTGAAGGAGCATTCTTCTACCTCAGTTCTGCAGATTGGGCAAGTGAGCATTGGTGGCATAGGTTTCCCCCTTAAAAGGCAACATTCACTTTAAGAATTATAATTGGGAAAATAAAGTTTGCAACCTGCAAAAAGGGAAGGGAAAGGAAATTCTCAAAAAGTCTTCTTGTTTTAGTAGCTAATAGATTTTTCAATGGTGCCAAAAGAGTTATCTCAATTTTATTTTCATCAATAATTTCTTCCACTTCTAAGTAGTTTTTACTAAATGCTAAATTAGTATACTAAAAAGCTTCAATCCTTTTCCTGCTATCTTCAATAATTATGCATACATCAGCCTTCCTTTAGGTTTTGGTATCTCTCTACCAAGTTCTTTTGCGGTTTCTATCCACTCCTCTATTATCTTTTGAGTATTTTTTAATGCCTCCTCGTATGTCTTACCATCAGCCATACAGCCTGGCAATTCTGGAACTTCTGTTATATATAAACCATCTTCTTCACTCCAATAAATAATTATCTCATACTTATACATACAACTAACCCTCCTTTTTGTGAAGTTTATACTTCAATATCAGGGAGTAGAATATAAATTGTGTCTTTTAATAAAATATTTTAGAGGCATAATAAAAATTTTTAATATTTTTTAAATTAATGATAACATAAAACCTAAAAGACTAAACTAACCAGGAGGTCTGTAAAATGGAAAACTTAGACTTAGATTTAGAAAAAGTTTTAAGTGAAATCTCAAAAATTGAATCAAAAGAGGGTATCAAAATGGCTGCTGCACTCCTCTTAAACGCTCTCATGAAAAAAGAAAGAGAAATATTCCTTAGAGATAGTATTGATAATAAAGCTAATGGTTACTATGAAAGACAACTTGCCTGTTTCTTAGGTAACCTTGGTATCTCTGTCCCAAG
>NZ_AUIT01000039.1 GCF_000423845.1 Thermodesulfobacterium hveragerdense DSM 12571 | reverse complement strand
ACTTAAAACTTTTTCTAAATCTAAGTCTAAGTTTTCCATTTTACAGACCTCCTGGTTAGTTTAGTCTTTTAGGTTTTATGTTATCATTAATTTAAAAAATATTAAAAATTTTTATTATGCCTCTAAAATATTTTATTAAAAGACACAATTTATATTCTACTCCCGAAAAAGAAGGAGCATTATTTTGTTTATAAGAAATATCCTGAGGGGGTGAGGAGGTATATATACACGACGAATGTGGTTGAGAATATAAATAGCAGGATAGAGCTGATAAGGGTAAATACAGGGGGATATTTTTAATCAATCAAGACAGCAGAGGTTGCGATATACATAACAGTAAGTCGGATTCAGAAAACGAGATGGCAAAAACCACTTCCTTTAATTAAGTCTGCTTTATACGAATTGAGGCAAATGTTTGTAAAGAGATTTTATAAGGAGACACAATTCTCTTGACAAGTGTCAACTATCGCAAATTTATGGCCAAATTTAATATCTGACAACAGCGTGATCTGTAACTCTTGCTCATCTATAGTTATATACACTTCTTCCCCTGCTGATAGGTCTTTGACTGCTGTAGCAACGTTGTCCTTTTTATTAATAACGACTGCAAGGTTTCTTTTTTCAGTCATACTTGGCTACCTCCTTCTTAAGAAATATTCTCATTAAACCATCTAAAATTTTTTGAAATGTGTGTAAAAAATGGGAACCCTTGTCATTTTATATCCTTTTTTAAAAAGTAGAAATTAATTTAAACATGCCAAATTCTCTATGTTTCAATGCCTCAGCTTTTGTTAAATTTCCGTTAATAACTTCTAGCAAAAGTTTAAACAGTCTTTCTCCGGCTTCTTGGATTGTTTCTGTACCTTCGATTATAGTGCCACAATTAAAATCAATATTGTCTTCCATATTTCTGTATGTTTCGGGATTTCCGGTTATCTTGATAACAGGTGCTATTGGAGAACCAGTTGGAGTACCACGACCGGTAGTAAAGATAACAACTTGTGAACCTCCTGCTGTCATTCCAGTTATAGACTCAATGTCTTGACCAGGGGTATCCATGAAGTACAATCCCTTTCCTTGTGGTTTCTCACCATACTCTAATACTCCCTGCAAAGGTTTGGTTCCTCCTTTGTAAATAGCACCTAAAGACTTTTCTTCGATCGTGCTAATACCACCTTCGATGTTGCCCGGAGTAGGTTGCCCTCCGCGCATGTCTACCCCCATTGTTTTAGCTTTCTCTTCTGTTCTTCTAACTACCGAAATTAACCTTTCTCCTATTTCTTTACTTACTGCTCTCTTTGCAAGGATATGTTCTGCACCGATAACTTCGGCAGTTTCAGAAAATATACCTGTCCCCCCAAGGTCAATAATCTTGTCCATTACATAACCAGCGACGGGATTAGAAGCAATTCCTGAGGTTGTGTCAGACCCTCCACATTCGACAGATAAGATTAAATTTGAGATATCAACTTCTTCTCTATCGATTTTAGCAAGATCTTGTGCCATTTTACTTGCTAGCCTTGTTCCTTTTTCTATAGCCTTTAAAGTTCCTCCACTTTTCTGTATCCCTACATACTCAACAGGTTTATCTGTCTTTGCGATTTCATCGACCACTCTTTCAGCCGAAACCCCTGCACATTCTAATGACACAACAAGTACTGCTCCTACATTAGGATTTTTTCCTAATCCTATCAGTATGTTTTCAGTCAAGACAAGATCGGCTCCAATTTGACAACATCCATGTTGATTTGCAAGTGATATCGCTCCTTCTACACAAGAAGCTATCCTCTCTGCCACAGTACTCGCACAGACTACGGTAGGAATTATCAAAAGATGATTTCTTACTCCTACTTCTCCATTAGGTCTAACATAACCTTTGAATTTCATGTTTGTTCACCTCCCGATTATGTTTATCACTACCTCTTAATTTACCTTTTCTTCGTCTACAGTTTTTCCTTCTTATGTATCTTTCAGCTTTTTTTATAATAATTTTATTTATAAAAACAAAATAAGGAAAGACTTAAAATAAGGTCGGGTTTTATTAATTTTTGATATCCTGATACCCTCCTTACATATTACCTACAAACCTTATTTACAAACGATTTTATAGCTACTTGTATCGTACGTTTATAAACTTTATGAGATTAAAAAGACACTCTCCGGTTTTGAGTTCTTGTTTTTTAAGAAAGATATGTTTACATAAAAATCATAAGAATTTAATTAAATTAAACGGGAAGATGAGGTAAGATGAAGGTTAAGTTGATCTTTGACGGAAAAGAAGAAGTTTTGGCAGAATTGTTTGATACTCCCTGTGGTCAAGAAGTCTATAAAATTTTACCCATAGAATCCTATTTAAACACCTGGGGTGATGAATTTTATTTTTCTATACCTTTAGACCATCCTTTGGACGAAACAGCTACCTTAAAGGTAAAATCAGGAGACATAGGTTATTGGCCTCCAGGAAAGGCTTTAGCTATCTTTTTTGGCCCAACCCCAATTTCTGTTGACGACGAGCCTATACCTGCCAGTGAAGTAATCCTTGTAGGAAGGCTTTTAGAAGATCCAAAAAAGTTAAAAGAACTTAAAAATTCTAAAAAAATAACGATTATTCCTGTGGAATAATTAACCAGTCAGTTTTTTTAAAGCATTGGGTATAAAATCGATGATGGTTGAAATCTGAGTGGCTGGGGTAGGAGAAGCTAAGGCACCAGCCAACCTGTTAGCTTTAGCTGCTAAAATACATGCCTTTTCTGGTGGATATCCTGCATAAATCAGAGCAGAAACCATACCTGTTATAGTATCTCCTGTACCACCTATAGCTTCAAGCTCTGGAACTAAGGGTTCATCTACGGTTGCTAAAACTTCTTGGTTGTAAACCACCCAATCCTTTTCCCCTTTGACCAAAAGATAGGGTGGGGCATTTTGATATTGATATGCCCTTTTTATCAAGCTTTCTATGTCTTTTTCGTTTGAGAGAAGAAACCCTCGGGTATAAAAAGGATGAGGGGCTTTTTCATCAGCTAAAAAGGCTAATTCACCTAAGTCTGGGGTAAAAAGGTCAAAAAAGTTAGCATATCCTGCCATTTTTACCGCATACATAAAACCTGCATCAGCTATTAAAAAGGGTTTTTTAGAAAGTTTTTCTATCGAGAAGATTACTTTTAAACAGCTGTCTACTTCAGGAAGGATATAATGAAAGGTAAATACCTGAAAAGAATGTTGAAAAAGGTTTTCTGCTAAAAACTGATATAGACTCTTACTTCCTGTCCCTTTACCTATATCTCCAACCAGAAAAACTATCGGATTAGGCTTTTTAAAAACCTCCAAGGTTTTTATGGCAGAGGCGATGAGGGCAGCGGTTCCACGTTCTATAGGAATTTGCCATCGGTCTATGATAAGGTGATTATCTTTTAAAACAGGAACTCCATAAACCAAAGGAAGTGTTTCATCAGGTATAATGCCTGCTATTCCGAACATAACAGCTCTTTAGCTTTTTCATAAGCTAAATGTAAGGCATAACCACAGAGGGTGTGTCCTTTTTCCTTAGGAGGAAAGGAATTTTTCAGGTTTAATCCAATCAAAATCGAAGCCAAATAGGGGACATCAGGACATCCTCCTCCTGAAACATTAACGATGGTGAGAGTTTTCTTATCTACCGTTATTTTCATGTTAGCTGCCCTTACCATCAAATACTCTCCAAAGTCTTTTACGTGAAAAAGGTCTACAGGCTTTAAAATTTCTTCTTCAGAAAAGGAAATAAAGTCTAAAGGTTCTATTTTTCGAGTTTTTAAAAGGTTTATTATACCAGGGATTTCAACTACTGGTACTTCTATAGCCAGGTCACATCCTTTTCTAACTTCAGGAGGAGGCCCAACCACCTTTACTTTATAACCTTGTGTTTGTAAAATCCTTTCAGCTTGGATCACCTCAGAGGTGTTTTCAAAGATAAGAAGAGCCTTTTGAGAACTTTGGTTTGTTTTATCTTTTTTGTTCCTTTTGGTTGGTAAAAGTTTAGTAAGCCATTCCATCATTTTTTTATCACCAGCTTAATACTATCAGGAAGTTCTTTTATTTCAACGACATTCCATCCAGAGGTTTTAGCTGCTCTAATAACATTTTCTTTAGCTGTAGGATTATCAACCCATATTTCCAGCTCCCCTTGTCCTAAGGCTTTGATTGCTTTCAAGGTACGTAATACCGGTTCTGGACAAGAAAGTCCTCTTGCATCTACTACTTCTGGCATATTTCTCCCTCCTGAATTTTATTGTCTAAGCTTTTTTAACTCTCATGGTTAATCCTATGACTATACATACGATAAAGCCCAAAAGGATAGCCTCAGGGGTATGAGGTCCTATTCCTTTAGGAGAGGCTGCTAACCCAAAATTGTGGGCTACAGCAGCACCTACTATCATTCCCGTAGCAAAGATAGCAGCATCTCCATCTCCTTCTCCAGAAAGAAAGAGTTGTCTTCCTGGACAACCACCTGCTAAGGCAAAACAAAGTCCTGCTAAAGCCATTCCTAAAAAGTTCCATAATTGCATGGTATGAGCTATAGGTTGATTTTCAAAACCTGGATTGAACTGTCCTAAAATAAGGTTGGTTATTAATGCAGCAATAAAGAAAGAAGCAACCCCTAAGAATAGATGAAATTGCCTAAAAAGGATTACATCCCTAAAGGCACCCATGGTACAAAACCTGCTTCTTTGGGCAA
Organism: Thermodesulfobacterium hveragerdense DSM 12571; assembly: GCF_000423845.1. Taxonomy (GTDB): domain Bacteria; phylum Desulfobacterota; class Thermodesulfobacteria; order Thermodesulfobacteriales; family Thermodesulfobacteriaceae; genus Thermodesulfobacterium; species Thermodesulfobacterium hveragerdense. The sequence goes on along the minus strand of NZ_AUIT01000039.1, from coordinate 2,418 downwards.
GGATTCCTATAAAAAGACCGGCTAAAAGGGAGATAAAAATAGGGGCATGTTGAGATCCAGGCCCTTTGATACTAAAAAACAGAAACTCCCCTTTGTTAGTACCAGGTAAAGGACTATCGATTAAAAGTAAGACTAAACAAACTAACATCAAAAAGGGAAAGCCTAAACCAGCGGCTTTATATGGGAATCCTTGAGACCTACCAAGAGAGTATCCCATTCTGAAAAAAATAGTTCCTATAAAGATACCAAAAACCAAACCTAATAAACCAAAGATAGCGTTTAAATCTCCTCCTGCAAGCCTTAGGATGCTTCTCCAAGGACAACCCAAGAAAGTCAAAGCACCGATCATCGCAAACATCCCTAAAATAAACCTGATAAAAGGAGCAGAGCCACCCCTTGGACGATATTCTTTAAACAAAAGAGCACTTATAAAAGACCCTAAAACAAATCCGATGATTTCTGGTCTCATATACTGGACTACCTCTGCCCGATGAAAACCTAAAGCTCCTGCTATGTCCCTTTCCATACAGGCCACACAAATTCCCATGTTAGGTGGGTTTCCAAGTTTTTGAAGAATGGGAGCTAAGATTCCTATAATAGCACCTACTAAAATAATGCCCCATCTGGTAGCTAAAAAGTTACTGATGCCGTTCATCCACCCCTCCTTGGTTTATAAGTGTATTTTTGATTAAGTATTAAAAATAGAAAAAATACCGTTTTAAGTCAAATAGAAAAAATCTATCAATTTAAAAATGATTTATAGTTTTTTTCTATAAAAGATGCCCTTGTCTTTGAGTAGGTTTTTTTGTATATTCAAGGTTAAAATATTTGGGGATTGGAGAGATGTTAGATTTAAGGAAGTTAGAGGTTTTTATTAAGGTATATGAGACCCAAAGTTTTTCAAAGGCCTCTTCTGCCTTACATCTTGCTCAACCCACCATTACTCTTCATATCAAAGACTTAGAACAGGAGTTAGAGGTAAACCTCTTTGACCGAAATACCAGAAAAGTAGTTCCCAGTAAAGCTGGAAAAATAGTGTATCGTTACGGGAAAGAGGTTTTAAACATACTCAAACAGATGGAAAAAGAGTTAAAACTTCTAAAAGATGAAAAGGTAGGTTTGATAGAAATAGGTGGTAGCACCATACCAGGCCAGTATATACTCCCTAAGGTTATAAAAAGTTTTAAAGAAAACCATCCTAACATTTCAGTTTTTTTGAAGGTAGGAGATAGCAAAGAAGTAATAGAGAAGGTCTTGGTAAGAGAAATCGATTTTGGTATGGTAGGTGCTGTTTTTGCTAACAAAGATTTGGTTTTCTTGCCTTGCTATGAAGATGAAATAGTTCTTATTGGTCCTCCAAATTTTACTAAAGACGAAATAGGGTTAGATGATTTGTATCATATTCCTTTGTTAAAACGTGAAGAGGGTTCAGGTACATGGAAAAATTTCTTAGAGGCTTTAGATAAAAAGGGAATAGATTGGACCAAGCTTAACATCATAGGAGAGATGGGGTCTACAGAGGCGATAAAAGAAGCGGTAAAGTCAGGCCTTGGTTTTGGTTTTGTATCTTCTTTAGCCGTAGAACTTGAAACCTCTTTTAAACTTTTAAAAGTAGTAAAGATTAGAAATTTTACGATAAAAAGAAAATTTTACATAGTTTATCCTAAAATGACAAAGTTTTTACCGATAGAACATAAATTTTTGGACTTTATAAAAGCTTTTTCTAACGTTTAACCTGAGAAAATCCGAAAATTCCTGCCCCTATAGCCCCTAAAAAAGGAGATTCCTCAGGAGTAATCACCCTAATTTTTAGCTGTTTTTCTAAAAACTTTTTTAAATTTTTATTTGAAGAGCATCCTCCAGCAAAAATAAGATCTTCAGTCACAGTAATTCTTTTTAGCATAGATACCACCTTGTAGACTATTGCAAAATAGATACTTTTTAAAATCTCTTCTCTGGGCACTCCTTGGGCTATGAGCGAAATAACCTCTGATTCAGCAAAAACCGTGCAAAGACTGCTGATTTTTATCTTGACTTCATCGTCGAGGTCTAACTGGTTTAACTCTTCTATTTCAAATCCTAAAGCTTTACACATTATTTCTAAAAATCTACCTGTCCCAGCTGAACAACGGTCGTTCATCTCAAACTTGACTACCTTACCTTTTTCATCAAGGCTTATAACTTTAGTGTCCTGGCCTCCTATGTCTAAGATAGTTCTCACCTTAGGATGTATAAAATGGGCCCCTATAGCAAAGGCTTTGATTTCAGAAAGGATGATACAGTTTGAAAAGTTATTATTTATAAGGTTCCTTCCGTATCCAGTAGGGGAGTAGAATATAAATTGTGTCTTTTAATAAAATATTTTAGAGGCATAATAAAAATTTTTAATATTTTTTAAATTAATGATAACATAAAACC
>NZ_AUIT01000038.1 GCF_000423845.1 Thermodesulfobacterium hveragerdense DSM 12571 | reverse complement strand
TTTAAGAGGAGTGCAGCAGCCATTTTGATACCCTCTTTTGATTCAATTTTTGAGATTTCACTTAAAACTTTTTCTAAATCTAAGTCTAAGTTTTCCATTTTACAGACCTCCTGGTTAGTTTAGTCTTTTAGGTTTTATGTTATCATTAATTTAAAAAATATTAAAAATTTTTATTATGCCTCTAAAATATTTTATTAAAAGACACAATTTATATTCTACTCCCTTGAAAAATTAGGTGATGGAAAAGATGGATTGAAACTGGATGATTGGGAAGTCAGTATAGACATCTTTTCGGATGAAGTTTGTCTGAACTGTAAGCATTTGATTGATGAGTATATGCACAGGTGCAAGGCCTTTGACAGGATCCCCAAGGAGCTGTGGTATTCAATCGGGAGACATAAAAAGCCCTATCCGGGAGATAAGGGTATTAGATACGAATCTAAATTCTCGAGTAAAAAAAGACCAAGAAGCTTAGCAAGTCGGATTAGAATTTCATGATGATGGTTCAAACTTGCTTCCTCCCCGATTAATTCGCCTTTTTCAATTTTTTGTTTCAAGCCTACCTATAAGGAATTAAAACTAAGATCGTGCATTGTTTGAAGTTTTTTTTGTATTTTATCGTTTCGAGTCTACCTATGAGGAATTGAAAGTAAAGGTATAAAAGATATTCTTGCTGAAGTAATTTGAAAGCTAAAAAATAATAAAATAGTTAAAATATGTGATAAGACTTGAGCCTGATAACTTTTCAGTACATTTTATGAAGCAAGAAGAAGAGGTAAATCAATAGATGGAATTATCAAAATCTTATAAAAATGAATTGATAAAAGAATAGGTTCTGTTTTGTGAGCCTCCAGCGTATTATTTACGAAATTATTATACTGTTCCTGCAGATTTAGAGACCAGGGAAGAAATCCACAAGCTCGGGCTTGATGAAGATGAAAGGGTTAAGCAGGCAGATATAGAGCTTATTAAAGTAGTGTTAGAAAAAGGTGCTGATCCAGCATATTATTTCAGAGACCCTGAGAAATATCCCTTTGATCACTGGTGGTGGCACTTAGACAAGATAGCTGCGAGGACCTATCCTGCTGAACTTTTACTAGAGTATTTAAGGAAAAAAGATGAAAAAGCTCCTAAAAAGTAATTTTTAAAAGATTTAAAAATAAGAACTCTGTTTTTCTATTATTTGGATGATAACTTTTTACAATAGGGGTGGGTAAAACAGAAGTAAAATTTTTGATCGAATGCGGGAGCCTTGCTTTGTTTAGTTAATCTACTATAATTTTAAAAAATTTTTAAGATTATTTAAGAAAACACATGAAAGCACTAGTGTTTCAAAGTCGAGAAAAAACATTATCAAGTGCATTAGAAGATATTAAAAAGCAGATAGATAAACATTTTGATACCTATGATTTTTTAATCTTTGCTGTATCTCCAGATTATCCCTACAATGATATAAACTACTATATAAAAAAAGTTTTTAATACAGAAAAAAATATAGGGTTCCACGCTATTCACTCTTTTTGTGACAGTGAAATAGTAGAAGGTATTTCTGTAGCGGTTATAAAATTTGAAAGAACCGGTAAGGTAGAAATTTTTTATTTAGAAGGTATTGATGAGAACGAAGCAGTTATAGAAACTGCAAACTACTTTAACTCAAATTCAGATAAGCTTCATATTATTATTGGAGGGTTAGGTAATAAAAAACGATTCGGGACATTTATAGAGGAGGTATCTCAGTTTATAGACTTTCAACCTGTAAATAATATAATTGGAGGGATATCTTCAGGGTATAGAGATGCTAACGGGGAGGTTTTATCATATCAGTTTGTTGATTCTAAAATCATAAAAAATGGTTTTGTAATTATAACTTTTTCAAACATAGATTTTGCTATAGATATAGCACTTGGGTTCAAACCCTATGGAGTTACTTACGAAATCAAAAAAGCTAAAGATTACAAACTGTACTTAGTAGATGAGAATAGAAATTTTAGCGATATTACACGATCATTGATAAAGGGCATAGATAATTTTGATATAAGATATCTTTGGTATATTCCTATTTATATCCTTGATGATGAAGAAGGGTATGTAGCAACTTTAAGAACCTTTAAGAAAGTTGAAAAAGATTATGTAGAATTTTTTGGCCCAATAAAGGAAGGGCAGAAATTAAAACTTTCTTTCGCTACAGCCGAAGAGCTTTTACAGGAAAATTTAAAAATTGCCAAAAGAGTAAAGGAAAGAATAGGACATAGTGAAATTGTATTTGACTTTTCATGTACTGCAAGACAATACGTATTAGAAGAACGGCAAAAAGAAGAAGCAGAGATTTATACTTCGATCTTAAATAGTAATCTTTTTGGGTTTTTTACATACGGAGAAATAGGGCCAGATAGATATTTTAAAAAACTAAAATTTTATAATGAAACATCAATTGTATTAGCGATGAAGGAAAGATGAGAAAGGAAATAAAAATAAAGCTATTAAAAAATCTTTTAGAAGAGGTTACTAAGAAATACGATTCCATTTTGTCTCTAAAAGAAGAAAAGTTAAAAGATGCTTATTTAATGGCTATTAAAGACGAGCTTACAGGATTGTATAATAGATATTATCTTAAAGATTGTTTAGTAAAGTCAATCGAAAGATTAAAAAGAAATGAGGGTGGTAAAATTTTTCTTATATTTATTGACCTTGATAATTTTAAACTAATCAATGATACATATGGTCATAATAAAGGGGATGAAGTTTTAAAAGAAATAGCACAAATATTAAGTATAAATTTTAGAAAATATGACATTATAGCAAGGTATGGTGGTGATGAATTTATTATACTGTTTGAATCTGACAACGAACCCATAGAAAGAATAAACACTTTAAGACAGAAAATAGAAGAAATTTTCAGAGAGTTTCAACTCTCTTTTAGCTATGGCGTTTCGGTATTCCCTGATGATATAGAAGATATAAACATGGAAACTCAGGAAATCATAAAAAAATTAATAGAAATTGCTGATAGAAGAATGTATGAAGAAAAAATGAAAAGAGAAGAAGGTAATAATTTTAGAATAATTAAAGAGTAGTTTGTATATCGTGAAGATGAAACTTTTGTGGGCTATTCAGCGTTCTTGAGAAATATCCCTTTAACCACTGGTGGTGGCATCTTGAAGTTTATAGCCAGGCTTTAAAAGATAATTTTTTATAAAAATTTTTTGGCATCATATCGTTATAACCTAATTGCGTTAATTTATTAAATAAAGTAAAATCATAGAATATGGACTACCTCTGGCTGGTGTTATTTTTTGTTGTGTTGGTGGGGATTTTCTGGTTTTTTTATGTCAACTTTAAAAAGTATGTAGACGAACGATTTTCTTGGTTTCAACAAAGGTTAGAAAACATCTCTGAGCCTTTGTTTTCAGTCAAAGAAAGGCTGTCTGATTTGCAGGACATCAAGAAGGATCTTACCAAGCTTTATATAACAGAGGAAGTGCTTAAAGGATTAAGTGAGGATGTAGCCAAACTTAATGCCATTTTTTTAAGCCGAAAGTCAGGTAAGGCTGGGGAAAGGGCTGTAGAAGAGGTTTTAGGGCTTTTACCTCCCAATCTACTTGTCAGAAACCTTAAGATGGGGGCGTCAGAGGTTGAGTTTGCTTTTGTTTTAAGAGAAGGGAAGTATTTACCTGTAGATTCAAAGGTTACTTCTCCAGAAATTCTTACTAAAGAAGAACTTTCTGAAGAAGAGTTAAAAGAGCTTATAAAAAGGATTAAGAAAAGGGCTAAAGAGATCATAAATTATACTAAAGATGAAAAGTCTGTGGGATTTGCCGTAATGACTGTTCCTGACAGGGTTTATGACTTTTGTAAGTTCAAACTGTTAGAGGAGTTAGAAAAAGATAAAATCATCCTTGTGCCCTATGGTTTACTCTTATCTTTTTTGATGTTTGTGTTTTTCTTTTGGGAAAGGTTTGGAGAGGTGATAGAGGCTTCAGATTTTTCTGGATTTATAGTAAAGTTAGAGAAAGGACTATATGAAATGGAAAGGGACATAGAACAACTTTTTAAAGAACTTCGCTCGGTAGAAAATCTATCTCATCGGGTTAGAAATAATCTTTTCTTCTTAAAAAGAGAGTTAGAAAAAACCAAAATAAGCTCTGATTAAAGTAAAATTTTTAGGTGAGAAGGAGGTATCTTGGAAAAAGTTTTGGAAATTCCTATCATAGGGATAACCTGTGCTGCCTGTGTTAAAAGGGTTACTGATTTACTTTTGAAGGTTCCTGGCATAAAACAAGCAACGGTAAACTTAATCACAGAAAAGGCAACTTTAGAGGTTGAAGAAGGAAAAAGTCTTGATTTAAAGGCTATAAGGAAGGCACTACAAAAAGGAGGGTATGATTTAGGGGTTCAGCGGGTGGTTTTTAAGATAGAAGGATTATCCTTAAGAGACCCTAAAAGAATCGAGAAGGAACTTTTAAAGGTTTTAGGTGTGGTAGAAGCTTCAGCCAACCAGGCAATAGAAGAGCTGGTTTTAGACTATGTTCCTACTCTGGTAGAACCAGAAGACCTCAAAAAAAGACTTGCCAGTTTAGGTTACGATCAGGCGGTTGTCTTGCAAGGAGAGGTAGAACTTTATGAAGAGGTTTTTAGAAAAAGAGAAGAGCAGGAGTTAAAGAAAAAATTTTTGATTAGTGCGATACTTACAGGTGTTATTCTTTTAGACATGGTAACCCATGTCTTGGGACATGTGGGGAAAAGAGAGGTTTTTAACTATATATTGTTTGGTTTGACGACTCCGGTGCTATTTTACGGAGGTAGTAGGTTTTTTAAGGCTGCGGTCAAAGGGCTTAGGCATCTTTCTTTTGACATGAACACTTTGATTGCCCTTGGAGCAGGAGCAGCTTATTTATATAGTTTTGTGGCAACCTTTTTCCCTGATATTTTTTGGGCTTCGGGGCAGACACCTCAGGTTTATTATGAAACAGCAGCGGTAATCATTACCCTTATCCTTTTTGGACGGTTCCTTGAGGCAAAGGCCAAACATAGGACCACAGAAGCTATCAAAAAACTTGCCTCTCTTCAGCCATCAAAAGCCAGGATTATCAAAGACAACATGGAAAAAGAGGTTTCTATCAAAGAGGTGCGAGTAGGGGACTTGGTTTTGGTTAAACCTGGAGAAAGGTTTCCGGTAGACGGAGAAATTGTAGAAGGTATAGGGTTGGTAGACCAGGCTGTGATTACTGGAGAAAGCTTGCCTGTAGAAAAAAGGGTAGGAAATAAGGTTATAGGAGGCACAGTAAACCTTACAGGAAGTTTTAAAATAAGGGTAACCCACGTAGGGAAAGATACCGTCTTGGCTCACATCATAAGGCTTGTTAGAGAGGCTCAGGCTACCAAACCTACCATACAGAAACTTGCCGATCGTATAGCCTCTGTGTTTGTGCCTTTGGTCATAGCGATTGCTTTGGTTACTTTTCTGGTATGGTTTGGGTTAGGATATGGACTAACCTTTAGCTTAATGAATGCTATTTCCGTTCTGGTGGTAGCCTGTCCCTGTGCTTTAGGACTTGCTACCCCAACAGCTATCGCGGTGGCTACAGGAAAAGCTGCAGAAGAAAACATCCTTATCAAAAACCCTGAAGCTTTAGAGTATGCAAACCGACTAAATTATGTAGTATTTGATAAAACAGGTACCCTTACCTATGGGCAGCCGGTGGTTAAGAAGATGGAGGTTTTTTCAGGATGTTCTGAGGAAGAGGCTATCTTTTTTACCGCTTCTGCGGAAAAGAATTCAGAGCATCCCTTTGGTAAGGCCTTAGTAGAGTTTGCTAAAAAAAGAGGGTTAGAGGTAGTAGAACCTGATGAGTTTTACTATTTACCTGGAAAAGGGGTGGTAGCCCAATTAAAAGGTAAAGAGGTATTGGTTGGGAATAGACGGTTTATGGAAGAGGCTGGCTTAGGTTTAGATGAGTTTGAGCGGTTTTTAAGAGAAAGTAACATAGAAGGAATTTCTTATGTGCTGGTAGCTGTAGACGGAAGGCTTTGTTCTGCTTTTTGGTTTGAGGATAAGATTAAGGAAGAAGCCTTGGAGGTGTTGCAAAACCTTAAGAAAAAAGGGATTAAGGTAGGGTTGCTCACAGGAGATGCTTGGCAGACAGCTAAAGAAGTGGCTAAAAGACTTGGAGTAGACGAGGTTTGGGCTGAGGTTTTGCCTCAAGAAAAGGCGATGAAGATAGATGAGATAAGAGAAAAAGAAAAAATAGTTGCTATGGTAGGGGATGGGGTAAATGACGCCCCAGCCTTAGCCAAAGCTCATCTGGGTGTGGCCATAGGGTCAGGCACAGAGGTTGCCTCTGCTACCGCAGACCTTATTTTGATAAAAAACGACCTAAGAGATCTTTTAAAAGCCTTTAGGTTATCTGAAATAACCTATAAAAAAATAAAACAAAACTTCTTCTGGGCCTTTTTTTATAACCTTATCCTTATTCCTGTGGCTGCAGGGGTGCTTTATCCTTTTTCAGGACTTCTTTTAAAGCCAGTTTTTGCCTCAGCATCCATGGCCTTTAGTTCACTTTTTGTGCTTGTTAACTCCTTAAGTTTAAAAAAGGTAAGACTATAAATTTTTAGTATCAGGAGGGGTAGATGAAGACCTATAGCTTAAAAGTAGAGGGAATGACCTGTCCTCATTGTGAAATGACCATAGAAAATGGGCTCAAAAAGATGTTTCCAGACCTTATTTTTGTTAAAGCAGACAGAAATAAAAAAGAGGTAACCTTAAAGTCTCTTAAAGAAATAGACTTAAACGCAGTTTCCCAAGCTATAGAAAGCCTTGGTTATAAAGTGGTGGAATAAGGGAAAAAGATTATCCTTTTTTCTTACCTCTACCTTTCCCTTGGGTAGCAGACCTTTCTTCTGTCTTTTTTCTGCATCTTACCTTGGTTTTAGGTTGGTTTTCACAGGCTGAAGAGGGGCTTGTTTCTTGAGAACCTTCTTTAGAAATTAAGCCATACCTCTCTAAAACGATCCTTTCAGCTTCTAACCAGTTGTCTAAGTCCCTACCAGGAATACATCCACTTTTTACATAAAGCTCATAGGCTACCTTTCTGATTTCCTCGGGAGTAGAATATAAATTGTGTCTTTTAATAAAATATTTTAGAGGCATAATAAAAATTTTTAATATTTTTTAAATTAATGATAACATAAAACCTAAAAGACTAAACTAACCAGGAGGTCTGTAAAATGGAAAACTTAGACTTAGATTTAGAAAAAGTTTTAAGTGAAATCTCAAAAATTGAATCAAAAGAGGGTATCAAAATGGCTGCTGCACTCCTCTTAAACGCTCTCATGAAAAAAGAAAGAGAAATATTCCTTAGAGATAGTATTGATAATAAAGCTAATGGTTACTATGAAAGACAACTTGCCTGTTTCTTAGGTAACCTTGGTATCTCTGTCCCAAGAGATAGAA
>NZ_AUIT01000037.1 GCF_000423845.1 Thermodesulfobacterium hveragerdense DSM 12571 | reverse complement strand
ATCTCTTGGGACAGAGATACCAAGGTTACCTAAGAAACAGGCAAGTTGTCTTTCATAGTAACCATTAGCTTTATTATCAATACTATCTCTAAGGAATATTTCTCTTTCTTTTTTCATGAGAGCGTTTAAGAGGAGTGCAGCAGCCATTTTGATACCCTCTTTTGATTCAATTTTTGAGATTTCACTTAAAACTTTTTCTAAATCTAAGTCTAAGTTTTCCATTTTACAGACCTCCTGGTTAGTTTAGTCTTTTAGGTTTTATGTTATCATTAATTTAAAAAATATTAAAAATTTTTATTATGCCTCTAAAATATTTTATTAAAAGACACAATTTATATTCTACTCCCCGATAGTTGATATTAAAAAAGGAGAAAACGTCATCAAATATGGAGAAGTTATCGGTAGAGCAACCACATACATTAAAAAAGGAGAACATGTACACGTTCATAATATGGAAAGTTTGAGAGGCCGTGGCGATTGGGATGCGAATTAAAAATATAATTTTAATCTAAAACTTAAGGTAAGACCTATATGGTCAATAATTTAGGTTGAAAGTTTTGTAACGATGACTATATTTTGAAATATGCCTGAGATGTCAGGTTTTGGAAAATTTTTAGTTTTATTAGGGTTTTGTTTAATATTACTGGGGATTTTTATCTCTTTACTTCCCAAGATACCTTATATAGGAAAACTTCCCGGTGATATTTATATCAAAAAAGATAACTTTACTTTCTATTTTCCTTTAGCAACTTCTATTTTAATTAGTCTTTTACTCACAATTATTCTTAATCTGATTTTTCGCAAATAAGCTTTTAAACCTCAACCGGTTCACCTCCTATTTCTTGGATAAGCCTCTGGATCTCTTCCGTAGACAGATGTACGACTACATCTTTTCTCATAGATTGGCTTATTTTTTCTTCTATCACCGTTCCGTGAAAATGGTCTGCTCCCCATAACAGGGCTATCTGAGCTAATTTTACTCCCAGAAAAACCCAGTAAGCCTTGATGTGAGGAAAGTTAGACAAAACAATCCTTGAAATAGCTATGGTTTTTAAAATCTTTAAAGCCGAAGGTCCAGGTAGATGGGAAAGTTCATTACCTTCTGGTATAAAGGCAAGGGGGATAAAACAATAAAATCCTTTGGTTTCTTCTTGGACTTCTCTAAGGGTTAATAGATGGTTTATTATCTCTTCGTCTGTTTCTAAATGTCCAAAAAGAAGGGTAGCATTGGTAAGTATTCCTAATCTATGGGCTGTCTTAGCTATCTCAAGCCATCTCTGATAACCAATCTTTTTAGGATAGAGCTCCTTATGAAGTCTTTCTGAAAAAACCTCAGCCCCTCCTCCTGGAAGAGAATTTAACCCTGCTTGTTTTAGCTCGGTTAAAACCTCTTCTACCGATTTTTTAGAAATTTTCGATAACCAGTCTATCTCTACACAGGTAAAGGCTCTAATCTTTAACAAAGGAAAGTTTTCTCTTACCTTACGTATCAGTTCTACATAGTACTCATAAGGCAACTCTGGGTTTACCCCACCTACTATATGAACTTCCTTTAACTCTGGGGTTGATTTTAACGCTTCTATAATCTCTTCTAATTGATAGGTATAACCTCCTTTTTCACCAGGTTTTTTGTGGTATCCACAAAACTTACAGTTGGTAGTACAAACATTAGTATAGTTAATATGCCTGTTTATCGTATAATAATAACGTTTTTGATGCAAGTTTTCTTTTACGGCATTAGCCAGGGTGCCCAGAAAATAAAAATCTCCTTCTTGATACAACCTTAAAGCCTCTTCTAAGTTTAAAGTTTTCCCAGAGAGTACTTTTTCTGTTATTTCTCTGTAAAAACGGTTTTTCTCAGCATATTTTTCTAACACCAGATAGCTTTCCACCCTACCCCTCCTTTAAATCCTCCAAAAATCATATTAAATAACGATAATTTTTGCAAAGGGTTAAGTACTCACAGTAATTACATATGTTTTCATTTTCAGTAAAGTAGAACTTTTCGGCAAATAACATATGCTTGACCACCCATTCTAAAAACTTCTTAGCCTCTTTTTCAAAAAATTGATTTACTAAAGCCCCTTCCTTTTTCTTAAGGTTAAAGAGAAAAACCTCAGGTTTTTCAAAGTTAGAAGGTCTGATAAACCCTGCATTTATGATATACTTATCTATATTTGGAGAGATAAATCTCTGTTTATTTCTATAAAAGAGATAGCAATAAAAAAACAACTGAAAATTTGCAAGGCTCTCTCCAAAGTTTTCAAGTATTGAACGCAAACTTTCTAAATCATATTTATCTGGCAGAGAATATTTACTTATAAACTCTTTCATTTTTTTAGGTTGAGGAGATATAGAAGGATTGCTTTTAAAATCCATGATTAAATATTTGATCACCTCTTCTTCCCTTTCTATCAAAAAATCAAAAATGCCATAAAATGTAATGTTTAAGGTTCTACCATCACAAAGGAGTATCTCTTCTTTAGCTTCAAGACCTTCTTCTAAAGCAAGGAGTTTATGGGACTTTATCTTTTTTTCTTCCTCTTTTTTCAAAAAATTGAAGTATTTATAAATACTTGCCAGAGTTATGGTTCTTGAAAGGTATTCACTCAAAGGATCAAGTTTTCTTTCAAACTCAAAATTTTTCCATAACTTTTCAAAGTTAATTTTAACACTATTCTCATCACAAATTTTTGAAATTAGAAAAGTCTTACCTTTGTAAGGGCTAAAAAATTCTTTAAAAAAGCTGTGAATAAAGTTCCCTGGATCTTCTACCTTAAAACCCAACCTCTCAGGTTCTTTAAGTTTCATTATGTACTTAAAGAAAAACTTCGCCCCACATTTAAGATAGGTCTCAAAGTAATAACGGCTAACCCTTTCTCTGGATAAGTGGTTAAACAAACTCTCTTTTATTGTTTCAGTCTTAGGTATCCCTTCCTCTCTTTTTGAAAACACACATAGGTTGGGTTGTATGATCTTTTCTTCTATGGAATTTCCTTGTTGCTCTAACTCCCATTTTAACCTGTGTATAAACCTTGAAGGTTCTTTAACTTCCTGGGTAGTTGACTTCTCAACAAGCAGATAAAAAATATGTACCTCTTCTGCAGAGTTTATGATCGTATCAAAATAATAGCTCCAAAGTTCGTTATGGTTAAAAACAGGTATTTTAAGCCAGGATTTAATCTCATCGGTAAGCAAGGGATTAAAATCTGGAGAAGAAGGAAAGCTTCCTTCGTTTACGTCTAAAAGTATAAGCTTTTTAAACGAAAGAAGTCTTGTTTCCATAACACCAAGAATTTGTAAACCTGTAAGAGGGTCTCCAAACAAAGGAACTTTTTGTGTTTTTAAAAGATACTCTAGCAAGGTTAAGAGATTTTCTTTATTATTATTTATAACTGAAGGAAGATAATCTTTGGTAAAAAAGGGAAGAACCTCTGTTTCTATTACCTCAAGATAATTATGTAAGACTATGTCCTGAAAAGAACTCTGAGGATCTAAGTTGAAATCCTTTAGTTTCAGAAAATCTAAGATTTTTTCCAAATTTTTAGCTATATCTTTTGGAGATCTTAGGTTTTCCCAGTTTTTAAAGAAAACCTGATGAACATCTTTGATAATTTTTTCTATAAGATCTTGGGTGTATTTACCTTGACGGTAATCACCAAACTCTTTTTCTATTTCTCCTAAATCTATGGTTATATAGCCTTTATTTCTGATGAAATTTTCTATAGCCTTTAAAAATTCCTCCCAGAAAATATTGTCTGAAAAAGCACGATTAAGTATAGGATGTTTTATCACTTTTAAATAGGACTGGGTAGGATAAAGGCCCTGAATTCTATCTCTTTGGGCTTTTATAACAGAGGTCAAAAGAGAATTTAACGGAAAACTATCCATGGGATAAAAAAGAGAAACATTCACCTCAAGAGGGAGATCTTTTTGTTCCAGTTTATAAATTAAGGGTATTAACGTATTCGGGTCAGAAAGCACAAAAGCCACTTCGTCTGGCCTTTGAGGATTTTCATTAACCAAGTCTAATGCCTGTGTTATTTCCAGATGTAAATCTGTAGAGCGATAAAAGTTTATAGAAGTAGGTTTTACTTCTTTTGCGTAATAATCCTTAGGTAAAAACCTATACTTCTGGTTAATCCCAAAGAGTTGCAAAGTGTTTTTTACCACGTTTGGTAAAGGGGCAGGGTCTTCTTTAGGAACTTGAAACACTAAAAAGGTTTTTTCAAAATTTTTCAAAAAGGCTTTAAACAACTTCTCTTCTATCTTTCTTAAACCAGCAAATCCTACCAGCCACACCTCTTCAATCATAGAACCTAAAAAAGTTTCTTTTAAATCTGTGTTTTCCAAAATCTCTGCCACCCTCTTTAACCTAAAAGTAGGGCTAACCAAACCCTTTTGGTTTAAAACTTTATTGTATTCAAGATAAAGTTTCTTTAGCTTTTCGAAAATATCTTGAGCGATAGGTGGTAAGTTTTCAGGCGGGTATACCAAATTTTGAGGCTCTCTATCCTCCTTTTCCAACTCTTCAAAAACCTCAAGAAATTTTATGCCCCAAAAAAAGTTTTTTTCAAAACTCTCGCTTACATTTTCTGATAGAACTTGAGGAAAAACCTCTAAAAGAGGTAAAAGCCTTAAAATCTTCGTTCCTGTTGGACAAGGTTTGTCCTCAAGCATAACATAAAGATAGTCTACCAGGGTTTCTAAGGAAAAAATACGCGGGAAAAAACCAGCTTTGTTCTTACTCCCTTTTTCTTTTAAGTAACGTTTAAAAAACAGGGCAGAACGTTTATTAGGGAAAACTATCCAGGTTTTTAAGATACTTTCGTCTAAAGACCTTCCGTCAAGAAAAAAGTTAATTAAGGTTTTCAAAAAGTGAGAGTTGGCAGGAATTAGTATAGCTTGAGGCATCTTTTTTGGTTATCTCAATTATGTTAAAAGGCTCTAACACTATGAGGTATGCTGATATATTAACATCAGGATAAATTTTTTGCAACAAAGAAACATAGCCCTTGAGTTGATCTTCATCTCTAAAATCAGAAGCCTGATGAAGTTTAAACTCAAAGATTATCCAACACGAAGAAGACTTAATTATTAAATCTGGCCTTACCATCTTGATATCTTTTTTTTCCTCATCAAGCAAAAAACCTTCTACTTCAGAATATATGTTTTTAGCCTGCCTTAAAGACTTGAAAATCAGCTTTTTAAACTCACTCTCTTCAAAAAGTTTAAGTAAGGTCTCTCTTGCTTTCTCCTCTATCTCTTCTTTCCTAAAAATAGGTTCTTGATACAGAGCTAAAGCCTTTTTTAGGTAAAAGGAAATTTTTTGAGTAAAAAACTCTTTATCGTGAAAAAGTGATTTGATATCTTTTTCACAAACCAATAAACTTTCTAAAGTAAAGTGTAAAATTTCTCCTATGAAACGGTTGATGGTTTCTTGGTTAAGCTGTGTTTTTGAGAGATTTTTTTGTTTTAGGATTAACCCCATGTTTTTAAATTTTACCTCAAAAGAAAGTCTTGTCAAAAAAACAAAAAGGGATATTCTCTTAAAATATACAAATTAGACAGGAGGCCTGGATATGGAAATTGAAATTCATTTAGCTAAACCTGAGGATAGAAAGGCTCCTAATTTTGACAAACTTGTCTTTGGTAAAATTTTTACTCCTCATATGTTTGTGATGAAATATAAAGAGGGGAAAGGCTGGCATTCTCCGAAAATAATTCCGTTTTCTAACATAGAACTTCACCCTGCTGCTATAGTGTTGCATTATTCACAAACCATATTTGAAGGGATGAAGGCATATGCTGGAGTTGACGGAAAGATAAGGCTTTTTAGGCCTTTTGACCATATAAATAGATTAAACCGTTCTGCAGACAGGATGTGTATTCCTCAGGTAGACCCTAACTTAACATTTGAGGCTATTAAAACTTTGGTTTTATTAGACAAAGACTGGATACCTAAGCAAAAAGGATCAGCTCTTTACATAAGGCCCATCATCTTTGCTACAGAAAATACCCTTGGGGTTAAGGTAAGTCATGAATATCTTTTTATGATAATTCTTTCTCCTGTAGGTCCTTACTATGCCGAGGGATTTAACCCGGTTAAGATTTATGTAACCGAAGAATACGTAAGGGCTTGTCCAGGAGGAACAGGAGAGGTAAAAACCGGTGGAAACTATGCAGCAAGTCTTAAAGCCCAGGCTGTAGCTCAACAAAAAGGGTATACTCAGGTGCTCTGGTTAGACGGAAAAGAAAGAAAGTATGTAGAAGAAGTAGGTAGTATGAACATCTTCTTCTATTTTTCTGACGAATTAGCCACCCCTGCTCTTTCTGGGTCGATCCTTCCAGGGATAACCAGAGACTCTGTGTTAAAACTCGCCTCTCATTTAGGAATTCCTGCTAAGGAAAGACAAATTTCTATAGATGAAGTAATCTCAGCTATACAGGAAGGTAGGCTGAAAGAGTGTTTTGGAACAGGGACTGCTGCTGTGATTTCTCCGGTAGGAGAAATTTGTTACAAAGATAAACCATACCTAATAGGACAAGGACAAACAGGAGAACTTACCAAAAAGTTTTTCGATTACATTACTGGAATACAATACGGAGAAAGAGAGGACGAGTTTAACTGGACGGTAGTGTTAGAATAAAAGGTATATTGACCTAAAAATCTACCACCTTTCTTGCTTTAGCAAGTTCTCTCTGGACTTTTACGGCTTTGTCTAACTCTAAATCTGCCGCTTCCTCAAGCCCTTTTTCTCTCAATATTTGACTTCTTGCCATATAGGCAGCAGGATAAACCGGTTCTAAGTCTATGGCTTGGGTAAAAAGCTCAAGGGCTTTATCTAAGTCTTTTTTCTTATAATAAATTTGCCCTAACCTAAAATATAATCTTGGATTTTCTGGTTCTAACGAAATAGCCCTTTCTAAATCTTTTTCTGCTAAGTCTAATTGATCTTTTTGCAAGTAGATCACAGCCCTTGCTTCTAAAGCCTTGATATGGTTCGGGTCTAAGGCTAAGACCTTTTCAAAATATTCTAAAGCCTCATCAAACCTTTTAAGGGTTATCAGCTTAGCCCCTTCTAAAAAAAGATCTTCTATATCTACCTGAGACATAACCTCACCTCTTCTTACAATTTTTTCTAACTAAATTTATACTCTTTTGTAAATAAATCAACTCTTAAAAAGCCTTTCACTTATGCTTAAATCTACAAATTCAATACTATATCAGGGAGTAGAATATAAATTGTGTCTTTTAATAAAATATTTTAGAGGCATAATAAAAATTTTTAATATTTTTTAAATTAATGATAACATAAAACCTAAAAGACTAAACTAACCAGGAGGTCTGTAAAATGGAAAACTTAGACTTAGATTTAGAAAAAGTTTTAAGTGAAATCTCAAAAATTGAATCAAAAGAGGGTATCAAAATGGCTGCTGCACTCCTCTTAAA
>NZ_KE384099.1:12282-12929 GCF_000423845.1 Thermodesulfobacterium hveragerdense DSM 12571 | reverse complement strand
TGTTTCAATTCCTTATAGGTAGGCTCAAAACGGTATAAGCTGATACGAGACTCCTTTGTGAGTAAAAGTTTCAATTCCTTATAGGTAGGCTCAAAACAAACAAGCTACATTTGAGGTTATTGGGAGACCAGAAATGTTTCAATTCCTTATAGGTAGGCTCAAAACATTTCAGTTGCTGAACGGGCTGAAACCTGAAGACCTAGTTTCAATTCCTTATAGGTAGGCTCAAAACAAACACATAATCATCAGGGATTTCCATCCTTTCTTTGTTTCAATTCCTTATAGGTAGGCTCAAAACAAAGATAGAAAGCAAAACTGCTTCAAGCTGCCCTTTAGGTTTCAATTCCTTATAGGTAGGCTCAAAACCTACAAATCCTTGCTCTAATCCTTGCCCTGAAAAAAGAGTTTCAATTCCTTATAGGTAGGCTCAAAACAAGGGCGGTTTTGATTATGTTTGTCCTAAATGTGATGGGTTTCAATTCCTTATAGGTAGGCTCAAAACATAGACTTAAACAAGCCTATAAAAAAGGTGATTTAGAGTTTCAATTCCTTATAGGTAGGCTCAAAACCGGAAAAATTTCCGGAAAAAAACCGGAAAAAATTCCGGGTTTCAATTCCTTATAGGTAGGCTCAAAACGTAAGTTTCA
>NZ_KE384099.1:7022-11785 GCF_000423845.1 Thermodesulfobacterium hveragerdense DSM 12571 | reverse complement strand
ACATTAGTTTCAATTCCTTATAGGTAGGCTCAAAACTAACAAGAGAATGCTTAGAATATTTCAGAGATTTTGTGTTTCAATTCCTTATAGGTAGGCTCAAAACCTCTGAAGATGACTGTAAAGTGTCCATCTTGGTCAGGTTTCAATTCCTTATAGGTAGGCTCAAAACTCAATAGCTTCTACTCCTTTAGGCACAGCTTCTTTTGAGTTTCAATTCCTTATAGGTAGGCTCAAAACGGGAGTTTATGTGGTTTTTTGTGAGGAATCCTCTTCAGTTTCAATTCCTTATAGGTAGGCTCAAAACTATGCCCGGGGTCCTAATGGACCCTGGGTTATTTATCGTTTCAATTCCTTATAGGTAGGCTCAAAACTGCATCATTTTATTGGTTAAAGTTTATTTTAAATTATGTTTCAATTCCTTATAGGTAGGCTCAAAACAAGAAGTCTACATTCACGATGAAGAACAAAAAAATAGTTTCAATTCCTTATAGGTAGGCTCAAAACCGGGGGGTGGGATTAGTAGGGGAAGTAGGGGTAGGGTTTCAATTCCTTATAGGTAGGCTCAAAACGATTATTGAAGAGTTTGTCAGGGAGTGTTTTAGGTAGGTTTCAATTCCTTATAGGTAGGCTCAAAACGTATAAAATGAAAGTATGGGCATATATACATCCAGAGCTGTTTCAATTCCTTATAGGTAGGCTCAAAACCTAACCCGCTTCCATGACCTTGTGGGCTTATACTACTGTTTCAATTCCTTATAGGTAGGCTCAAAACCCGGAGTTTATTTTAGGCTTAGATTATCCTTATTGGTAGTTTCAATTCCTTATAGGTAGGCTCAAAACTCATTTTCAGGATGCAAACTCACCTCTACATACGGCTGTTTCAATTCCTTATAGGTAGGCTCAAAACACAATAAAGTCATCACCTACGAAAGGTGTCCTAAAAGTTTCAATTCCTTATAGGTAGGCTCAAAACTGATAAAGCTGATGTGGAGTTTTTTCTCATGGACTTGGGTTTCAATTCCTTATAGGTAGGCTCAAAACGCTCCCTTTCCTATCCGAGCCAACTCAAAAGAGAAGAGTTTCAATTCCTTATAGGTAGGCTCAAAACTTTCGCTACCCCTAAAATCTGAAGAGGTATTCCAAGTTTCAATTCCTTATAGGTAGGCTCAAAACCGAGACAAGCTTTCAACTCCACACGGTGAATTAGAAACCTAAAAAACTAAATAATTAAAAACCCAGCATCCAAGCTTTCAACTCCACACGGTGAATTAGAAACGAGAATAGGAAAAGAACTGACTTAAAATGAAGCGATCTTTCAACTCCACACGGTGAATTAGAAACCAAAATATTTGACTAATGAAACGGGGGCTAATGCATTACTTTCAACTCCACACGGTGAATTAGAAACCAAGGTTGCTGTAACCGGCATGGCCTTACCTATACCCTTGAGCTTTTCAATACTGTCAGATCGTTCTCGTGCAATTAGCGCTGCCGCAGCAACAAAGACCAATGCCCGCATTACTATTTGATATTCCAGATGCAACAGAGCTCCCGATGTACCTTCATAAGTACCAAGACCAAGTCCCAGCAGAATATAGCCGATTTCAGCAATGCTGGAAATTACGAGTAGTCGAATTAAGTTTTTCCTCTGTTTCAAGGCAACTAGTTCCCCAACCAAAATAACCACTGCACCAAGTAGAGCTATCATAGAGAGCCCATTAAGAGAAGCAAAATCCACCTTTCCTGCCCCCTTCCCAAAATTGACCCTTTGGATTTGTGTACTTTTTCACTTTCACTATACCATTGTCAATCTTTAATTTCTGTCGTGTAGACGACACAAAGACTAAAAACAGCCAAAAAATAAAAAGGCGCAACCTTTAGCTACGCCTTTTCCAGCTCTTCCAGCAAACGATTTTTAATTTTATACCCTATTGCCGCGATTTCGGGAGCTTGCTCAAATACGCTTACCCCTGCCAAATCAGCAGCAATTACTGCCGGATCATAAGGGATGAATCCTAAAATCGGCAAAAAGTTCACTTCCTGCCTAATTATTTCCTCATCCCCCGGGCGCACCTTGTTGGCCACTGCAAAAACCCTGGTAACTCCCAAATCCCTGGCCAGCCCTACTATCGAGGTCGCTGTTTGGAAACTCCGTTTCCCCGGTTCGACTACAACGATAAAAGCATCTACCCCCGCAGCCGTACCACGTCCCAAATGCTCCAAGCCAGCTTCCATATCAACAATTACCGTATCTTCAGCCTTTAGTACCAAATGACGCAGGAGGTGTTTAAGCAAGACACTTTCCGGACAGACACACCCGGAGCCCCCTTTAGCTACCTTACCCATTTGCATCAACCGTATTCCAGCATGTTCTACCACATACTTTTCCGGGATATCTTCAACCCGGGGATTAAGAGTGAAAAACTGACCCGATGTTCCCGGCTCTGCTCCGGTACGCTCCCTGATTAGCTCTTTATCCTCAGAAATTGTAGTTAACTTTTCTAAAATCTCCGCTGGAAATCCCAATGCTGTGCCTAAATTGGCATCAGGGTCCGCATCCACTGCCAATACCCGCTTTCCCTCGCGGGCAAAAATATGACAGAGAAGGGCGGACAGGGTGGTTTTCCCCACCCCGCCCTTACCAGAAACAGCAATTTTGAGCCCTTTTTCAAACACCGCTATCAACTCCTGACCTTCAAGTTATATCCGGACAGGGCAACCCTAAGGCTTTACGTTTTTGGATGATTCTCTCTAAAATCAGGTGAGCGGCCTTGACCGGATCCTCTTCATAGATCAGTTTCCCCCCGAAGAGACCATCCATAGTCAGAGCATGCCGGTCTTTGTCTCCCAGCAAAATATTGCTGACCAGCTCTGATCCGGCAATGGGAGGCTGAATCCCTACATGCACATCAATGCCATGAGCCAGGAAATAGGTGCCAATGACTAAGGCTTTGGGATTTTGAATCTCCGGGCTCGACGCGGCAACAGGTAGGTCCCTTGCTTCAACGCCAAAATAATTGGCCAGCGCCATTACCAAGTCATCCACTCGGGAATTATCAACACAACTACCCATATGCAAAACGGGCGGCAGAGCTTCCAGGCCGTTGGCCTTTCCAATAACCTTTAACACCTGCTGTAATCCTTCACCGCAATACTCCAGCCCCCGGGGTGACATCAAGGAAAATTTGGCCAGGGAGTGGGCCGAACAACCCGTTGCTACCATCAGCACATTATGTTTCAATAGCTCTTTGGCTACTTCGACATTGGCCCAGTCCTGCTTGATTCGAGGATTGGTACAACCCACCAGGGCCACTACACCCAAAATATTTCCAGATTTTATGTTTTCTGCCAGAGGTTGCAGAGGATCTTCCGGGTTTACCTTTTTCAGCGCCTCTAAAATCTGCTCCGTCGAAAATCCAGCGTAGGCCTCTACTTTATCTTCAGGAATTTTTATTTTTTCGGGGTCCCGTTTGCTGAAATTAGCTATAGCTTTGCGAACAATCGTTTGGGCTGCCTCATCGGCCTTTTCCGGAGTAAATTCCACATGAGTAGCCCCCGGGATTTTAACATTGGGTAAAGTAGTAATAATTTCTGTATGATAACATTTTGCTACCCTGGGTAAGCTGGGCATAATACACTGGACGTCTACCACCATGGCTTCTACCGCACCTGTAACAATCGGCATTTCTTGACTGGAGAAGTTTGTGGCCACAGGCACACCCCGGCGCATCAATATTTCATTTCCTGTACAGCAGACCCCGAAAATGTTAATCCCCTTTGCGCCAACCGCCCTGGCCTCATTTTCCAGTTTTTCCGCCCATTCCACTATTTTTTCAGAAAGCATGGGTATATGGCCATGTACGGAAATGTTAACCATATCTTCTTTAATTACCCCTAACCGGTATTCAGACTTGACCACAGCCGGGACACCAAACAGGACGTCCTGCAAGTCAGTAGACAGGTGCAGCCCTGCATACCCATCAGTCAAGGCTACCCGTATTGCCCCTAACAGGAGGTTAACTGGATCGGCATCACATCCCATGGCCTGCCGGTTGACGGCATTAGTTATCTCCAGATGGGCATTAACAGGCAAAACATTTAAACTCTGCCATCTTGCCACCGTCTTCGGTGGAGCCTTCATTTTTAACCAGGGGAGTACGCCAAATTGCTGCTGGAAGTTTTCCAAGGCCTTGAGAGCCACCTCCCTGGCTACTTCATTAATTTCCCTGCCATCAACTTTCAGACCTAACCTAGCGGCAATATTCAACAGTTTCTCGGGGTTGCTGATCTTATAGGGCGCTTTCCCTTCTGCAGTTTCCAGCAGGGTTAGCGCTACCTCTCGGGCATGCTCTATGTGGGGAGCCGCTCCCTCAGTAACCATGGTCAGAAAATTCCGTGCAACTATAGCATCAGCCGTTGCCCCACACACCCCCGCCTGAGGTCCCTTGCCTCCGGGGACAATTCGGCATGGTCCCTCCAGACAGCGTTTACAACAAACCCCTAATAGCCCAAATTTACAGCGAGCACCCATCGCCTCACTTCGGTCAAAGGCAGTTTCTACGCCTTCTTCCCGGGCTTTGACTAACATTTCCTGTACCCCGGAGTCCAGACTTAGCTCTTCCGCCCTCTTGGCATTTCTGTTCACGGGTATACCCCCCTTTAAGGGAATTTTAAAAAAATTTATGCTACTTTTCTTTCAACTCCACACGGTGAATTAGAAACAGTTTCAATTCCTTATAGGTAGGCTCAAAACCAAGCTCTCG
>NZ_KE384099.1:6263-6705 GCF_000423845.1 Thermodesulfobacterium hveragerdense DSM 12571 | reverse complement strand
TTAAAAAAGGTTTCAATTCCTTATAGGTAGGCTCAAAACATTTCAGGATCATCGTCAGGGATGCACATCAGATATGGTTTCAATTCCTTATAGGTAGGCTCAAAACCTGTTGAGGTCAAAAATGGAGATATTGTTTTAGTAAAGTTTCAATTCCTTATAGGTAGGCTCAAAACGGAGGTAAAACATGCAGGCACAGGCAGTTTTTAAAACGTTTCAATTCCTTATAGGTAGGCTCAAAACCAGTTTCTTCTTCGGATTTCGGCATACTGATTGATTGGTTTCAATTCCTTATAGGTAGGCTCAAAACGCGGTGGTAGAGGCAATTGAAACATGGGAACCACGAGTGTTTCAATTCCTTATAGGTAGGCTCAAAACAAGACAGTTGCAAACACATGACATATGAAGAACTTGAGTTTCAATTCCTTATAGGTAGGCTCAAAAC
>NZ_KE384099.1:0-5482 GCF_000423845.1 Thermodesulfobacterium hveragerdense DSM 12571 | reverse complement strand
TTCTTTGTCAAAAATAGTTTCAATTCCTTATAGGTAGGCTCAAAACAAAGAAATGGTCGGGTTTCCTAAAAAACAAATTATAGTTTCAATTCCTTATAGGTAGGCTCAAAACCTCATCCCCTTTGTAATCATACTCCCGCCACCAAAGAGTTTCAATTCCTTATAGGTAGGCTCAAAACATGCTGAAACATCAGTTGTCTTTGGAATGCCTAAGGCTGGTTTCAATTCCTTATAGGTAGGCTCAAAACTCCTTTTTGCAGGTTGCAAACTTTATTTTCCCGATTAGTTTCAATTCCTTATAGGTAGGCTCAAAACCCATTTAAAATATTATAAAATCTATTATTCAATTGTCAAAGAACTTAATTCTCTCTTTAAAAATTACCTCTCCAAATTCCAGCTTGTCAAGATTTAATCTAATATCTTACCCCTCGTCTATCCCCAAAAACTTTCACATTATCTAAGATCGACAGAAATTT
The DNA here is from genome assembly GCF_000423845.1 of Thermodesulfobacterium hveragerdense DSM 12571. Taxonomy (GTDB): domain Bacteria; phylum Desulfobacterota; class Thermodesulfobacteria; order Thermodesulfobacteriales; family Thermodesulfobacteriaceae; genus Thermodesulfobacterium; species Thermodesulfobacterium hveragerdense. The sequence continues at coordinate 5,006 of NZ_KE384099.1, read as the reverse complement.
TATATAATCACATCCGTAACCGCTTTGTTCTTTCCTAAAATCTCCCTTCTTGAATACTTCTCAGTTAAAAACGTATATATAACCACCGAATCTTCTTCAGGATCTATAACATGGTTAAGCTGCTGTTTTAGCTTGAAAAGTTTTGCTTCTGTAATCTCTCCTTCAAAAACTGAATTTTGTACCCAATGCAAAAATTTTCTACAAATCTTTAACACTTTTTGCACTCTTTTTTCATTAATATCATACACTAAAATCACATACATTGCCTACCATTCACTTATAAAGGGTTTATATTCTTCGTCTCCCATTAAGTGTTTTTCAATCTTATACAATTCTAAACGAATTAAACTTCTGTAAGATATCTTTCTTTTTAATCTTTTATGATAAAGCGTTGTTTTTAATTTTTCATCAAATTCTTTAATAAACACCTGTTTACCCTTTTCATTTAACACAATGCCGTCAAGTTTACTCTCAAAATGTTGAGATTTAATAATAGACTTGTTAACCAAATTAAAAATCACTCTATCCACAATAATCGGCTTAAAGATTTCAGCTACATCAAGATTAAGACTAAACCTCCTAAAGTTAGTAGTATGAAGAAACCCAATCCTTGGATCAAGATGAGTTCTATAAATCTCACTCAAACATGTTGTATAAAGAAGAGAGTTCCCAAAACTTATAAGAGCATTTAATCTGTTTTTAGGCGGTCTTTTAGTGCGTGCTTCAAAAATAAAGTGTTCTTTATTAAGGATTCTATCGAAAGCATGGTAATACTGCTCTCTTACATTTCCCTCAATAGCCATAAGCTCATCTACATTTCTACATCTTACAAGTCCATCACTTATAGAGTTAACTTTATCAATAATTTCCTCTAAATTCTTTCCTCTATTCTGATAGTAGGTAAGGACTTTTTTGATGTTTTCTATAGCTCCCCAAACAAACTTTTTTGCAAGAACAAATCTTTTCTCCTTATCAAGATAAAATTCAGCCTGTTTTAAAATCATGTAACCAGAGTTTAGATGTTCGCGTGGATAAAAAGAGCCGACATAATAACCATATCGGTTAAAAAAATGAAGAATTATTTCTGATTGAGTGAGAAATTCGAGAAAACGCTTGTTTACTGTTACTTCTCCAAAAACTAAGATTTCAGCTACATTTTCAACAGGAAGATATTTCTTACCATTAGAAGTCTCTAAGCAAATAGTGTTGTCCTTTCGTTTAAGTTCTCCGTCTGTAAAGATATAAACAGTTTTTTTCATGCCCAGCAAAACTCCTTATAACCACATTTTGCACAAAACTTAATTTTTTTTGCTGGGGGCGGCGTCTCTTTTTCAGAAATTGCCTTTATGTCAGCAATAGTATTTTTTAATTCTTCTTCAATCTCTGGAGTAAGATCTACCTCAATCCTCTTTTTTTCTTTTGGAAAAAGAAGAACTCCTTTAGCAAGAATACCAAGTGCTTTTAATCTCATAAGATAATAACAAATCTGCATCTTGGCACTTTTTTCATACTTCGATGATTTTTTCACCTCTCCTACCACAACTTCACCCTCTGAACTTTTTAGAAGATCTATAACAATATTTTCAACCCTTACCTCTTTTCTTTCTCGTTGGTAAGCTTCCTTACTTATAAGCCTTCCAATTTCAATAAAAGGGTCATCCTGAGACGGATTTAAGTGTCTGCTCATAAGCCATACTTCCCTTGGACAAATGTAGTAATACCAAATAAGTGTCCCTGTTACGGATACCATCTCTATAAGAAACAATCAGTCAGTAGCTTGTAATAAGGTACCACATAAAGCTTGGTACTATTGGAACAAAGGATGCTTTCAAGTTCAAGGTTTACAATAAAAGCTTTCTTTGGTTTATACCTTTCTATAAAGCTTCTCATCCCTCTCGTTACTTCTGGTTTGGCAAGTCTTATGTACTTCACTTCTACAGGAATAACCTCATTTCCTATTTCTACGACAAAGTCTACCTCACTTTTATCCTTTGTTCTCCAGAAATAAATTTTGGCAAAGTTCTGTCTTGCTTTTTCTTTAAGCAAATTAAAGATAAAGTTTTCAAAAACAAATCCAGCATCCTGTAAAACTCCAAAACTTCCTACCGCAAAATTTCTTAGCCCAAGATCATAAAAATAAAAAATTGGCGTCTTACTGATTTCTTTACGAACATTTCGGAAAAACGGAGAAACCCTTTCAATAATAAATGTTTTTTCCAAATACCAGAGATAATCTTTAAGTGTTTTAACTGAAATTCCAACGGTATTGGAAATTTCTGAAAGATTTATAAGCTGTCCAATTTGTGAAGCCAAAATCTTAACTAAATTACTAAAAGCTGAAGTCTTCTGAACCCTCAGAAGATAAGAAATATCACGCTCGATGTAACTCTGAAAAATTTCATTAAGGATGACCAGTTTTTCACGTTTGGTCTCTTCTAAGATGACACGAGGGTAACCACCAAAAATAAGATACTCCTCTAACAGTTCCTCAACTTTGGTCTTTTCCGTTTCAAAAAAATCTAATAGTCTATCTTCATACCGATAGCTGGTTTTATGATTGATAAATTCTTCAAAGGTTACAGTAGAAAGCTCAAAGATTCGCTTTCTACCAACCAGAGACTCCTGAATCCTTTCCTTTAACTCTACGCTCCCTGAACCTGAAACAATAAATTTATAGGGCAAGTTCATGTCGTAAATTCCTTTTAAGAAAAGCCCAGCATCCTCTTTTCGCTGTATCTCGTCAATAAAAACAAAACCACCTTGCTTCCCCAATTCAAGCTCTATCTTCTTTATCAGCTTGCTCTGAGAAGTAAAAAATTCTTTGTCATACTCAATATCAAGATTGAAAAAAAGCGTTTTCTTGCCTTCTCTTTCTAAAAATTCCTTGAGCATTAACATTAGCGTAGTCTTACCCGCCTGCCTTGGCCCTACGATAAAAGTAATCTCTCTTTTATTCAGATGCCTTTTTATTTCTTCTAACAATTTTCTTTTAATCATAGTTTTATTTTAGCACGAGAATTTTAAAAACATAGTTTAAAAATTCTCGTATTAAAATTTAAAAAAACCCTGTATTTAATGTCACCTGTAGCTTAAAATTTTTAATTCTTTTTCCTTTTCTTTATCTTAGCTTTTGGTTCTTCTATTTTTAATTGGCTTTTTAAGACATATCCTATGTCTTGAATTTTAAACACTTCTTTTGGACTTTCTGAATTTTTCTTAACAATCTGAATAGTTACGGAGGTAGGAAATAGGATTCTTTCTTTTTCTTCTATGGGAACAAGATAAAGAGTGAGAGGAAAATTCCTCTCAGAGGGTTTACACCTTTCATGCATAAGATAAAGAAGCCCTTTTCCTTCACTAATTTTTACATCATTGGAAAAAGGGAAAGGATAATGAGTGACGATACTTTCTAAATCATCTATTTTTTCAACCTCCTTTATCATGTCTTCAGGTTTACTCTCTAAGCTTATAACCGATTCACTATCTCCACAAGTAAGCGGAGAAGTTATCAAAGCTTCTACAAGCTCATTTATTAAGGCCTCATCTTTAAAAATTCCGGCAATTTCTAAGGTCTTTGTAAAAGCAAACTGTCTTCCCAGAGCATTAGTAAATTTAGCACCTATACGATCTTCCCATTTAGTAATGGCAGAGGTTGTATAACTCTTGATAAGGCAGGGTGTAAGGAGCCTTGAGCCAGCCCAAATTATATTTTCTTCCACTAAATTAAGATAAGCTACAGGATTTCTATCATTCCTGTAGCGCTGAAGAGCATTAGCAAACATCCCGATTACCGCGGATGGTGGTAACACAGGATACGTTAAAGCTGATTGCCAGGTAAAAGGAATTCTAATGGAATAAAGAGAATTTAATCTTACTTTAAAAGCTATGGCTTTCATGTTAAAAACTCTTATTCCCCAGCTTTACTCAGAAGCTCATCAAAAATTTCGGAAATTTTTTCTTTTTTAATCACTCCTTCTGGGGTTTCTTGCCCCCAGTAAAGAAACTTAGCATGTTGGGGGAAAAGTCCTACAGTTTTGGAAAGATAATCGCTATACATTGGTGAAACAGGGAATGGCAAAGGTCCAACCTCTGAATAGGCAACGAGAACCTCAATCTGGTTCATATGAGGTATGGCATGAGAGAGCGAGGCACCCATTTGACCTGAAATCAAATAACGATACGCTTCTATGGCAACCTTAATTCTATTTTTACGATCAGACTCCTCTATAGCATAGAGATTTGAACTTCCAAGGTTTAGCTCTACAAGTCCTATCCTGTCTACATCGAGAGCTGAAACAAAGGCATAAATTCCAGAGGCATAGGATTTGTTAAAAGGCATCTGAGAAACTAATTTTTTATCATCAAATTCAGCACCACTTTTGACTCTGGAATGAATTACCTGTTTTGCAAAACATTCACTTTCCAAAACAGGCATTAGCCATGAAAACATCACTCTTGAACTTCTTCTTTCAGATACCCCTTCTTGTTCTTCCTCACCCTCTTCAGAAGTCTTCCCTCTTTTTCTTTCACTAGCAATTGCTGCAAGATATCCATGAATATCACAAAGAGAACATTTTTGGATAACAGAGGTTTGTCCTTCAGCAATCGCATTCCTATGAGATAAAATACCATTTTCTGATTTAGCAGGTCTCACTGGTTCCCCAATTTTACACGCATCACAAAGCGGGGGAGTAGAATATAAATTGTGTCTTTTAATAAAATATTTTAGAGGCATAATAAAAATTTTTAATATTTTTTAAATTAATGATAACATAAAACCTAAAAGACTAAACTAACCAGGAGGTCTGTAAAATGGAAAACTTAGACTTAGATTTAGAAAAAGTTTTAAGTGAAATCTCAAAAATTGAATCAAAAGAGGGTATCAAAATGGCTGCTGCACTCCTCTTAAACGCTCTCATGAAAAAAGAAAGAGAAATATTCCTTAGAGATAGTATTGATAATAAAGCTAATGGTTACTATGAAAGACAACTTGCCTGTTTCTTAGG
>NZ_AUIT01000032.1 GCF_000423845.1 Thermodesulfobacterium hveragerdense DSM 12571 | reverse complement strand
GTTAACCTGCCTCGCAAGTAACACATGCTCCCTCGTCTGCGGCATAGGACCATCTGTTGCCGCCACCACCAATATAGATCCATCCATCTGTGCTGCACCAGTTATCATGTTCTTTATATAGTCAGCATGCCCAGGACAGTCTATATGTGCATAGTGCCTCCTGTCACTCTCATACTCAACATGGGCAAGCTGAATCGTTATCCCCCTCGCCTTCTCCTCAGGTGCCTTGTCTATGTTATCAAATGGAATCCACTGCGCATAACCCTTCGTAGACAATACCCTCGTTATCGCACTGGTTAAAGTAGTCTTACCATGGTCTATGTGCCCAATCGTCCCCACGTTTAAATGCGGCTTTTTCCTCTCAAACTTTTGCTTGGCCATCTTCCCTTCCTCCTATCCTAAAAATTTTTAACTTCCCTTTGCTTTCTTGATAATTTGTTCTGCTAAATGTGCTGGAACCTTCTCATAATGAGAAAATTGCATGATAAAGGTTCCTCTACCCTGAGTTAAGGACCTTAAAGTGGTTGCATAACCAAACATTTCTCCTAAAGGCACAAAGGTATTGATTATACGAACGTTTCCTCTTAAATCCATCCCTTCAACCCTTCCTCTACGGGAAGAAATATCTCCTAAAACCTCTCCTAAATACTCCTCAGGAACAGATATTTCAACCTTCATAATAGGTTCAAGCAACACCGGATTGGCCTTTTTACAAGCATCCTTAAATGCCATGGAACCAGCTATAGCAAAAGCAAGGTCTGAAGAGTCTACCTCATGGTAACTTCCATCAATCAGCCTTACCTTAACATCTATTACCGGATAACCTGCCAAAACTCCCTCGTTTGTAGCCTCTCTTACACCTTTTTCTACCGAAGGTATAAATTCCTTAGGAATAACACCACCAACTATCTCAGAAACAAACTCAACCCCCTTACCAGGGTTGGGCTCAACTATAAGCTTAACATGTCCATATTGACCTCTACCACCAGTTTGCCTTATATATTTACCCTCTGCTTCTGAAGCAGAAGTGATGGTTTCTTTATAAGCTACCTCTGGTCTTCCAACGTTAACCCCTACCTTAAATTCTCTTATCAATCTATCTACAATGATTTCCAAATGAAGCTCCCCCATACCCCAAATAAGGGTTTGGCCTGTCTCATGGTTAACCGTAACCCTGAAAGAAGGATCTTCTATGGCAAGCTTCTGAAGAGCAATGGAAAGTTTTTCTTGGTCTGCCTTAGTCTTAGGCTCTACAGCTACCGAAATAACTGGTTCAGGAATTTCCAATTTTTCAAGCTCTATAGAATGAGCTTCATCACACAAAGTATCACCTGTAGTAGTAACCCTCAACCCTATAGCAGCCACAATATCTCCTGCAAACGCCCCAGAGATTTCTTCTCTCTGGTTAGCATGCATTCTTACTAAACGCCCTATTCTTTCCTTCTTTCGCTTGGTAGAATTATAAACAGACATCCCGCTGTCAAGTCTACCTGAATAAATCCTAATAAAGGTGAGGGTTCCTATGTAAGGGTCTGTCATAATCTTAAAAGCCAAAGCAGAAAGAGGAGCATCCGGATCTGTAGGCCTTTCTTCAACCTCACCGGTGTCTGGATTAACTCCCTTTACAGAAGGAATATCTATAGGAGCTGGTAAATAGTCTATGATAGCATCAAGAAGAGGCTGAATTCCTTTATTTTTAAAAGCCGATCCACACAAAACTGGTACAGCTTTAAAATTAATCGTAGCCTCTCTTACCGCCTTTTTAATCTCCTCTGGACTAATCTCCTTTCCTTCTAAATATTTTTCCATGATTTCATCGTTTATGTCAGCCAAGGTTTCAAGCATCTTAATTCTGTATTCTTCAGCCTTATCCTTCAAAGAAGCAGGAATTTCTTCATAATGATATTTTGCTCCCAAGGTTTCCTCTTCCCACACGATAGCCTTCATGTCTATCAAATCAACCACACCTACAAAACTATCTTCAGCCCCGATAGGTATCTGCAAAGGAAGAGGATTAGCCCCAAGTTTTTGCCTAATCTGTTCAACCACACTTTCAAAATTGGCACCAAGCCTGTCCATCTTATTTATAAATGCTATACGAGGAACCTTATATTTGTTTGCCTGTCTCCAAACGGTTTCTGACTGAGGTTGAACCCCACCTACAGCACAAAAAATAACCACCGCACCATCAAGAACCCTTAAACTTCTTTCCACCTCTATAGTAAAATCTACATGCCCAGGAGTGTCGATAATGTTTATCCTATGACCTCTCCAGAAAGTAGTAGTACAAGCAGAAGTAATGGTAATCCCCCTCTCCTGTTCCTGGACCATAAAGTCCATCGTAGCGGTTCCTTCATGAACCTCACCTATCTTGTAGGTCTTACCGGTGTAATAAAGCACCCTTTCAGTAGTAGTAGTTTTACCTGCATCTATATGAGCCACAAACCCTATGTTTCTGGTTGTTTTCAATATTTTTAACTCTTCAGGCGTCATTTTCCTCACCCTATCCTTTATTTTTCAAAATAAAAAATAAAAATACCTTACTTAAAAATTGGCCATCAAAATCATCAGAAAAACTATTTACCAACGATAATGAGCAAAAACCCTGTTAGACTCAGCCATACGATGGGTATCGTCCCTTTTCTTAATGGCTGCCCCTCTTTCGTTATAAGCATCCCAAAGCTCGTTAGCCAACCTTTCCACCATAGTCCTTTCACTACGAGCACGTGCAGCATTGATCGTCCATTTAATAGCCAGAGAAATTTGCCTATCTGGTCTAACCTCTACTGGAACCTGATAGTTAGCACCACCAACCCTACGACTACGGGTCTCTATAAGAGGCTTAACGTTATCTATAGCCTTTTCAAAAATCTTTAAAGGATCTTCTCCGCCAGATTTTTCTCTCAGCCTTTCTAAGGCCTCATAAAAAATCTTTCTTGCTATATTTTTCTTTCCATCTTTCATTAAATTATTGATAAACTTAGCTACCAAAACACTTCCATACTTAGGATCTGGAGGGGTCTCTCTTTTAGGCACTGGTCCTTTGCGTGGCATACCAAATCTCCTCTTTCACTTTATTTAGGCCTTGGAGTTCCATATTTAGAACGAGATTTTTTCCTGTTCTGAACCCCAGCTGCGTCTAAGGCACCTCTTATAATCTTATATCTAACACCAGGCAAGTCTCTCACACGACCGCCTCTCACAAGAACCACAGAGTGCTCTTGTAGGTTATGCCCTATACCTGGAATGTAAGCAGTAACCTCAATACCGTTGGTCAAACGAACCCTTGCCACCTTTCTCAAAGCTGAGTTTGGTTTTTTAGGGGTTACCGTATAAACCCTAACACAAACTCCTCTTTTTTGAGGACATCCTTGCAAGGCAGGAGACTTTGACCTTTTAACCTTTTTTTCTCTGCCTAATCTAACTAACTGATTGATGGTAGGCATATCCTCCCTCTGCAAACTTTTTAAATTTTAAAACGACAAGCCCTTTATATAATCCCTTTTTCTTTTCTTGTCAAGAGGCTTAAAAAACAAAACCTAAAAACCAACTTAATAAGTGGCAATTAATTATTATATCATCTTTTAAAAATTTGTTAAGGCCTTTTGAAAAAAGTTAAAAATATTTTAATATTGTTTTATGAGTTTTGATTATACACCTCTTGCAGAAAAATTAAAGCCCAAAAGTTGGGAAGATTTTGTAGGTCAATCCCATCTGGTAGGGGAAAAGGGATTATTAAAAACCTTAGTTATTCAAGGCAAACCTTTTTCTTTTATTCTTTGGGGGCCTCCTGGGGTAGGAAAAACCTCTCTGGCCTTTTTGGTAGGGCAAACTTTGAAAGCAGAGTTCGTAGTAGTAAGTGCTGTAGACACGTCGGTTAAAGACCTAAAAGACATCTTAGCCAAGGCAAAACAGCTCAAAGGGTTAAACAAACCTACCTTGCTTTTTATAGACGAAATCCATAGGTTCAACAAAACCCAACAGTCTTTTCTTTTACCTTTTTTAGAAAAGGGGGACATCTTCCTCATAGGGGCAACTACTGAAAATCCATCGTTTGAATTAATATCCCCTCTTCTATCCAGAGTAAAAACTTTTATTTTAAACCCTCTTTCTAAGGACGAGATTCTTTTAATACTTAAAAGAGGGTTGGAGCGGGTTCTTTCTGAGACTAAAGAAGAATTAACCGTAGAACCTGAGGTGTTAGAAAAAATTGCTGAGGCAAGTAGTGGAGACGCCAGATCAGCTTTAAATTTACTTGAGTTGTCATTAGAACTGGCTAAGGCTTATGGGAAAAAGGTTTTATCTCTAGAAGACTTAAGAGAAGAACTTCTTTTTAAACCTATAAAATACGATAAAACAGGAGATGAACATTTCAATCTGATATCTGCGTTTCATAAAAGTATGCGAGGAAGCGACCCAGATGCTACTGTTTATTGGCTGGCAAGGATGCTCAAATCTGGAGAAGACCCTCTTTATATAGCAAGAAGGATTATAATTTGTGCGGCTGAGGATGTAGGGCTTGCCGACCCTATGGCCTTGGTGGTAGCGGTTGCGGCAAAAGAGGCCTTTGAGTTTTTAGGCCAACCTGAAGGGGAGTTGCCTTTGGCAGAAGCAGCTATATATGTGGCCAGTGCTCCTAAAAGTAACTCTGTCTATCGCGCTTTAAATGATTGTTATGAAGAGATAGACAGATCTAAGGAACTACCTGTCCCTTTACATCTGAGAAATCCTGTTACTCGTCTCCTTAAAAACTTAGGTTATGGAAAAGACTATAAATATGCCCATGACTATGAAGAGGGTTTTGTTTTTCAGTCTTACTTACCAGAAGACCTAAAGCCCAAACAGTTTTACTTCCCCTCAGATCGAGGGATTGAAAAGAAAATTAAAGAACGTTTAAAGCTCTTGTGGAAAGGACTTAAAAACTACAATAAATAATTAATTTTTGGAAAAAACGTACCAAACCGTTTTTTTATAAGGGTCTACAAAGTTTTTCTTCAATTTCCCCTGAGGTATCTTTTCTTCAGAAATTATATTGTATCCTTGGTTTAAAAGGTTTGATAGGTCTTCTTCAGTGGTTAAAACTTTAACCGGAGATGAAGCATAAAAGATGATAATGGGATTTTCCTTTTGCCAAAAGGCTAAACTACCTTGAACGATTTCTCTTTTGATGGCTTGGAGTTGATATGAAAGCTGGTTTGAATTGTGGAAGGTTATTGTTCCAAGGATAATCAAGTTTATCAAGACTAAACCTAACAAAAACTTTTTTAAAATCAAAAGAAAAGACGTGGAGAAATTTTCAACGAAAATCTTAGAAAGGATTATAGCCCAAAAAGAATAGACCCAAAGAAGATATTTATCAAACTTTTTCCCGGTAAAACTTAACAAAACCACCGGCAGTAAAGCCACTATTGATAAGAAAAGAAATTCTCTGTTTTGTCTAAGTTTATGCCAAATCTTTTTCGTCCTTTCTTTATGATAAGCTTTTTGTTTCCAAAACAGATAAAAAAGCAAAATAAAGCCAAACCAGAAATTAAGGAAAAGGTGTTTAAAGTAATAATACCAGGGATCTCTGGCTTGATCGAGCAGACGAGTTTTGACGTCAGTATTAAAAAACTCTTTAAATATTTCTTTACCAAAAGCTACATATCCATAACCATACCAACCTAAAGAAGGAATCAGTAGTATTAACCACCCTAAAGGATTTAACAAAAGGTTGAAAACCTTTTTATCTTTGGTTAAAAAACCATAAACAAGAAGTCCAGGAAGATAAAAAAAGTTTAAAGGACCCCTGGTTAAAACACCTGCCGTTAGAAACACATAAAAAAGATATTGATAAATCCTTTTAGGGACCACAAATAAATAAAGGTAGGAAAAATAAAACATCAAAAAGGAAAACAAAACAAACAAAGGTTCTATATCTATCCTGTTGAAAAAAGAAAGAAAACGCAGATTAGCTAAAAGCATGATTAAAGAAAAAAAGGTAGACTGCCAATCTTTATTAAAGAACTTTATAAATACTAAAAAGAAGAGTGTATAACAAAAAACTGAAAAACATCTCAGACCAAAAACCAGTTTATCTGGGTCAGAAGAAAAGGGTTTACTCCAAACTGAAGCTATCCATGTATAGAGGGGAGGTTTTGTAAAATAAGGTTCTCCGTTATAGGTTTGAAAAATTTTAAAATCTTTTACGGTTTCTTTGACTAAAATGGCTCTTCTTAACTCTTGATAAGATGAGGGGGGTTGAAAAAAGGAAAAGATCAAAAAAGAAAGTGTCGTAAGAAATAAAACCAGAAAAACTTGAGTTTTTAAGTTCATAATGCCTTTACAAGAAAATTTTTAGGTATATTTTAGTATAGGTTTATTTATTTTAAAGTGAGGAGAAAGATGAAAGTTAAACTAGCTATTATAGGTTGTGGGAAGGCAGCAGAAAGGCATCTAAAAATCTATCAAGCTTTGCCAGAAGAAGTAGAGGTGGTTGCAGTTTCTGATGTAGTGCCAGAGAGAGCAAAAAAGTTTGCTGAAGCCCTTTCTGCTAAGCCATATACTGATTATCAAGAAATGCTTAAGAAAGAAAACATAGAAGTAGTAGACCTTTGTCTTCCTTCAGGCATGCATGCTGAAGTAGGAGAAATTATTCTTGAAAAATTTGGGAGACATCTTTTGGTAGAAAAACCTCTGGCTCTTACCCTCAAAGATGCCGAACGTTTGGTTAATCTTGCTCAAAAAAAACAGCTTAAACTGGTTACCATCTTTCAAAATCGGGCTAACCTTCCTGTACAAAAGCTAAAAGAGGCTTTATCTAAAAATCTTTTAGGTAATCCTGTTTTGTTTTCTGCTAAATTTTACTGGAGTAGAGACCAAAGATATTATGACTCTGCCGCCTGGAGAGGCACTTGGGCCTTTGATGGAGGAGCTTTAGCCCAGCAAGGATGTCATTTTGTAGACATGCTTTATTACTTAGGAGGTCCGATAGAGAGTGTTTTTGCCAAGATGGGGACCTACTTGGTAAATATAGAGGCAGAAGACCTTTTAGTTGGTGTGTTTAAGTTCAAAAACGGGGCCTTAGGCACGATTGAGGCTACTACGTGTTCTCGTCCTAAAGACTTAAAGGCTGAATTGGTAGTGTTGGCAGAAAAAGGTTCGGCTGTCCTTGGTGGTTTTGCTATGAACAGATTAGACCATTTAGCCATAGATGGGATAGAAAACATAGAAGGTTTTGTCTCAGGTTTTGAAAAAAATCCTGACCATCCCTTAGGATGGTCTCATTTTACTTACTTAAGGTCTGCGATGAAATATTTTAGCAGTTCTGAAAAAGATCCTTGGTTGGTGGTTGGAGAGGAAGCCATACCTTCTTTAGAAGCTATCATCGGTCTTTATGAATCTGCAGAAACAGAAAAAGAAATAAAATTTCCCTTTGAACCTATAGCCTGTAAATTAGGTCAAAAATAAACAAAAATTCTATAAAGGGGTTTAAGATGAAAAAAATTCCTCTTTTAGACTTGAAAAGGTCTTGGGAAGAGATAAGACAAGAAGTGTACCAGGGATGGGAAGAAGTTTTTAATTCTATGCAGATTTTAAACGGAAAGTATTTGCAGGAGTTTGAAAAAAATTGGGCTGAATACTTAGGAGTAAAATATGCCTTTGGGTGTAGTTGCGGAAGTACAGCCTTACTTATGGCTCTTATAGCCTGTGGGATCGGAAAAGGGGATGAGGTTTTACTTCAAGCCAATGCGTTTATCGCAGACTTAGAGGTAATCCATTGGGCAGGAGCAACCCCTGTCTTAGTAGATGTAGACCCTAAAACCTTTGGTCCAGATTTAAACGACCTTTATTCTAAATTAAACCCTAAAACCAAAGCCTTGATACTGGTTCATATGTATGGACATCCTGCAGAGATGGATGAAATACTTGATTTTTGTGAAAAGTATGAAGTTATCCTTATCGAGGATGCTTCTCATGCTCATGGAGCAACCTATAAGGGTAAAAAAGTAGGAACTTTTGGGAAAGTAGGATGTTTTAGCTGTGGACCTGTTAAAAACCTTAACTGTATAGGAGATGGAGGAGCGATTGTTACCAATGATGATGAATTAGCCTTTAAGATTAAGTTTCTAAGAGTGCATGGACAGGTAGAAAAAAACCATTCTCATTTTTTTGGGTTTAACTCAAGACTTGACGAACTTCAAGCTGCCATCCTTAATGCAAGGCTTAAAACCTTAGATAAAAAAAATGAGAAAAGAAGAGAAATAGCTCAAAAATACCACGAAGGGCTTTCTGACCTTAAAGACCTCATCTTACCTCCTCTTGATCCTGAATACAGACAAAGTGTTTATCATAGGTATGTGATAAGAACTCCTTTTAGAGATGAGTTGGTCTCCTTTTTAAAAGAAAAAGGCGTAGGAACAGGTTATTATTATCCTATTCCTTTACATTTACACAAAGGATATCAAAACACCTATCAAAAATCTTTAAGCCTTCCTGTAGCAGAAAGGTTAGCCAAAGAATCTCTCGCTATTCCTATGTATCCTGAGTTAACTGACGAAGAAATAAACTATGTCATAAGCTGTATAAGGGAATTTTTTCAAAAACAGGGATAGCTTATGAAGATTTCTCTCATCGTGCCTGTTCATAACGAGGAAGGAAACGTTCCTATAGTTTATCAAGAAGCTAAAGCTGTTCTTGAAACCTTAAAGTCTTCTAAAGGGTATCAATACGAAATCATCTTTGTCAACGACGGAAGCACAGACAGGACTTTAGAAATCCTTAAAGAATTAAAAAGAAAAGATCCTTTTTTAAGAATACTAAACATGGATAGCAACCGGGGAGAGGCAGCAGGCCTTACTGCAGGCTTTCAAAAAGCTACTGGAGATATCATCGTTTCTATGGACGGAGACGGCCAAAACGACCCTAAGTATATCAAAGATCTAATAGAGAAACTGGAAACAGGGTATAAGGTAGCCACTGGTTTTAGGTTAAAAAGAAAGGAAAACTTCTGGATAAGAGTCCTTCCGTCAAGAATAGCCAATTGGTTAATCAGTGTTTTTACAGGGTTAAAAGTAAGGGATAATGGGTGCTCGTTAAAGGCCTATCTTTCACCTATACCAAAAAAATATCAAATACCCCATGGTTTTCACAGGTTTTTACCAGCTCTCTTCGGGGTTAAAAACCAAGAGGTATGTGAGGTACCTATAGTTGACCGTCCAAGGATATATGGAAAATCTCATTATAACCTAAAACGAACCTTTGAGGTAGTAAGAGAACTTCTTACCATCCCCTTTGTGCTTAGAAATGCCCGTTTTTATGAAAAATTTTTTAAAATTAACTTTTGGTCCTCGATAGGTATGGGGATAATACTTTTGGTTTTAGCTGTAAAGTTTTCTCCTAAATTTTGGGTCTTAGAATTTTTTAACTTAGGCTATACCTCTATCTGTTATTTAATCTGGAAAAACTTAGCTCGGTTCAACCAGGCTCAAAAAGAAGGAGTTTTTCAAGTAGAAGAAATTTAAAAACCTGGTAAAATTGACTTATCTAAAGAGAAATTTTTATGGAGGGATAAGGTAATGTCACTTTTAAAAACATTAGACCCAGATATCTGGGAGTTAATCCAAAAAGAAAGAGACAGACAGGAATATCAGCTTGAGATGATAGCTTCAGAAAACTTAGCCCATGAGTCTATCATGGAGGCAGAGGGTTCTTATTTGATGAACAAATATGCTGAAGGATATCCAGAGGCTCGTTATTACGGGGGATGTGCTTACGTAGACGAGGTAGAAAAACTTGCCATAGAAAGAGTAAAGATGCTTTTTGGGGCTGAGCACGCTAACGTACAGCCTCATTCTGGCACCCAGGCTAACATGGCTGTATATTTTGCTGTATTAACTCCTGGAGACACCATACTTTCTATGAACCTCTCGCATGGAGGCCATCTTTCTCACGGAGCTTCCGTTAATTTTTCCGGGAAACTTTACAAAATCGTTCATTATGGTGTATCAAGGGAAACAGAGACCATCGACTACGACGAGGTAAGAAGGTTAGCCCTTGAACATAAACCCAAGATAATAGTGGCAGGAGCAAGTGCTTATCCCAGAACCATAGACTTTGAAGCTTTCTATCAGATATCCCAGGAAGTAGGAGCTTTCTTGATGGTAGACATGGCGCATATAGCAGGGTTAGTAGCTGCAGGTATCCATCCTTCACCCCTTCCTTATGCTGATTTTGTGACCTCAACCACCCATAAAACCTTAAGAGGACCAAGAGGTGGATTTATTCTTTGTAAAGAAAAGTTTGCAAAAATAATCGATAAAACGGTTTTTCCAGGTATACAAGGTGGTCCTCACATGAACGTAATAGCTGCTAAAGCTGTTTGTTTTAAACAGGCCTTAGAGCCTGAGTTTAAAACCTATCAACAACAGGTGGTTAAAAACGCTAAAACTATAGCGGAAGTGTTTAAAGCTGAAGGTTTTAGGATCGTTGCCGGTGGTACAGATAATCATTTGATTTTGGTAGACGTTTCGGTAAATGGCCTTACCGGTACAGAGGCTGAAAAACTCTTAGAAGAGGCAGGTATTACAGTAAACAAAAATGCTATCCCTTTTGACCCACGTCCTCCAAGAATTACCAGCGGGATCAGGATAGGAACCCCAGCAATTACTACCAGAGGATTGAAGGAAAAAGAGGTAGAAGAGGTTGCTCAATACATGTGTGCTGTTTTGAAAAATCCAGATAAAGAAGGATTGCGTAAAGAGATAAGGCAAAAAATAAGAGAGATTTGTGAAAGGTTCCCTTTTTACAAGAGGTAACATCTCATGGAACGTCCAAGCTGGCATGAATATTTTATGGTTATAGCAAAGATGGTTGCGCTAAGGTCCGGATGTAATTCCAGGCCTACAGGCGCGGTGATAGTAAAAGACAAAAGGATTTTAGCTACCGGATACAACGGACCCATGCCTGGGGCTTGGCATTGTACAGATAAAGGACCCACCTATTGTTTTAGAAGAGAAAAGGGGATCCCAGACATAGATAAGTATAATTTTTGTAGGGCTACCCATGCTGAGGCTAACGCGATCGCTCAAGCAGCAAGATTTGGAATTTCAGTAGAAGGAGCCAGTCTCTACTGTACGCTTGCTCCTTGTTATGTTTGTCTAAAATTAATCGCTTCTGCTGGAATCAAAGAAGTATACTATGAATATGACTACGAAAGCAGAGATTTTGAAAGAGACCTTTTTTGGAAAGAGGCCATAAAAGAAGCGGGAATCAAAGTTTTCAAGCAGGTTATCGTATCAGAAGAAACCATAAAAGCCCTTTCAACCATCCTCCCATACCCTACCTCTCAAAGAAGACTCCAACCTACGGAATAAAACTTTACTTTTTCAACGCTTTCTGTTGATTTTTGGCCCAAAAAGTCTTATTTTTTGTATAAAAACAGGCCTTTTTATATCAAAAGGAAACTGGAGGGTAGGTTTATGTCTAAGGATTATTATGAGATCCTTGGAGTTCCAAGAAATGCTACGCAAGAAGAAATTAAAAAGGCCTATCGTAAACTGGCCATGAAATATCATCCTGATAGAAACAAAGGCAACAAAGAAGCTGAGGAAAAGTTTAAAGAAATAAATGAAGCCTATGCTGTTTTATCAGACCCTGAGAAAAGAAAACTTTATGACCTTTATGGGTCAACAGAATTCCAGAGAAGATATACTCAAGAAGACATCTTTAGAGATTTCGATTTCGAGACCATCTTTAGAGACATAGGAATTGATTTAGGGGGATTTTTTAAAAAAAACAAAAGGGGAAGCAGAACATTTATTTTTGACTTAGGGGACATTTTTAGCAACCTCTTTGGAACCCACTTTGGAGGAGAAGAAGATTTTAGCCCCTTTGGTGAGGTTTATGAAACCATACAATTAGATCTTCCTCTTACTACTGACGAGATTATAAAAGGCAGGGAAAAAGAGGTTATTCTTCCAGGAACCTACGAAACCATAAAGATCAAAATTCCTCAAAACGTAAAAGACGGACAAATCCTGAGGATAAAAAAGAAATCAGGGAAAACCACAAAGGAATACCTTCTTAGAATAAAAATAATACCCTATTCAGGTTATAAGGTTGAAGACAGTAATCTTATCATAGAAAAAGAACTTCCTATTAGCAGTTTTTTCTTAGGAGATGAAATAGAAATACAAACCCCTGAAGGGAAAAAGGTTAAAGCCAAAGTTCCACCTTTAACCAAACCTGGAGCTAAACTCAGACTTAGAGGGTTAGGCCTCCCCATCACCGGAGAAAAACGAGGGGATATTTATGTGGTTTTAGTTCCTAAAATACCAAAAGACCTTACTGAAGAGCAAAAAAAATCAATAGAAAAACTTAAAAATTTAGGGCTTTAATTCTTTGTTGACAAACCTCTTAAAAGTTTTAAAATTTGGATTAAACATTAACTTTCTCTAAAACATCCTTGAAAGGGGTTTCTTATGGTCAAAGATATTATGAGTAAAGCCCTTCCCACTGAAACCAAAGGCGTAAGGGTACTTTTTGGAGAATTTGTAAACACAGATTATGTTTATTCTTATTTAGGAACCATTATTTATGCTGAATCAGGGATGCAAAATATTTTTATTTTAGAAAATAAGTTTTGGGGTAAGATGCTTTTTATCAACAATAACCTCCAGTTTACCTCAAGAGATGAGTTTATCTACCATGAATCTCTGGTGCATATCCCTGTTCAATCAACCCCTGAAGGTAGTATTAAGAGAGCCTTGATCTGTGGCGGGGGAGACTATGGGGCAGCAAGGGAACTTTTGAAATATCCTGAGATAGAACAAGTGGTCATCGTAGACATAGACCCTAAAATACCTAAGTTAGTAGAAGAATACTTCCCAGAGCTGCTGCCTGAAGACCCTAAGGACCCCAGGCTCAAACTGATAGTAGAGGATGCTTATGTTATGGTGCAAAGGTATTTAGAAGAAGGGAAGACCTTTGATTTGGTAATCATCGACTCTACAGACCCTGACATAAGTGAAAAAGGGGTCACCCAGGAGCTTTCTCATGCCCTGTTTGGGATAAAATTTCACCAGATGCTTTATAAACTTTGTCCTAAAGGTGTGGTTGTACAACAATGTGGCACTCCGTTTACGATGAAAAACATCCTTACAGAAACTTACAAAACTTTTAGAAAAGTTTATCCTGAAAAAGAGGTTTTTTGCTATAGAACTAACATACCCTCTTTTGGTAGTGACAATGCTTTTATCATGAGATGCTCCTATCCTAACCCAGAAGTTCCAAAATGGAAAGAATTACCTAATGTATACTTTTATTCTCACGAAATACACCGCTCAGCCTTTGGTCTTCCTAAATTCTGGAGGGAGGCTTTGGCGGTATGAGGGTCTTAGGGGTGTTAGGTTCGCCTCATAAAACAGGTGGGTCTGCTCAACTTTTACTTGCCGCCCTAAAAGGGGCAGAAAGAGAAGGAGCTGAAACTGAGCTGGTAAGTGTTTACGACGGGGAAATTAAACCCTGTATAGGGTGTATCCATGACGAAGAACCTAAATGTAAGTTTCCCTGCATATTTGAAGATTATGGCAAAATCATTTTAGAAAAAATCTATGAAGCAGACGGTATTATCTTTTCTACCCCTATTTACTGGTTTGCCCCATCTGGCCAGTTAAAAAATCTGATAGACCGTATGACGTGTCTTGAAAACATGGTTTCCTACGGAGAACCAAGTTATCTCGAAGGAAAAGTAGTAGGTGCTATAGCTGTAGGGGCAGACGAAGGGGGAGCCTGGACAGGAGGTTATATCATTACTACCATGACCTCAATGGGGGCTATCATCCCACCTTGGGGGATCGCATACTCACATAAGGCGGAGGAAGCTATTTATGATGATAAAGCCTTGATGGATGCGATAAACATCGGTATCTTAACCACAAGGACTATAGCGAGACTTAAAGGCATGCCTACAGATTTAACCTTTTTTTATAACAAAAGTCTTCTTGAAACCATCAGAAAAGAGGTTATCGCAAGTTTAAATTTTATAAACATAGACAAAGAAGGCTATGGAAAAAGACAGGTTAAAAGAAGCGGTGTTTAAGGCTATTTTTGATAGAAGGAGCATAAGAAGGTATTTAGAACAAAAGCCTAACAAGGAGTTAATCTATCGATTGTTAGAAGCTGGTATATGGGCTCCTTCTGGGTTAAACAACCAACCTTGGAGGTTTGTAATCGTTTGGGCTGAGGAAATAAAACAAAAGTTGGCAGCCTTAACCAGATATCATGAAATCGTCAAAAAGGCTTCGGTTTTAATCGGTGTGTTTTTAGACAAAGACAGGATGTACCATCAGATAAAAGATCACCAATCTGCAGGGGCCTGTATACAAAACATCTTGCTTGCAGCCCATGCCTCTGGTCTTGGGGCCTGTTGGTTAGGTGAAATCTTAAAAAACGAGGAAAAAGTAAAAGAAGTCCTTTCTTTACCTAAGGAAAAATACGAACTTGCAGCTTTTATCGCCTTAGGATATCCAGATGATCAAAGTAAAAGGGCTTCCAGACAACCTTTAGAAAACTTCATCATCAAAGAAATTTAAAACACTCAAAAGGGGGTTCTCATGACCAAAAAAATCATTCCTTTGATGTTAAGCTTGAGTTTCTTTTTAATAGGGTGTAATAAAGGATTAGGAGGTTCAGGCGGTTGTCCTACAGTACAAGAGTTTCAAAAAAAATTAGATAGTTTGCAGCCTGGAATTCAAATAGAAAAAATAGAAAAATCACCGATTCCAGGATTATGTAAAGTAGTGATTAAACTATCAGAGTTTAACAAAACTTTATTTTATACTGACGCAAAAGGAAATTACATCATAAGTGGGAACATCATTGACATAGCACAAAAAAAAGAGATTGTGAGAGAAGAGATGGAAAAATTAAACAAAAAAGTGCTTGATAAAAACACGCTGTCCGAGGTAGAAAAGCTTGTTGACCTTACCTATGGCAACTCTCCTAACGTAGTATACTTTATTACTGACCCTGATTGTCCTGTCTGTAAACGTGCTGAACCTGTGTTAGAAAACCTGGCTAAAGAAGGGAAGATTACGGTTAAAACCATACTTTTACCTTTAGAGTCTTTACATCCCGAGGCCAAAAATAAATCTATCTCCCTTATCTGTGATAAAAAAGGATTTCAAGACCTTATACAAGGATATAAAGGGGCTAATCTTTGTGCCTCAGGAAAAGAAAAGATAGAAAAAAACATAAATTTTATGTTTAACAAAATAGGAGTAACCGGAACCCCTGCTTTTATCTTCCCAGACGGAGAAGTTATAATAGGCTGGGGAGGTCCAGAGTTTATTCTCAAGAAGTTTAACTTAAAATAAACCCCACATGTTAACCATTCAAGAAAAACTTTTTTGTTTAAAACTGGCAAGGAAGACCTTAGAAGACCATTTTAGAGGAAATTATGAACTAATTAACCCATCAGACAAATACCCCTCTCTTAAACAAAAGAGAGGGGCTTTTGTGACCTTGCTTAAGGAAGGCAATCTGAGAGGGTGTATCGGGATTATCGAACCTTTATACCCTCTCTATCAAGTAATCCAAGAAATGGCTATTTCTGCAGCCTTTAAAGACCCAAGGTTTCCACCCCTTACCAAGGAGGAACTTACTTTTACAGAAATAGAGATTTCAGTGCTATCTCCTCTTAAAAAAGGAACTATAGAAGAGATAGAGGTAGGGAAACACGGAGTATATTTGATCAAAGGCTTTTATCGAGGCGTACTCCTTCCTCAGGTACCTTTAGAGTATGGTTGGGATAAAAAGACCTTTTTAGAACATCTCTGTCTTAAAGCTGGCCTTCACCCTAACTGTTATAAGGAAAAAGACGTAGAAATCTATCTTTTTACGGCAGAGGTTTTTAAAGAAAGCGAATTTTTTAAAAACTAATCAAGCCTTTTTGTCTATTCTAAATAGGCTTATCAACTGGTCCCTAATTTGCCGATAGAGAATAAAATCAAAAATCTTTCTTTAATCTTTAAACTTAAAAATCATAATCCTTAGTTACTTTCTATAGTTCTTCCCCAACTCTCATATAAAATCTATTCCATTCTCTACCTGTAACTACTCCTCTCAATCTTTTTCCCCTGATTCTAAACATATTTCTCCCATATCCTCTCTTAATCTCCCCATATACAAACTCTACTAACCCCACCTTTCACACCAACCCTTTTAACTCCTCTAAACGTGTTTTTATACTCAAATACTCCCTAAACTTGTCAACCCCCACCACAACCTTCAAAATTAATTGCCTCGCCTTACTAACTATCTTCCCCGCTATCTCTATCAACCTCCATCTAACCATCTCTATCCTTCTCCT
>NZ_AUIT01000031.1 GCF_000423845.1 Thermodesulfobacterium hveragerdense DSM 12571 | reverse complement strand
ATAGAGATAGCGGGGAAGATAGTTAGTAAGGCGAGGCAATTAATTTTGAAGGTTGTGGTGGGGGTTGACAAGTTTAGGGAGTATTTGAGTATAAAAACACGTTTAGAGGAGTTAAAAGGGTTGGTGTGAAAGGTGGGGTTAGTAGAGTTTGTATATGGGGAGATTAAGAGAGGATATGGGAGAAATATGTTTAGAATCAGGGGAAAAAGATTGAGGGGAGTAGTTACAGGTAGAGAATGGAATAGATTTTATATGAGAGTTGGGGAAGAACTATAGAAAGTAACTAAGGATTATGATTTTTAAGTTTAAAGATTAAAGAAAGATTTTTGATTTTATTCTCTATCGGCAAATTAGGGTTTATCCCCTTGGTGCCCTCAATATTTTTTAGCCTTTTTGATAAATCCTTTTTTAAAAAGAAAACGGAGATTAATATAACTTCGTGACATTCTAAATTTGAGGTAAAAAGTGACATTTTAAGTTTGAAACTAACCCCAAACCATGCATTAGACTTGACAAAAAAATAAAAAATTATATATTTTATCAAACCTTTAATATCTTTAAGTTGGAGGGGCTAATGGCAAGACACAAAAAATTAGAAAGACAAAAAGAGATCGAAAGAAGGAGAAGGAGAAGAGAAAAGTTAGCTAAACTTCGTGCTAAGGG
This sequence comes from Thermodesulfobacterium hveragerdense DSM 12571, assembly GCF_000423845.1. Classification (GTDB taxonomy): domain Bacteria; phylum Desulfobacterota; class Thermodesulfobacteria; order Thermodesulfobacteriales; family Thermodesulfobacteriaceae; genus Thermodesulfobacterium; species Thermodesulfobacterium hveragerdense. The sequence goes on along the minus strand of NZ_AUIT01000031.1, from coordinate 16,445 downwards.
ACTTTTTCCTCGTCCAGAGGGATATGATACTACAGTATATTCTTACGTAGCTTATGCTGTGGCTAAAGGTATTATGACCTTAGACGAAGCTTTGGCAAGGTTAGAAAAGGCTAAAATATCTTAAATTCTTAATTTAAATCATCTTAAGCCTTTTGAATGTATTCAAACCCCTAATCAACCCTGCGATTAGGGGTTTTTTATTATGAGTCAAGTCCTCAAAACAGTCTCTCTTTCTAAGATTTTTGGTTCTAAAAGGGTGCTTGAAAAGGTATCCTTTGAACTAAAAAGGGGAGATATATTAGGAATAATAGGTCCTAACGGAGCGGGTAAAACTACATTACTTTATCTTTTGTTAGATATAGTCCTTCCTACTTCTGGTCAGGTGTTTTATTTTGGTAAAGATTTTAAAAAACACAAAACAGAAATACTTATTAAGCTTGGCTTTGCTTCACAATATCTTAATCTCCCTTATTCCCTCACCGTAGAAGAAAACTTAAAAGTTTTTGGTCATTTCTATGAAGTCTCTTCTCTGAATAAAAGAATAGATGAATTATTGGAATTGTTTAAACTTTATCATAAAAAAAAGGTGTTAACCCGTTATCTCTCGTCAGGAGAAATGATGCGTTTAAACTTGGTTAGGGCTTTTTTACATCGTCCAGAGATAGTGTTTTTAGATGAACCTACTGCTGGTCTTGATCCTGAGTATGTAAAGTATATCTCTCAGATTTTAAAAGAAGAGGTGATCTCAAGAAAGATTACTATCGTTCTTACTTCTCATCAGTTAGGTGAGTTAGAAAGGATAGCTAACAAAATTCTTCTACTTAAACAAGGGAAGGTGGTTGGCTTTGGTGAGTTAAAGGATTTATTTGAGGCTTTTCAGGTTAAATCTCTGGAAGAGTTATACTTTAAGGTGTTCTATGAAACAAGTTTTTAACGTTAAAAGGATTTACGGAGTAGTTCTAAGACATTTTTTTCTTTTAAAACACAGCCCCAGCCGATGGTTAGACCTTTTGTATTGGCCAACGGTTGATCTTTTACTTTGGGGTTTCATCACCGTCTATCTCCAAAAAGAGGCCTATTCTAACAATTTTTGGGCTTTTCAGTTTATAGGGGCTTTGATTTTTTGGAACATTTTAATACGGGCTCAACAAGGATTAGCTGTAGGTTTTTTAGAGGATGTTTGGTCCAGAAATTTGGTGTATATTTTCGTTTCTCCTATAAGAGTCTATGAATATTTAGCTGGACTTATTGTTTACAGTATTTTTAAGGCAGCTATTGCCTCTTTTCTTATGGTGGTTATAGCGGGATTGGTTTTTCATTTTAAGTTTTGGTTAACAGGTTTACAACTTTTTCTTTTGGTTTATGGTTTGTTACTTTTTGCCTGGAGTATTGGTCTACTTACGATGTCTTTTCTTTTGTTTTTTGGACAAGAGGCAGAGATTCTTGCATGGGCTTTGGCTTTGTTGTTTCTACCTTTTTCTGCGGTGTTTTATCCAGTAGAAATTTTACCAGAACCTTTACAGAGTTTAGCTAAACTGGTTCCTGCTTCTTACCTATTTGAAACCATGAGAGAAATTTTATTTGCAGGAAAGTGGAAGGTAGACTGGGTGGTTAAATCTTATCTTCTTAACTTGGTGTACTTAGGTTTTAGTTTAGGGGTTTTTGGTTATGCCTTTAAACTTGCGAAAAAGGCAGGTAAACTTCCTAAAATAGGAGAGTAGGTACCTTGTTTTTTCTAACAAGTTTGTTATTTTTTTAAATGCTATGAAAAAGGAACAAAAGATTTTTCCCCAAGAAAAAATTAGAAATTTTAGTATTATCGCTCATATCGACCACGGTAAATCTACGCTTGCTGATAGAATTTTAGAGTTTACAGGTGCGGTTTCATCCAGAGAGATGAGAGATCAGTATTTAGACCGTCTGGACCTGGAAAGAGAGAGAGGTATAACCATCAAAGCTCAGGCAGTGCGTCTATACTATCAGGCTGAAGACGGAGAGGTTTATCAGTTTAACCTGATCGATACCCCAGGGCATGTAGACTTTACCTATGAGGTTTCAAGAGCTCTTGCGGCTTGTGAGGGGGCATTGCTTGTGGTAGATGCTTCTCAAGGGGTAGAGGCTCAAACTTTAGCTAACGTCTACTTAGCTTTAGAGAATAATTTAGAAATCATACCGGTTATCAACAAGATAGACCTTCCTCAGGCAGATGTGGAAAAAACTAAAAAAGAAATAGAAGAGGTGATAGGGCTTTCAGCAGAAGAGGCCATCCTGGTTAGTGCTAAACTTGGAATAGGGATTAAAGAAGTCTTGGAGGCAATAGTTAAAAAGATACCCTCTCCTGGTGGTTTTAGAGAAAAACCTCTTAGGGCTTTGGTTTTTGATTCTTGGTATGACCCTTATCTTGGTGTGGTAGTTTTAATCAAAGTAGTCGATGGCAAGATCTATCCAGGGCAAAAAATAAGGTTTTATTCTACAGGTAAGGTATATGAAGTTACCAAAGTAGGGGTTTTTGCCCCAGAGGCAACATCAGTAGACATGCTTGTAGCTGGAGAGGTTGGTTTTATCGCAGCTTCTATAAAAGAGGTAAGAGAGGCTAAGATCGGTGATACCATTACCGAGGCGCAGGCTCAGGTAGAACCTCTTCCAGGGTTTAAAGAACAAAAACCTGTGGTTTTTGCAGGTATTTTCCCGATTGATAGCGATGATTTTGAAGATCTAAAAGAAGCCATAGAAAAACTTTGGTTAAACGACCCAGCTTTTTCTTATGAGATGGAAACCTCTGCAGCCTTAGGTTTTGGTTTTAGGTGTGGTTTTCAGGGGCTTTTACACATGGAAATCGTCCAAGAACGTTTAGAAAGAGAATATAACTTAAACCTAATTTCTACTTCTCCCTCGGTGAAATATAAAGTTAGGCTTAAAAACGGCAAAGAAATAGAGGTTGAAAACCCTGCTAAATGGCCTGATCCAGCGTTGATAGAGGAAGTACTCGAGCCTTACATCAAGGCAGAAATTTATACTCCTAAGGAATTTTTAGGACAGTTGATAAATCTCTGTGAGGAAAAAAGAGGAATTCAGAAAGAGCTTAAGTTTCTTACACCAGAAAGATGTGTGCTTGTTTACGAAATTCCCTTTAGTGAGGTAGTGCTTGATTTTTATGACAAACTCAAAAGTTATTCTAAGGGTTATGCCTCTTTAGACTACCAGTTTATTGGGTATAAACCAGGAGATTTAGTCAAAATGGATATTCTGATCAACAAACAACCGGTAGATGCCCTATCTTGATAGTACATAAGGATAAAGCTTATTACCGGGGAAGAGAACTGGCTGTAAAGTTAAAAGAGGTTATCCCGAGACAGCTTTTTGAGGTAATAATCCAGGCTGCTATTGGTAGTAAGATCATAGCCAGAGAAAGGATTGCACCTCTCAGAAAAGACGTACTTGCCAAGTGTTATGGAGGAGACGTAACCAGAAAGAAAAAACTTTTAGAAAAACAGAAAGAAGGTAAAAAGAGGCTTAAGTCTATAGGTCAGGTAGAAATTCCTCAAGAAGCATTTCTTGCTATACTAAAAATTTAAAAAATTTTAACAGGGGTCTAAATGGATACCAGCAAAAACAAAGTTTTAGACTGGATAAAAAGTTTAGTTATAGCTTTGATCTTAGCCCTCTTTATTAGAACTTTTGTGGTTCAGGCTTACAAAATCCCTTCAGGGTCGATGATCCCAACCCTTTTAATAGGAGATTACCTTTTGGTAAACAAACTTTCTTTTGGAATAAAACATCCTATTAAAGATGGGTTTTTGTATTTTAGAGAGTTACCCAAAAGACAAGAGGTAGTAGTTTTTACCTATCCTCTTGATAAAAAGTTAGATTTCATAAAGAGAGTTATAGGGCTTCCTGGGGATACAGTGCAGATAGTAAACAAGAAGGTTTATGTTAACGGGCGATTGCTTTATGAACCTTATGTTCAGTTTACTGACACAGAGGTCTACCCTCGTGAGGTTAGCTCTCGGGATAACTTAGGACCGATAAAAGTTCCTCCTGGGAAAATTTTTGTATTAGGAGATAACAGGGACCAAAGTTATGATAGCCGTTTCTGGGGGTTCGTTCCGATAGAATATCTAAAAGGTAGGGCTTTAATCATATACTTTTCTTGGGATTCAGAGCATTTTAAAATAAGGTTAGACAGGATAGGAAGGTTGATAAAATAAGGGTTATTTGTGTATCTATTTGGCTATCATTGCCCTCATAAGGTCTGCAGTGTTTTCAGCATGATGGGAAATTCCTAAAATCAGATCTATGAGCTTTAAGAAATAGAAAAGATGTAGAGGGTCCTCTATTTGATTAAAAATAGCTTTTTTAACCTTATTTCCATATTCTTCAGATAAATATTGAGCATATCTGATTTCTCTGATTAACTCCTTTGCTCTATTTCTACTTTCTTCATTTCTGGTTAAAATAAAGTCTGCGGAATATAAAATCATATCTTCTAAAAACTCAAGAGGCTTAATACTTTGGTTAAGTAATTCTTCTATTTGCTTAAAAAGCTCAAAAGATAAGGGAATATGTTTAAAAGAAAGCCAGTTTAATATCTCCTCAGCTACATCAGCAATAGCGTCCTGTTCCTTTAGATATAGAAAAAGCTCAAATCTCTCTACAGGTAGTATAATTCCTTTTGGTAGATGTCCTCTGATGTTCATTTTAAGCTTATCAGCTTCTTTTTCTATTTCAAAGATATGCTGAGCTGTTTCTTCAAGCCTTTGCTGATTACGGTGAAAATAAGCCTCTAAGGAAAGAGAAAGTCTTTCAACGCATTCTATAACTAACCGAGCATGTTTTCTTAAGAGCTCAAACACCGGAAGCTCTTTTAAAATCTCTTTTTTAAGAGTTATTAGAGAAACACTTTCTTTTTCAAGTTTTACTATCCTCCCTTCGACAACAAAGATTACTCCTTCTGCTATGTTAGTTGCTAAATCAGCTATTCTTTCTATGTTTTCTATTATCTTGATGTACTCCACACCTTGGTCTATGTTTTGAGGATTTTTCTTCATGCAGTTTTTAACATCCTCTATCAAATCTTGTTGTAAACGGTCTATTATAGCATCATACTCTATTACAGACCTTGCTTTGTGGGTGTTTTCAGTGACAAAGGCATTGATCGCTGAATGGAGCATCGTTAAGGCTTCATTGGCCATTTCCTCTATAGCTACTTTACACTCAGGAAAAGATTTGTTTTCTTGTTTGGCTAAACTTTGGGCGCTGTAGGCTATGTTAACCGATTGATCTGCGGTCCTTTCTAAGTTTTTAGCTATGTCTATGGCAGTGATAACAAACCTTAGGTCTTTTGCTACTGGCTGTTGTAAAGCTATGATCTCAAGAGCTGTTTGACATACCATATGTTCATAATAATCTATCTGGTCATCTGCCTTAATTACTCTTTCGGCTAACGTAGGGTCTAATTTATTTAAAGCTAAAATTGTGCCATTTACCATTTCATCTACGTTTTTTGCCATATCAGTTATTAGGTTTTTTAAAATTTGTAACTCTTTGCCAAGAGCTATCCTTGTCATGAATCCCCCTTCAACATAAAATAGTTTTTTAATTATTATAATATAACTTTTAAAATCAGTCAAAAAACTGAGCTTAAATCATACAATCAAATTCTCAAAAATTTAATGTTTCAACACTGGGTCTTGTCAAGAATAAAAATTAGGACAAAATAATTTAAATGATGGGACCTTTGGTTAAGAAAAAAAAAGAAGTATGGGAGCGTCTTGAACTTCTTGCTCAAGGAGCAAAGTTTGATGTATCTTGTGCCTCAAGTGGGGTTGCAAGAAACAACAAAAAATCTTTTTTAGGTAATACTTCGAAGTTTGGACTGTGTCATACCTTTACCTCAGACGGACGTTGCATAAGTCTACTTAAAGTACTTCTAACCAATCATTGCCATAACGATTGTGCCTATTGTGTTAACAAAAGGTCTAATGATCACCCAAGGACGTTTTTATCGCCTGAGGAACTTGCTTATATCACCTATCAATTCTATCGTCGAAACTACATCGAAGGTCTATTTTTAAGCTCTGGCATCATAAGAAGTGCAGACTATACTTTAGAAAAAATGATAGACACCGTTAAAATATTGCGCCTTAAATATGGTTTTGATGGATATATTCACCTTAAGATTTTACCAGGAGCTTCAGAGGCAACGATTTTAGAAGCTATAAGATGGGCAGATAGAGTTAGTGTTAACTTAGAGCTACCTACCCCTAAGTCTTTAGTTAAGCTTGCCCCTGAAAAAAACATGAAAGAGTTATTATCGACTATCGAATTAATATCTAAAAAAATTGATGAGTTTAGAGAGGAGCCTTTTGGTTATAATGCAAAGGGAGGTCAAAGCACTCAACTTATTGTCGGTGCCTCCCCAGAACCAGACCTTATCATCCTCACCTTAAGTCAACAGCTGTATAAAAAATACAAGTTGAAAAGGGTTTACTATTCTGCCTATGTTCCAGTTAATCAAGATAGTCGTCTTCCAGTGATCTCAAACCCTCCACTTCTTAGAGAGCACAGGCTCTATCAGGCTGACTGGTTGATAAGGTTTTATGGTTTTACTGTTGACGAGCTTCTTTCACCTGACAGTCCCAACCTTGAAGAAGGTTATGACCCGAAATTAGCCTGGGCTTTAAGAAACTTACACTACTTCCCGGTAGATATCATGAAGGCCTCTTACCACGAACTCCTTCGAGTCCCAGGGGTAGGACCAACCTCTGCCAAAAGGATCCTTAATTACCGTAAACATACCTCCCTTAGTCCAGAAAGTTTAAAAAAACTTGGCGTGGTAATAAAAAGGGCTAAATATTTTATAACAATTAACGGTAAAATGATAGACCAAAAGGCTAAGGTAGATTCTATTCAGAGTTTTGTCTTTAAACCTCAACCTAAGATGACTCAGCTTGAACTTTTCTTTTGAGGTTTTTAGCTTGAGAAAAGAAAACTACAGTTGGTTACAAGAGCTTGTGTGCAGGTTTGACCAAAATCTAAAAAAACAGTCTAAGTTAAGGCAAGATAGCCTTTTTAAACAGGAAATTTCAAGTTTAGCCCAGCTTTTAGCAAATCTTGATAAAGATGTGCTTAAGGTTTTATACTATTACAGCCTTTCTGAAAAAGATAGCTTCTTTGAAGATTTAAAACAAATTGTCTCTCTTGTTAGTGCAGGGAAAGAAAGATTAATTTTTTCGGACCCCGCTTTTTTCCACATATATAAAACAGCTAACAGGGTAAGAAGAGAAATTCATCGATATAAAGGCTTTTTGAGGTTTAAAGAGGTGAAAGGTGGTTATCTCTATGCCGCCTTTGAGCCGGAATTTAACGTGATCATACCTTTGGCCAGACATTTTGCCAACCGATTGAGAAACGAAAAAGTTATCTTGCATGATCGTAAAAGAGGGCTGGCTGTCTTCTGTCATAAGGAATATATCATCCAAGCAGAGATCGTAAAACCTATCCCTCAAGAAACAGAGGAAGAAACATTTTTTTCCAACCTCTGGAAACAATATTTTGAAACCCTCGCTATCAAGGAACGAGAAAACTTAAAAGGCCAGAAAAGAAACATTCCTTTAAAATACAGAAAGTTTATGGTAGAGTTTAAATTTTAAATAGGATTTATATGTCCTTTTTAGTAAAAAGATTTTACAACTTTTTTAACTTATTAGCAACCTTTCAGGAAAACTTATGTTAAAAGCTTTAAACCCTAATTTTCTAAGCTTTAAGGTGAGAATATAACTTAGCCTTCCGGTATAGCAATAAAAAAATAAAGTTTTATTTCTGTAAGGTTTGAAAAGTTTAGACAGTTTTCGATAAGAAGCTTGAACTATCTCAGGGTTAACCCATAAAGTTCCTTCAAAGGCACTTTTTTCAAAATCTTCCTTTTCTCTGAGGTCAAAAACCCTCCAGTCATCTTTGGGATGATTTTCGATAAACTCTTTAAACTCCTCTGGGGTTAATTCTAATTTTTTTTCTTTTAAGTTTTCTATCAAAGAAACCCTTTTACAGCGACTACATATCTCGTCAGAAGCGGTAGTAATTTCTCCGCATTTAACACAACTTTTAAACTCAGAAGAAGAAAGTTTGTAGTCAGGATGGGTTTTTAAAAGAGGTATGAGTTTTTTTACAAACACAGAAAGAAGCTGGTATTTAAACTGTTTATTTTCCTTTTCCCATTCTTCTATGATTTTTTTATTTTTTTTGCTTGGGGTAATCTCTCCATGAGGACAGGTGCAAGTTTCTACGGGTATTTTGTTAAGAGCTGTATAGTAAAATATGTCTTTTTCTGGGGTATGATAGAAAGGTTTAACCTTGGTTGCTTGACCAGGGTATAAAGGGGGCAAAACCGGCCCAAGTCTTACGATGCCCTCAAAATCTCCCTGGAAAAATAAGGTTAGCATGGTAGAAACCGTATCGTCAAGGTGATGTCCTGTAGCAATAACATCTATGCCCAAGTTTTTAGCTATTTTCGTAAAAAGATACCTTTTTATTACCCCACATACAGAGCAGATTTTGTTTTTGAACATAGTATGTACAAAATGGTCTATAGAGTAACCTTCTTCCTTAGGTATATTATAGACATATAAAGGAACCTCGATTTCCTGGCAGAGCTTTCTAACCGTTTCCTCTGCAAGGTCTGAATAGTATTGTATACCTAAGTTTAGATGAATAGCTTGAAGAACCAGCTCAGGAAAAACCTTCTTTAAACTAAAAAGAAGGGCGGCACTGTCTTTCCCTCCTGAAACAAAAACACCCACCTTTTTGGTGTTACGAAACATCCTGTATCTTTTTATCGTGTTTTTAAGGCGGTTTTCAAAGATTTGATTAAAACATGTGAGACAAACTTTGATGCCTTGAGAAGGGATTTCTATGAGAGCTTCATTTCCTTTACACCTTTTACATTTAAACGGAAAAGGATTAAGGGTTAACTCGAAGGTCTCTCCACCGCATTTGTAATATTTCATAGTTGTTTAATTTTAACTCAAAAGTTTGTTGTGAAAAGGTTTATTTTATGTTAATATTTGAATAAAATTGAAATAGGTGGAAAGATGAAGCTTAGGTTATGGTTGTTAACGGTATTTTTAGGTTTATGTTTGTGGGGTTGTGCTACCAAACCCGGACCTAATTTAGCCTCAAAAGCCAGCCTTATCAAACCTAATCAGACAAACAAAATGGAAGTTACCCAGTTTTTAGGCCCCCCTGTGCAGATTTTTGTATTTCCTGACGGACGAGAAGAATGGTATTATTACTACAGGGTTAAAAATTTTTGGGAAGACATCCCATTAGCCAATCGTTATAAAGGAGAAGATTATACCGAAATACTTAAAATTGTTATCTACAAAGACCAGGTAGTGGATTGTTATTATTACACCGTAGAAAAACCTAAAAAGAGGTAGCAGATGCAGGGTTTTTACGACAAGGATCTGTATAGGATCGCCCGAGAGAAAATGGTTAAATCTCAGATTGTAGCTCGAGGTATTAAAGATGAAAAGGTAATTCAAGCGATGCTAAAAGTGCCAAGGCATCTTTTTGTTGAAGAAGCCTTAAGAGATCAGGCTTACGGAGACTTTCCTTTACCCATAGGAAAGGGACAAACCATTTCTCAACCTTATATCGTAGCTTTAATGACCGAGGCCTTGGAGTTAAAGGGGAAAGAGAGAGTTTTAGAAGTAGGAACAGGGTCTGGATACCAAACAGCTATTCTTGCAGAGATAGCTTTGTGGGTTTACACTATAGAAAGAGATCCTGACCTTTCTGAAAAGGCTAAAAAAGTGCTCCTAAGCTTGGGATATAAGAACATCTCTCTTAAGATTGGAGACGGAAGTTTAGGATGGCCTGAGGCTGCACCTTTTGATGCTATAATTGTTACTGCAGCTTCTCCCCAGATCCCTCAGCCTTTGGTAGACCAACTTGCTGAAGGGGGGAGGATTGTCATCCCTGTGGGAGATGAATTTTCTCAAATTTTGGTAAAGGGGATTAAAAAAGATGGTATACTTAAAATCCAAACCTTAGAACCAGTAAGATTTGTAAAGTTGGTGGGGGCTTATGGATTTAAAGAATAGAAGGATAGCTGTGGTAGGGGCAGGGATTGCTGATGAGAGCACCTATCAAATAGCCTATACTATGGGAAAACTCTTGGGTGAAAAGGGGGCCATAGTTTATACCGGTGGTCTGGGCGGAGTAATGGAAGCGGCTTGTAAGGGGGCTTTTGAGGCTGGAGCTACCACAGTAGGGATTCTGCCAGGGCATAAAGTCGAAGAAGCCAACCCTTATGTTAAAGTATTGGTGCTTAGTGATATGGGACATGCACGAAACGTAATCTTGATAAGGTCGGTTGAAGCGGTGATAGCCATTTCCGGTGGATACGGTACCCTTTCTGAGATAGCTTTAGCTTTAAAGATGTGGAAACCAGTGATAGGGATTAACACATGGGAAAACATTCCTGGTGTTAATTATGTCTCTTCACCTGAAAAAGCTCTGGCTAAACTTTTAGAGTTCTTTAGTTGAGCTACAAATTTAAAAAGATTTTGCAATTCAGACTTAGAAAGAGGCCTTATTTCTCCAGGTTTTAGGTCTCCAAGCATAAGGGGGCCAAACTGAACACGTAGCAGCCTGTGAACTTTACCTCCTAAATAAGCTACCATTTTTCTAACTTCTCTTTTTATCCCTTCTTTTACACAAACCTCATAAACATAGCTTTTATTTTCATTTTTAACTAACCTAAAAACAAGAGGTTTAACCAACTTCCCTTCAAGATGAATTCCATGTTTTAGTAAATTTTTTATTTTCGGTTCTTCCAATTTAGGACTTACCCAAACCAAGTAACGTCTTTCTACTCCGTATTTAGGGTGAAGTAAAAAGTTTCCTAAATCACCGTCATTGGTGAGTAAAAGTAACCCTTCGCTGTATTTATCAAGTCTACCTACCGGAAATACTCTCTGAGGTAGTTTTTCTAAAAAACACCTGATGGTTTCTCTGTGGTGAGGATCATAAAGCGAGGTTAAAAACCCTTTAGGCTTGTAGAATAGGTAATAGACTTTTTCTGGTAACGAAATTTTTTTGCCTTCTACTATTACTTCGTCTTTTTGTGGGTCAACTTTATAAGATAGGTCTGATACAACTTCTCCATTTACTAAAACCTTACCTTGTTTAATAAGTTCATCTGCCTTTCTTCTGGAAGTAATCCCACAGGCAGCTAAAAATTTATTCAACCTTAACTTATCCACCGTTTATCTCCAGAAAAAAGAGTTTTTGCTTTCTTTTCAGATAGTTCCAGTTTTGACTTACCTTCTTTTTGAACCAAAAAAATACCGAGGATTGTTATAAATCCTCCTAAGATTAACTGCAAGGTTATTTTTTCTGAAAGGAAAAGCCAAGCTAAAAAACTTGCTAATATTGGTTTGATAAAAAATATGGTGGACCCTCGACTGGCATTAGTCAGACTTAGTCCTTTAAAATAGGTATAATAAGCTACTCCAGTTACAAAAATTCCTATATAAAGGATAGAAGGCCAGGCTTGTTTAGGAACCGAAAAGAGCGGCTGATGAAAAGTCAAGAGAATGGGTACCAAAAGCAGGCTTCCTATGAGAAAGGAGATAGAATTCATAACTAAATTATCTATCTTATGGTTTATCTTTTGGGCAAAAGCGGTGTATATCCCATAAGTTAAAGCTGAAAGAAGCAGGTATAGTATCCCATAAGAATAACTATAGTCTATGTTTAAATCTTTATAAAAGGTAAAGATTAAGCCTGAAAAACCTACAACTAAACCTAAAACCTTTTTATAGGTTAGTGGTTCTTTTAGTAAAAAATAAGCAGAAAGGGCTACAAAAATAGGGTTTGAACTAAAGATCACCGCAGCTAAGCTGGCTTTAGTCTGGTTGATGCCAAGTTGTAAAAGACACATGCTAAAGACTATGTTAATCAAACCTAAAAGAAAAAGATAAAAAAGGTCTTTAAGGCTAAGATTAAATCCTGAAACTCTAACCTTAGATAAGGCAAAAGGTAAAAGTAATATACCTCCTATTAAAAACCTTAGAAAAACGACCTGAAAAGGATTGACTAAACCGGTAAGTGTTCTACTTACTACCTCGTAGGAACTAAAAAAAAGAATGGTTATTCCAAGATAAAAAAAAGCTTTATTCACGACTAACTATTTTAGCACACTATCAAAAAAATCCAACTTTAGCTTAATAACAACACAAATTAATAGATAAGTTTATCTAAATCGAGGTTTGACAAAAATTTTTTTTTTAATAAAATTTTGTTTATATAAGAGAAAAATGTCATTAAAATGAGGGAGGTAATTTTATGATGTTTGATGAAGATATTTTACAAGATTTTTTGGTTGAAGCAAAGGAGGCGATTGCTAATTTAGAAGAGGGGTTTCTTGAATTAGAAAAGGACAAAGAAAATTTAGAGGTGATTCGTTCTCTTTTTAGAAGCATGCATTCTCTAAAGGGGGCTTCTGGATTCTTTGGTTTTAAGTCTCTTGAATCTATCGCTCATTTTTCAGAGGAAATTCTCTCAAAGATTAGAGATGGCTTGCTTAAACCAGATGATAGCATCATAGACATGTTGCTTAAGGCGGTTGACTGGATAAAGTTTATCGTTCAGCATTTAGAGACCCATAAAGAAGAGCCTATAGATGATAATCTTCTTGAATTTTTAGTAACTCTTTCTAACTTTACAGAAAAGATTAAAAAGGGGATAAAAGAAGAGAAGTCTAGCGAAAAACCTATAGAAGAACCTGTTCAAGAAATTTCTGAAAAAATCTCTCAGGGAACCCAGCAAGAAACCTCTCAGGAAACTCAGCAGGAACCCTTACAAGTTCCTTCTGAAGAAGCTATTCCTAAGAAAACCTTAGAGGAATCTGTTGAAAAAGAGGAAAAGAAGGAAGAAAAAACTCAAAAAATGGTTGAAAAGCTTGATGATAAAAAAGAGAAAAAAGAAAGTCCACAGGTAGCTACTCCTCAAGTAGAGTTAACAGAAACACATATTAAGGTTGATGTAAAGCTTTTAGACCAGCTTATGAATTTGGCAGGAGAACTTGTTTTAGCAAGGAACAGGGTGGTTCAGCTTTCTCAAAAGATACTTGATGACGACCTTACAAGAAGTGTTCAAGCACTTTCTATGATTACCACTGAGATGCAAGAAACCATAATGAAAACAAGGATGCAACCCATCGGGACAGTTTTCAATAAATTTCCAAGGATAGTTAGAGATCTTGCAAAATCCTTAGGGAAAAAGGTAAATCTTCATCTTGAGGGGACAGAAACAGAGCTTGATCGTTCAATAATTGAGGCTATAAAAGACCCTCTTACGCATTTAGTTAGAAACGCTATCGATCATGGGATAGAACCTCCTGAAGAGAGGGTGCAAGTTGGTAAAAGGGAAGAGGGAACGATTTATTTAAGGGCGTATCAGGAAGGTGGTCAAGTAGTGATAGAAATCGAGGATGACGGAAGAGGTATTGATGTAGAGAAAATTCGTAAGAAAGCGGTAGAGAAGGGTTTTTTGACAGCAGAGGAAGCCCAAAGAGCAAGGGAGAGTGATTTACTTGCTTTGATTTTTAAGCCTGGATTTTCTACAGCTGAAAAGGTTACTCAGGTGTCTGGTCGTGGAGTCGGGATGGATGTGGTAAAAACAAACATCGAAAAACTTGGAGGAACGATTGAGATAAACACCATCTATGGTAAGGGAACAACGGTTAGGGTAAAAATTCCTCTTACCCTTGCTATCATTCCTGCACTTATCGTTAAGTCAGGTGGTTACAAGTATGCAATTCCTCAGGTTAATCTTAAAGAACTTGTAAATGTGGACCCTAATAAAGACCTTTTAAAGGTAGGGTCTACAGATTTTTATAGACTAAGAGGAGAGATTATACCGGTATTGAAGCTTTCAGAGATATTGAAACAGAGCTCAAACGGAGAGGTTTTGTCTAAAAATCTTGTGATATTAACCACAGGAGAAAGAGTTTTAGGGTTGCTTGTAGATGAGATTTTAAATTCAGAGGAAATAGTGGTTAAGCCTTTAGGTAAGTGGTTTAAAGATATACCGGTTTACAGTGGAGCAACGATTATGGGAGATGGAGCGTTAGCTTTAATTCTTGATGTGGTTGGATTATCAAAGTTTATTGGATTAAGTGTGGAAGAGGTAGAAAAAAGGCTTGATGCTGAAAGAATTACGATTAAAACCTCAAAAGATGAAACCTATTTCTTGTTGTTATTTGATGTAGGACAAGACAGACTTGCATTACCTATAGCACTTATCTCAAGGCTTGATAAAGTTAAAGCGGATAGCATACAGATCGTAGGTGGTAAAGAGGTTATCATCTATGAGGACCAGGTAGTTCCTGTGATAAGATTAGAAAATTATTTGCCCTTGCAAGGGCTACCTTATCAAGATAGTTACATAGTGCTATTCTTTACAGAGAGAAGCAAAACTTGTGCTATTCTTTGTTCAAGCATAGTTGATACCATTGAGACCACCCTTGAAATAGAGGAAGGGCTTTACAACAATCCTGGGATATTAGGACATAAGATAATAGACGGGAAAACTGTGCTTTTTATAGACATTTACAAGGTAATAGAGATGTATGACCCAGAGTGGTTTGTGGTTAAATTTAAAGAGGAGGTTCATACTGCTAAGAGGATTTTATTGGCAGAGGATTCACCGTTTTTCAGGAACATGATGAAGAACTATTTAGAGGCGATGGGTTTTGAGGTTGAGTGTGTAGAGAACGGACGTGAAGCGATAGAAAAATTACATAATGACCCTAACTTTGATTTGGTAATAACCGACATAGAGATGCCAGAGATGGATGGGTTTGAGTTGTTAAAAGAGTTAAGAGGAAATCCTCAGTTTAAAAACCTTCCTGTGATTGTAGTAACAGCCCTTGCAGGGGAGGAAGTCAAAAGGAAGGTATTTGAGTTTGGGGCAAACGGCTATGAAGTGAAGCTACAAAGAGACCAAGTGCTTGAAAGGATAAAACAACTCTTAAGTTAAAAAGGAGGTTTTAAAAGATGAATATAATGAAGAGAGAGAAAGAAAAGGTTATTTTATCAGAGGAAAAAGATCATAAGCTTGCAACCATTGACACCATAACCTTTGTAACGTTTTATTTAGGGAATTTTTTATGTGGGATACCGGCGGATATTATCATGGAAATAAACAAGGATACAGAGATAACGCCAGTTCCTTTGGCAGATGAGTTTATCTTAGGAATCATGAATTTAAGAGGGCAGATCGTTACTGTTATGGACCTTGCCAAGAAGGTTGGTTTAAAGGAAAAAATAAAACCTACTGTTAATCTTATCCTTAAAACCGAAGGAGAGGCACCGGTTTCTTTTGTGGTTGAAAGGATAGGAGATATATTAGAAGTTCCTGTAAGTAAGATTGAAAAACCTCCTGAGAGGATAGAGGGTATCTCTAAAGAATATGTAAAAAACGTTTATCAGCTACCTGATAAAATATTGCTTATCTTTGATGTAGATAGATTGCTTAAGTTTTAAACTAAATATCAAAATTTTAAAGAAATAAGAGGAGGGTAAAAACCTATGAATGCTCAGGCCATTGCGGATTGTGTAAAGAAAGCGGTAGAAGAAGTTATAGGAATGTATCTTATGAAAACTCCGGTTTTAAAAGAAACTAAGGTGAGACAAGATAACGAAGGATTTAAAGATGTCTCAGTAATAGTGGGGTTAGCTTCGGATAAACTTGAAGGCGTACTTATCGTTAGCTACAACAAAGGTATAATTTTTGAATTCATGAAAAATATCTTAGGAGAAGAGGTAGCAGAACTTAACAAAGAAGCAGTCGATGCCGCAGGAGAGCTTACCAACCAGATAAGCGGTGTTTTTAGAAGAGAGCTTGAAAAATTTGGACTAAAACTTGAAGGTTCTACCCCTTCTATAGTAACTGGAGTAGACCATAAAATAGAAATACCCAGCAAAATCCCCAGAGTTTCCTTTTTGTATACTTTAGGAGACAATCTTGACCTGATAGTTGAGTTTGGTCTTGGGAAAAAATAGATATAACAACATAAATTTTTTCAAATAAAGGAGGAACACTATGTTCAAAAACTGGAGTATTACCAAAAAACTTATTGCTGGTTTTGGGGTTATTTTTTTGATAGTGGGCCTTGTATCTCTTTATACTTTATACTCTTTGTATGTTGTGAAAAAAGATGTTGAGGATTTGGGAGAAAGAGCATATAAGATCGAATTTGCTGCAAAAATAAGAAAGGAGATTATGGTAAACGTTATTGGTAATGTTTCTCTAATGCTTTTAACCAATGAACCAGAAAAGAGAAAGGAGTATTATAACGAAATCCTTAAAGCTCGAGAGGAGTATAAGAAAGCTATGGATTTTCTTAAGTCTGTTACCCGATCAGAGGAAGGAAA
>NZ_AUIT01000030.1 GCF_000423845.1 Thermodesulfobacterium hveragerdense DSM 12571 | reverse complement strand
TTTTGTTTATAAGAAATATCCTGAGGGGGTGAGGAGGTATATATACACGACGAATGTGGTTGAGAATATAAATAGCAGGATAGAGCTGATAAGGGTAAATACAGGGGGATATTTTCAATCAATCAAGACAGCAGAGGTTGCGATATACATAACAGTAAGTCGGATTCAGAAAACGAGATGGCAAAAACCACTTCCTTTAATTAAGTCTGCTTTATACGAATTGAGGCAAATGTTTGTAAAGAGATTTTATAAGGAGACACAATTCTCTTGACAAGTGTCAATTTTGATGACATATCGTTTATCTAATTGTGTTTACCCGTAAATACCTCTATAACTTTATCCCTACTCTTAATCTCTTTCATAAGCCCTCTCTAAATGATTGATCGTGTCAATAAATCTTTTAACCTCTTAGGGATATTCGAAAATAACTAAGAAATATGTTTTTAAGTCTAAATCTCTCAACTCGGCAAATCTTTATTAAAAGGCCTGTAGGTGATATTCAAGGTGTTGTTTAAAATTCCCTTTGAATTAAATTCGGTCTATCTGATTTAGTCTATCTGCAGGAATTCTCAGACAAACGAAAAGGTTCTTACTTAAATTGATAAGAAAAATAAAACTTAAGACCTTTCTCTTTGACGTAACTCCCTACACATCTTTTTTCTTAAGCTGTGTTTTGGCCTCCCCAAGTATAACTACTTCTTTACCCTTCCACTTACCCCTTCCGTAGATATTGACCTCCACATATTCATTTGGTTTAACCTCTATCCTCTATAAAGTCCATGATGAGGTCCCCCTCTACTTCAAAACCAAAGTTGTCTTTAAGGAGTTTGGGGAGAAATTTGTAAGCTTCATTTTCAAGAGTATAGCCTACCGCATGGGCAAGACCTCCGAGCTGTTCTCTTGGTTTTTTTATGTTCTTCAAACAGCTTCCTCACTGCCTCCGCAAGCTTTTCAACCTCTTTTTCAGTTTTTATCTGGGCTTCAGCAAGTTTTTCGACTACCTTGGAAAGGGTGTTTACCCTTTTTGTAAGATTAGCTACCTCTTCCTTCAACTCCCGGAAGTCTTCCTTGGTGACCATTTTATCAAATACTTTCATCAATAAGAGGAAAGCCCTTCGTGTTCTTGGATCAAGCTTTTCTAAAGCCTGATAAAGTTCAACAAGGGCTCCTTCCATGGATATATGCCTCAATTTTTTGAAATATTTGTTTTATTATTTAATTTTAACGTCTACATAGGGATTTTTCAACGACATAAAAGGCAAATGGTTATGATTTATGACCAAAGGATAGTAAAAAAACTGTGGCCGTAAGTCAAGTTCACTTATTTTTTGCCTTGGATTTTTGAAAAAATCTTTAGGCATTTATCGTCTTTGGCTCATTTGCCAGGGATGAGGAGGGATTAACTTCTGATTTAGACCTTTTTGTTATAACAAAAACCTCAGAAGAAAGTTTTAGAAGGGAGATGTCTTAATTTTAGGAGGTGGTGAATTATGAATCTAAGGAAGATAAGGTTTATATTGTGGAAGTTCTGGAGTTACCTGGGTGTATGGTGGTTGGTCTATGGTATTAGAAAATTTTTGGTATAATATAACCTATTATAATGGAGATGGAAAATGCAAGCCTGTCCTATATACCAGACTACTGTAGATGCACAGACCGAAACTTATACAGACCCTTACAACAAGCAGGAATACAAAAACTATAGATGTCATACCTGAGATATCCACTGGTGGAAGCCCGTTGAAACTCATATCTATCTTAAAGCTTAAAGCAAAGGGAATGAATTTTAATTTTCAGGGAGGAAAAAGATGAAATCCGTTATCCTTGCTGGAGGTTCTGGAACAAGGCTTTATCCAGTTACCCACGTTGTTAACAAACATCTTCTTCCCATCTACAATAAACCTATGATTGACTACCCTTTGTCTCTAAGTATGCTTATCGGAATAAGAGAAACGATTCTGGTAGTTAATCCTCAAGATGTAGAAAACTTCAAAAGGCTTTTAGGTGATGGTTCCCATCTTGGGATGAGAATAGATTATGTGATTCAGGAAAGACCAAGAGGACTTGCGGAAGGACTTATCCTGGCAGAACCATATCTAAAAAACCAGAATTGTATACTCTACATGCTTGGAGACAACATATTTTTCGGGCATGATCTTCCTAAAATAATGCTTTCAGCAAAAGAAGAGGTAGAAAAAGATGGTGGTGCGTGTGTGTTTGCTTACTATGTGCCAGACCCAGAGAGATTTGGAGTAGTTGAATTTGATAAGTCTGGTAAAGTTTTATCCCTTGAGGAGAAGCCTAAAAAACCAAAGTCAAACTATGCAGTAGTTGGGATGTATTTTTACGACGCTGAGGCTGTTGAGATAGCAAAATCAGTACAACCGTCTCGTAGAGGTGAGCTTGAAATAACAAGTGTTAATGAAGAATACTTGAAAAGAGGAAAGCTTAAGGTTAAACTTTTAGGCAGAGGTTTTGCGTGGTTTGATGCAGGAACTCATGATAGTTTTCTTGAGGCGGGAGAGTTTGTAGCAACAATTGAGAAAAAGACAGGGTTAATGATAGGCTGTATAGAGGAGATAGCGTATAGAAATGGCTGGATAGACAGAACACAACTTCTTAAACTGGCAGAGCCTTTGAAAAAGACCGAGTATGGGAAGTATCTTAGAAAATTGGCAGAGGAATAATAAGACATGCCCTTTTCTTTTAGAAAGCTTGAGATTCCTGATGTGATACTGGTTGAGCCGAAGGTATTTATTGATGAACGGGGATTTTTTATGGAAGTTTATAAAGCAACAGAGTTTGAAATAAACGGAATAAAATATAGCTTTATTCAGGACAATCACTCATACTCAAAGAAGGGAGTTTTGCGGGGACTACACTATCAACTAAAACCAAAAGCTCAGGGAAAGCTTGTTCGCTGTATAAAGGGAAAAGTATGGGATGTTGCAGTTGACATAAGAAAAGGCTCGCCCTGGTATGGAAGATGGGTGGGAGAGTTGCTTTCCGAAGAAAACAGACTAATGCTCTGGATACCACCTGGGTTTGCCCATGGATTTGTTGCTTTGGAGGACAGTGAAATTATCTACAAATGTACAGAAGAGTATGATCCAGCCTTAGAAAGGGGAATACTGTGGAATGATCAAGCACTTGCCATAGATTGGCCTTTTAGTAATCCAATCCTTTCAGAAAAAGATGCAAAACTGCCTCTGTTTAAAGATGCTGAAAATAATTTTGTTTATGAGTAAATAAATTTATGAAGCTACTTATTACAGGTGGAGCAGGATTTATAGGGAGCGAGTTTGTAAGGCAGGCTGTAAGGCTTGGCTACTCTGTTGCAGTTGTGGACAAACTTACATATGCAGGGGATTTAGAAAGACTAAGTGAAGTATCAGACAGAATAGCCTTTTACAGAGTTGACATAGTAGATTTAGAAAGCTTAAAAGAAGTCTTTGAAAAAGAAAAGCCTCAGGCAGTGGTTCATTTTGCAGCTGAGTCTCATGTAGACAGAAGTATCCTTAACCCCTATGAATTCTTAAACTCAAACATAGTAGGCACATACAATCTTCTTGAAGTAAGTAGAACAGTTGGAATAGAAAAATTCATAAACATATCAACAGACGAAGTATATGGAGAACTTGGCAAAGAAGGGAAATTTACAGAGCAGTCTCCGCTGAATCCAAACTCACCATATTCAGCAAGTAAAGCCTCAGCAGATATGCTTGGAAGAGTATACTATAGAACCTATGGATTACCGGTAATCACAGCAAGACCCTCAAACAACTATGGAGCATGGCAGTATCCAGAGAAATTAATTCCAGTAGTTATAGCAAAGGCATTATTAAATGAGCCGGTGCCAGTTTATGGAGATGGCTCAAATGTGAGAGAGTGGCTTTATGTAGAGGATTGTGCAGAGGCAATACTAAGCATACTTGAAAAAGGAAGGATCGGGGAGGTATACAATATAGCAAGTGGAGAGGAACGAAGAAACATAGATGTTGTCAAAGCAATACTAAATATGGTTGGAAAATCTGAGGAGCTTATAAAATTTGTAAAGGATCGTCCAGGCCATGACTATCGATACAGCTCAAGTTATGAAAAGATCATGGAAGAATGTGGTTGGAAGCCAAAGACTTCTTTTGAAGAAGGTATAGAAAGAACAGTTAAATGGTATATGGACAATAAAACCTGGCTTTTTAGGAAAGTAGAGGAATTAAAAGAGTATTGGAAAAGGGTGTATGGATGAAAATTCTCATTACCGGTGCAAAGGGACAGCTTGGAAGTGAGTTTGTTAAAGCTTTGAAAGAAAGCGATTACACAGTTCTTGCCCTTGGTAAAGAAAAGCTTGATGTTAGTAACCTTGAACAGGTAATGGATGTATTTGAAAGCTTTCGGCCTGAGATTGTCATAAACTGCTCTGCCTACAATCAGGTGGACAAAGCAGAGGAAGAAAAAGAGCTTGCATACAGAGTTAATGCAAATGGGCCAAAAAATCTTGCCCAAGCTTGTGAAAAATATAAGGCATTTCTTATTCACTACTCCACAGACTATGTCTTTGATGGCAAAAAAGAAGGCTTGTACTCAGAAGAAGACAGCCCAAATCCTTTAAATGAATACGGTAAAAGTAAGCTTTTTGGAGAACACTTTATTCAGGAACAAATGGAAAACTATCTCATTTTCCGCACAAGCTGGGTATATGGAGAAGGCAAACAAAACTTTCTTTATAAACTTTCTCAGTGGGCTCAAACGCAAGAATATCTCAGAATAGCCTGCGATGAGTTTTCAGTGCCAACATCGACAAGAACTATTGTAGAGGTAACATTAAAAGCCATAGAACAAGGTCTTACCGGGCTTTACCACCTTGTAAACTCTGGTTATACATCTCGCTTTGAATGGGCAAGGGAGTATCTGAGACTAAGAGGCATAAAAAAGTTCATCTATCCAGCCTATCAGGCTGATTTTAATCTTCCTGCAAAAAGACCACGTTTTTCTGTAATGAGCAATGATAAAATATGTAAAAGGCTCAAGATAGAAATAAGACATTGGAAAGATGAATTGCTTGCCTTTTCAGTCAAGCTATGACGTATAAGTAACTAACTCCTCTGGATAAATTTTTGAAGTGTGAAACTTCCCAAACCAGAGCCTTTTGTTCTCTCCTGGGTCTCTGTCTCATCGGTAAGATTGGGTAATAAAGACATAAAAAATAGAGGAAGGAAGTAAATTCCTTCCTCTATATAGGATTAAAGATCTCAACAGAATAAGCATTAGTTTTGTAATTTTAAGCCTTTAGCATCAAGCTCAGGTCTTTTTCAGGCTCTGAGATAAGCCTTATATTATAGTTTTCTGCTAAGAAGGATAGTACGTTTTCAGACAGAAAGGCAGGCAAACTTGGACCAAGAAAGATGTTTTTAATCCCAAGGTATAAGAGGGTAAGCAAGATGGCTACTGCTTTTTGCTCATACCAGGAGACCACCAAAGAAAGAGGAAGCTCGTTTACCCCTACTCCAAAAGCCTGACTCATAGCCAAGGCTATCTGAATGGCAGAATAGGCATCATTACATTGCCCTATGTCTAAAAGCCTCGGTATACCTTCGATATCTCCCAGGTCTTTATCGTAAAATCTGTATTTTCCGCAAGCAAGGGTGAGGATAACGGCATCCTGAGGAACTATTTCTACAAACTTGGTGTAGTAGTTACGACCTGGTTTAGCCCCATCACAGCCACCTACCAGGAAGAAATGTTTAATTTTTCCTGCTTTAACCAGTTCTATTACCTTGTCTGCTACAGAAAGTACTGCGTTTCTGGCAAATCCAACCATAACCTCTTTCCCTGGATTGTCTTCGGTAAACCCAGGCATAGAAAGGGCTTTTTCGATTACCGCAGAAAAGTCTTTACCCTTTATATGAGTTACCCCTGAGAACCCAACCGGACCTAAGGTAAAAACTCTGTCTTTGTATTCTTCCTTAGGAGGCATAAGGCAGTTGGTAGTCATAACGATAGGTCCAGGAAAGTTAACAAACTCTTTTTGCTGGTTTTGCCAGGCAGTTCCATAATTACCGTATAGATGAGGAAATTTTTTAAGCTCAGGATAGCCATGAGCAGGGAGCATCTCCCCATGGGTATAGAGGTAGATACCCTTTCCTTCGGTCTGTTTAAGCAATTCATAGAGGTCCTTTAAATCGTGTCCAGAAACAAGGATAGCTTTGCCAGCTTTGGTGCCAAGAGGCACTTTGGTAGGCACAGGATGGCCAAAGGCTTGGGTGTTTGCTTTATCGAGAAGTTCCATAACTTTAAGGTTTAACTCTCCTACCTCTAAAGCCCTTTTAACCCAGGCCTCTAAGTCTCCTTTTTCCTTATAAACGTCTACCAAAAGCTGTTTAAACTTGCGATAAACCTCTTGGTCCCACCCCCCAAGTTTATGGGAATGATAGGCGTAGGCAGCAATCCCTTTTAAACCATAGAGCACACAGAGTTTAAGCGAAAAGATGTCCTCTCCCCAAACTTCTTTAAACTTAGGGTCTATTTCATATTCTTTAGCAAGGTTTATCAACTCATCCATGCTTGCTGTAGGGATTTTGTCAAACGAGGACTTTACCTGGTAGGTGTTTTCGATTTTTTCTGTTAAGGCAGAGGATTCTTCGATGTAAGCTTTAATTCTTTCAGGGTCAAAATTAACGTTAGTTAGGGTTGCAAACATTCCTTCCAAGATGAAAAAGTCTACTTCTGGGTCGTGATATCCTTTAGGTTGAGCCAAAAGATAGGCCTCTGAAAGACCGGCCAGGTTGTAAATCAGTAAGTCCTGTAAAAGGTCAACTTCTGGGTTTTTGCCACATACCCCTTTTACTGTACAGGCCTTGCCTCCTGCGGTTTGTTCGCACTGGTTACAAAACATCTTTGCACCTCCTTTTTTAAATTTTTATAGAAAATAAAATAAGTTAGAAAAAAGATTTTTCTTTGACTTAGGTCAAAAAGGACGATAACCTTAGCCTTTTATTTTAAAACCTGACCTATTGACAAAACCATAAAATATTTTAAGTTTTATTTAGACAGACGGTTGGGGGATCGTCTAATTGGCAGGACAGTGGACTCTGGATCCACGAGTGGAGGTTCGAGTCCTCCTCCCCCAGCCATCAACTAAGTTCCTGTAATAAGTTTCATCAGGTACTCTTTATACTCCCTTTTATTACCTTCTCAAACATTTTCAGCAGTGTTTCAACCAGACAAAATTTAGCAAGTTTTGTAAGTTTTTGGTAGGTTTTTGACCTTCAAAATTTAGAAGCCTTTGTTCTGCAAATTTTTATCAACCAAGTAAATCTCTATTGAATTCTTAGAAAGAATTTGTTTAAAAATTATTATTAGAAATAAAAAAAGAGGGGGAGGGGCGATGGGTGCACTAAAATCGTTTTTATTTTTAATCCCTCTGGTTTTACTTGTTTCTGGTTCAGTTTTGGCTAAAAATTCTAAAAAAATCCTAATGATTATTGCTCATCAAAATTTTAGGGATGAGGAGTTGTTAATCCCTAAGAAACTCTTTGAAAAAGAGGGTTATGAGGTAGTGATAGCTTCCTCTTCTTTAAAGCCGGCTAAGGGGATACTTGGGGCTGTGGTAACACCTCAGATTTTACTTGATCAGGTAGAGGTAAAAGATTATGATGCCATCGTTTTTGTAGGAGGTATAGGAGCTCAAGAATATTTTCATAATACTAAAGCACATAAAATTGCGAAAGAAACTGGTTCTCAGGGAAAAGTTTTAGGAGCGATTTGTCTTGCTCCCAGAATATTAGCTGAAGCAGGAGTATTAAAAGGTAAAAGAGCAACCGTATGGAGCTCAGAAGGTAAGGTTTTAGAAGAAAAAGGAGCCAAATATACAGGGAAAACTGTAGAAGTTGATGGAAAAGTAGTTACAGGCTCTGGTCCTCAAGCAGCAGAAGAATTTGCAAAAAGCATACTAAAACTTTTAAAATCTTAAAAACTTTTTTTCATCCTCGAAAATATTTTGAATACCTCAATCTTTCTCGCCCTGCTCCCTTTATTAAAATTATTTTTTTCAATCTCAAAAATTATCCTTTTAAAAAGGATAAAAAATGTTAAAATTATCCTTGAAAAAAGAACGAAAATAATTAAAATTATCCTTAATAAAAGGACAGATTTTTTATTTTATGGTTAGCAAAGAGACTATTAAAGAAGTTATTGTAGAGAATGAAAAGTTTATTCTACAAGGATTACTTGAGCTTTACGAAAGAGAAAATATTTCTCTTCCTTCCTTGGATTTAAAAAAGGTGGTGGTTTTTTATGGTGTCCGAAGGGTAGGTAAAACCCATCTTCTTTATCATCTTTTTAGGAAATTTCCTGAGCATTCACTTTACATAGATTTTGAAGATGAACGTCTGGTCGGGTTAACTCTTGAAGATTTAGATAAGATTAAAGAGGCTTTTTTTGAACTTAATCCACATCTTCTTGATGCTAAAAAAGTTCTTTTTTTGTTTGATGAAATTCAAGTTATATCTGGCTGGGAAAAATTTGTTAGAAGATTGGTAGAAAAGGAAAATATAGCAGTTTTTTGTGCTGGATCTTCTTCTCAGATAATCCCTAAAGCCATCCATACTGCATTAAGAGGAAGACTTTGGAGCGTAGAAGTTTTCCCTTTTTCCTTCCAGGAGTTTTTGAGGACTAAGGGTCTTGACCCTGAAGAAAAGAAACTTTTCTTCGGAAAAAGGAAAATTCTTTTGCAAGCCTGTCTGGAGGAGTATCTAAGATTTGGGGGCTTTCCGGAGGTAGTTTTAGCTACTACTGAGTTTGAAAAACGGAAAATAATTAAAGATTACTTAAGTGCGATGTTTTTTCGAGATTTTGTAGAAAAATATAAAATTAAAAATATACCGCTCTTTGAAGCATTATGGGATAAACTTTTCACAAATTATTCTACCAAATTTTCTTTAACCGCTTTTTACAAACAGTTTAAAGATAAGTTTTCTTTTTCAAAAGATACTCTTTTCACTTACTACCACTACTTTCTTGATAGTCTGCTTGTCTATGAAGTTCGGCTTTTTTCAGAATCAAGTTATAAAAGGTTACGGAATCCTGCCAAAATCTATCTTGTTGATACGGGGTTATGCAAAAGAGTAACTTCTCCGGATTTAGGTAGGGTTTTAGAAAATATAGTTTTTATAGAGCTCAGGCGAAGAGGCTACGATTTGTATTATTTTCAGCATAAATCAGAATGTGATTTTATCGCGGTGAAAGAGGGTGAATTTAAGGTCTATCAGGTTTGTTGGGAATTAACTCCTGAGAATGAAAAGAGAGAAATAACTGGCGCTTTAGAGGCCGTGTACCATCTTGGCTTAAAATCCGCAACTACCATAACTTTTGACCAGAAAGGAGTAAAAACCTGTGAAGGAATAGAACTTCAGCTTCTCCCCGTCCGGGAATGGTTGATCAGGGGTTGATCTCTAACTTTTTATATTTAATTCATTGAATTTTTAAGGAGTGTTTCATTAATTGTGTCTAAATTTTTTGGGTAAAGGGCTCCCTCTCCTGGTAAAAATGATAAAGTTAAACTCAAAATTAAGAAGGAAGGAGTTTCCAAAAAAGGCTTTAGAAACAAACAACTTGTTAACTTACTTTACTTTGGGAATTGGATGGCAAATTTTTATCGACTTGAGGATGAGATTGAAGAGTTTGAAGAACTGCTTCAGTATATATTTTTCTTTTAATGAAGAGTTTGGTATGGATGGTCATATTAGATATTACGAGGATGATGAGATATATTACTTAACAGAAGGATATCTTGAAGAATAAGGCATAAATGAGCTGATAGAGGACTATAACAATGAGGTTTTTTTGGAAAGGTTAATCCAGGGTCTTGTCAACCGGGATTTAATAGAAAAATTTGGGGAGAAGGCGTTAAGGAAGATGAAAAAGGAGGAATTAGTTCAAAACATGTTACCGTTGATAACTTTTTATGAAGAAGAATTTTTCAAGAATGGACTGAAAATTTTAAGGTTGGTTAAGCTTACATAAACAAAACCTTAAGTTTTTAATTGTTTCTAATTTTAATCTAAAGATAACCTCTTGAAACTATAAATGGTTAAGAGTGTTGTTTACTTTTAATAGAACTATTTAGTTTCCTTGATGCCCTAAAAATTAAATACTACTGGTAATACTTAGATCCTTAAAAAATACTAACGGGTAGGCTCTGAAAGTAAAAACTCAGTGGTTTCAGTTTTTATTATTTCGTTTATCTTCAATTACAAGTATTTTAAAGTTTTCTTTTTTATAGTACCTTCTTTCTTCTGGCTCTAAGATCGATCCAAGTTTGACATTATAGTCTTTTTTATCAAAAGAGTTTATAACCTCAAGAACTTTTTTAGGATTTCGGGAGGAGTTTTTAGTTCAATTCCTTTTTTGACTAAAAATTCAAGGTCAAAGGCATCTCTAATTTCTTGTCTATCTAAAAGTGCTTCCAATTTTGTTTGCATGAGTTCTTCAAGTGGCAATGTTTTTACCAAAACTTGGATATTGGTATATTTGCTATAAGCAATGGATAATTCATATTTTTTAGCAACTTTTTTTCTTATCTCAATTTTTAAACTTCTGGGATAATGTTGCGAATTTATTTCAAAAATTAGAGTATAAAACTTGTTAGCTGCATCCCTAACAACGTAATACTTTATCAGAAAATCCTTTAATTTCGAAAAATAATTATTATCTATATCAAATTTGTTGGCTAACCAGAAAACAAGATCAACCGAGAACCTATTTAAACCATAGCAAAGCCTAAGCATGGTCCCACCAGTAAAAACAAGTTTATCTAAAAACTTACCACTTTTAAGCCTATTCAAAACTTCTATCTCAAACTGTTCTTGCTTTATCAGGTCTTGCATAGTTTACGAAAAGTAGCTTGGGTTCTTTCAGGAAATACTTTAATAAGTTTTTTGATTCTTTTTAAATCAAGCTTAGAAAAATCGATAGAGTCAATGTCAAAGGTATATTTTCCAAAAGAATAAAGATAAAGTGCATCAAGAAAAGCCTTCTCTTTAGTTGCTATGAAAAAATCTCCTTGCGGAATTTTTACAAAGTCAAAATAAAGGTCAGGTTTTATTTTGTAAAAATTAAAAATCGCTCCTTCTATTTCATATCTTGCTGTTCTTTTTTGACAAACAGATTCAAAATATTTAATTTGAACTTGGGTAGTTACCTCGTAAAAAGAAAGCGCAGTCGTTAAAGAAATATAAGAAGGAACTTGTAAAATGTTAGCTATTTTGTAAAAATCGGTAGCGTGATTACTATCCCACCGCTCTCTAAGAATGTATAGGTCTTTTTTAAGTCTTATAAAAATCCCCTTTTTTACATATCTTGAAAGCTGCACCAGAGCCGATTCAGGTTTTAATTTAAAAAGATAAGACAAATCTTTTGAGGTAAAGCAAGGTAAATCTTTTAATAATCTAAGTTTTAAGTAATCCATTAAGAATAAATTATTAACACTTTTGTTAATTATGTCAGCTTAAAAATGGTATTTTTTAAATGTTTATTAACTCCAAAAGCTGCATATATCTTTTTAAATTTTTCCTGGTCCTTCTCTTTTTCCTATGGTAACTCTTTAAATTCACAATTTAAAGACAATCTCTTGAAACTGAGGATTAAAGTTGGTATAGTTATAACGGTGCTTAATTAAATCTACAGGTAGGTTTAAAACCAAAACATGAAACTTCTTTTCTGGAAAACTCTTTTTGATTTTTCGAAGCCAGAGATGGTTTTTGATGCGGTTTTAAGAAGTTCTTTTATCAATCTACTTGCACGAGGTTTTGGTTATTTAAAAAATTTAGCCATAGCGATTCTTCTTGGGTTTTCCTATCAAACCG
Organism: Thermodesulfobacterium hveragerdense DSM 12571; assembly: GCF_000423845.1. Taxonomy (GTDB): domain Bacteria; phylum Desulfobacterota; class Thermodesulfobacteria; order Thermodesulfobacteriales; family Thermodesulfobacteriaceae; genus Thermodesulfobacterium; species Thermodesulfobacterium hveragerdense. The sequence continues at coordinate 5,908 of NZ_AUIT01000030.1, read as the reverse complement.
ATGCTTTTTTTATGGCTTTATCTTTGCTTGGAGTTTTCATGATCTTTGTCGATGTTTTTGACTCAATAGGAGTGCCTAATCTTGTTTCAGTAAGACTAAAAAACCAGGAAGAATTTGAAAAATTAGCAGGGCTTTTACTGACTTTTACCACAATCTTAGCTTGTTCCCTTACCTTATTGGCTATCGTTTTTTTCCCTGTCCTTCTTAAGGTTCCCTTTGGCTTTAAAAAAGAGGCGATTTACTATACAAAAGAATCTTACCTGTTGCTTCTTCCTTATCTGTTTTTCTCCTTCTTCTTTCATCATTTTGGAGCGATTTTGAGAAGTTTAAGAAGGTTTACGATTTATTTTATGGGAGAGTTTATCTTTTCCTTTTTTAGTTTCGTTTTTATGGCTATAGGACTTTACTTTTTTAGAGATTATAGGGTTTTACCCATCAGTTTCTCTTTGTCTCAGTTTTTAGCAACTCTGTATATGGTGTATACGGCACGAGAGCATATAAAATTTAAATTTTACATGGATGAAAACGTGCGACTTTTACTAAAGCATCTTTTCTATCTTACAGCAGTTTATAGTGTTTTTTATCTTTATATACTTGTTGATAGAGTCTTTGGATCTCTTTTGGGAGAAAAAGGAGTTTCTGCTCTTACCTATGGTCTTCTAATTGCTCACGCGCCAAAGGGAGTTATAAAATTTGAGCATATAGCTATAACTTCTCTTTCAGAAGTAGGAGGTGCATGGGAAAAATTAATTTTTTATACCAAAAAGCTTATCTTACTTGGAAGCGTTTTTGCTCTTTTTTTCTTTGTTTTTTCAGATATACTTGTAAGTCTTTTTTTTGGATATGGAGCTTTCACTAAAACAGATGTCTCTCTCACCGCCACTGCAACAAGATTTTATGCCCTTTCCTTACCTTTAGCTTTTCTCTGGCCAGTTTTTTACAGAACTTTTCAAATAAAAAATAAATTAGAAGCTGTCTTTTTTATAGCATTGGTAGGTATAATAGGAAATATTTTTTTTAATTACTTCTTTGTTGTGGTCCTAAAGCTTGGCATTATTGGTATCTGTCTTGGAACCTTTTTTGGATATATGGTACTTTGCGGACTATCCTTTTGTCTTTTAAGAAAACTTGACAACTAAAAATTCACTAAACTTGTTTATTGAACTACAAAAAATTGCAAGAATATGCGAGAATAAAAACGAGGCTAAAGGAGTTGCCTTTTGAGTTCAAAAAGTAAGAAATTTTGTTAAAAATTTTGTTAGAAGATGCTAAGATGTCATCTGGTCCTATACGCCAGATGATTTAGTTTTATGCTATATTAATCTGACATAGATTAAGCATTTATCTTAGAAGAAGACATAGCGACGAACTTCTCGAGCTTAAAGCCCTTATCGGAGTCTTTTCTTTCTCAGAAAGTAAATTTTGTGTCTTTTGAAAAGGCTTCTGAAAAATGAAAGAGGAAATACTCAAGGAGGGGATTCTCTGGATAGATTTGCAAAGCTCTTAGAAGATTTTGAAAAGGTTCTCAAGGCCTTAGAAGAAGGCTTAAATAAAGCCAAACAGATAAAGAACGCTCAAGATTACGCCATTTACCGAATTTGTGAAACTTAGGTTGAGAACCACACTAAACCCTACACAAGTCCATATAACAACCAGAAATATAAAAATACGAATGTCCAAAATGCGATATACTAGTGAGAGCCATTCTTTACCTTTTGCAGTCTTTACTGTATAATGTTCAAAAGGGGTTAAGCCTTGGGTGTCAGAGAAAGGTGGAAAGGGACAAAACCCATTGATATGCCTCCTGATTTAGTAGTAAAGACAAGCGAAGAAGTTCTAAGGAAAAACCCTAAGGTCCTTATTGTCTACCTTTTTGGTTCTTTAGCTAAAGACAAAGGTACCAAAGAGTCCGACCTTGATTTAGCTATCTATACCACTAAAGATTTTAGCTGGGATGACTACTATGACCTGTATGGAGAGCTAACCATAAAGCTTAGGTCTGACCGTCTTGACCTTATCTGGCTCAACATGGCTAATCCTATCCTTCAGTTTGAAGTAATTAAACATGGCAAAGTGCTTTTTTACAGGGATGTAGACATTCTAAACGATTATGAGCTCAAAGCCAAGAAAAATTATTACGATTATGTTATTTACCTTGAAAAGCACAGAAAGGCAAGCAAAGATGGTTTATAGAAAAGAAAGCCTCATCAGGAGATTGGAAAAGCTAAAGGAATACAGAAGGGACCTTTTAGATTTAGGAGAGCTGAGCTTTGAGGATTACATGAAGACTAGGTGGCTACACTACTCGGTAGAAAGGTTGCTTTTTCTCATAGCCGAAAGTATCCTTGATATCTTTGACCACATTCTGGCAAGCAAGTTCCAAGTGATAAGCGATAGCTATGTATCTCCATACCTGATAACAGTTGGAAGGCTAACTAAACCGAAAGCTCACTGGCATCTTTTGAGGATCTTTAGAGAACTAAAGAAGGACTTTCCAGATATAAAGCTTTTAATTTTGGGTGATGGAGAGCTAAAGGAATATCTTACAAAGCTATCTGAAAAGCTCGGTCTAAAAACTTACGTATGGGATAAAAGCCATCCAAATGAAGGCTATGATGTTTACTTTATGGGTTTTAGACAAAATCCCTTTAAGTACATCTCAAGGGCAAGGCTTTTTGTGTTTCCTTCTCTGTGGGAAGGCTTTGGCAATGTTTTAGTTGAGGCTATGGCTTGTGGTGTGCCTGTGGTTTCTTCTGATTGTAGAAGTGGACCAAGAGAGATACTTGCACCAGATACAGACTATACCTTTCAGACGAAAGTACCAGAATTTGCCAAGTTTGGAGTTCTTATGCCTGTTTTTGAGGTAAAATTTTTGAATACAGAGCCACTTACCCACGAAGAAGCTACATGGGTAGAAACAATAAAACAGCTTTTAGAAGATGAAAGGTTAAGGGAAAGCTACTCACAGAAAGCTAAAGAAAGGGCTTTAGATTTTCACATAGAGAAAATAGTTCAAGAGTGGAGAAGGGTTTTACATGAAATTCTATCTTAAGACTTTTCTTTTTGCGTACCTTTACACCCTTCTTGCTGGTTTTGCCATCCAGTTTGTAATACTTTCATACATCTTCCCACAAGCTCACTGGGGAGAAGGACTTATGGTAGGAGGTGACTGGATTGAGTTTCATAAAGACGCCTTAGAGGTAGTCAGCAAGATAGAAAAGGAAGGTTGGAGCGCATGGAGTCTAAAGCCCGAACCTCACTACCAAGTTATGGCTGGTATAACAGCCTTTTTCTATGCTTTTACAGGTATTAAAAAACCGTGGATAATGCTCTTTTATAATGCTTTCTTTCATGCTATTGCCTTTCTTCTTCTCATAAGGATCCTTGAGTTTTTTAATTTAAAAAGAAAGTATTTGGTTTTAGCATGTTTACCTTTCCTTGTGTTTCCCTCATCCTTAACCTGGACTTCTCAGATACATAGAGATGGTCTTTATATAGCAGGCATCTACTTTATATTCTTAGGAGTAGTTTTGACCTTTAAAAATAGACCTGTTTATGCCTTCTTTTCTAACATGGCTGGGATACTTTTGTTGTATCTTGCAAGACCCCATATGCTCATACCGTTAAGGTATATGCTTTTTTCCCTGTTTTCTGTAATTTTTATATATACTTTTTACTGGTTTATAAAACATCAAAGAATTAATAAAGATAACATAAAAGGTTTTGTATCTGTGTTTCTTGTGGTAATTCTTATGACACCTCTCTTGCCACAAACACAAACACAAATACAAACACAAACACAAATACAAACACAAACACAAGTACAGTGGAGAAAAACACCTTTCATTCCTGAAAAGATAGATAATCTCTTTTGGAATCTTGCACAAACAAGACAATTATTTATTTATTTCTTTAAAAACTATCCCGGCAATATTGACCACGATTTTATCCCACATTCTGCGATAGACTTTGTGAAGTACACACCACGAGCTTTTCAAATAGGTTTTTTTGCTCCCTTTCCAGATATGTGGTTTACTAAAGGTGGTACAGCAACTGGAACAATAGCGCGTTACATAACACCCTTTGAGTCAATGTTTATATATGTCATGCTCTTGGTACTTCCATGGGCGGTTTACAAGCTAAGGAGGGAACCAGCACTTTGGTTTGTAGTTCTTATTTGTTTAGTCTTCATATGGCTTCATGTGCTTTCAGAGCCAAATGTAGGACCTATTTACAGAAAAAGATATGCCTTTATAATGTTCATGTGCGCTATAAGTGTAGCTTATATCCTTAGTAAAAAAGAGGTTATAAAACTTGTCAAAAAAAATAGTTCTTAGTTCAAACACTTCCTTTTCTCTTTATAACTTCCGTCTTGGACTTATGAGAAGACTGAAAAAAGAACGCTTTGATGTTTTTACCTTAGCTCCAGAAGATAACTACTCAGAAAAATTAAAATCTGAATTTAACTTCTATCCGATAAAACATCTAGATAGAAAAGGAAAAAACCCTTTAAAGGATATAAAACTACTGTTCGAATATTTAAGGTTTTATAAAAACCTAAAACCAGACCTCGTTATTAATTTCACTATAAAACCAAACATATACAGTTCCATTGCCTGTGGTCTTCTTGGTATAAAGTGTGTTAGCGTAGTCACTGGGCTTGGATACGTTTATGTAAAAGGAGGTCTACTTAAGAAATTGGTAAACAGCCTGTATAGAATATCGTTTTCTTTTAACATATATGTCATCTTCTTAAATGAAGAGGACATGTTAACTTTTTTAAAAATAAAGTTAATAAATGAAGAAAAAGCAGTGCTTATAAAAAGTGAAGGAATAAATACTGAACACTTTAAACCCATGAATTGCGAAAAACAAACTCAAAAACCTGTGTTTCTTATGATCTCTCGTCTTTTGTGGGATAAAGGAGTAAAAGAGTTCGTTGAAGCAGGAAAGATTTTAAAGAAAAAGGGATATGAGGTTGAACTTTGGCTTCTTGGTCCCTTTGACATAGGAAATCCAGCAAGTGTACCAGAAGAATATGTGCGCGATTTGGAAAAAAGAGGAATAATAAAATATATGGGAGTTCATCAAGATGTAAGACCTTTCATAGCTCAAGCAGATGCTGTAGTCCTTCCTTCCTACCGAGAAGGTATCCCAAGAGTCCTTCTTGAAGCTGCCTCTATGGAAAAGCCTATCATAACCACAGATACAGTTGGATGCAGAGAAGTTTGCAAGGACAGAGAAAACGGCTTCCTTGTAAAACCAAAAGATCCTTTCTCCCTTGCTGAGGGCATGATAAAATTTTTACAGCTATCAGATGAGAAAAAGAGAAAGATGGGAAAAAGAGGAAGGCAGATTGTGCTTGAAGAGTTTGACGAAAAGCTTATTGTGGATAGATATTTAGCTATAATACACGAGGTTATTAATGCTTAAGTTGAAAGATTTTGAAAGTAAAGTTGAAAAAGTTTGCGCTGTGAGTGTTAAACCCAATTAAAAAGTTTACAAGATAGAATATGGGAGATATGTTGGAGTATTGAAAATACTGAGTTAGATTTGTAAACTGGATTTTGGAAAAGTGGTTTAAAAATTGCAATTTTTTTTCTTATTACAGAATCTTGGTTTACAATTTTAAAAAGGAAAGGTTTTGTTTATAAATGTTTAAAAGGTTATTTTTGATTTGCGATAGATTTTTTGGTGGATTCTTGCTCTTTTTCTAAAAGCCATTCCCTGAATTCAGGAAAGCATTTTTCAAATTGGATTTCAAGCCAAACTTTTTCTGAAGCTTTAGACCAAAAATCTTTTAAAAATTGAATAATATTGAGCAGTGAAGTGTCTTTGATATCTACGATTTCTCCTTTTTTCAAAAACATTTCACCCTCGCCCGTGAGAAGCCAGTTGAGGTTTATAT
>NZ_AUIT01000029.1 GCF_000423845.1 Thermodesulfobacterium hveragerdense DSM 12571 | reverse complement strand
CTTCTTGGGATGTCGAATCGTTTACATAGGACTGCTATGGGAATGTTGAATTGATGGAGGCCTTTAAATTTTTGTCTGAAGCCTTAGATGTTGTTAGGATTGATGCCGTATTTTCTTGCTACGGAAGCCACTGAATTGTTTGGGAGGTCTGCCTCGGCGAGGATTTTAATGATTTGCTCGGTTGAGAATTTGGTTTTACGCATGCTTTTTATCCCCTTTTTTAAAATTTTTCACACCATTCTACATTATAACTGTCTCAAAAATGAGGAGCACTTCAGATCCTATCAACATAAAAAATAAATATAGCTCAAATTAGACACTAGAGTTCCTTGGTTGAATTTTGGAGTAGGGTGTTTATATTTAAAATCGCTATGCCATATATTTCTCTCTTTGATCCCTGGAAATCCCCTCTTTGTACCTGCCCTCCCAAGTATTCTTTAAATCCTTATACTGGATGTGGACATGGGTGCCTTTATTGTTATGCCAGCACTTTCATTAAGGACTTTTACTCCCCACGCCCTAAAAAAGAGTTTTTAAAAAAGTTAGAAAAGGAGTTGCCTAAACTTCCCCCTGAAAGCCTTATTTCTCTCTCTAACTCTTCAGACCCTTATCAACCTTTAGAAAAGATTCACAAATCTACCAGGATGTTTTTAGACCTAATTAAAGGATTTCCTTTGAAAGTGCTTATCATTACCAAATCAAACCTTGTGCTAAGGGATATAGACCTTTTGAAAAAACTAAGGGTTGCTGTAGCCATCACCATCACCACTAAGTCTTATCAGGAAAGGCTTGAACCTGGGGCTCCGCCTTTTGAAGAAAGGCTTTTAGCTTTAAAGGTTCTCTCTCAAGAAGGAATCCCTACCATCGTTAGGATAGACCCTATTATCCCTGAGATTAACGAAGAAGAGGCTTTAGAGGTTTTAACCGAGGTATTGCCTTTTGTTAAGCATGTGGTGGTAAGTACCTATAAAGCCAAGCCGCAGTCGTTAAAACGGTTAATAAAAGCCTTTCCTGAAAAGGCAAAAACCTTAACAGCTTTTTATCTTCAAAAGGGAGAAAGGAAAAAAGGTGGTATCTATCTCCCAGAGGAGATAAGAAGAAGCCTTATAGAAAAGATACATAATAAGGTTAGCCAGACAAAAGAAGTTAGCTTTGCTACCTGTCGAGAAGGTTTGGTAGATTTTGCTTTTCAGGGAAGATGTGATGGAAGTTTTTTGTTAAACTAAAGGGTTATCAGGTAGGAGGGATATGGAGAGAAAAAAGGTAAAGTTTAGATTAAAAGCTGAGGTAGAGCCTAAGGGAGATCAGCCACAGGCTATAAAAGAGCTGGTAGAAGTGGTTCTTAGAGGGGGGAAACATCAGGTACTTTTAGGGGTTACCGGTTCAGGTAAAACCTTTACCATGGCTAATGTTATCGCTCAGGTAGGCAGACCTACTTTAGTGATTGCCCCTAACAAAACCTTGGCAGCTCAGCTTTACAACGAGTTTAAAAAACTCTTTCCTGAAAACGCGGTAGAATATTTTGTCTCTTATTATGATTATTACCAGCCTGAGGCTTATGTTCCGGTTACAGATACCTACATAGAAAAAGATGCTTCCATCAACGAGTTGATCGACCGTTTAAGGCATTCGGCTACAGCCGCGGTGCTTTCAAGAAGAGACGTGATTGTCGTTGCCAGTGTATCCTGTATTTACGGCTTGGGGTCGCCTCATGAGTATTTTCAAAAACATCTTTATTTAAGACGCGGACAAACCATCTCTCGAGATGAGTTGTTAAGGGCGTTGGTTACGATGCATTATGAAAGGACTGAGCTTGAGTTTACCAGAGCGACCTTTAGGGTAAGAGGGGATATAATAGAGATTTTCCCTGCAAACGAAGAAAAACGAGCGGTAAGGATCTCTCTCTGGGGAAACGAATTAGAAGAAATAAAAATCATAGATCCCTTTAGAGGGAAGGTATTAGGTAAGGTGAATGAGGTGCTTATTTTCCCTGCAAGCCACTATGTTACTTCAGAGGATAAATTAAAGGTAGCCATAAAAGGGATAAAAAAGGAATTAAAAGAGCGGGTTGAATGGTTTAGGTCGCAAGGTCAGTATCTTTATGCAGAAAGACTTGAGAAAAGAACCTTGTATGATCTTGAGCTTTTAGAAGAGATAGGTTATTGCAAAGGAATTGAAAATTACAGCAGGTATTTAGACGGAAGAAAACCAGGAGAGCCTCCTTATACCTTGCTTGACTACTTTCCAGACGACTTTTTGATCTTCATAGACGAAAGCCATATAACCATCCCTCAGTTAAGAGGAATGTATCGAGGTGATCGTAGCAGAAAGGAAACCTTGGTAGAATATGGATTTAGACTGCCTTCAGCTCTTGATAACCGTCCTTTGACCTTTGAAGAGTTTGAAGAAAGGGTTAATCAGGTAATCTATGTTTCTGCTACCCCAGGAGAGTATGAACTCGAAAAAGCACAGGGGAGAGTAATAGAGCAAATCATTCGCCCTACCGGGCTTCTTGACCCTAAGGTAGAGATCAGGCCTTCTGAAAATCAGGTGGAAGACCTGTTTTTTGAAATAAAAAAGCGGGTAGAAAAAAACGAAAGGGTTCTTGTGTGCACCCTTACTAAAAGGATGGCTGAGGAGCTTACAGACTATTATCAGGGCCTTGGTATTAAGGCTTGTTATATGCATTCTGACTTAAAGACCCTTGAAAGGGCAAGGATAATAAGAGATTTACGAAGAGGAGTTTATGACGTCTTGATAGGGATAAACCTTTTGAGAGAAGGGTTAGATTTACCAGAGGTTTCTTTGATTGCTATTTTGGATGCAGACAAAGAGGGTTTTTTGCGGTCAGAGAGAAGTCTTATCCAGATGATAGGAAGGGCTTCAAGGAACGTAAACGGAACAGCCATTCTTTACGCTCAAACCATAACTCCAGCCATAGAAAAAGCCGTAAAAGAAACCGAACGCAGGCGTAAAATTCAGGAGGAATATAATAAAAAGCATGGTATTATTCCCCAAACCGTGGTAAAATCCTTAGATGATCCTCTTATGAAAATAGTAGAGGCGGATTTTGTAGATTTAGAAAAGGTTATCGAGGTCTCTGAAAGTTTTGAGAGCTTGGAAGCTCTAAAACAGGAGATAGCAAGGATAGAAAAGGAAATGAAAGAAGCAGCCAAAAGTTATGAGTTTGAGAAAGCCGCAGTCTTGAGAGACAGGCTTTTTACCTTAAAACAAATGGCCCTTCAGTGGGAATAACGATTTTAGGCCCTTAGCACCATGCCAAGACTATCGAAAACCAACCCAAGAGCAGTAGCTTTAAAAATCCTTATTCGCTGGGAAAAAGGAAAGCCACTTTTAGACGAGGTCCTCTCGCAGGTCCTTACTAAAAGTGTATTGCCAGATGAAAGGGACAGAGCTTTGGTTAGTGAACTGGTAAATGGGGTGGTTAGGTATCTCTATTACCTTGATTTTATCCTTGCAAGGTTTTCTGAACATCCTTTAGAAAAAATGGACCCAGAGGTCAGAAACATACTTCGTTTAGGTGCTTATCAACTTCTTTACACCCGGATCCCAGAAAGAGTAGCTATAGCAGAAAGTCTTAAAATCCTTTCTGCAAGAAGGAGAGGGGCCTGGATAAGAGGGCTGGTAAATGCAGTATTACATAAAGTGCTTGAGAATAAAGATAACTTACCAGAACCCCCTGATTTTAATGAGGTATATTATCTTTCAGTAAAATATTCCTTTCCTGAATGGTTGGTAAAAAGGTGGCTTCAAAGGTTTGGGAGAGAAGAAACTGAGGCTTTGCTGCGTGCAAGCAACGAAAGGTCCCCTTTAGTAATAAGGGTTAATACTTTAAGAGTTTCTCGAGACAGTCTTTTGGTGTATTTGCAAAAAGATGAAGTTCCTACAGCTAAACCTTGTCCTTATTCCCCTTCAGGGATTATATTAGAAGGTTTTAGAGGAAAGATCACTGAACTTAAACCTTATCATTTCGGCTGGATAAGTGTGCAGGATTCTGCCAGCCAGCTGGTAGGGTTTTTGTTAAATCCCAAACCAGGGGCTAAGGTTCTTGATGCCTGTGCAGGGGTGGGAGGTAAAACCACTCATATGGCGGAGCTTATGCAGGATAAAGGTACCATCTGGGCTTTTGACCTCTATGAATGGAGGTTGGAAAAACTAAAAGAGAATTTTCAAAGATTAGGTTTAAAACTTCCTAAGGTATTTGTGGGGGATGTGGTAGAAAAGCTTAAAGAGTTGCAACCTCCTTTTTTTGATTATATTTTAATAGATGCTCCTTGCACTGGAACGGGAGTGATAAGAAAACATCCAGACGTTAAATGGGCTCGTACTGAGGAAGATTTTTTAAGGGTACCCGAAAGGCAATTAAGACTTCTTGAAGGGTTAGCCCCTTTTCTTAAAAAAGGTGGTATAATGGTATATGCAACCTGTAGTTTAGAGCCTGAAGAAAACGAACAGATAATAGAAAGGTTTTTACAGTCCCATCCAGAGTTTATGCTGGAAGATCCTGCTAAAGTGCTTAGCAAAACCTGTCCAGAAAAAGTAAAAGAACTCTGTGTAGAAAATAAATACTTAAGAACCTACCCCAATAAACACGGATTAGATGGATTTTTTGCCGTAAGGTTAAGAAAGGTTTAAAATATATAAAGCTAAAAAGGAGGAAATTCCTATGAAAAAAGAAATCGAGGCAGCCTTAAACGAACAGATTAAGTGGGAAATTTATTCAGGGTACTTATATCTTTCTATGGCAGCCTATTTTGACGATTTAGGGTTAGATGGGTTTTCTAAATGGATGAAGGCTCAGACAGCAGAAGAGTTTATGCATGCGATGAAATTTTACAAGTTTGTCGTAGAAAGGGATGGTAAAGTGATTTTACAAGAAATTCCAGCACCGCCTAACAAGTGGGATTCCCCTGAAGCTGTTTTTGAGTTTGCCTATAATCACGAAAAAGAAGTAACCAAAAGAATAAACCAACTGGTAAGTTTAGCTAAAAAACTGGAAGATTACGCAACCGATAATTTCCTTCAGTGGTTTGTAAACGAACAAGTAGAAGAAGAAGCCTCTTTTAAAACTATCCTCTCTAAACTAAAACTTATAAAAAACGACCCTCAAGCCCTTTTTTATTTAGATAAAGAGCTTGGCCAGAGACCTTTAGACTTAAATCAGCTTTTTTTAACCCCTACTGAATAGTTTATTTTTTTGAACGTAGCCTTATGGGGGAGTTTGTTCACCTTCATCTTCATACTGAATGGAGTCTCCTTGACGGTGCTATCCGTATTAAAGACTTAGTAAATAGGCTCTTAGACTATCAGCTTCCTGGCTGCGCTATCACCGACCATGGCACTTTATATGGAATCATTCATTTTTACAAGGCTTTAAAAGAAGCAGGTTTAAAGCCTATTATCGGATGCGAGTTCTACGTAGCAGAAAATTCAAGATTTGATAAAAAGGTTGCTAAGCGCGGAGAGGCAGGACATCATCTGGTTCTTTTAGCCAAAGATGAGGTAGGATATAAAAATTTAATCAAACTTGCCTCTCAAGCCTATTTAGAAGGTTTTTACTATAGGCCTAGGATAGATAAAGAACTTTTGGTTAAACACCACGAAGGGCTAATAGCCCTTTCTGCCTGTTTAGAAGGGGAGATTCCTAAACTTATCCTTTTCAACCAGATTGACAAAGCCATAGAGGTAGCTAAGTGGTATAAAGGTTTGTTTAAGGAGAATTTTTATCTTGAGGTTCAGCGAAATGGTCTTTCAGAACAGGAGGTCTGTAACCAAAAAATCTTAGAGATAGCAGAGAAACTCAAAATAAAATGTATAGCTACTGCAGATTGTCATTATTTAGACAAAGAAGACGCATTGGCCCATGAGGTGTTGCTTTGTATTCAGACAGGGCACAAGCTTTCTGACCCAGACCGGTTCAAGTTTAACACCGATATGCTCTATTTAGCAAGTGCTGAAGATATGGCCCAGAGGTTTCAAGATCTGCCTTCGGAGGTGCTTACCAACACCTTGGAGGTTTTAGAAAAGGTAAACTTAAAGCTTAAAACAGGAGAAATACTTTTTCCCAAGGCTAAAGTCCCTGAAGGAGAAACCGCTGAAAGTTTGTTTAGGAAAAAGGCTAAAGAGGGTCTTGAAAAAAGACTATCTGAGTTAGAAGAAACAGGACAACTTGCTGCCGAAAAGGAGGTTTATCGTCAAAGATTAGACGAAGAGTTAGAGGTTATCATCGAAAAAGGTTATGCCAGTTATTTCCTTATCGTTTCTGATTTTATAGAATGGGCACGGTCAAAAGGGATCCCTGTGGGACCAGGAAGAGGGTCTGCTGCCGGGGCCCTCACCTCTTATGCCTTAGGGATTACCAACCTTGATCCTATCAGATGGGGCCTTCTTTTTGAGAGGTTTTTAAACAAAGAACGTCCCAGTCTTCCTGATATAGACGTTGATTTTTGCAAAGAAAGAAGAGATGAAGTGATAGAGTATGTAGCTCAGACTTATGGAAGAGAGTACATCGCTAAAATTGCTACCTTTGGTCAGTTAAAAGCAAGACAAGTGGTGAGAGACGTAGGCCGAGTCCTTGGTTTTAAACCTAAGGAAATAGACCCTATTGCTAAGATGATAAGTCCAGAACTTGATGTGTCTTTAGAAAAAGAGCTTGAAAGGCCAGAGTTTCAAGAACTTATGCAAAAGAATGAAGAGATAAGAAAGCTTTTTACCCTGGCTAAAAGGCTTGAAGGCCTTCCAAGACATGCAAGTCAGCATGCAGCAGGGGTTATTATCTCAGGTAAACCCATCATAGAGGTAGCCCCTTTGATGAAGGTAGAAGAACAGGAAATAGTCGTTCAGTTTGACATGAAGGCCTGTGAAGCTGTTGGGCTTATTAAGTTTGATTTTTTAGGACTTAAGACCCTTACCATCATAGATAAAACCCTTAAACTTATCAAAAAGTATGAAGGAATAGACCTTGATTTAAACCGTATTCCTCTTGATGACCCCAAAACTTTTGAACTGTTAAGGGCTGGCGAAACTGACGGAGTCTTTCAATTAGAATCTCAAGGGATGAAAGACCTTTTAAGAAGGCTTAAACCCTCTGACTTTAACGACCTTATCGCAGTCTTAGCCCTTTATCGTCCTGGTCCTTTAGAAGGTGGGCTGGTAGACCAGTATATCGAAACCAAACACGGAAGAAGGAAGCCAGAATATCTACATCCGCTTTTAGAGCCTATTTTAAAAGAAACCTATGGAGTGATCGTTTACCAAGAACAGGTTATGCAAATAGCCCAGGTGATGGCTGGTTATACCCTGGGAGAAGCCGACCTTCTTAGACGGGCTATCGGAAAAAAACAAAAGGAATTAATGGAAAGTCTAAAAGAAGAGTTTGTCAAAAGGTCTGTATCAAGAGGGATTCCTGAAAACACTGCCCACACAGTATTTGACCTTATAGAAAAATTTGCTGACTACGGATTTAACAAAAGCCATTCAGCAGCTTATGCTTTAGTAGCTTATCAAACAGCTTATCTAAAAGCCCATTACCCTGTTTACTTTATAGCTTCTATCCTTACTTACGAGGTTGATAAAAGAGAAGAGGTAAGTAAATACATTTCTGTAGCCAGTGAGATGGGTATCCCTATCCTTCCTCCAGATATTAACTTAAGTGAGACAGGTTTTTCCGTAGAAAAAGGCTCTATCCGAATAGGACTTCAAGCGGTAAAAAACGTAGGAGAAGAGGCAGTAAACGAAATTATCAACAAACGTCCTTATAGTTCTTTCTGGGATTTTTGTAATAAAGTAGACACCAAAAAAGTAAACCGAAAAACCATAGAAGCTTTGATAAAAGCTGGTGCTTTTGATAGCTTAGACCCTAACAGAGCTAAACTAATGCATAATCTCCCTTCTATCCTTTCAGTTACCACCCAAAATAAATTTTCCTCTCTTTTTGGACAAGCTACTCTTTTAAATCCGTCTACTTCCTATACCTTAGAAGAGGTACCTGAATGGGACTTAGACTCAAGGCTTTCTTTCGAAAAAGAAAGTCTTGGTTTTTATCTTTCAGACCATCCGGTAAAACGACTACGACCTTTTATAGAAGTGTTTACCCCTTATAACTTAGAAAATCTTTTTCAAGTAGAAGACGGCGCTCAGGTGGTGTTGCTTGGATTGATTTCAGAGATAAAGCTTAAACAGACAAAAAACGGGGATAAAATGGCTATACTTACGATAGAAGACGAGTTTTCTTCGGAAAGGGCTCTGGTTTTCCCCAATCTTTACAAACAAAATTTTTCTGTGTTGTCCGAAGGATCTATTCTCTGGCTTAGGGTTGCCGTAGACAGAGATGATGATTCCTTAACCCTTTTAGTAGAAGACCTTGCTCCTTTTAATGACTTTAGATTTTTTAAAGAAGGTGTTGTTAACGTTTATGTACCTCATACCTTGGCAAACAGACAATTTTTAGAGTTTTTAAAAACCTTTATCACCAAAGAAGAAAAGAATGCTCTCCCTTTCCGCCTTCAAATCACCTACCCTGATGCCATCGTAAACTTTGAGATAAACGGATATAAGCTTTTACTTTCTCAGGAAAATATCTCTTTCCTTTTTGATAACTTTTCTCAGGTAAAACTAGTCTTTACAGAATCATAAATAAAATAAAACCTCACCAAGAATATTTTTTTATAAAAGAGTTACAAAAGCCTCTTGATTCAGTCATTGAAATTCCTATAATAAAAAAATATATAGCACAGGTTTTTAAAAATTTAACACAAAGGGGGGGTAGAATGCTTGTTAAAGATTGGATGACAGAAAACGTAGTAACCTTAGAAGAAGATGAAACCTTAGAAAAAGCCTTTAAGCTTTTAGAAGATTTCAGGACCTTTAGAAAGATCCCTATCACTAAAGACGGCAAACTTACCGGTATCATAACCCTTACCGACATAAAAGGATTACTACCTTATAAAGCTAAAGAAATCATCAAAGATCCCAAGTTTGAAGAGTTTTTTCAGGAGTTAAAAAATATTCCAATAAAACAAGTTATGACCAAAGATCCTATTTATACCTATCCAGATGAAACCATAGAGAAAGCCTCTGTCATCATGCTTGAAAATAAAGTTTCAGGCCTACCTGTGGTAGATAGAACTCACCGGGTGGTTGGGATCATAACTGAGACGGATATTTTCAGGTTTTATACCTTAGTTTCTGGGGTTTATTTTGCTCCTTATTTGATGGGAGCTCTTATCGGGTGTGTAGACGACATAAAAAGCATAAGAGATGTACTTAATAACAAGATAGGAGCTAAAATTTCAAGCATCATCATGTGGGACGCTCTATTTTTGTTAAGTCATGATACAAACCTTAAAGATGTAATGGTGAGGTTTCAGGTGAGTAAGATATTATCAGATGTAGAGAGCATGGTAAAAGAAGCTTTTAGTGATTATGAAACCATCAAAGTACTTTTTGTCCGAAAAGATACGATAGAGGATGTTCCTTCAAGGAGATGGAAATAGAGCGTTAAGTACTTCTGCGGTTTTCGGATTAGAGCCTATTATGTCTAATTCTTTAAGCCTTTTTTCTGCTAAAAAACAAGCTTCTTTTGGGTTGGGATTAGGATGGGCAAAAAGATATCCTTGTACTAAGGCAATTTTTTGAACTTTTAAGAGAAGAGCTTCCTCCCAGGTTTCCACTCCTTCTGCAACGGTAAAAAACCCTATTTTTTGGCTTAAAATATACATAACTTCTAAAAGTTTTTGTTTTTTTGGACATTTATGTAATTCCTGGATAAACGATTTAGCTAATTTTACGTAATGTATATCAAGAAGCACCAACCTTTCTAAATTTGAATGTCTAATCCCAAAATCATCGAGAGCGATTAAAAACCCATAGTTTAGATATTTTTCTACAAAAGAAATTAATTTTTCAGTATATACGATTTTAGCCTCACTGATTTCCACTACGATATTTTCAGGACTTATCCCATAATATTCAGCTTTTTTCTTAATCCACTTAGTACCTGCAAGGCCGAGGTCTATAGTTTCACTGTTGATGTTTAGAAAAAGTAAAAAATCTTTTTCTAAGTTAAAATCCTTAAACTTTCTCATGGCTAACTCTTTACATGTGCGGTCAAACTCTATTAAACTTTCATACTTTTTGGCAATCTCAAACAAAACATTGGGAGGGATTATCAGATTTTTTTCGCGGTTAATACCCCTTACCAAAGCTTCAAAGCCTAATACTTTCTTTGTAGCCAGATTTACTACAGGTTGAAAGTAGATATCTAGGTTTTCTTTATTGAGAAACACACTCATTTCTTTCATCTAAAAACTCCTTCTTTATAATTTTATCTTTTCTTCTATCCTTAAAGATTACCGAAGTCCCTGTTTCCCGAGATAACGACTTAGCTTTAGCTTTTACCTCTGAGGATATTGAGGCTAAATGAGCATAAGAGGTTATCTCCCTGGTTAGACTGCTTACTATGGCAAAGGTCAGAGAAAGTAGAGGGAAGTTTTTTTCTTTACCCTCTCTGTCTTTAGAAAGATAACATCCAGTTAAAAAGTCTTTTCCATGAAAATCTGGCAAAAGTTTTTCAAATTCCTCTTTAATCTTTTCTGCTATTTCTAAGGAAGCCTCTGGTGGGCATATTACTATAAAATCATCCCCTCCGATATGGCCAACAAAAGTGTTTCTCTTTGCACTCACTGTTTTTTTTAAGATGTTACCAAGAGATATGATTACCTCATCACCCTTAGCAAATCCATATTTATCGTTAAAGGGTTTGAAATGGTTTATGTCTATGTAAATTACGTCAAAATCTTCCATTTTTGATATTTTTTCTTCTATTACATTTTTGATAGCCCAATTCCCAGGAAGGCCTGTAAGAGGATTAGCATCTTTGGCAAGCATCAGCGATTTTTGAGCTAAGGCCTCTATCAAAAGAGACACCGATACCACCCCTAAATACCTTCCTTTTTCTACTACGATTATGTCATCATAAGTATGAGGATAGGTTCTATTTTGTAGTTGCATCGCAGCTTCTTCTATGGTATTAGAAGCCTCAAGGGTTAAACCTGGGGGTTCCATCACATCTCTTACCTTTTTATTCCCATTTAGATGGATTCCGTATCCATACTTTCCTAAAATGATACGCTCTAAAAACCTTCTTCTCTGGAGTTGTCCTACCACAAAATTATCATAGTTTATGACTGGAAAGAGATTAAAGTTTTCATCTTTCATAAAAACTAAAAAGGCTTCTCTGACAAACACTTCAAAATGAATCGGGGGAACCTTAATCACAAGGTCTCTAAGTCTACGGTCTAAATTTAAAAAATACATATCCATAGTTATGGGTATGTTTAGGCAACCAAATAGGCTTTTTGAGGATTATAAAAAGGTTTTAAATATCCTGACTCTAAGTTTCTCTTAGTTAGATATTCCTTGGGACCACTTATTAAATAAAGACTTAAATCTCCTATGGGAGGTATTCTATAACTAAAAGAAAGGTTTAACATTCCAGAAAAACTTTGAGATAAATTAGAAGACATGAAAAATTCTTGAGTTTTAATACAAAACTTTAGGTTCTTTTGATTTAATCTATCTAATACCTTCTGGGTTAATTCCTGAATAATTTCTTGAAAAGACTTTAAACAGAAAGGCTCTAAATTTTTAAGCAGGTTAAAGTCTATCATAAAATGTGGATATACCTTTTTGGCATACTGGATTACTAGTTTTTTTTCAGCAGTTATCACCATGATTAGCCCTAAGAGATCGTTTTCATACCACCCTTTGTAGGAAAAATCTTTTAGGTTCGCTACTTTTTGATAGTTAAAAAATTCTGTCAAAACAGGAGATTTATCAAAAACTTTTAGTCCCCAATCTTTTATACAACTTCTAATTAGGCTTATAAAAAACTCCTGGTTCATAAGTCACCTCCTTGTGATGTTTTGGGGTATTTTGTTAATAAGAAAGATAAAAGAGAAAGGTTAAAACTATGTTAAGAGGTTTTTAAATTTTTGTAAAACTTAGGGATATATGAAGTTTATGAGTTTTTAAGGGAAAGAATAAGGTTTTTAACTTTTTCTTTTATTTCATCTCTGACCTTGCGAAAAATTTTTAATCTTTCTTCTTCAGTTCCCTCGACTTTAACAGGGTCAGGAAGTCCCCAGTGTTCTCTTTTATGGGCAGGAACATAAGGGCAGGTTTCTTTACCGTCTCCACAAAGGGTTATCACTAAATTAATCTGATCAAACGGGATTTCCTGAAAAGATTTGGGCCGTTGGTAAGATAGATCTATCCCTTCTTCAGCCATAACCTTTATGGCTAAGGGGTTTATGCTTGGAGCAGGGTTTGAACCAGCTGAGAATACTTCTATATTCATCTTATATAGATTTGCAAAATGTTTAGCATAACCTTCAGCCATCTGGCTTCTTGCAGAGTTTTCTGTACAGATAAAGGCTATTTTTATCAAGTGTCCTCCCCTTTTTATACGGCAAAGCTGTTGTATGTTTAACTTCAAAATAGGCTTAGTTAGGTTAAAACACTATCATTAACCCAGATCTGTTTGCCATCAACCTTGATAAATCCATCTTCCTCAAGTTTCTTTAAAAGCCTTGAAAGAGTTTCTGGGGTAATACCTAACAGCAAGGCTAATTGAGATTTAGGGATTTCAAGTTTTACAAGTCTTTCTGGAGAAGCCTTGGCAGTGTGATAAAGAAACTTTAAAAGTCTCTCCTTGGCATCTTTTAAAGTTATATTCTCAAGGCTATGGAGCAAGTCCTTTATTTTTAAGGCAAAGACAGATAGAAGAGTAAGGCATAAATCTGGTGATCTCCCGATCAAGCTTTTAAAAAGTGTTTTTTCAAAAAATATTAATTCGCTCTCTGTAAGAGCCTGCGCCCAGGCAGGATATTCTTCTACCCCAGCCAATACTATTTCTCCGAAAATTTCCCCAGACCCTAAGATATGTACTACCATTTCTTTGCCTTCTGGAGAAAGTTTATAGATTTTTATACAGCCGTCTTTTACCAAATAAAATCCTGTAGCTCTGTCTCCTTCAGCAAAGATATGTTCTTTTTTGGAAAATTTTTTGACCATTGCGATGTTGCTAAGTTTAGAGAGATCATTTTCAGACAGCCGATTAAAATAGAAGGTACTTTTTAAGAAAGATTTTAAATCTTCGTTTTGGGAAGCCTTATGTTCCACGTGGAACACCTTTTTTAAAGAAGAATTATCTTATAAAATTGGTAAATATTTTGGGCTCTATTTCTGGACTCAAGCTTTTCGCCTTTTTCCCTTGGGTAGTCTTGAGTAGCCAGACTAAATTTTTGGCTAAAATTCTTACTATTTGTTTTCCTTCTTCGTCCTGTAAAACCTCTCCAGGACTGAGACCAAAAACTCCATTCCAGTAGTTAGAGGTAGCTACCACCATTTCTGCGTAAGTTAAGTAATGTAAAAGTTGGTCGTAAGTAGCAACACCTCCTGCCCTTCTGCAAACCGCGATAGCAGCTCCAACCTTGTGCCTAAAAAGATTGCCGTTTACCGCAGAAACCAGAAAAGCTCGATCTAAAAAGCATTTCATCGTCCCTGCTATCCCAGAAAAATAAACAGGAGATGCCAAAACTATGCCGTCAGCTTTTTTCATCATCTGAATCCAATCGTTTACCTCATCCTCTATAACACACCTTTCGTTCTGTTTTTTTCTGCAGGTATAACAGGCAAGACATCCTCTGATAGCTTTATCTCCAACCTGAATGATTTCGGTTTTTATCCCTTGAGAGGTTAGTTCGTCTGCCAAGAGTTCAAGCACTTTTTGGGTGTTTCCTTGCTTCCTTGGACTTCCGTTAAAGGCAATTACTTTCATTGCATCTCCTCCTGTCTCTAAAGAGTCGTTTTCTATTATATTACCATCTGTTTTACTTTTTGAAAAGCTTGAAGCCTATCAACAGATAATTTGATGAGACCTCGTAATTTTTTGTGTGTATGGAGAAAGCGTACTAAAAATTAGAGGCTTAGAAAAAGTTGATGTTTTCTTTTACCTTAAACACTTTTGTGTCTTTGTTTAGTGATTTTTGATTTTTCAATAAAAATTTTAGACGGATATGTATATATCCAGTTATTTTGAGCCTGAACTTTAAATAAAACAGACAGGGCCAAATGTTCCACGTGGAACATTTGGCCCAAAGAGGGGATTAGATAAGCTTGTATTTTTCTTTCAAGAGTTTCTTTAATTGCTCTGCAGAAGCTTCTGTTAACCCAGCAAGAGGGAGTCTTACTTCAGGGGTTTCAATCCTTCCCATCAGCCAAAGGGCATGTTTAGCAGGTGCAGGGTTAGTTTCTATAAACATAGCCTTATATAGCGGATAAAGATAGAGGTTTAGTTCGTTGGCCTTGGTGATATCCTCGTTTAGGGCATAACGCATAAGTTCTGCCATTTCTTTTGGGGTTACGTTGGCAACCACCGAAATGACCCCCTTACCTCCTAAAAACACCGTAGCCAGGGCAGTAAAGTCATCCCCAGAAAGCACGATAAAATCTTTGGGACATTTCATTAAAATTTCGGTAATCTGTTTAATATCCCCACAGGCTTCTTTGATGGCGATGATGTTTTCTATTTCTGCCAGTTTGGCGGTGGTATCAGGGAGCATGTTTACCGAGGTTCTCCCAGGCACATTATATAAGATGATAGGTATTTTGGTTTGTTTAGCGATGTAGCTATAATGAGCATAAAGTCCATTCTGGGTTGGTTTTTTGTAATAAGGGGTCACGATAAGGGCTGCATCAAACCCCATCTCTTCTGCAAGCTTGGTATATTCAAGAACCCTTGCGGTGTTGTTTGTCCCTGTACCAACAATAAGAGGCACCTTCCCTTTGGCCTCTTCAAGGGCTATTTCCATAACCCTTTTTCTTTCTTCTTTTTCCAAGGTTGCGGCTTCTCCTGTTGTCCCAAGGACAAGGATTCCGTCTGTGCCTTGTTGAAGGTGCCAGCGGATTAGTCCTCTCAAAGAGACTTCATCTACCTTTCCATCTTTAAAAGGAGTAACTAAGGCTACTATAGAGCCCTGCAGATTCATTTTTAATGCCCTCCTTGTTTATTTTAGTGCGTCTTCAAAAAATAATCCTTTAAACACCAAAAGGGTATCTCCTTCTAAGTAGATTTTATTCTCATTTTCGTCAATGTAAATGGTTAAAAGCTCCCCACCTCTGGTAAGAACATTAACCGGAGAGTTTACCAGACCAAGTTTATAGGCTATATAAGCTGAAGCTGCAGAACCAGTCCCACAGGCAAGTGTTTCTCCCTCAACCCCTCTTTCGTAAGTCCTTATCTGGATGATCTTTTGGCCGTTTTTTTCTACGAGGTTTATAAAATTAACGTTGGTGCCTGCTGGGCTAAAGACTTCGTGGTATCTTATTTTGGGTCCTATCTTGGTTACAGGTGCGTTTTCTATGTCTTCCCAGAAGATAACCGTATGAGGGACCCCAGTGTTTACAAAATGGGCTAAAAACCAATCATAGTCTGTGCGTAAAACCAGGTTGAGCCTTAGGTCCTTGGGAGAGGTAAGAGCAACCTTTACGCGTTTCCCTTTAACTTCAGCGTAGATCAGACCTGCTTTGGTTTCAAAATAAAAAGGGCTTTCAAAAAGTCCAAGTTCTGTGACAAGCCTTGCCACACATCTTGCACCATTTCCGCACATTTCGGCTTCGCTTCCGTCAGAGTTAAAAAACCTCCAGGCAAACTTAGCCTGGGGATTTGATGATTTTTCAAGCAAGATAAGACCATCTGCTGATACAGAAAATTTAGGACGACAGAGCTTTTGGGCAAGTTCTCTCCCTTCTTCTGGAGAGATCTCACCACTAAAGTTTAAAATAACTATAAAGTCGTTTCCTGAAGCACAAAGTTTATAAAAACTTATTCCCTCTTTTTCAGACTCAAGTCTTTCAATACTCATAAAAAACCTCGTATGTTATATTATACGATAATACTACTATTAATATATTTTACAATTTTAACTTAATTCTTTTAAAGTTTCAAGAATTTCTTTTATATGAGGGTCTTCATAGAAGCAATATTTTCCTATACGCTTAAGAAGGACTATAGTCAGTTTCCCCTGGGCAACCTTCTTATCTTTTGAAAGGTGTTTTACCACTTGTTGAGGGGATAGATTAGAAGGAAGGTTGAGAGGATAGGAAAGATTAGCTAAAAGATTTTTTAAAGGTGAAAAAACCTCTTTTTCTGCAACTCCAAGTTTTTCTGAAAGTTTTGCCTCGGCAAGCATCCCTAAGGCTACTGCCAGCCCATGAGGGATAGAATAGTTTAATTCAGTTTCCAGGGCATGTCCGATGGTATGCCCAAAGTTTAGAACTTTTCTTATTCCTGATTCTTTTTCATCTTTGGAAACCACATAAGCTTTAGTTTTACAGCTTTCATAGATAAGGTATTGAAGGTCTTCGGGGTTTAGCTGGAAAAGCTCTTTTCCTTTTTTAGAGATAAAGGAAAACAACCTTCTCTTTAGGATACAGCCATACTTTATTACCTCAGCAAGTCCGTTTTGGATTTCACTTTTAGGTAAGGTTTTCAAAACCGCGGGATCGATGTAAACCCTACTCGGTTGGTAAAAGGTGCCGATAAGATTTTTGCCTTCAGGCAGATCGACCCCGGTTTTACCTCCAACAGAAGAGTCTACCTGAGAAAGAAGGGTAGTTGGTACCTGCACATATTTTACCCCTCTAAGATAGATACTTGCCAGAAAACCCGTGATGTCTCCTACTACTCCCCCTCCAAGAGCAATCAGAAGGTCTTTTCTATCAAACCTTTTTTGGATAAGCCTTCTGGCTAAAGATATCACCGTCTCGATGGTTTTAGACCCTTCTCCAGGAGGAAAAGAGAAAAGTTCAGCTTTGATTCTTGCTTTATAAAGCTGTAACAAAAGTTTTTCTCCGTAAAGAGCTTTTACCGTATCATCGGTTATGATAGCTACTTTACCAAAGTTAAAAGAGGCTTTTAGGTCTTCAGCTATTTCATCAAAGATATAAGGTTTGATAAATATCTGGTAAGATGGTTTAGTTTTAACAGTAATCACAGACATGTTACAGATTTTTTAGGTTTTTCAAGAAGGTTTTTATTTCCTTAGGTGAGTTTTTCCCCTTTTCTTCTATGATCTTTACGATGGCACTACCGATGATAAAGGCGTCTGTGTACGGAGAGAGAAGTTTTATTTGTTCTCTTTTTGAGATGCCAAAACCAACGGCTAAAGGTAGGTTGCTCCCGCAAAGATTTTTAGTGGTTTTTAGTCGATATGCTAAGTCTTCTGGGAGAGAGTCTCGGGCCCCTGTTATACCTGTGATAGAAACGTAGTAAAGAAATCCTTTGGTGTGTTTGACGATTTTTTGGATGCGCTCTTTAGATGACGTAGGGGTTGCAAGAAAGATGGTGGCAAGACCTGAGTTTTGGTTTGCCTTTATCCAAGGTTGGGCTTCTTCTATAGGTAGATCTGGGATGATAAAACCAGCAAGACCTGATTTTAAGGCATGTTCTACGGTATTCCCCAACCCAAACCGGTAGATAATGTTATAATAGGTCATGCAAACAATGGGATGAGGGAATCCTTTTTGATTGAGTCTTGAGATAAAATCAAAATAGGCTTCAAAGGTAGGTTGATGTTCAAGGGCTCTCACGATAGCTTTTTGGATGGTGGGACCATCTGCTACAGGGTCTGAAAAAGGGAAACCTAACTCGATACAGGCTGGTTCAACCTCAGCCAATTCCCAGAGGATAGCCTCTGTGGTTTCAAGGTCAGGGTCCCAGCAGCAGATGTAAGGAATGACAGCTACCTCACCTTTAGATTTAATGGTATTTATAGCCTTTTTTATCAAAGAGGCGTTTTTTTTCATCAAGCTTAGTTTCCCTCTATGTATTCTCTTACAGAGGAAACGTCTTTATCTCCTCTTCCAGAAAGGGTTATCACCACGATGGTGTCTTTAGGGAGGTCTTTAGCAATTTTTATCAGATAGGCTATAGCATGGGCGGACTCTAACGCAGGGATTATGCCTTCTTTTTCAGAAAGTAGTTGAAAGGCCTCAAGGGCTTCTTCATCGGTAACTGACACATATTCAGCCCGGCCTGAGTCTTTAAAATAGGCATGTTCAGGCCCTACTCCTGGATAATCAAGCCCAGGGGCTATAGAGTGAGCTCCTTTTATCTGCCCTACCTTATCTTGAAGTAGATAGGTAAGCATCCCATGTAAAACCCCAGGTTCTCCTACGGCTAAGGTAGCTGAATGATGGTCTGTATGTAAGCCTACTCCTGCGGCTTCAACCCCGATAAGTCTTACCTGAAGGTCCTGCCTAAAGGGATAAAAAGTCCCCATGGCATTAGATCCTCCTCCTACACAGGCAAGCACTAAATCAGGGAGACGTCCTTCTTTTTTTAGGATCTGTTTTTTTATCTCAATCCCGATAATACTTTGGAAATCTCTTACCACCATCGGGTAAGGATGAGGCCCTACCACTGACCCTATTACGTATAAAGTAGAGCTTACGTTAGTAACCCAATCTCTCAGGGCTTCGTTTATAGCGTCTTTTAAGGTTTGAGTACCAGAATACACAGGGACTACTTCTGCTCCTAAAAGCTTCATCCTGAAAACATTCAATTTTTGTCTTTCAGTGTCTTTAGCCCCCATGTAAACTACACACTTTAGGCCTAAAAGCGCACAGGCAGTGGCTGTAGCTACCCCATGTTGCCCTGCTCCTGTTTCGGCAATAATCCGGTTTTTCCCCATCCTTTTAGCCAAAAGAACCTGACCGATGGTGTTGTTGATTTTGTGGGCTCCGGTATGAAGAAGGTCTTCTCTTTTTAAGTAGATTTTGATCTTTCTCCCAAAGTAAGAGGAAAGATTTTGGGCATAATATAGAGGGGTTGGTCTTCCGGCATATTCTTTAAGTAGGTATTGCCATTCTTTCCAAAAAGAGGGATCTTTTTTTACTTTCAGATAAGCCTTTTCAAGGTCGTAAAGAAGGGGAATTAATGTTTCAGGGACAAACCTTCCTCCAAACTTCCCAAAATATCCTCTTCGGTTAGGAACCTTCATCTTGGTTTGATAGTATACTTCTTTTTTTAGGTTTTTGCAACTTTTTAAGTTTGTTTGAAAAATGTATTTTGTTTAAGTTAACAAGAAAATTCTTCAAGGTTTTTGGTTGACGTTTGACAAAGGAGAGGCTATTCTAAACTAAAATAATAGAAAAGACAGCATTAAAGATGAGAGCTTTTGTAACCGGGGCTACAGGATTTATAGGAAGTCATCTGGTAAGGAGGTTATTATATGAAGGATGGGAAACTGCTGTTTTAATCAGGCATGATAGTAATCTTTGGAGGATTAAAGACATAGTTTCTAAGATGCGGCTTATTTATGGAGATTTAAAGGAGATTGAGAAGGTAAAATTAGAAATTCAGGGGTTTAATCCTTCTGTAGTTTTTCATCTTGGATGGAGTGGGGTAAAAAACAGGGATTTTAATAATCCCGAACAGATACAAAACCTTGTGGGCACGCTAACCTTGTTAAAGATACTAAAAAATTCTGATTGTCAGGTATTTGTAGGGTTAGGGTCTCAGGCTGAATATGGGGTGTATAACGAACCGATCGAAGAGGATTTTTGTCCTAAGCCTGTTACTCTTTATGGTTTAACCAAGTTATGTACCGGGATGTTAGTCAAAAAACTTTGCGAGTTGTATGGTATTAGGTTTGTTTGGTTGCGTTTATTTGGGGTTTATGGTCCTGCAGACAATCCTTCTTCCTTGATTTCTTATGTGATACTGAGTTTGCTTAACAGAGAAAAACCAGCCCTTACCAAGGGAGAGCAAAAATGGGATTATCTTTATGTAGATGATGTGGTGGAGGCTATTTATAGGGTGGCTGTTTTTGAAAAGGTTCAGGGTGTTTTTAACTTAGGTTCTGGCAAGGTCCATCAGATAAAGAGTATTGTAGAACAGATAAGAGATTTGATCAATCCATCGGTGGGATTGGGCTTGGGTGAAATTCCTTATGATTTCAACCAAACGATGTATCTACAAGCTAAGGTTGATAAGTTAAAAAAGGAGATTAATTGGTATCCCAAGATATCTTTAGAAGAGGGATTAAAAAGGACGGTAGATTGGTATCAAGAACACAAGCAGATTTACCAGACCTTCCAAGGGGGGGTACCGCTTTTCCAGAGGTCATCTAAATAAAGCTTGTCTGCAAGGGTTTCCATCGAGTACCAAAATCCTGTATAGGTGTATGGAACAAGTTCTTCTTTTTTAGCTAAAATTTTAGTAACGTCATTCCAGTCGGTATGGTCATCCTCTATCAATTCCAATACTTTATGTGAAAGTACAAAAAACCCCCCACTTATCCAGCTACCAGGTTCAAAAGGTGAGTTAAACCTAGGAGGTGCTTTAACAGAAAGAAAAGTAGCAAGTTTGCCATGTTTTTTATGAAAAGCTATTTCATCTTGAATGTTTACGTCGCTTAGACAGTCCCCGTAGTTAAAACAGAAGATTTCTTCTCCTTCCAAGTATTTAGCAACCCTTTTAAGCCTACCTCCTGTTTGGGTAAACTCTCCTGTGTCAACCAAGGTAACCGTCCAGGGCTCAATTTGAGAGTTATGTATTATCATTTGATTAGACTTTAGGTCTATCGTTATGTCTGAGGTATGGATGAAGTAGTTGGCAAAGAATTCTTTGATAATATGACCTTTGTATCCGCAGCAGATGATGAAGTCGTTTATTCCGTGGGCTGAGTAGATCTTCATGATGTGCCATAGGATGGGTTTTCCTCCGATTTCTACCATGGGTTTGGGCTTAAGATGGGTTTCTTCAGCAAGCCTTGTGCCTAACCCTCCGGCAAGGATCACTACTTTCATATGGATCTCCTCTTAGTTTTTTGCACCAAACTCTATTTGAAGTATACTGTATCTTTAGTTTTTAGGGTATACCTGTTGGTGACCTAATTTTTAACTGTTGAAAGAATATAACCGATAAGGTATAGTGATTGGTATAATTTTAAAAACATATTTGTGTAGATATCTTTTTTAACAGAGAGTTTATGGATGAGTGCTTATTTTAAGGAAAATAAAGGGGTGTGCGTCTGGTTTACCGGGCTTCCGTGTGCAGGCAAGACGACAATCAGTAAAAGATTATATGAAGTCCTTGTAAGAGGGAACTTTAAAGTTCGTCTGTTTGATGGAGATGAGGTAAGGAAGACCATTTCAAAAGACTTAGGTTTTTCTCGAGAAGACAGAAGAGAAAATGTATTAAGGGTTGCCAAAATTGCCAAAGACCTTGTAGATCAGGGGTATATAGTTATATGGACACTTGTCAAGAGAATTGTGTCTCCTTATAAAATCTCTTTACAAACATTTGCCTCAATTCGTATAAAGCAGACTTAATTAAAGGAAGTGGTTTTTGCCATCTCGTTTTCTGAATCCGACTTACTGTTATGTATATCGCAACCTCTGCTGTCTTGATTGATTGAAAATATCCCCCTGTATTTACCCTTATCAGCTCTATCCTGCTATTTATATTCTCAACCACATTCGTCGTGTATATATACCTCCTCACCCCCTCAGGATATTTCTTATAAACAAAATAATGCTCCTTCTTTTTCAAAAGTCCCTTTATATAAGCTGGATACTTCTTCTCATAACTCTTACATAATTCCTCAAAT
>NZ_AUIT01000028.1 GCF_000423845.1 Thermodesulfobacterium hveragerdense DSM 12571 | reverse complement strand
ATTTTACAGACCTCCTGGTTAGTTTAGTCTTTTAGGTTTTATGTTATCATTAATTTAAAAAATATTAAAAATTTTTATTATGCCTCTAAAATATTTTATTAAAAGACACAATTTATATTCTACTCCCGAGAAAGATAAAATTGAGGTATTAAAGCACTTTTATACTTTTAATCAAATAGACCCTACCATCAAATATATCTATGCTGGGTATGAAGATGATTCTCTTTTGATATATAACTATGATACACCTGAGGGATACAAGTCAACTGAGAGGCCCTGGTATAAAGAGGCTGTAAGGTATTCTCCTAAGATTAGTGAAGGGGTGGTATATCAAGAGTTTGGGAACAAAGAATGGTTGGTAGCCTTGGGTAAGACTCTGGTAGATGAGAAACACAGGATTGTAGGGGTTGTGGCCATAGATACCCCTTTAGAAAATTTATTAAAGGTTTTTAGAGAAAAAATAGGGATTTATGAGACAGCTTATAGCTTTGTGATTAAAAAGGACGGAACGATTCTTATCCATCCAGATGAGAATTTTTTAGGTAAAAAAACGGAAAATCTACCTTTAAAGGAGTTTCTGTCTAATCCTTAAGGGAAGGTGGAGTTTACTCAAGATGGTTTAACCAAGATAGCCTATTACAAAAGGTTGGAAAAATTAAATTGGGTGCTAATAACGGTGGTAGACAAAGCCGAACTTTTAATGCCTGTTTTGATTATCATAGGAATATCCGTGGTTATAATTGGTTCTATCGCTTTTGGTTTGGGTTGGTTTGTAAGCTACTGGCTTACCAAGCACATTACCTCACCGATTAATCTGCTTAAAGAAAATCTTTTAAAGATTTCTAAGGGTATTGAAATTCCTGAGGAGCTTAGACACTATCCTGAAAATGAGATAGGTGCCATTGCTAAAGAGGTAGAAAAACTTGCTTCAAGTGAACTTTTTAAGAAAAAGGTTGAGCTGGAAAAATTAACCGAACGTCTTAGGAGGCTTGCAGAAAGGGATTTTTTGACCCAGCTTTATAACCGATTCAAGTTTATAGAGGAACTAAAAAGAGAGATCAACCGTTATCATCGTTATAAAACTCCTTTTTCTGTAATACTTTTTGATATCGATAATTTTAAAGTTATTAACGATACCTACGGGCATGATAGGGGAGATTATGTGTTAAAAAAGGTTTCCCGTTTGACAGAGGAAAACATCAGGCAAACTGATTTGCCGGCTCGATGGGGAGGAGAGGAGTTTGTTATTCTTTGCCTTAACACCACTAAAGAAGAAGCTATGGTTATAGCTGAAAGGATCAGAGAGAGTATATCAACCTATCATTTTGAGGAAGTAGGAAAGGTTACCATAAGTGGTGGAGTGGTAGAATATCAACAAGGTATGGAACTTTCTACACTCCTTAAAAAAGTAGACGAAAAGTTGTATCAGGCAAAAAAGTCTGGCAAAAATAAAATAGTCTTATAAAGCTTGATAAACTTTACAAGTCTATGTATATTTGAGATAAAATAATCATAGTTTGCGAGGTTGGTATGACAGATTGGGGAAAGGAGTTCGAAGAGTATTTAAATAAGTCTTTTCAAGAGATTGCTGTTGGGGACGTAGTTAAAGGAAAGGTGGTTAAGATAGGCAAAGAGTATGTCTTTGTGGATGTGGGGTTAAAAGGGGAGGCCCTTTTACCTGTTGATGAGATAAAAGACGACAAAGGGGGATTTCAGTTTAGTGAAGGAGAGGAAAGAGAATTTTTGGTGATAGGAAGATCTCCCTTAGGTGGATACTTGCTTTCCTATCAAAAAATAAGAGAAAAGAAGATTAAAGAAAAGATAAAGGATAGTTTTGAAAAAGGGCTTCCTGTGCAGATAAAAATAGTCTCTTTGATAAAAGGAGGATACACGGTTAAGGTTGAGGGCTTTGTTCCAGGGTTTCTTCCCTTTTCCCAGTCCCATTTTAGAGAAAAACTTGATTCTCCTGAGGCTCTTATCGGAAAGAAGTTTGAGGCTTTGGTAGTTAAATTTGATAAAGAGAACCTGGTGGTTTCAAGAAGGGCTTTGCTTGAAAGAGAATATGAACTAAAGAAAAAAGAGGTTTTAAACAAGATAAAAGAAGGTTTGATAGAGGGAGAGGTTTTTAAGAGGGTAGAAGGAGGGTTTCTGATAGATTTTGGAGGGGTGTTAAAGGGTTTCCTTTCTGACAAAGAACTTTCCTGGTTTAGGATAACAGACCCAGAGGGTTTTTTGAAAAGAGGAGATCAAATAAAGGTTAAGGTACTTTCCTTTGATCCTTCTAAGGAACAACTTAAGGTTAGTCTAAAAGCCTTAGAGCCTGACCCTTGGGAAGGAATAACCAATCGTTATCAAGAAGGTCAGCAGGTTAAGGGTAAGGTGGTAGGAATTTTTGATTTTGGGGCTTTTTTAGAAGTAGAACCCGGGGTAGAAGGTTTGGTCCCAAGAAGTGAGATAGGATGGAATAAAAACTTAAAACCTAAGGAGCTTTTGGGTTTAGGGGATTTGGTAGAGGCTGTAATTCTTGAAATAAAACCTTCTGAAAGGAAAATGGTGCTTAGTTTAAGGCGTCTTGAACCAAGTCCTTGGGAAAAGTTTGTAAAAGAGGTAGAGGTAGGTGCTGTATTAAAAGGGAAAATAAAACAGGTGTTAAACCACGGTTTGCTGGTTGAGGTAAGAGAAGGGGTTGACGGTTTTATTCATATATCTAACCTTTCCTGGGAAAGGATAGAAGATTTAAAAGAGAGGTTTAGTCCTGGGCAGGAGATTATGTCTAAGGTGCTTGAGATAGACCTTGAAAAGAGAAAGCTTAGTTTAAGTGTTAAACATCTGACCCCAGACCCTTGGGAAAACTTTGTAGCTTCTCATAAGGTAGGAGATTTGGTAGAAGGAGTGATAAAACGGATAGTATCTGCAGGGGTTATTGTTGAGGTTTTCCAGGGGGTAGAAGGTTTTATCCCTTTTAAAGAACTTTCTGAAGAATTTAAAGGAAAGAACCTTCCCAAACCAGATAAGATAGCTGAAAAATACAAAACAGGGGAGCGGTTAAAAGGTAAAATAGTGATTTTAGACCTTGAAAACAGAAAACTCCATCTTTCTTGTTTGAAATATTTAGAAGAGCTTGAAAACCAAGAGTTAGAAACCTACAAAGAATCCTTTCAAAGAGAAGGAACAGGGTTAAGGTTAGGGGATTTGTTGGCTCAAAAGCTAAGTAAGGGGTAAGGGATTTTTGATGAAACGTCCTTGGTTGGTTTATGGACTGGCTTTTGTTGGTGGATTGGTAGTGTTTTTGTTTGTTTTGAGTTTTATCCTTTCTTTTTTGATAAAACTCAAGGACATAGATTTTGGAAAACCTCAGATAGGGGTTTTAGAAATAAAAGGGGTTATTGCCGATCCAGAAGAATATCTTAGGGCTATAAGGTTTTTAAGAGAGAAGGAAAGTATAAGAGGGGTGGTGGTTCGTATAGACTCCCCAGGTGGTTCTGTAGGGGCTTCTCAAGAGATCTTTGAAGAGTTGAAAAAACTTAGGAGCCTAAAGCCTGTGATAGTTTCCATGGGCAACATCGCGGCTTCTGGTGGTTTTTATGTTTCTCTTGGAGGCAACCAAACTTTTGCCCTTCCTGGGACCCTTACAGGAAGTATTGGGGTGGTGCTTCAGGTGCCTAACCTGGAAAAACTGTTAAAAAAGCTTGGGGTTGAGGCAGAGGTGGTAAAAAGCGGGGAATACAAAGATACCGGATCTTTTTACAGGCCTTTAAGCCCTAAGGAAAAGGTTTATCTTCAGGAAAAAATAAAGATTATTCACACTCAATTTATAAAAGCCATAGCCAAAGAACGAAAGCTTCCTGAGGTCAAGGTTAGAGAGTTAGCTGACGGAAGGATTTTTACCGGAGAAGAGGCCTTAAAATTAGGTTTGATAGATAAACTTGGTGGTTTTTGGGATGCAGTAGAAGAGGTAAAAAGGCTTGCCCAAATAAAAGAAGCCAAACTGGTTTATCTTCCTGAAAAAAAGGTTAGTTTTTGGAAGTTATTAGAGGAGAAAGCCTCTGGATTAGCAGAGTCTTTTTATTTTAAACCCTGGTTTTTTCCTTATTAAGGGTGCGGACTATGAACCGAAGTGATCTGATAGAAAGTTTAAGCTTAAAGTTTTTAGATTTAGAATTGGAAAAAGAAGACTTAAAAGTAATAGTTGAGCTTTTTTTTGAAACCTTAAGAGAAGAGCTAAAAAAAGGTAACCGGATAGAGTTTAGGGATTTTGGGGTTTTTGAACTTAAAAAAAACAAAGGACTCATTTTTAAAAATCCTAAAAACCAACAAAATTATTATGTTAAAAATAAACTGAGGGTAATTTTTAAGCTGGGAAAAGAGTTTAAGGAAAGGTTAAACCTTCCGTTTTTTGCGGCTTTAGACCTGGGAACTCAAACCTTTAGGATTTGTTTAGGAAAGAAAATACAAGATCAGGTATATTTTTTGATAAGAAACCGAGAAAACGTAAGGCTTGGAGAAGGTTTGTTGAACCAGGAAATCACAGAAGAAGCTTTTAAAAAGGGGATTGAAACCCTAAAAAATTTTAAAGAATTGATGGAAACCTATGAGGTAAAAGACTATAGGGCTGTAGGTACGGCGATTTTTAGAAAGGCTAAGAATGCTCAGGAGTTTTTAGCAGAAGCTAAAAAAATAGGTATAGATATAGAGGTGATATCTCCAGAGGAAGAGGTTTTGCTTTCTTTAAAAGGGGTGATGTATAGATTACAATCTCAAGGGTTGGTTGACAAGAAATTCTTGGTGGTAGACATAGGAGGAGGTTCTACAGAGTTTGTTTTGAGTGAAAAAGGGATTCCTAAATGGATTAAAAGTATAGATATAGGGGCGGTTTGGTTAAAGGACCTTTTTCAACTGAGGTATCCGGTAAATTCTAAGGTTTTTAAGTCTATCATGGAATATCTTTCGGATAAACTGGTTGATTTACCTAAAGAAGAGGTAGATTACGTAATTTTTACTGGAGGGACTGTAAGTCTTTTAGGGGCTCTGGATTTAAAGCTAAAGACCTATTCCCCTTATCCATTAAACGGTCATAAAATTTCGAAGGATCGTATAGATATGATAGTAAAAAAATTAGCTAATTGTGACCTTGAGAGAATTTGTAAGATAAAGGGGATGGAAAAGGGAAGAGAAGACATCGCCTTGCCAGGGGCCCTTATTTGCTGGTCTGTTTTAGAATATTTTAAAAAGGATTTTCTTGTCTTAAGTGTATATGGGATTTTAGAAGGTGCTTTACTTTCTTTAATAGAGAGGTATAATTAGTAAAAATTTTCATGTTATAAAGGGGTTCGGTTGTATGTTAGACATCTTATACGAAGCCTATACCTTTGATGACCTACTTTTATTGCCTGCATATTCAGAGGTTTTGCCTAAGGATGTAGAGGTTTCTACCTATATCACTTCAAAGATAAAGCTAAATATTCCTCTTATTTCTGCGGCGATGGATACGGTTACTGAAAGTAGGATGGCAATCAGCATGGCTCGAGAGGGAGGGTTAGGTGTTATTCATCGTAACATGACCCTTGATGAACAGGTAAGAGAAGTAGAAAAGGTGAAAAAATCAGAGAGTGGTATGATCTATGATCCTGTAACCGTTTTACCAGATACTCCGATAAAAGAAGTTCTTAAGCTGATGGAAGAGTTTAAGATTTCTGGTATTCCTGTGGTTGAAGGTCCAAGCAAAAAACTGGTAGGGATTATCACCAACAGGGATTTAAGATTTGAGACCAACTTTGAGCGTCCGGTTAAAGACTTGATGACAAAGGAAAATTTGGTTACAGCTAAACCAGGCATCAGCTTAGAAGAGGCGATTAAGATTTTACACGAGCATAGGATAGAAAAACTTCTTATCGTAGACGATAATTTTTGTCTTAAAGGACTTATTACCATAAAGGATATAGAAAAACTTAAGAAATATCCTAATGCCTGTAAGGATGAACTTGGAAGGTTGCGGGTTGGAGCAGCTATAGGGGTTGGGGCTAATAGGTTAGATCAAGCAGAGAGATTGCTTAAGGCTGGAGCAGACGTTTTGTTTATAGATTCAGCTCATGGGCATTCTAAAAATGTGATAGAGACCATAAAGGAGATAAAGTATCATTTCCCTGATTGTCAGCTGGTAGCTGGTAATGTGGCTACTGCTGAAGGGGCTGAGGCTTTGATAAAGGCTGGGGCAGATGGGATAAAAGTAGGTATAGGACCTGGGTCTATCTGTACTACCAGGATTGTAGCCGGAGCTGGAGTTCCTCAGCTTACCGCTATTCATAACTGTGCGGTTGTAGCAGAAAAATATAGTATCCCTGTGATAGCTGACGGAGGTATTCGGTTTTCAGGAGATATCGTTAAAGCACTGGCTGCAGGTGCTCATGCGGTGATGATAGGTAATCTTTTTGCCGGGACAGAGGAGGCGCCAGGGGAAACCATCCTTTATGAAGGTAGAACCTATAAGGTCTACAGAGGAATGGGTTCTCTTTCTGCTATGACTAAAAGAGGCGGAAGTGAGCGTTACGGGCAGGAAGGAGAAGACCTATCTAAGCTTGTCCCTGAAGGAATAGAGGGTAAGGTGCCTTATCGTGGTCCTGTGTCTAACATGATCTATCAGTTGGTAGGTGGTATTCGTTCAGGTATGGGATACTGTGGATGTAGAACCATCGAAGAACTTAGAAAAAAGGCTAAATTTATCAAGATAACCCCTGCAGGTTATAGAGAAAGCCATGTGCATGATGTTACGATATTAAGAGAATCTCCTAACTACTGGATAGGTAAATAGTTTTAAAGATGTATTAAGAGGGGCAAACTATGCCTTTATATGAATGGCAGGGAAGGTCGGTTACCGGAGAGATAAGAAAGGGGGTTTTAGAAGCTACCAATCCTCAACTGGTAGAGGTTTACCTAAGACGTCTCAACCTTACTCCGATTAAAATCACCGAAAAAAAACAAACTTCCCTTAGATTTTTTAAACTTAAATCAGTTTCTGATAAGGAATTAGCAGGCTTTACCAGACAGTTTGCGGTTGTCTTAGAGGCAGGACTTCCTATAGTAAAATGTCTTGAAATCTTGGCTGAACAACAAAGAAATAAGTATTTTAAAGAGGTTATAAGAGATATAAAGTATAAGGTAGAAACAGGGGTTGCCTTAAGTGAGGCGATGGTTCACTATCCTAAGATTTTTGATAATCTTTACATTCAGATGATAAGGTCTGGAGAATCAAGTGGTAATTTAGACATGATTTTAAATCGTCTGGCTGATTATATAGAGAAGATAGTAGGGATAAAAAGCAAGGTTAAACATGCGATGATTTATCCCTCTGTGGTGGTGGCGGTGACCATTATAGTGATCTCTGTTATCATGCTTTTTGTCATCCCAAAGTTTGCAGAGATTTATGAAAGTGCAGGCCAATCTTTACCATGGCCTACTCAGGTGGTTATTAACATCAGTAAAAACTTCGGGAAGATACTGCTTTTTTTAATCCTTTTAGGGGTAGGTTTAAGTTTGGGTATAAAAGTTTACAGGAGATCCGAGCAAGGAAGATATGTTACAGATAAGTTTTTGTTAAGGTTACCGTTATTAGGAGAGTTGTTTTTGAAAGCGGCAGTCGCAAGAACTGCAAGAACTTTAGCTAACCTGGTAGGGGGTGGGGTTCAGCTTCTTCCGGCTATTACGATAGCTGGTGAAACCTCAGGTAATAAAATCATAGAAAAGGCTATGGAAGAGGTAAGGCTCAACGTTTCTGCAGGTCAGTCTATCGCAGACCCTATGATGGCAACCGGGGTTTTTCCTTTTTTTATGGTAGAAATGGTAAGGGTAGGAGAAATGTCCGGAAAACTCGAAGAAATGCTTAATAAAGTGGCAGGATTTTTTGAAGAAGAAGTAGATAGGATGGTAAACACCCTTTCTACCTTGATAGAGCCTATTTTGATCGTAATCTTAGGTGTGATAGTAGGTGGTATTTTAGTAGCTCTTTACCTACCTATCTTTAAGCTTGGTGAAGTTATCGGTGGAATGCGGTAGTAGTTTTATTAAGGGAGAGCTATGTTCAGAGTTTATAAGTCAGAAAACGGTATTTTATTACCGGCTGAGTCTATTAGCCCTCATACCTGGATCTGTCTTTTTAATCCCTTAGAAGAGGAGATGGCTTACTTAGAGAAGAAATGTCATATTTTCCCGGAGTTTCTTAGATATCCTCTTGATGAAGAAGAAA
This sequence comes from Thermodesulfobacterium hveragerdense DSM 12571, assembly GCF_000423845.1. GTDB lineage: Bacteria > Desulfobacterota > Thermodesulfobacteria > Thermodesulfobacteriales > Thermodesulfobacteriaceae > Thermodesulfobacterium > Thermodesulfobacterium hveragerdense. The sequence goes on along the minus strand of NZ_AUIT01000028.1, from coordinate 13,767 downwards.
GACCAAGGATTGAAAAAGAGGAACAACAGGTTCTTATCATCTTACGGGTACCGGATATTATTTCTAAAGGGATCTTCGTAAGATATGAAACCATCCCTATAGGGATAATACTGACAGACGATTATATCATTACGGTTTGTCTTAAAGACCATCCTATTTTTGAAGACTTTGTCACCTTTGCCAATAAGAGTAAGACGTTTGACCTTAGAAATCCTGTTAATTTTTTGCTTAATTTTATGCTAAGTGCTACCTCTCTTTATATTAAACTTTTGAGGATTATAGACAGAACCCTTGAAGAATATGAAGAGGAGATTTTTAAGGCTATAGAAAACGAAGAAATCATCAAAATGCTTAGCATAGAAAAAACCTTAACCTACTTTAACACCTCTTTGCACGGCAACGACACAGTGCTTACTAAGATACAGAGCGGAAGGTACCTAAGATTAACTGAAGAAGACCAAGAGGTTTTAGAAGACCTTCAAATAGAAAACAGACAAGCTATAGAGATGACCAAAGTCTTTTTAAACATCGTTTCAGGCACTATGGATGCTTATACTTCTATCATCAACAACAACCTTAACCTTATCATGAAGTTTTTAGCCAGCATGGCTATCATCTTTTCTATCCCCACTATCATCTACAGCATGTATGGAATGAACATCCCCCTTCCTTTTCAAGAGCTTCCACCTTTTAAAGGTACCTCTTATGCCTTTATTTTTGTGAATTTAATGACCCTTTTTATCATGTTTCTGTTCTTTCTTTTTTTTAGAAAAAAGCGTTATCTTTAATATTATTTTTGATAAGGGAGATCAACCATGCAAATTGATGCTCTTACCTTAGAAACTGAGAAAATTACGGTTAGAGACAAGACGTTTAAAATAATAAGACCAGCCAAACTTGAAGAAATTTTTGAGGGTGACCCCTTTTTAGAGGTAGAGAAGTTTCCCCTTTGGTTTAAGGTATGGGAAGCAAATTTAGTGCTGATAGATTATGTGGCAAGGCTGAGTCCTTCTAAAAAAATCTTAGAGCTTGGGGTAGTTAGCTTGGTAGCCGCAGGTTTTGGGCATGAGGTGTTAGCCACAGATTATGACGAACTACCTTTAAAATTCTTAGAACTTTCTGCTAAAGAAAACGGGCTTTCTATAAGAACTCAGGTGTTAGACTGGAGAAAAGTAACCCTTCACGAAAAGTTTGATGTGATATTAGGGGCTGAGATAGTTTTTAGAAAGAGCTTTTTTGACCCTCTTTTAGAACTTTTTAAAAATCTACTGGTAGACCAGGGAGAGGTAATCCTTGCCCATAGCGGGGACAGAAAAAGACTGTTAGTCCCTTTTCTGTATAAAGCTCAAGAACATTTTGAGGTATTAACCAGCATAAGAAAGCTAAAAGAACAAGAAAGTACTCAGGAGATTATCCTAAATAAGCTTGTTTTTAAAAAGAATTGATGAAGGTCTCTCAGGCCTTTAGTCAAGGAAAAACATTTCTTTCTCAGATAGAAGATCCTGAATACGCTACCTGGGAAGTTCTGTTAATCCTTTCTCATCTTTTAAAGGTAAAACCGTTGTCAGTTTATCTTTGTTTTGACAAGGAGGTTTCAGAGGAAAATTTTTGGGAGATTCTCGAAGAGAGGTTAAAACGAAAGCCTTTAGCTTATATCCTTAAAGAGGCCTATTTTTGGGGGAGAAAATTTGAGGTGGAAGAGGGGGTGTTGATCCCAAGACAAGATACCGAGACTTTAGTTGAGGCTTTTCTTGATTTAGACATAGAACAAGGATGGGTATTAGAGTTAGGGGTAGGCTCAGGGGTGATAGTGATTACCATGCTTTTAGAAAGGTCAGGACTAAAAGGTGTAGGGGTAGACATAAATTCTAAGGCCCTTGCCTTAACTGATAGAAATGCCCGGTTACACCAGGTAGAAGAAAGGTTGTTTTTGTTAAGAGGAGATGGCTTAACTCCTTTTAAAAAGTCTGAAGTTTTTGAGGTGATTTTTTCTAACCCGCCCTATCTCAGTTTAGAAGAATGGGAAAATCTGGAAGAGGAAGTTCGGGACTTTGAGCCTAAGGAAGCTTTGGTTTCAGGTCCCAAAGGGACTGAGTTTCACGAAAGGTTGATGCAAGAGGCTCCTTATTACCTGAAAAAAGGAGGTTTTTTAATTTTAGAAATAGGCTATAATCAGGGAGAAAAAGTTAGAGAGTTGGCTAAAAAATATAGGTGGGAAGCTAAGTTTTATCGAGATTTAAGAGGATATGAGAGGGTAGTGGTGTTATGGAAAGAGTAAGCGAAAGAAGGTATGTGATAAAAGGTGGATACCCTTTAAGAGGGGTGGTAGAGGTTAGCGGAGCTAAAAATGCTGCTTTGCCTGCGATTGCTGCTACTTTGCTTGCACCAGGAGAGTATCGGTTAAAGAAGGTTCCTAAGGTAAGGGATGTTTTTTGTATGCTAAAGATTTTAGAGTTTTTAGGGGCTACCTGGTCTTTTGAAAAGGACGCACTTATAATAAATACCTTAGTTATAAACAAGACTTCAGTTCCTTATGAACTGGCTACTCAGATAAGGGCTTCGGTGTTGTTTTTGGGGGCCCTTTTGGGGGCTAAAGGAGAGGCTGAGGTTCCTCTTCCCGGAGGGTGTGCTATCGGTAAAAGACCGGTAGACCTTCATTTAAAGGGGATGGAAAAATTAGGGGCAGAAATATCTCTGTACCATGGAAACCTGAGGGTAAAGGCTTTAAACCTAAGGGGATGCGAGATAGTGCTTGATTTCCCCTCAGTAACCGCCACGGAAAATTTACTTATGGTGGCCTCTGTAGCAGAAGGGGAGACGGTTATCAAAAACGCAGCTAAAGAGCCCGAGGTTGTCTTTTTAGCTGAGGTTTTAAAAAGTATGGGAGCACATATAAAAGGGGAAGGAGAGGATACCATCTATGTTAAAGGTAAAAAAAAGTTAAAACCTGCAAACATAGAAATCATCCCCGACCGGATAGAGACTGGTACGTTTTTGGTCTTAGGAGGTCTTTTAGAAGAAAACGAGTTAGAGATAAAAAACGTAAACCTATCTTACTTAGAGGTTCCTGTTTCTAAGCTTCGAGAAATAGGGGTTTATGTAGAGAAAACAGGTAAAAGGTCTTGTCTGGTTAAAAGGGAGAAAAGTTTAAAGGCTACCAAAATCGTTACCGCTCCTTATCCTGGATTTCCGACAGACTTGCAGCCTATTTTTACGGTGTTGTTAACCCAGGCTGAAGGCATGTCTTTGGTGGTAGAAAACCTCTTTGAAAACCGATTTTTATACGTTTTTGAGTTAAACAGGATGGGAGCAAACATAAAATTGGAGGACAGGACCGCGATCGTTAACGGTATAACCCCTCTTTTTGGCTCTCCGGTAAAAGCTACAGATCTAAGAGCTGGGGCTGCTTTGGTTTTAGCAGGCCTTTGCGCCGAAAACACGACCACCGTGTATAACATAGAGTTGATAGAAAGAGGTTATGAAAACTTTGTGGAAAAATTACAAGGATTAGGTGCGAAGATAGAAGTTGAGAACATATGAAGTTAATAACTCTGGATCAAGTTTTAAACCAAAACCCTGCCGTAACTTTACTAAAGAGGTCTTTATCTACAGACCGTTTATCCCATGCCTATCTTTTTACCGGTCCTAAAGGGGTGGGGAAAGAAACCACGGCTTATGCCTTTGTTTTTCATCTTTTTTGTCAAAAAGACCCCCTTTCTCCCTGCGGAATTTGTGTAGCCTGTAAGAAGTTATCCAAGGAAACTCATCCTGATGTCTTGAAAATTAGTCCAGAAAAAAAAGAGATAAAGATAGACCAGATAAGGGAGATCATCCATTTTCTAAGATACCATCCTATAGAGGCAAAGTATAAGGTGGTTTTAATTCAAAATGCTGAAAGGATGAACCTTGAGGCAGCGAATGCTCTTTTAAAATCCTTAGAGGAACCCCCTTCTTATGGGATTTTTATTCTTCTTACAGAAAACTTTACCCAGCTTTTACCGACGGTGGTTTCAAGGTCACAGGTGGTCAGGTTTCATCCTTTACCTAAAACGATAGTTTATAAAGTTTTGACAGAACAATATGGATTTGAAAAACAAGTTTCTCAAACATTAGCAGAGATTTCTCAAGGTAGCTTAGGAAGATCGCTGACCATCGCAGAAAAAGGTTTTTTGGAGGAACTTAATAGTTTTGTAAAGGCAGGGTTTTCTAACAGCCCATACCTAAGGTTTAGGGTAGCAGAAAGGTTTGCCAGCTTCAACTACCAAGATTTAGAGGTGGTGTTTTATTTGGTCCTGGTTTGGATATGGAGGTCCTATTTAAAAAGATTGATCGACTATCCCTATCCAGAAGCTTTCCCAGAAGAGATTTATCCCAAAGAGCCCTATCCAGCCTTTTTCTTAATCCAAGAAACCTTACAAGCCTTAGACCGATACCTTAACCCAGAACTGGTGTTCTACAGGTTGTTTTTAAAAATGTTTGATTAAAAAATTAATCTCCAAAGATGCTTGGTGGTGCATAAGGATGGGTGCCTTCTATCACCTCTACTCCGGCTTTTTCTTTAATGGCAGCGATTAGGTCGTCCTTTCTTTTGCAGAACTTCATGATACAGGTGCCTACATGTACAGCATCTACCTTTTCGTTGAGGGCGTTTAATTGTATTTTAAAAAGAAGTAAACTGCAAATTACCCTGTTTTTGTTTCCTTCACAACCTCCACAGTCTACGATACCTACGATCTGAGCACCTTCCTCTTGATATCTTGCGAACTCTCCTTCTTTTCTACTTAAAGCTACAAAACATTTGGCATCCCCTGGACACAGGTTTTGTTCAGAGATCATCTTACATTTTACTAAAACGATGTTTTTCATAGTCAATCTCCTCCTTTACCATAGAAGATAAAGTATATTGTTGATTAACATTATAGAATTATAGATAAAAATTTAGTCTTGTCAAATTTTTAGTGTTTTTTTTCTAACTGATCCATCGGTCTAAAAGCTTTTTTACTTGCTCCACAGATTGGGCATTTCCAGTCTTCAGGCAGTTTCTCAAAAGGTGTCCCTGGAGGGATTTTACCCTTTCGGTCCCCTTTAGAGGGGTTGTAGATATAACCACAATTTGAGGTAGAACATACCCAGCTTCCTTCAAAGTTTTTCATGGTTTTTTCTCTTATGTAGGTTTAATTTTACTACTTAAAATAGATTATAAAAGTAATTTTGCAAGACTTTTTTTTGAATAAATCTAAATTATAAATTAAATATTTTTCTTTTAAAGTAAACAAGAAAACAGGTTAACTTTACAAAAACAGAAAATATGTTATATTTTTATGTAAGGTTTATATGGAATAATTCCGGGGTCGTCTAACTGGCAGGACATGGGACTTTGGCTCCCAGAATCGTGGTTCGAATCCACGCCCCGGAATTTTTTAAATTTTTTGGAGGAGTGGCCGAGAGGTCGAAGGCGCTCGCCTGCTAAGCGAGTGTACGGGCTAAAACCCGTACCGCGGGTTCGAATCCCGCCTCCTCCGTTTTTGAGGAGGAAACTTTCTTATATAAATTCTCTGCCGGCGTAGCTCAATCGGCAGAGCATGGGATTTGTAATCCCAGGGTTGAGGGTTCAAGTCCCTCCGCCGGCTTTTAATTTTTAATTCTTCAGATTTCTATAATAGTTTTTTATCTCCTGCCACTTATCCCAGATTTGCCCAGACCTTACAAGTTCTCTGGCCTTTTCTACACCGGCTCTTATGTCTATTGCTTTTTCACAAAGATAAAGTGCTGCTCCTAAATTCAAAAGAAACATGTCTTTTACAGGTCCTTCAAGTTGGTTTTTAAAAAGTTTTTCTAATAGTTCAAGGCTATGTTGTGGACTTTTAACCTGTAATTCTTCTAAGTTCTCACATCTTTCAAAACCAAAGTCTTCAGGGTCTAAAAAGTAGGTGGTAATCCTTTCGTCTCTTAGTTCTGAAATCTTGGTTGAACCAGTGATGGTAACCTCGTCAAACCCTTCTTCTCCAAAGACCACAAGCGCTCGTTTTACCTTTAAGGCGTCAAGTACATAAGCTATTTTTTCGGTCATCACATAGCTGTAAACCCCAATCAGCTGATGGGTAGGAGAGGCAGGGTTTAAGAGCGGTCCTAAAAGGTTAAAGATGGTTCTACCAAGCTTTTGACGGATGGGGATGACTTTTTTAAAGGCTGGGTGGTATAAGGGAGCAAACAGGAAAGTAAATTTCAGGTCTGTTAAAGCCTGGGCTGAGACTTCAGTGGATAGGTCAAGGGAAATCCCTGAGGCCTCAAGAAGGTCAGCACTTCCTGATTGACTAGAAACAGAGCGGTTCCCATGCTTGGCTACATAAACCCCTTCTACTGAGGAAAGGGCGATGGCTACAGCTGTAGAAAAGTTAAAACTATTTTTAGCATCTCCTCCTGTCCCACAGGTATCTACCAAAATGGCTCCTTCAGGGGGATTAAACGGAAGTTTATTCATGACTTCTCTATAAGCTAAAGCCGCTCCGGTAATCTCTTGCCAGGTTTCTCCCTTTTGTCTTAAGAGTTCTAAAAAAAGTTCTACCTCTTCAGGAGAAAAGTCGTCTGTAGCTAACGACTTAAAGATATGATAGGCTTCTTCTTGGGTAAGATGTTGATTTTTTTTAAGTTTTACAATCCCTTCTTTAAGGGTCATTTTATCCTCCTAAATCCATCTTGTCTACCAGAAGGCTTGGACTACCCACACTTCCATAAAAACGAAGGTCTTTGCCTATAGCCACCACTTTTTTAAACATCTCAAAAATGTTTCCTGAAAGGGCCATCTCACTTAAAACCTTTGCCGGCTCTCCGTTTTTATAATAAACTCCAGAAACCCCTACGGAAAACTCTCCAGAAATAGGGTCTGCTGTGTGACTTCCTAAAAGTTCTAACACCTCAAAAACTTCATTAGAAAATCTAAGTAGCTCTTCTTTAGTATAAGGTCCTTCTTTAAAGTAAAGGTTGGTAGCACTTACTTTAGGACTACTTCTAAAATCATTCCTTCGGGCATTTCCTGAAGTAAAGCTCCCTAATCCCAGGCTTTCTGCCTGCTTTTTCCAGTAGGTATCAAAAAGATAACCTTTTATTACTCCCTTTTCTAAGAGGGGCTTGGTGGTTTGAGGGGCACCCTCGTCGTCAAAAGGTCGGCTTTCGATAAGCCCTTCGGTTAACCCATCATCTATCAGGGTAAGGTTTTCAGAAAAGAACTTCTTTCCTAACTTATCTTTTAGAAAGGATCTTCCTTTTATAACTTCTTCTCCTAAAAAGGAGAACTCCAAAATCTCTAACAGGTCTACAGCCATAAAAGGGGGAAAAAGTACCGGAATTTTAAGATTGACTCCCTTTTGGGTTTGACTTAAGAGTGAACCTCGAACACAGGCCTCTTTTACCCTTTGTTTTAATTCTTCCTTGTCTAAACTCCTTCCTTCATACCATTCATAAGAAGAGGCTTCTTTTTCTCTATTCCCTGCTATCACTGAAATTAAAAAGGTATAAAAAGGTTTTTCCCAAATCAGTAAAATCCCCTTTCTTAAAAGGGCGATTTTGTTTTTTCCCCAGGAAAGTTTGATTTTTTCTACTTTTTTGATGTGGTCAAAACTTAAGGCTATTTCTTCAAACTCAGCTAAAAGAGGGTTAAAGTCCTCATCCGGGATTAAAACTTTAGGAGGAAACACCTCAGAAGGAACCTCTTCTGGAAAAGAAGCAGGCATTCCTTTTTCTGAAAGAACCTTGGCTTTATTCACCGCAAGCTCAACATTAGTTTCATCTAAAGAGGTGGTATAAGAAAGCCCAGCTCTTCCGTTTGGATTCAGATATCTTATCGTAAGACTTTCGTCTTGGTATTCCTCCTCTAAAAAAATTTTCCCCTCTCTTTTTTCTAAGGATTTACCTTTTTCTTTTTCTATCCAAAACTCAAGACCAGGGTCTTTATCAACAAATTTTTTAAAGATCTCTATATCCATGGTCTTCTTACAGATTAGATAAAATTTGTTTTCCTGCAAAGATTGAAGCATCTCCTAAGTATTCTTCAATTCTTAAAAGCTGGTTAAACTTTGCCACCCTTTCTCCTCTGGCAGGAGCACCGGTCTTAATAAACCCGGTGTTAAGAGCTACCGCAAGGTCTGCGATAAAGGTATCTTCGGTTTCTCCTGAACGGTGAGAGATCATACAATTCCACTTATGTTTGTAGGCAAGTTCAACTGCCTCTATGGTTTCAGTAAGAGTTCCTATCTGATTAAGCTTTATAAGCACAGCGTTAGCCATCTTGTTTTCTATACCCCATTTTATCTTTTTAGGGTTGGTCACAAAGATGTCGTCTCCCACTACTTGAACTTTATTCCCTATCCTTTGGGTGATTAATTTAAATCCTTCTGGGTCTTCTTCAGACAAAGGATCTTCGATCGATATGATAGGATAGTTGTTTACCAATCTTTCGTAATATTCTACCATTTCTTCTGTAGATAGTTTTTTGTCGATACCTTTTAGGAAGTAAAACCCGTCCTGATAAAGCTCAGAGGCAGCCACATCCATCGCTAAGGCTACATCTTCTCCTGGGGTATACCCGGCTTTTTCTATAGCTTTTATGAGATATTCTAAAGCTTCTTCAGGAAGTCTTATCTGAGGGGCAAAACCTCCTTCATCTCCGATGGAGGTGCTTAAACCTTCCTGTTTAAGGATACTTTTTAAGGCATGGTAAACCTCAGCTCCCATCCTTAAAGCTTCGGCGAAGGATTTTGCTCCCCAAGGAGCTATCATGAACTCCTGAAAATCTAAGGGGTTATCTGCATGAACCCCTCCGTTTATGACGTTCATAAAAGGTACAGGTAGGGTGCGGGCTCTTATCCCTCCGATGTAAGCAAAAAGGGGCATTCCTAATTCCTCTGCAGTAGCCCTGGCACAGGCTAAAGAAACCCCTAAGATAGCGTTAGCCCCTAAGTTAGATTTGTTTTCTGTTCCATCAAGTTCACAAAGCAGTTTGTCTATTTCTGTTTGTCTTCCTGAGTCTAATCCTTCTAACTGAGGAGCGATGATTTCGTTTACGTTGAAAACCGCCTTTTGCACACCTTTTCCCAAAAATCTTTCTTTCTCTCCATCTCTAAGCTCAAGAGCTTCATACTTTCCGGTAGAAGCCCCAGAGGGAACCGCAGCCCTTCCATAAAAACCGCTGTCTAACCATACTTCTACCTCTAAAGTGGGATTACCTCTGGAATCAAGAATTTCTCTTGCTCTTATGGTTGCTATTTTACCCATGAAGGCCCTCCTAATGTTTTTTGTCCAAGAAAGCTTTAATTTCTTCCCAGTAAACAGGTTTTGTCCCTACTTTACCTACGACGATGCCTGCGGCTATGTTAGCCAGTTCTAAGGCTTTTTCTAACGGGACTCCTGCGGCATAAAAAGCGGTTAAAGAGGAAATCATCGTATCTCCTGCCCCAGACACATCATAAACTTCTTTAGCCTGGGCAGGAAGATGAAGCCCACCCTTTTCTGGCTGTACCAGAAATACCCCATCTTTACCTAAGGTGATCACCAAAAAGTCTAACCCAAACTTTTGTATCAAAGCCTTTCCAGATTGTTCCAAGTCTTTTATAGAAAGATTTTCTTTAAGTGCTGTTTCTTTAAATTCCTTAAGGTTAGGGGTGATGGCTGTGGCCTTTTGGTATTTCTCCCAGCTGATACTCTTTGGGTCAACTAAAACGGCTTTACCTGCTTTTCTGGCCTCCTCTATCAGGTCTTTACAAAAATCTTCCACCTTTAAAACTCCTTTGGCATAATCAGAGAGGATTACCGCATCTGCCTCTGGTAAAATTTTTTGATAGGTTGCTTTTAAAACTTCCATGGTTTCCTGGTCTAAGGGATCTCTTTTTTCAAAATCTACCCTTAAAAGGTGCTGGGATTGAGCTATAATTCTCGTTTTAACGGTAGTAGGTCTTTTAGGGTCTTCCACTATTCCTTGAACTCCTATTCCTTGTTTTATGGCCAACTTTCTTAAGGTTTCTCCCTTATCGTCTTTTCCTACTACCCCCATCAGCTCTATCTGAACCTTAAGCCCTCTTAAGTTAGCAGCAACGTTAGCCGCACCTCCCAAGGTATAATAAGTAGAATTCAGGTCAAAAACAGGTACCGGGGCTTCTGGAGAGATACGGTTTACTTCACCTAAAAAGTAACAGTCTAAGATTAAGTCCCCTACCACGATAACCTTAACCTTTTCAAGCCTTTCTTCCAAGGTTTTTACAAAATTTTTGTTAAAGGTTTTTTCTTTTTTCATGGTTTAAATAATAATCTTTATTTTTATTTTCCCTTTTGAGATTTTTCTGCAGCCTTTTCGGTAGATTTTTCAAAGGGGGTTTTAATCAGAGGCAATCCTGCTATTTCTCTTATTTTATTTTCTATCTCTAAGGCAAGTTGTTTGTTTTCTTTTAGTAATTTTCTTACGTTTTCTTTGCCTTGCCCAAGTCTTTCTCCCTGGTAAGAGAACCAGGAACCGCTCTTTTCGATGACTTCCATCGCGACCCCCAGGTCAACCAGCTCAGCCTCCTTAGAGATACCTTCTCCAAAATAGATGTCAAATTCCACCTCTTTAAAAGGAGGGGCTAATTTGTTTTTTACCACTTTTACCTTTACCCTATGTCCTAACTGTTCTTGCCCTTCTTTTATGGAGGCGATTTTCTTTATCTCAAGCCTTAAAGAAGCAAAAAACTTAAGGGCCATACCTCCAGGGGTGGTTTCTGGTGGACCTCCGTAGCTGAAAGTCCCTATCTTCATTCTGGTTTGGTTAATAAAAACTACAGCAGTATTGCTTTTAGAGATGGCAGAGGTAAGTTTTCGCATGGCTTTAGACATAAGACGAGCCTGTAGTCCTACTTGTTGGTCTTCCATTTCGCCTTCTATCTCGGCCTTAGGCACAAGAGCTGCAACTGAGTCTATTACTATGATATCTACCGCCCCGCTTCTGGCTAACACCTCTGCTATCTCTAAGGCTTGCTCTCCTGTGTCTGGTTGGGACACAAGGATGTCTTCGATGTTAACCCCTAATTTTTGGGCGTAGTTTAGGTCTAAGGCATGTTCAGCATCGATAAAAGCAGCTACTCCTCCCTGTTTTTGAGCCTCAGCTACCATGTGAAGGGCTAAGGTAGTTTTACCTGAAGCCTCAGCCCCGTAGATTTCTGTTATCCTTCCTCTGGGTATACCTCCTATACCTGTAGCAATGTCAAGACTGAGGGACCCGGTAGGAATTACAGAAACTTCTATTTTTTGAGCCCCCTCCCCGAGTTTCATGATAGAACCTTTACCAAACATTTTCTCTATTTGAGAAATAGCAGCCTCTACCGCTTTTTTCTTTTCTGAAACATCCATAAATACCCCCCCCAGTTATTTCTTTTCTTTATCATACCATAAAAATTTTTTTTAAAAAAGGTATGAATTTTAGCCTCAAAATCTTCAAAATTTTAAACTTTAAAATTAAAATCTTTATCATGGAGTTTTATCGAAAAACCACAGAAGAGATTTTAGAAGTTTTAAACATCGGTCCAACAGGTCTTTCAGACAGAGAGGCTACCAAAGGCTTGAGATTTATGGAAAAAAACGTTTTGAAAAAGAAAAAGAAAAGATTTCCTTTAAATAAACAGTCTTATTGGGTTTATACAGCTCTATAGAGCAGAAAAGGCAATGGAAGCCCTTTCAAAGATGCTTTCTCTTTATGCGATAGTTATAAAAGACGGGAAGATAAAAAAATCCAGGCTGAGGAACTTGTTCCAGGGGATATAGTTTTGATCTAGGCAGGAGAGGTTATCTCGGCAGACTTAAGGCTTTTAGAGGCCTATCAACTTAAGGTTGACGAATCTTTACTTACCGGTGAATCTGTTCCTGTTTTAAAACAGGTTGAACCAATTTCAGGAGAAAAATTGCCTGTTTCTGAACAGAAGAACATGGTTTTTAAAGGAACTTTTGTGACCAGCGGAAGGGGCAATGGAGTCGTGGTTGCTACAGGAATGAATGCTGAGCTTGGAAAAATCGCAAAAATGGTCTAACAGGAAGATCCTAAGACTCCTCTTCAGAAAAGGCTTACTGATTTTGGGAAAAAACTGGAGTACTTATCATTTTTATTTGTTTGATTGTTTTTGTTCTCGGGGTTTTAAGAGGTGAAGAACCTTTAAGGATACTTCTTACCTCGGTTGCTTTGGCTGTGGCTGCGGTGCCTGAGGCCTTGCCAGCAGTGGTGACCATCACCCTTGTTCTTGGTGCCAAAAAATGGTTGCTCTAAACGCTTTTGTAAGAAATTTGCCTGCGTTGGAAATCTTAAGTTCGGTAACCTTTATCTGTACAGATAAAACCGGCACTTTAACCCAAAATAAAATGACAGTAAGAGAGGTTTTTTCGTTTGAAAAACAGACCAATTATCTTTTTTTATGTATGGCTTTAAATAACGATATCAGGTGTACAGAGGAAGGTACCCCTACCGGAGACCCTACAGAAATTGCCCTTTATGAATATCCGAAAGAGAACCATTTTGAAAAAGCCGAGCTTCAGAAAAAGTTGCCTCGGGTGTTTGAAATTCCCTTTGACCCAAAAAGAAAGGCTATGACCAAGGTTCATAAAAAAAGAAAACGGGTATCTTGTTTTCACTAAAGGTAGTTTAGAAAACTTACTTGAAAAGGCAGAATTTATTTTGCTCGAGGACAAGGTAGTCCTTCTTACAGAAGAGACAAAAAAAAGAGATCTATGATAAGGCTTTAGAGTTTGCCAAGAAAGGTATGAAGTGTTAGCCTTTTCATATAAGGAAATATCTGAGCTTTTTGAAACCGAAACTCTAGAAAGTAAACTAATTTTTCTTGGGTTTTGTGGAATGATTGATCCACCGAGAAAGGAAGTAAAGGAGGCTATAGCCCTTTGTAAATCTGCAGGAATAAAGGTGGTGATGATCACAGGAGACCACCCTTTAACTGCCTGGGCTATCGCTGAAGAACTTACCATCGTTGAAAAAGATGAGCCTTTAGATAGTGTGCTGATTACAGGGAAAGAATTAGAGGAAATGTCTTTAGAGGAATTCGAAAAAAGGATAGAAAAAATAAAGGTTTATGCAAGGACATCTCCTGAGCAAAAGTTAAAGATTGTAGAGGTTTTGCAGGAAAAAGGGCAGTTTGTGGCTATGACAGGGGATGGAGTAAACGATGCCCCAGCCTTGAAAAAGGCAGACATAGGGGTTGCCATGGGAAGTGGGACTGAAGTCGCTAAAGAAGCAAGCGACTTGATACTTCTTGATGATAACTTTACCACCATTACTAAAGCGGTAAAAGAGGGGAGAAGGATCTATGACAACATAAGAAAGTTTGTAAAATACACCATGACCAGCAACTCTGGAGAACTCTGGACGGTAGGATTGGCTACTTTCTTAGGGACACTTGTCAAGAGAATTGTGTCTCCTTATAAAATCTCTTTACAAACATTTGCCTCAATTCGTATAAAGCAGACTTAATTAAAGGAAGTGGTTTTTGCCATCTCGTTTTCTGAATCCGACTTACTGTTATGTATATCGCAACCTCTGCTGTCTTGATTGATTGAAAATATCCCCCTGTATTTACCCTTATCAGCTCTATCCTGCTATTTATATTCTCAACCACATTCGTCGTGTATATATACCTCCTCACCCCCTCAGGATATTTCTTATAAACAAAATAATGCTCCTTCTTTTTCAAAAGTCCCTTTATATAAGCTGGATACTTCTTCTCATAACTCTTACATAATTCCTCA
>NZ_AUIT01000027.1 GCF_000423845.1 Thermodesulfobacterium hveragerdense DSM 12571 | reverse complement strand
TTTTAGGTTTTATGTTATCATTAATTTAAAAAATATTAAAAATTTTTATTATGCCTCTAAAATATTTTATTAAAAGACACAATTTATATTCTACTCCCAGTTTTTTTCTATTCATACTTATATTTTAACATTAAGATTGTCAACATGAAAGACAACTAAAAATTTTTGGATAGGTTCTTAGGGTTTAATTTTGTTTGACCTTGAAGGATAAAAAAACTTACTCCTAAAATTAGAAAGTGCTTCTCTAAATTCAGATGAACTTTTATTCTTGCATTTCATGTCCATCTCAGACAATACCAGATACACCACCTTTACCCTAAGGAATGGTCCTGTAATACATAGTCTTAAAAACGAAAATTTTAAGTAACTTTTAAGTTTGATGTGGCGTGGTGTTTAAGGGCAGGTAAGGTGATTAAGAGGATAACCTGAAATTTAGAAAAAAAACGTGCGGGAGGAGGGATTTGAACCCTCACGGGGAAATCCCCACCGGATCCTAAGTCCGGAGCGTCTACCGTTCCGCCACTCCCGCAAGAAAATTTACACATTTTAACCATATTTTAATAGATAAAACCGCTCTTTTCAAGAGCGGTTTGCTTTACCTTTACCATAAATGATTTTAGAGTTATAATAAAAACATGAACGTTGGGCCTGTAGGTTCAACTTCTATTCAATCTTTTAATACTCCTAAAGAAAAAAATCTCGAAGAACTTAAAATCCGGGTGTTGATAGAAAAACTTAAAATCAGAGAAAAACAGGTTATAGCCCATGAGATGGCTCATAAAATCGTGGGAGGAAAGTATGCAGGAAGTGTACATTATCAGTATACACGAGGGCCAGACGGAAAACTTTACATTTCTGGTGGAGAAGTAAGCATAGATGTTTCTGAAGAAAGTTCTCCTGAAAAAACCATTCAGAAGATGGAAATCGTAAGGGCTGCAGCCTTAGCTCCGGCAGACCCTTCTCCTCAAGACCTACAGGTAGCACAAATAGCTACTATCAAAGAAATAAAAGCCAGAAGAGAACTTAGCCTTTTAAAAGAAAAAGTCCAAAACCAAACCAAAGGAAGGTTTTTGGATGTAAAGGTTTAGAGTGAGAAGATTTTCTGATAGACCTCAGAAAAAGGTTCTCCCTGGTAATGATAGGTAAGCATCCCTAAGGTTTTAGCAGGTTCGATATCATTTGACAAAGAGTCTCCTATCATCAAGGCTTCGTGTGGATTCACTTTTAGGGTTTCTAAGGCTGTTTGAAACAACCTTAAATCTGGTTTAAGGTATCCTACTTCACATCCTATAAAAGTCTCATCAAAAAGCTCGTCTAAACCAAGCTGTTTTAAAATGTTTTTTAGTCTCGCATCCCAATTAGAAATAACCGCTGTTTTAATTCCTTGTTTTTTTAAAAGGTATAATATCTCTGGAAAATCCTGGGCTAAAATCACACAGTCCTTGGTTGCGAAGAACTCCCAACTTTTCTGAAAAACATCTTCAAAACAAGGGGCCTTTTTTAAAGGCTCAAAGGTTTTTTCAAATATTTGATACCATCCTTTTTTACAAAGCTCCTGAGTCCAGCGTTCAACTCTGTCGTGCTTAAATTTATCCCTAAAAGCTGGTATAAACCTTTTCATTATTTCCGAAGGAGAAACCTCATATCCTCTTTCTCTCCAAAATCTGGCGTAGATCTCACCTACTGACGGAGAGATATGTAAAAAAGTACCTTCTGCATCAAAAAATACTACTTTTATCTTTTTCTCCATAGACTTATTTTCTCATACTTTCGAGATTTTTTCAACCTCTGATTAAGTGTAATCTCATAGTAGCTTTTGTGGTTAAAAAAACCTCTTTTAGCTTTGGGTATAGGTCTTTTTTACCTTTAATAGTAAAGGTATTGCCGAAAGTTGTAAAATTATCGAAACTGTGATAAGGGCATAAACAGAAAAGTGATATAACACCCCTAAGATGGTGCTACCTAAAAACCAAAAGAATCCGTAGGTTGTGTGAAATACACCATATCCTGTTCCTCTTTTTTCTTGAGGTACTAATAGGGTAACCGCTGCCCTGATGATAGACTCCTGGGCCCCCATACCTATTCCCCATAAAATCATCCCTAAGACCGCCCCATAAAATCCTCCTAAAAAGCATAAAGGGGCAAATCCCGATGAGATTATTACCGAAAAAAGAAGAACAGAAAATCCTTTCTTATCAAATAGATAGCCAAAAAAAAGTGCAGCTAAGGCATCTACCCCCATAGCTATCGCATAAAAAACAGGAATCCAAGTTTCTGAGATGTTAGCTACCTTTTTAAAGTGATAAGCAATTAGGGGATAGTCTGCATATCCTGCTCCGTATAAACTAACCGCTATAATATAGATCCAGTATACTTTTTTAAATCCTTCGGATTTAACCTGGATGGTTTTGATTTTTAAATAAGAAGGCGAAGGGTATAAAAACCTGGCTATCATTAGGATTGAAATCGCTAAAACCGCCGGTAGCAGCAAAACTCCAAAAGCCTCTCTATAACTTCCTTGAAAGTAAAAAACGAGGGCTATCATGAGAGGACCAAGTATGGCTCCTATCTGATCCATAGCCTCATGAAGCCCAAAGCCCCATCCATAACCTATTTTCCCGGCTGCATGACTAAGTAGAGCATCCCTTGCCGGAGTTCTTATCGCTTTACCAATCCTTTCCATAAAAAGCAACATAACTGCCAGTTCCCATCGTCCTACCAACGCCAAAGTCGGTACACTTAGCAGGTTGATAAGATAACCTACTATTATAATCCCCCAGTATCTACCTGTTTTATCGGTTATCCAACCTGAAATAATCCTTAGCCCATACCCTAAGAACTCTCCTAATCCAGCGATAAACCCTACCACCAAGCTTGAGGCTCCAAGGGTTAAAAGAAAAGGTCCTGTAATGCTTCTTGCTCCTTCGTAGGTTAGGTCTGAAAAAAGGCTTACTAAACCAAGTAAGATTATGAAAAAAGCAGGTTTTTTGAAATCAATCTTTAACATTTTGTCTTTCTTTATAAAGGATTTAGTCGTAAGAATATAGCTAAAAAACAGAAAAAATCAACTTAAACACTGAATAATTTAAGTTTTATGGTTGTTATGATGGCAACGTCTTCAAATCATGTTATAATACCACTATAAAAAAGAGGAGGAGGAACATGATACCAAGGTATACACGTCCGGTTATGGCTAAGCTTTGGAGTCCAGAAGAAAGATTGAGGGCTTGGGGGTTGGTAGAGTTTTATGCCTGCGAGGCTTGGTATAAGTTGGGCAAAGTGCCAGAAGAGGACTACCAGAAGATTAAAGAAAAGCTTCTTCCTTATTTAGAAGAGGGAGGTTTTACCGAGGCCAACGTAAAAAGAGTGGAAGATATAGAAAAAGAGACTAAACACGACGTAATAGCCTTTTTAACCCATCTGGCTGAGATCATAGGTCCATCAGCCAGATACCTTCACCTTGGTATGACCTCTTCTGATATGCTTGATACTGCCATGGCTTGGTTGATGAAAAGAGCCATGGAAATAATCCTTGAAGACCTTATGAGGATTAAAGAGGTGCTTAAAGATAGAGCTTATGAATTTAAAGACACGTTAATGATAGGAAGAACCCATGGGATCCATGCAGAACCTATTACGTTTGGATTAAAACTTGCACTTTGGTATGAAGAGATGAAAAGAAACGAAAGAAGACTGAAAAATGCCCTTGAGTGTATTTCCTATGGAAAAATATCTGGAGCTGTAGGCACTTTTGCCCATGTGCCCCCTGAGGTAGAGGCTTATGTCTGTGAGAAATTGGGGTTAAAGCCTGCTCCTGTATCAAATCAGATAATCCAAAGGGACAGGTATGCTGAATATATGGCTTCTTTGGCAATTTTAGGAACCACGGTAGAAAAAATAGCTACAGAGATCAGACATCTCCAGAGAACCGAGGTTCTTGAAGCAGAGGAATTCTTTTCTCCTGGACAGAAGGGTTCTTCTGCCATGCCCCATAAACGAAATCCTATTCTTTCTGAAAACCTTTGTGGGCTTGCAAGACTTCTTAGAGGTTATTTAATTCCTGCTCTTGAAAACGTTGCCCTATGGCACGAAAGGGACATAAGTCATTCTTCTGCTGAAAGGGTGATTGTGCCTGATGCTACCACCACCGCAGATTTTATGTTGGTCCGCTTAGAAGGTTTGTTGAAAAACTTGATGGTATATCCTGAGAACATGATAAAAAATTTTAATCTTTTGAGAGGACTTACCTTTTCTCAACAGGTGATGTTAACTTTGGTAGAAAAAGGGATGATAAGAGAAGAGGCTTACAAAATCGTACAGGAATTGGCTATGAAGGTGTGGAAAGATCAAAATCTAAACTTTAAAGATTTGGTGTTGTCAGACCAAAGAATAAGAAACTTTTTAACCCAAGAAGAAATAGAACATATTTTTGACGTAAAATATTACTTAAGGTATGTAGACCAGATTTTTGAAAGAGTTTTTGGATAGATGGCGGTTAAGGTAGTGGCAGGGTTTATAGAAAAAGATGGTAAGGTTTTAGTAGTAAAAAGGCCTACAGACAAAAAGAGAGGAGCACTTTGGGAGTTTCCTGGTGGAAAGGTAGAAGCTGGTGAAAGTTTACAAGAAGCCTTAAAGAGGGAACTAAGAGAGGAGCTGGGAATAGAGGTTAGGGTAGGAGAGGTTTTAGAAAAAATAACACATGTCTATCCTGATGAAGAAATAGAGCTTTATCTTCTGTCAGCAGCTGTAAACCGAGACCTTGGTTTAAAAGAATCGCTTGAGGTTAAATGGTTAGACCTAAAAGAATTAGAACATTTAGAGCTTTGTCCTGCTGATAAGGTTTTGTTATCGAAATTAACCCTTGTCAAAAACAAAAAAATAGGTTAATTTTATAGACTGAGGCTTTTTTGGGCGGTTAGCTCAGGGGTAGAGCGCCATCCTCACACGGTGGATGTCGCAGGTTCAAATCCTGCACCGCCCATTTTGCCTCCTTGCTCCTTGAAGACCCAAGGGGCCCAAAAATAGGACCAAAAGGAGGGTAAAGATGGCTTTGTGGCAACCAGTTAAAAGGTTTCGTAAATGGGAAACCCTGTTTATCATCCATCCTGATAGGGTGCCTGAAAAGGACCAGGTTTTAGACAAGGTCAAAGAGATTATCAAATCTAAAGAAGGTGATGTGCTTAAGGTGGATGAATGGGGTTTAAGAAAACTTGCTTATCCTATTGCCAAGCGTAAAAATGGTTATTATGTTTTGATGGAGTTTTATGGTTTAGCAGATACCCCCAAGGCATTAGAGGATTATTTTAGGATAGATGAGCGGGTAGTAAGGTTTATAGTGGTTAAGTTGGAAGATAGATATAATCCAGAAACAGCAGCTAATGAAGGTTAATAGGAGGGATACAATGGAAAACACGATAATAAAAAAGAAGGCCTTTTCTAAGAAAAAGTTTTGTCGTTTTTGCGCTGACCCAAGCGTTAAAATAGATTATAAAAACGCAGATCTCCTTAAACAGTTTTTAAACGAAAAGGGGATGATAATTCATAGAAGACAAACTGGCACCTGTGCCTACCACCAGAGACGTCTTACTAACGCTATCAAAATGGCAAGGATAATGGCTCTTTTGCCTTTTGTAGCTGAAGTAGAGGTAGAATAATCAAACAGGGGGATAACCGATGGAAGTAATATTGAGAACCGATGTTCCCAAATTAGGTAAAGCAGGCGATATCGTAAAGGTGAAAGATGGATATGCCAGGAATTATTTAATACCAAAAGGCTTTGCCATCCCAGCCAACCAGAAGAACATAAAAGCCTTGGAAAAAGAGAGACAGATTATCTTAGCTAAGGCAGAAAGAGAACGTAAAAAACTTATGTCTTTGGCTGAAAAACTTGAAGGATTGGAATTGGTAATTTATAGGCGTAAAATAGAAGAGGATAGAATATTTGGATCCGTTACGGTAGCAGACATAGTAAACGCCTTAAAAGAAAAGGGCTTTGAGGTAGACAAAAAGTTTATCGAACTAAACGAACCTATTAAAAAATTAGGGGTTTACGAGATACCTGTGAAATTTTCTTCTGATAAGGTAGTAACCATAAAGTTAGAAGTAGTAGAAGAAAAGTAATATTTTTAAATGCCACCCAAAAAAAACTTAAAATCTAAACAAGAGCTTGGGGAAGGTTTACCACCTGAGCTCTTGCCTCCTCAAGACTTACAGGCAGAAAAGTATCTTTTAGCAAGTATTTTTATAGACCCTCCTTCCATAGTAAAAGTCCTTGACATCATCAAACCTGAAGATTTCTATGCCTTGTCCCATAGGTTGATCTATAGTGCTTTTCTTTCTCTTTTTGAAAGGGATGAACCTATTGACATCGTAACCGTACATAACGAGCTTGAAAAGAGAGGAGAGTTAGATAAAGTTGGTGGGGCGGTATATTTAGCTGAGCTGGTTAGTCTTCTTCCTACCTCTGCCCATATTCTCTATTATGCAAAAATAGTAAAAGAAAAAAGTATTCTCAGAGAAATCATCAACATCTCTCAGGACCTTATCTATAGAGCCTATTATTCTGCAGAAGATTCTCAAGAAATTTTAAGTTACGCAGAAAAGTTCTTCTTTGAATTGTCGCATTATGGCAAAAAAGAGGGTTTTTCTCCTTTAAAAGATATAGTAAAAGATACCATCAAGTATTTAGAAAACATTTATCAAAAGGGAGATCTTATAACCGGGATACCTACAGGTTTTTATGAATTAGACCGAATGACCGCGGGGTTGCAAAAAGGAGACCTTATTATCATAGCTGCTCGTCCTGGTATGGGTAAAACAGCCTTAGCCTTAGACATAGTGAGAAACGCTACCAAACAAGCAAACATAGGGGCCGCGGTTTTTTCCTTAGAAATGAGTAAACAACAGCTTTGTGCAAGGATGCTTTGTGCTGAAGCCAAGGTAAATTTCCAAAAATTTAGGACTGGACAACTGGAGCCTCAAGAATGGCAAAAGATAGCTCAGGCAGCTTCCACCTTAAGTCAGCTTCCTATCTATATAGACGAAACCCCGGGGATCAACATTTTAGAAGTAAAAGCCAAGGCCAAAAAACTGCTTAAAGAAACTTCGTTAGGGCTGATCGTGATAGACTACCTTCAGTTGATGAAAGGTCTTGAGAGAAAAGAAAGAAGAGAGCAAGAAATATCAGAGATTTCTTCTGGTCTAAAGGCTTTAGCTAAGGAACTTAACGTTCCGGTGGTTGCCCTTTCCCAGTTAAACAGAAAGGTAGAAGAGCGTCCAGATAAAAGGCCCCAGCTTGCAGACTTAAGAGAATCTGGGGCCATCGAGCAAGATGCAGACGTAATTCTTTTTATCTACAGAGACGAGTTTTATAACAAAGAAAGCCCAGAAAAAGGTATAGCTGAAATCATCATCGGTAAACAGCGTAATGGTCCGATGGGGGTAGTAAAACTTGCCTACTTTTCCCAGTATACCTCTTTTGGAAATTTAGACCCTAATCTCCGTTTTTCTTAATGACTAAAATAGGCACCGGAGAGTTAGCAATTATTTTTTGAGCAACACTTCCAATAAGTTTCTTCCCTGTCTCTTCGTCAGCTCCTATCGCAAGTAGAGTGGCCCCAAGATTTTTAATGATGTTTACGATAACTGCATAGGGTTCTCCTTTTTCTATAAAGACCTGAGGTTTTAGGTCTAATCCCTCGATTTCATTTATAACTGGCTCTAATTGTTTAGAAATTTCTTCTCTTAATATCCCCAAAAGCTCTTCTTCTCCTATGATAGATTCAGGAGGAAGTTGAATAACTGAAGCGACATCTAAGGTAGCACCATAAACCTTAGCTATCTTTGCTGTCCGTTTAACTGCATTGTTACCAGGGATCGAACCATCTGTAGCTACCAGTATTTTTTGGATTTTTAAAAGGGTTTTTCTGGGTATTATAAGTACGTCTATAGGACTGTCGTTTATGATTTTAGCTGCAGTACTTCCTATAAGGATTTTTTCAAAACTGGTAGCCCCTCTACGTCCTGTTACTATAAGGTCACAGTTATTTTTGATGGCTACTTCTATCACTTTTTCACAAGGTCTCCCTTCTTCTAAAAAGGTTTTTAGCTCCATCTGGTTTTCTTCAGCAAACATTTTAGCCTCTTCCAAGGCTTTGATGTATGTTTTTTTTATGTTGTCTCTAACATGCCCAAAGATAGAAAGAGAACTCACTAAACCTTTATAAGGAGGTATAACACTTATAGCCATAAGCTCTATATCTTCGTTCTTGGCGAAGTTTAACGCCTCTTCAAAGGCATGTTTACTTGCGTCTGATCCATCAAGTGCAACCAGTATTCTTTTAAACTTACACATTTTCTACCTCCTCTTTTTAATTGTTGTATACTTTTTATTTTTATAAAAAATTTAAAAATAGTCAAGATAGCAACAATGATTTGGAAGTTTAATCTTGAGTTTTATTATTTAACCTCATACCATTCATCGGAAAAAAATATGAGTTGAGGTTTGAGATAGGAAACAAAGGAAAGGAGACAAACTGAAGCCCCTAAGGGGCCTCCTTAGGGGCTAAGAAGTAAATGGTTGTTATTCTTCAGGTTTCTTAATCCAGGGCATCATAGCACGGAGTTGTTTTCCTACCTCTTCTATCAGATGTTCTTTTTCTTTTTTGCGAAGAGCGTTTAAGACAGGTCTCCCAGCTTGGTTTTCAAGAATCCATTCTCTTGCAAACTCACCTGTTTGAATCTCTTCAAGGATTCTCTGCATTTCAAACCTTACGTCTTCGTTGATGATCCTTGGCCCTCTGGTGAGGTCTCCATATTCAGCGGTATCACTGATAGAATATCTCATGAAAGAAAGCCCTCCTTCATAGATTAAATCTACGATAAGCTTAAGTTCATGAAGACATTCAAAATAAGCTACCTCAGGCTGATATCCAGCTTCTACCAAGGTTTCAAAACCAGCTTTGATAAGCGCGGTAACTCCACCGCAAAGCACAACCTGTTCTCCAAACAGGTCTGTTTCAGTCTCCTCTTTAAATGTAGTTTCTATCACCCCAGCTCTGGTTCCTCCTATTCCTTTCGCATAGGCTAAAGCCTTTTGAAAGGCTTCTCCTGAGGCATCCTGGTGGACTGCTACCAAGCAAGGGACTCCTGCCCCTTTAGTGAATTCTCTTCTAACTAAGTGCCCTGGACCTTTAGGTGCAACCATAGCTACATCTACATCAGCCGGAGGAACGATCTGGTTGTAATGGATGTTAAATCCATGAGCAAAAAGTAACATTTTCCCAGAGGTCAATACGGGCTCTATTTCGTTTTTATAAACCAATGGCTGGTCTTGGTCTGGAAGAAGGATCATGATGATGTCGGCCTTTTCACAAGCCTCTTTAACTGAAAGAGGTTCAAATCCGTCTTTTTTAGCCCTTTCATAACTTTTTCCACCTTTTCTTACACCAACTATCACGTTTAATCCAGAATCTCTTAAGTTTAAGGCATGAGCATGCCCTTGACTCCCATAACCTAAAACCGCTATGGTCTTCTCCTTTAAAACCTCCAAACTTACATCCTCGTCTTTGTAGACCTTCATAAAACACCCCCTAAATAAGTTTTAAAATGTCAAACTATATTTTAACACTTAATCCTTTTTTGAAAATTTTTAACCTATGATTTTAAGGAAGTGGTCCAGAAGAGATTTTTGCTTTTTTACTTAGAACGAGGCTCAAAGTATTCGTAGGTATTTTGTTCTTTTTTGTCAGAAAATACATATATCCAGAGATGATGTATCAGATAAAAAGGATATTTTTGATTCCCATAGGTCTTTTCTCCAGAACGGACCTTAACGGTTATAACCCACCATCCAGGGTTTTCGAAGGAAACCACAAAAAATCCGTTTTTTGAAAGGCGAACCTTATTTTTAAGGTAAGGATAGTTTATCTGACCATAGCTGTCTTTGGGAAGATCTTCTTCACGTAAAAACACCGGAGAAAAATATTCAACTTCTACCTCACCTGAGGCTAAAGGTTTGTTTTGATACCAAACCTGCCCCCAAAAAACTCCATGTTTTTTAAACCCATAGGGTCTGGTATAAGGTTTGATTTCTAAGTCAAAACCACAAAGGTTTGGCTCCTTATTTTCTTTTAACACATGTAAGGGAGTTTTTACCAAAAATTTACCTACGGTTTTGTCTCTTAACAAAGTATAATCGCTTTCCAAACAAACGAGATGGTCTCCTTCCTTATTAGGGGTAAACTTAAAATTATAACCTACCTTTTTGGTGTTAAGTGAACGGTCAAAAAATTCGGTTTTTAGAAAAGTAGGTTTTTCTGACGTCCCGTTAGGTAGTAAAACATAAAGGTTTTTAGGGGTTTTAAGGTCTAAGATTAGACCAAAGGCAGGCTCTGCTGCCCCTACATAAAAAGTTTTTTCTTTTTTTAAGGCTCCATAATTATCAGGAAGGCTGATCAAAAAAGTTTTATATCCAAAACTTATCTCAGGAAAAAACAAAAAGATAAAAAGAAAAATTAAACCTAAAAAAGGCATTTTTTAGGTGAACCTGTTAAGTATCCAGGAGATGATCGCACTCTTTAGTTGAAGTTCCTGTTCAGGGGTAAGACTTGTTAACCAGTATTTTATCCATTTTTGTAGTCTGTTTACATGAAGCTTGGGAGGTTTGTCTCCATAAACAAGTTCTAAGGCTTTTAGATACCAGATAAAAATAGCTTGAATAGGCATAAACCTGTATTCCAAAGTAATAGGATAAAGAACTTCATAAAAAGCACGGTTAGCAAACTTTTTATCTTGTTCGCTTGAGATCTTTCTGATGTTAAGTTTGGATACCGTGGTTGGTCTACTGTCCTCTTTTTCTTCTAATTCTCTCAAAGCCTCTAAGTTTTTTTCTAAAATAACCAGTTTATCTTGGTTTTGTCTGATGATTTCGTCTTGAAGGGCAAGTAAGGCTAACGGATTTTCCCTTTCTCTATAATATTTTGCCAGTTTTTGCTTTAATATAGACTTTCGTGAGCGTCCACCCATAATCTCTCCCTCTTTAAAAAATTAACCCTTTTTCTATAAAACCACATTTTAGTTTTTTTTCAACAGGTTAATCCATAGATGTAGATAAAAAGCCGATAAGGCTTGCTAACCCTAAAAAAGCAGTTTCAGCTCTTAATACATAAGGAGCAAGAGATAAGGATAGAAATCCAACTTTAGATAGCAGCTCCTCTTCGGTTTTTTCAAACCCTCCTTCAGGCCCGGTTATAAAAACCACGGTATTGTTTTTCTTAAACTTCAGGTGCAGCTCTTCTACTTTCAGACAAGCCCCAAGGCCTCCTAACAGTTTAAGACTCTCCTTCCAGGGAAAATCTTCTAAGAAAGTTTTCAGTTCTACCGGAGCCAATATTTCAGGCATAAATAGCCGTCCCGACTGTTTTAATGCCTGTTTAGCCTTATTTATAAGACGGGGAATTAGGTTTTTAGAAGGCTTAGCTACACTAAAACTGCTGTAAAAAGGTACAAAAATGTCTATCCCAAGCTCTGTCCCTTTTTCTACCAGCCACTCGGTTTTTTCTCCTTTTAAAACAGGTAATATCCCGATAACCTTGGGTATCTTTAGCTTTTCTTCCCTTAAAAGTTTTAAGATTTGAACCCTGGCTTTAAGGGTTTTCCCGTCTTTTACAATCTCTTTAATTTCAGCCTCAAACTCTTTGCCCTGTCCGTCTATTAGAAAAAGTTTGTCCCCTTGTTTTTTCCTAAGTACTTTAATTAAGTGGAAACTCTCTTCTTCTGAAAGGAAGCCTTCTTCTTCAGAAAATTCAAAAAAAAACCTATTTCCTCCTTGAAGGTTCATAAAATCTATAATACAATAAATTTTGATGGAGTCAAAAGATCCTAATATCATCATATACAAAGCCAGTGCAGGAAGCGGAAAGACTTATAATTTAGCCTTAAACTACCTTAAGTTTATCTCCCAAGAAGGAAAGGATTCCCTAAAAAAATTTCTTGCGATCACTTTTACCAACAAAGCTGCCTTTGAGATGAAACAAAGGATAATAGTTTTTTTGAAAGAAATAATAAAACAAACAGAAAGAGGGAAAACTTTAAGCTCTCAGCTTAATCTTCCCTCTGAAAAAGCAGAGGAAATTCTAAATCACCTTTTTTTAAACTACGACTATCTTCAGGTTAAAACCATAGATAGTTTTTTGCTAACTTTGTATAAGGCTATTTCGTATGAGGTAGGTTTGGAGCCAGATTTCAGGGTAAATACCTACCTTAGAGAAGAACTTATAGAAAAGGCTCTTGTCGATTTTTACCAACAAACAGAAAAAGACCAGGCGTTAAGAAACGTTTTAGAAACTTTTGTGGAAATCCTAATTACAGAGAAAGAATCTCTTAAGCTTAATTTTAAAAATAGTCTGATTTCTGAATTAAAAAAACTTCTCGAAAAACTTACTTATCATAAAGAGGTTTTAACCCTTTTGAATAGCTTAAACAAGGATGATGATAACGAATTAGATCGAGAAATAAAAACCTATTTTGGGTTTTATTCTGTCTTAAAAAACTTCTTGGAAAGAACTTTTTTTCGAGAAAAAGAGCTTGTTATAGGACTCTGGAAAGAAAAGATAGCAGATATTTTGTTTAAAGAAGATGGACTTCTTCCTTGGGTATATGTAAAGCTTGGAAGCCTTAGAGGGGTTATCATAGATGAGTTTCAGGATACCGACCGCCTTCAGTGGGAAGCGTTAAGCCCTATCGTAGAAGATTTAATAAGTAAACAGGGATTTTTAATCTGTGCCGGAGATCCTAAACAGTCTATCTTCCAATGGAGAGGGGCAGATCCTAAACTTTTTGAAGAGGTTTTGCAAAATTTAAGTCTGCGTTCTTACAAAGTTAAAGAAGAAGTTTTAGACCGCAACTATCGTAGTAGTAAGACAATAATAGAGTTTAATAACCGATTTTTTAGCAAACTCAACGAAATTTTTAGCAAACTCAACGAAGACCCTATAACCCATGAGCTTTTGACAGAGCTTGTTTTTTCTAAATCAGATAAAGGAGAGGAAAAGGATAAAGTTCTTCAAAAACTTGTAAATGAGTTCAAAACCAATTTTAGGCATGTCCTTCAAAATCCATCAAATATACAACAGAGAGAAGATAAAAGTAGAGTTAAGATACGAAGGTTTAATATTGATGAATCATCTGAAGATAAGGCTATAGAAAAGACAAAAGAAGAGGTTCTCAAAATTTTAAACGAGCTTAAATCTCAAGGAGAGTTAAAGGATGTAGCTATTTTGATGCTAAAAAACGAGGAAGTAGCAGATTTTTCTTCTTTTCTTATTTCTCAGGGTTTTAATGTATTAGCCACCTCTTCTTTGCATCTTAAGGAGTCGCTGGTAGTAAACGCCTTAGTGTCTTTACTTAAGTTTATAGCCTATCCAGAGGATGAGGTCGCCCTTGCAGGTTTCCTTTCAAGTGCTATTTTCCCAGAAGGAAAGAAAATCTTAGAAGAATACCTAAATTGGATTTTAACTAAATTCTATTTAAGTATTGGAGCGTTTTTGAAAGAACATAAAAAAGAGTTTTGGGAAACACAGATATTGCCTCTTTTGGACCTTAAGAAAGATGCTTCTTTGTATAAAATCTGTATAGAAATATTTAAAAACTTGGAAATAGAAAAGAAATTTTCGACAGAAATAGCAGCACTTTCTAAATTTTTGACAATGGTTTTTAATTTAGACAGAAAAGGCGATGGACTTGAAGAATTTTTATTATATTGGGAAAAAGATTCAGAAGATGAGATGGATGCCCTTGAGGTAGAAGACTGCATAAAAATTCTAACCATTCATAAAGCCAAAGGGTTAGAGTTTGAAACGGTTATTTTGCCGTTAATCTGGAAGGAAAAAAGGTTTGTTACAGACCTAAAGCTGGTTTTTTATAACGGAAAAGTATTTTACGGGAAAAAAGATGACCTTCCTGAAGAAGGTAAGTTAGGCTGGTATTTAGAAAAAGCTAAAAATCGGCTTGAGCTTTTAAACTTACTTTATGTAGCACTTACCAGGGCTAAGAAAAATTTGTTTGTTCTCCTTCCAGACCCTATAGAAAAAACTAAGTTTTCTCCTTTAGTAAAGATCTTTAAAAAGGTTTACGACCTTTTGGAAAGCGAAAATCTAGAAAGCAGTAATTCTTTAAGTTCATCAAAGCTTTCTACGTAATAATCTGCCTCAAGTTTTCGGTTTTTAAACGCTACCAAGGGAACTTTACAGGCTTTACAAAGGGCTTCATCTACCTTAGAATCTCCTACATATAAAGTTTCTTTAGGGGAAGTTTTAAAATGTTCTAAAATCTGAAGAAGGGCTCGAGGGTCGTTTTTGGGAATGATGCTTGCACTCATAACATAATCAAAGTAATCAGTAAGGTTGAAGTGAGCTAATAAAGGATAGGTAGAAGTACTACGGTTGGTGCATAAAGCAATGTATAAGTAATTTTTGGCCCAACCTAAAAACTCCTTTAAACCTTTTTCCATAACTAAGTAGTCAAAAAAAAGCGAGTAAGAAATCTCTTTTTGGATATCTTTAGCTAGATCAAGTTTGTCTGGTATGTCCCTGAAAAGATAGGCTAAACATTCGTTTACTGAATGCATATGAATAAATTCTATCTCTTCAGGGCTCATAGGAGGTCTTCCTACCCTTTCTAGGATGTAGTTATAGAAATAGGTATTGGCCTGTTTTGAATCAAAAAGCACTCCATCACAATCTAAAACCAAAAGTTTGAGTGTATTCATAACCCTTTATTTTTTTCTGTTAGTCAGATAATCTGTAATGAAAAAGAGCATTTGTTTGTAGATGTTTTCTGGTAATCCATTTAGGGCGTTTTTAGCCTTATTTATATAGGATAAGGCTTTCTCTTGGGCAAGCTTAAACCCCTGATTTTTTTCTATAAGGTTTTTAGCTTCTTCAAAAAATGTATCCTTAGGTTCTGGAAGACTTAATAACTCTAAGAGCCTTTTCTGATCCGCCTCTGAGGCTTGTTTTAAAGCATAGATTACCGGTAAGGTGATTTTCCCTTCCTTAAAATCTCTCCCCAAGTCTTTTCCTGTTTCAGTGCTTAAGTAGTCTAAAAGGTCATCTATAATTTGAAAAGATAGACCTAAGTATTTCCCAAAAATTTTTAAGCTTTTTCGTTCCTTATCAGAGGCACCTCCTAAAATCGCCCCTACTTCACAACAAGCAGAGATAAGAGCCGCGGTTTTTTTGAAAATAATTTCTTCGTAAACCTCTTCTGAGAGGTTTGTTTGATAAAGATTTAAAAGCTGAAGTACCTCTCCTTCGCTCATGATAAGTGTGGTTTCAGTAATGATTTCCATAATCTCAGGGTTTCTTAATTCACTGGCAAGTTTTAAAGCCTTGGCATAAAGATAATCGCCTACTAAAATGGTGGCTTGATTGCCCCAAAGATTTCTTGCAGCTTTTCTCCCTCTTCTAAAATCTGCAGAATCTACTACGTCGTCATGAAGAAGGGTTGCGGCATGTAAATACTCAAAAAGAATAGAAGACCGATATAAAACCTCAGAAACAGAAGGAGAGAAAAGCTTAGCACAGATTACGGCAAGAAGAGGTCTTATCCTTTTTCCTCCTGCAAAAAGGACATATTCACTTACTTGATTGATAAAAGGTACTTGAAAACTAAGAAAATTTTTTAGAGCCTCTTCTATCAAAAGAAGTTCTTTTTTGATTTCTTCAACAACCATTTTACTTTTTGAACTTTTTTGTGGAATTATAAAGTATAAACTCCTTTTTGACAATCATAATTTTGAAAAATAAAAAAGAAAGAAAATTTTTAAAAATTTAAAAAAAAGAATATTTAATAAAAATAATTGTCGTTATTAAACAAAAAAACATGTTAAACGCCTTTTAACTCCATTGACTTTAATTCTTAATTGTTTAATAATTTGAAAATAATTCAATAATGTAGGTAAAATAATTCAACTGAAAGGAGGGTTGCTATGGAGCTTTATTTTAACAGGCCTATGCCTCATGGTGGGCGGTTAGTAGAAAGGGTTCTAAAAGACAAGAAGGCAGCTAAGAAGATCGTGCAGGCTTGTGAAAAGGCTGGGGCTGTTTATGACATCAAACCTACCTTGCACTACAAGAGAGGCACACCTGTAAGAAACGTTTATCGTGAGATTATGTCTGTTTGTTATGGTTTTTTTAGCCCTGTAGAAGGTTCTATGACCTCTGCTGAGTTAGAGTCTGTTCTTTCAAAAAGAAGGCTGTTAAGCGGATGGATTTTTCCTTATCCTATTCTTTTTGACATTTCCAAAGAAGACTATCAAAAACTTGGGGTTGATGCTGGAGACAGATTGCTTCTTAGGCTTAAGGGGAAGCCTTTTGCAATTTTAGACATCGAAGAGGTTTATGAGATTGACCCTGCTGAGCTTGCAGACAGAACTTTTGGTACCCCTGAAACCAATCCTGAAGTGGTAAAAGAAAAGTTTGACGATAAACATCCTGGTTGGGTTATTTATAGAAGTCATCAGCCTATAATCTTGGCTGGAAAGTTTACCATCATCAACGAGCCTATTTTTAAGCCACCTTTTGACAGATTTTGGATTCCTCCAAGAAAATGTAGGGAGATTTTTGACGAAAGAGGTTGGAGAACTGTCATTGCTCACCAGACAAGAAACGTTCCTCACGTTGGACACGAGATGCTTATGAAGGCTGCTGCTTTTACCGGTGATGTGGAGCCTTGTCATGGTATTCTGGTAAACGCTATCATCGGTGTTAAAAGAAGAGGAGATTATCCTGATGAGGCTATCTTAGAAGCCCATGACATGGTTAACAAGGCAGGATACATCAAGCCTAACAGACATCTTGTGTCCTTTACTCTTTGGGATATGAGGTATGGCAACCCCTTGGAAAGCTTACTCCATGGTATCATCAGACAAAACATGGGTTGTACTCACCACATGTTTGGTAGAGACCATGCCGCTGTAGGCGAGTATTATGATACGTTTGCTACCCAGATTCTATGGCTTAAGGGGATTCCTAGCTACGGTTTTGATAAACCTCCTACAGAGGTTGAGGGCGGCTTGCAGATCAGGCCTCAGAACATGAGAGAATTCTGGTATTGTCCAAAATGTAAGGAAATGGCTTATAGTGAAAACTGTGGGCATGACAAAGAAAAACAAAAACTCAGCGGTAGCTTGATAAGAGGATTGGTGGCTGAGGGTGTTCAGCCTCCAGCCATTATCATGAGACCAGAGGTATTTAAGACCATCGTTAAATGGTGGAAAAAGTTTGATTATCCTTTTGTTAACGAAAAGTACGTACAATATAAAGAAGAGACTTTAGAAGTTGATGTTCCTGACCTTGATTAGTTAAAAACTTTTAAAAACATAGGGGGTGAAAACATGGAATACATTTTAGAAGTATTTTTAGATGATTACAGGTTGGCAAAACTTAAGGGCACTCCTGTAGAGGCCAATATAGAGGCTGTTTTTGGTGGAGAGCTAAAGGTGGTTAGGGTAAAGGTAGGTGAAGAGGTAAAAAATGATATCCTGAAAGCCTTTGAAACTGCAAGAATTGATTCTCGTGCCTGTATAACCGATACTCCTGTAGCTTTCAAAAGAGCTCTTTTTGAAGAGATTGCTAATCAGAAGAGCTTAGGGGAAGAGGTAGTTAAAGCAGTTTTGGCTAACATCGATAAAATCAAAGAATTAGCTGTTAAAGAAGCTGAATATCTTCCTGCTCCTGAAATAGAAACTGAGTAAAATAAATTTTGTTGGGGAAAGGGGGATCCTTTCCCCTTGTTTTTTAAAAAGATAACAAGAGAAAAAATAAATAAAAAAAAGATTAAGAAAGTTTTTAGGAAAATTTAGAAAATTTTAAGCTTTTTTTCGGGTTGACTTTTAAATAAAGTTGTTTATAAAGATATAAAAGTTTATAAGAATAAAACTAAAAAGGAGGTTGGCTATGCCAAGTTATGTGAACCCTGAAAAGTGTGACGGTTGCAAGGGTGGTGACAGGACAGTTTGTATGTACATTTGTCCTAACGACCTTATGATTCTTGACCCTGAGGCTATGAAGGCTTACAACCAGGAGCCTGATCAGTGCTGGGAGTGCTACAGCTGTGTAAAAAGCTGTCCTCAGGGTGCTATAGCTATCAGGCACTATGCTGATTTTGCTCCGTTAAACGGAACTTGTCAGCCTATGCGTGGTACCACTGACATTATGTGGACCATCAAGTTTAGGAATGGTGTGGTAGTAAGGTTTAAGTTCCCTATCAGAACTACACCCGAAGGTTCTGCTGATCCTACAGTTGGAAAACCAGCTCCTGATCCATCTAAGATCAACACCAACCAGCTCTTTACTCAAGTAGCTGATGGGGTAGAGCCCAAGAAACCTGAAGCTGTTCTTAACAAGAAATTTGAAGTTGGTGCCCTTGGTAAGGTTGCAAAATACTAAAAAATTTTAAAAATAAAAGGAGGTGGCAGCTATGCCTAAGATTTGGTTTTATAACCCTGGTTTGGCTTGTGCAGAGCCTGAAATAGTAGAAAAAGAGACAGATATTTTGTTTGTTGGCGGTGGAATGGCTGCTTGCGGTGCTGCTGTAGAGGCAGTTCAGTGGGCTAAGCCTCACGGTTTAAGGATTATCCTTTGTGATAAGGCTGCTATGGAAAGGTCTGGTGCTGTGGCTATGGGGCTTTCTGCTATCAACACCTATATAGGAGAAAACAAGCCTGATGACTATGTAAGAATGGTTCGTTGTGACTTGATGGGTATTGTTCGTGAGGATTTGGTTTTTGACGTTGGTCGTCATGTAGACGATACTGTTCAGTGTTTTGAAGAATGGGGTCTTCCTATCTGGAAAAAAGATCCTAACACTGGTAAAACCTTAGACGGAGCTGAGGCTAAGGCTAAGGGTTTAACCTTAAAGAGTGGTGTTCAGCCTGTTCGTTCTGGTCGTTGGCAGATCATGATTAACGGAGAGTCTTATAAAGTTATCGTGGCTGAGGCTGCTAAAAATGCTCTTGCCAGCTATGATAAGGCTGAGATCATCGAAAGATGCTTTATTGTAAGACCTTTATTAGACGCTAACGATAAGAGCCGTTGTGCTGGTGCAGTAGGTTTTTCTGTCAGAGAAAATAAGATTTACATCATCAAGGCCAAGGCTACCCTTCTTGCTACCGGTGGTGCAGTTAACGTTTTCCGTCCCAGGTCTATAGACGAAGGAAAGGGTCGTGCCTGGTATCCTGTATGGAACCCTGGAACTGGTTATGCTATGTGTGCTATGACTGGTGCTAAGCTTGTACTTATGGAAAACAGGTTTATCCCTGCTCGTTTTAAAGATGGTTATGGTCCTGTTGGTGCTTGGTTCTTGCTCTTCAAAGCCAGGGCAACCAATGCCTTTGGCGAAGATTATGTAGCCAAGCATAAGGATGAACTCAAGAAGTTTGCTCCTTATGGAGAAGCTTCTCACATCGGTACTTGTTTGAGAAACCATGCAATGCTTATCGAAATGGAACAGGGTCGTGGTCCTATTTATATGCATACTGAATGGGCTCTTCAGGAAGCCGCTGAAAAGATGGACAAA
Organism: Thermodesulfobacterium hveragerdense DSM 12571; assembly: GCF_000423845.1. Lineage (GTDB taxonomy): Bacteria > Desulfobacterota > Thermodesulfobacteria > Thermodesulfobacteriales > Thermodesulfobacteriaceae > Thermodesulfobacterium > Thermodesulfobacterium hveragerdense. The sequence goes on along the minus strand of NZ_AUIT01000027.1, from coordinate 6,429 downwards.
AAAGAGTTTAAACACCTGATTGCTGAGGCTTGGGAAGACTTTTTAGACATGTGTGTAACCCAGGCTGGATTGTGGGCTTGTTTGAACATCGAACCTGAAAAATTGCCTTCTGAAATCATGCCTACTGAGCCTTATCTCCTTGGTAGTCATGCTGGTTGTGCTGGTGCTTGGGTATGCGGTCCTAATGAAGATTGGGTACCTGAGGAATACAAGGCTCCTTGGAAAGAAATTGGTCTTTACAACAGAATGACTACTGTAAAGGGTCTTTTCTGCGCCGGTGACACCGTTGGAGCTTCTGGACATAAGTTCTCCTCTGGTTCTCACGTAGAAGGACGTATCGCAGCCAAGGCTATGATTCAGTACTGCCTTGACAATAAAGACTATACACCTACTATCAAGGAAACTGCTGAAGAATTAAAGAAAGAGATCTATGGTCCTTGGTATAGGTTTGAAGAATTTAAGAATGCTTCTACCCATTATGAAATCAACCCCAACTTTCTCATTCCTCGTCATATCCAGGCCAGACTTATGAAACTTATGGACGAATATGTGGCTGGTAGTTCTACCTTCTACAAGACCAATAAGGTCATGCTTGAGAGAGGTCTTGATCTTCTCAGAATGCTTAAAGAAGACATGGAATATGCTGCAGCCAGAGATTTACATGAACTTATGAGAGCTTGGGAAAACAGACACCGTGTATGGACTGCTGAGGCTCACCTCTTACATATCCTCTTCCGTGAAGAGACCCGTTATCCTGGTTACTTCTACAGAACTGACTTTAACGCCCTTGATGATGCTAACTGGAGATGTTTCACCCTTTCCAGCTGGAATCCTGAAACCAAGGAATGGACTTTAGAAACCTATCCTTATGTCCAGATCATTCCTGATCCACTTGGACCGTAAATAGTTAAATAGTAATAAGGGAGGGGGCTTGGTCCCCCTCTTTTTTTATTTTTTCAGAATAAAGCCCTTTAGGAAAAAGGGTTTTATTCTGAAAAAGTGTTTAGGAGGTTATAACATGGGTAAACCTATATTGGTGGTAGGTGGGGGTATAAGTGGAGTAACCGCTGCAGTAGAGGCAGCAGAGGTTGGAGCTGAGGTTATTTTAGTAGAAAAACAACCTACCTTAGGTGGAAGGGTAGCTCAACTTAGGTATTATTTTCCTAAGTTGTGTCCTCCTACCTGTGGTTTAGAGATCAACTACAGGAGAATTAAGAGTAACCCCAGGATTAAAGTATATACAATGGCAGAGGTTTTAGAGGTAAACGGGGCACCTGGAAATTATAATGTTAAAATCAAGATAGCTCCCAGGTATGTGAATGATAACTGTACTGCCTGTGGGGAGTGCGAGAAGGTTTGTGAAGGGGAAAGGATAAGTGACTTTGATTTTGGCCTATCTAAAACAAAGGCCATCTATCTTCCTCATCCTGTAGCTTTTCCTATGAAATATGTATTAGATAAAGATGCTTTGGCCCCTGGGGATTTAGAAAGGATTATGGCAGAGTGTAAATATAATGCCATAGAACCAGAAATGAAAGAACAGGTTTTAGAGTTAGAGGTAGGATCTATCATCTGGGCTACAGGTTGGAAGCCCTATGATGCTACCAAACTTGATAATTTAGGTTATGGAAAATATGCGAATGTAATCACTAATATGCAGATGGAAAGAATGGCTTCTCCCTGGGGACCTACGCAAGGAAAAATTGTAAGACCATCTGATAATCAACCACCTAAAAAGGTGGCATTTGTTCAGTGTGCTGGTTCTCGTGATGAAAATCATCTGCCTTTTTGTTCTTACATCTGTTGTTTGGCCTCTTTAAAACATAGCCTTTATTTGGCAGAACAAGATCCTGAAGCAGAAACTTATATCTTTTATATAGACCTTAGAACCCCTGGTAGATATGAAAAATTTCTAAAGAAAGCTGAAGCTGAGGCTAAGATTAATTTTATCAAGGGGAAGGTAGCTAAAATAGAGGAAGATCCTGAAACCAATGACTTGATCGTTACTGCAGAGGATACCCTTTCTGGTAAAAAGATAAGTCAGAAGGTTGATTTAGTGGTTTTAGCTTTAGGAATGCAACCGAGTTTAGCTTCTGCTGAGATTAAGGGTATAAAGATCGATCAAAACGGATTTGTGGGTGAGGAAGAAGGGATGATCAGCTGTGGTTGTGCTAAAATGCCTTTAGATGTTATGACTTCTAACGAGACTGCTACTGGCGCAGCTTTAAAAGCCATTCAAATCATAAAAAGGGGGTAAAAAATGGAAAAAATAGGAGTTTTTATATGCTCTTCTTGTAATATAGGTGATCGTTTGGAGTTGGCAGATTTAGAAAACGCAGCTAAAGACCAAGGTGCTGCGGTTGTTTATACCAAAGAATTTTTATGTTCAAAAGAAGGAAAAGCTTTTATAGAAGAAAAGATAGCTCAAGATGGGTTAGATTCTGTTTCTATATGTGCTTGTTCTCAAAGGGTAAATTACGAGGTTTTTTCCTTTGATCAAGTAGCGGTTGATAGGGTAAGCTTAAGAGAAGGGGTAGTTTGGAGTAGATTCTTTGTAGGAGAAAACGGAGAAATATTAGAAGATACTGCCGAGTATGTTAGTGGGGTTACTTTTAAAGACGAATTGATGGCTTTAGCTAAAGACTATGTAAGAATGAGTGTGGCTAAACTTCAAACCTACAAAAAGCCAGAGCCTTTTAAGCCTGAGGAAGAAATTTCTAAGGTTATCCTGGTTATAGGAGGTGGTGTTGCTGGTTTAACTGCTACTTTAGAGGCCGCAAAAGCAGGTTATGAGGTGGTTTTGGTAGAGAAGGAAAAAGAACTCGGTGGTTTTGTGGCCAAGATGAAGGCCCATTGTGAGGTAAATCCTCCTTTTCAAAAGCTGGTTCCTCCTGTAGTAAAAGATTTGATTGCGCAGGTAGAAGCAAATGACAAGATAAAGGTATATAAAGGTGCGGTGGTAACCAACATCGCAGGTGCTCCTGGTTTATTTCAGGTGAAGATAAAACAGGGTGGAAAAGAGGAAGAGATAAAGATAGGTTCTATAGTTTTAGCAGCTGGTTTTAAACCATATGACGCAAGCAAGCTTGCAGATTTAGGTTATGGGGTTATCCCAAACGTAGTGACTAACGTTAAGTTTGAAGAGATGGCTAAAAATGGAGCTTTGGTAAGACCTTCAGATGGCGCTCCAGTAAAGAGTGTCCTTTTTATTCAATGTGCTGGTCAAAGGGATGAAAATCATCTTTCTTATTGTTCTGGTTTCTGTTGTTTAGCTTCTCTTAAGCAGGCTCAGTATGTAAGAGAGGCAGACCCAGAAGCCAAAGCTTTTATCGTTTATGATCACATGAGAACTATGGGTATTTTTGAGAATTTCTATAAAACTTTACAAAATGACCCAGGGGTGTTTTTAACTAAAGGCAAGGTGTTTTCTATAACTGAGGGAGAAAACGGTAAGGTTAAGGTATTGGTAGATGAGACTTTATTAGGAGAGAAGATCGAGGTTGAGGTTGATTTGGTAGTGTTAGCTATAGGTATGGTTCCAGTTACAGCTGAAGAGCCTGTGCTTAATTTAGAATACAGACAAGGGCTAGGATTACCTGAACTTGAACTTTTCTATGGTTATGCAGATTCAAACTTTATTTGTTTCCCCTATGAAACCAGAAGAACAGGAATCTATGCGGCAGGTGCTATCCATCAACCTATGACCATTCAACAGGCGATAGAGGATGCTAAGGGAGCGGCTTTGAAGGCTATTCAGTGTTTGGTGGCCATTGAAGAAGGTCACGCAGTCCATCCAAGGACTTGGGATTATGCCTATCCTGAGTGGGACTTAAAGATGTGTACTCAATGTAAAAGATGTACTGAGGAGTGTCCTTTTGGTGCCTTAAATGAAGATGAGAAAGGGAACCCTCTTACCAATATTACCAGATGCCGTCGTTGTGGGACCTGTTTTGGTGCATGTCCTCAAAGGATTATTAATTTCAAAGATTATTCTATCGATATGGTTTCAACCATGATTAAGGCTACAGAGATGCCTGAACAGGGATATGAACAATACAGGCTTATGGCTTTTGTGTGTGAAAATGACGCCTTACCAGCTTTAGACATGGTTGCTTACAACAAAAAGTCTCTTCCTGTAGCTTTTAGGATCATTCCTGTAAGATGTTTGGGAGCGGTTAACGTAGCTTTTATAAAGGACTCTATGAGTAAGGGATATGATGGTATTCTTCTTTTAGGTTGCAAGTATGGTGAAAACTATCAGTGTCACTTTATAAAGGGTAGTGAACTTGCTAATAGACGTATGGAAAACGTAGCTGAAACATTACAACAGCTTGCATTAGAGTCAGAAAGGGTTACAATACATACGGTAGCAATAGATGAGGTAGATTTAGTAGTAGATAAGATGCAAAAATTTGCTGAAGAAATTAAAGGATTTGGTGAAAACCCATTTAAAGGCTGGTAAGGAGGATAGACTATGAGTAATGGTATTTTAAAAGTAGATCCAGATTTAAAGGCTATTCAAGAGCTACAAGAAATAGGTGGTGATACTGTAAAAAAATGTTATCAATGTGCTACATGTGCAACTGTATGTCCTCTTTCTCCAGAAGAGGCTCCTTTCCCTCGTAAGCAGATGATCCTTGCCCAATGGGGTTTTAAAGAAAGACTTTTAAACGACCCTGCAGTTTGGTTGTGTCACCAATGTGGTGATTGTAGTAAATATTGTCCAAGAGAGGCTCAGCCAGGAGATGTTTTGGGAGCCTTAAGGTTGATGGTGATTAAAGAAGCTGTTCCTCTTAAGTTTTTGCATACGTTTTATAACAACAGCTGGGGTATTTTGGTTTTACCTGCTATTGCTTTATTGTTTATTCTTTTAGCAACTTTAGCTACTTTCCAAGGACTTCCCAACTTTTTTGATGCCAACTCCTTCCCTTACGGTGGTCCTACTTATGATATCTGGATTTTTCATTTGCCAGCAAGGGTGTTGATGATAGACGTTGTATTTTTACCTCTTGTAGCTTTTGTGGTGATAATGCTTGCTTCTGCGATAAACAAAGTATGGAATGCCTATGTGGATATGTATAAGATACCTCAGGCCTATAGGTATGGGATGTGGACTATTTTAAGAAACTATTTTATTCCTGCTATAGTAGAGATTTTATCTCATGCAAGGTTTAAAAAGTGTAATTCTAACCACTGGAGAGCTAATCCTCACATGTTGTTGGTTTATTCTTTTATTATTTTAGCCATTACCACAGCGATTGTTTTCTTTATGGCTGACGTTTTAGGTTTCCATACTCCATGGAATCCTCTTACCCATCCTGTTAAATGGTTAGGCAATTTTGGAGGTCTTTTGCTTCTTTATTCCATCATAGCTATAATGGTGGGAAGAGGTAAGGCTGAGGCTGAAAAAAGTGTAAAGACAAGCTATGCTGACAGTTTCTTGATCAATCTTATTTTAATCATCGGTTTAACTGGTTTTGGCATAGAGGTGGTACGTAGTATACCTTCTTTAGAATCTATAGTATCTTTAGTCTATTTGGCTCATTTGGTTGCGGTGTTTATTTTATTTTTAGGGGTAGCCTATTCTAAGTTTGCTCATTTAGCTTTTAGGACAACCGCAGTTATGTTTGATTTATACTATAAAGACATAAATCAAAAGATGGCTCAATAGTGTTTCGTTCTCTTGACAAAATGTAAAATTAAGTTAACTTTATAGAGACTAACAACAAGGAGGGGTACCCGAGCGGCCAAAGGGGCCGGGCTGTAAACCCGGTGGCTTTCGCCTTCGGAGGTTCAAATCCTCCCCCCTCCACTTTTATTATTTTTAGAAGTTGAAGCGGGCGTAGCTCAAGTGGTAGAGCATCAGCCTTCCAAGCTGAGGGTTGCGGGTTCGAGTCCCGTCGCCCGCTCTTGGATAGAAGTTTTGGGGTGCCCACGTAGCTCAGGAGGTAGAGCACTTCCTTGGTAAGGAAGAGGTCACCGGTTCGAGTCCGGTCGTGGGCTCCAGTTTTTAAACCTATTTTAGGATAGGAGGAAGGGAAGATGGCCAAGCAAAAGTTTGAGAGGAAAAAGCCGCATTTAAATGTGGGGACGATTGGGCACATAGACCATGGTAAGACTACTTTAACCAGTGCGATAACGAGGGTATTGTCTACGAAGGGTTATGCGCAGTGGATTCCATTTGATAACATAGACAAGGCACCTGAGGAGAAGGCGAGGGGGATAACGATTCAGCTTGCCCATGTTGAGTATGAGAGTGACAGGAGGCACTATGCACATATAGACTGTCCTGGGCATGCTGACTATATAAAGAACATGATAACTGGTGCAGCACAGATGGATGGATCTATATTAGTGGTTGCGGCAACCGATGGTCCTATGCCGCAGACGAGGGAGCATGTGTTGCTTGCGAGGCAGGTTAACGTACCT
>NZ_AUIT01000026.1 GCF_000423845.1 Thermodesulfobacterium hveragerdense DSM 12571 | reverse complement strand
AAATACAGGGGGATATTTTCAATCAATCAAGACAGCAGAGGTTGCGATATACATAACAGTAAGTCGGATTCAGAAAACGAGATGGCAAAAACCACTTCCTTTAATTAAGTCTGCTTTATACGAATTGAGGCAAATGTTTGTAAAGAGATTTTATAAGGAGACACAATTCTCTTGACAAGTGTCGATTAAGTTTTCCGTCGCTAAAAGCCCCGGCTCCTCCCCATCCACTTATAATATTACAAGGAATACACCTTGCACATTTTCCTACTTTAAGGGTAGGGCACTCTCTTTTCTCTATGCCTTTACCTTTTTCTATGATAAGAACCTTTAGATTTTTGTTTTTTGAAAGCTCTAAGGCTGTAAAAATCCCTGCTGGTCCAGCTCCAACAATCACTACATCATATTTTTTATGTTTCATGTTTAAAACTATACCACAGGCTAAAAAATAAAGCAAACCATCACTAAACAGTAAGTTCTTCCATTCAGGCGTGATAAAGGTTTAGGAGAAAAAAAATTTTCTCTTGAGCCTTTTGGGGGTTGAACTAAAGCTGTAATAAATTTTTTTTCGGTCATGGTTCTTGTGAAAAAATAGCCTTATCTTTAAGAACTTTTAATCTTCCTTTTTTTCCTAAAATAAAAGGAAAATTGTCTGGGATATGTCCTACAGAAAATCCATAGCCTATAGGAAGGTCTTTTTTTATATAAAGAGAGAGAGTCTGTAAAATAGGTTTTATGTCCTGGATTCCTAAATCTCCTAAGGCTAATCCTTTCAGGCTGTTCCTACCAACGGTAAAAATTAGCTGAAGAAGAAATCTTTCTATACGATAAGGTTTTTCGTTGATTTCTTCTATAAAAAGAATAAAAGGTTCTTCCATAAGAGGAAAGTAAGGGGTTCCGCAAAGACTGGCTAACGTAGCTAAGTTCCCTCCCAATATCACCCCTTCAGCCTCCCCCTCAACCCAACCCTTTCCTTCTAAAACTAACTTAGTTTTTTTGTGTGAAATTAACCCTAAGAGTTCTTCCCAGGCCCTTGGGTTAAGTTTGTTTAAACTAACCACATTAGGAGCATGTATACCTGATTTTTTAAATCTTTTATAAAGATAAACATGAAGGGCGGTAAGGTCACTAAAACCTATTAAACAAGGATTAAGTAACAGGTTTTCGTTTTCTGACAAAAATTCATCAAGATAAGGAAGAAGCTTAAGACATCCGAAACCTCCTCTTACTGCCCATAGGTAGTCCCATTTGGGGTCGGTAAGAAATAAAGCTACTTCTTTAGCTTTTTCGTAAGGAGGTTTTGAATTAAAATCAACAAAAGATTGAATCTCAATTTCATTAATTTTAAAAAATTCCAGAGCTTTTTTATATTCTTCTGGGGTAGGAAGGCTTGCTGGAGAGAAGATGGCTATTTTAACCGGGCTTTCCATAGGAAATAAAGGCCTTCTAACGTAAGATAAGGGTCGATTTTTTCTATGGTGGTAGTAAAAGGTACTAAAAACTTGGCTAAGCCACCTGTGGCTATAACCTTAGGATTACTACCCATCTCTTCAGAAAGTTTTTTAACTAAGGTATCTGTGAGTCCGGCAAAACCTATCAAAAGTCCACTTTTTAGGGCTGAAATGGTATCTTTTCCTATGGCCTGAGCAGGGGGTTCACTTAAGTCTATTTTAGGAAGCTTGGCAGTGCCTTTAAAAAGGGCTTCAGTAGAGATAAAAATGCCTGGAGCAATAGCACCTCCAAGATAAACTCCGGTTGAAGAGATACAGTCAAAGGTTATGGCTGTACCAAAATCAACTATAATCAAAGGACCTTGATATTTTTCCCATCCTGCGAGAGCGTTAACTAACCGATCTGCTCCTACCTCACATGGATAAAGAAGGTCTAAGGGAATGTTTACAGTTTCGTGGTTAGCAATCAAAACCTCTTTGGCTAACCACCTTTTACCTACTTCGACCCACCAGTTTAACACAGGGGGAACCACACAAGCTATCGATATTCCTTCTAACTCTCTAAATTCTACTTGATAAAGGTCTAAATAAGACTTTATTTTTACCAAAAGTTCTTCTGCAGAGACAGGAACAAAGGTTTTAAAACTAAAAAGAGCCTTTAGTTGTCCTTCTTTTTCAAAAACTCCACAGGTAGTAGCTGTATTACCTATGTCTACGGTAAGAAGCATAGGTTTTCTTACCTCCTCCTTTAACTAAGTTTTTTTACCAACCAGCAAACCCAGTTTTGAGAGGTTCTCCTTATAAGGATTTTAAGGGGAAGTGTTGAGATTTTTTCTAAAAGTTCTTTTTCCATATCCAAGCTAAACCCTGAAAGTAGGTAATACTTTGCCTTCCAAAAATGTTCGTTTTCAAAAAGTTTAAGCAACAAGAGCCTATAGAGGTTTCCTAACACCAAATCAGCTTCTATGGGCAGCAAGTTTAAAATGTCTCCCTGTTTTAACTCCGCCTGATTTCTTAAACCGTTGAGTTCTAAATTATGCTGAGTAACTTTTACACATAAAGGGTTTAGGTCAATCGCAGTAACGTTAGCACCTAACTTTGCCCAAAAAAGTGTTAAAATACCACTTCCACAACCTATGTCTAACACTTTCTCAGGTTTTTCAAACTTGGTGTAAAGCTCCCAACCTAACTCAAGCATCATGGCGGTGGTAGGATGTTGGCCTTCTCCGAAAACTACGCTTGGGTCAAAGACTAAATCCCAATTTCCCTCAACCCAAACAGGAGCTATGGTGAGCTTCCCTACTTTTATAGGCTTGGGAAACCGGTTTTCATTCCACTCTCTATAAGGAATAACTTGCTTATCATAAATTTTAAATTCGTATTTTTTAGACAAATTATCTATCAATTGCTCTTTTTGACAGTGAAAAAATAATATCCCCATCCCATCTTCTTCCCAAAAACCTATAAAATCTTCATCTTCAAGTTGGTGCAACTGAGGATGAGAAGGTTTAACCATATAGGTATAAAGATTTTGGTAATTTTTATGCTTACCTTTTAACATATTTTCAAAATCTTGCTTTTAATATTTTAAAAAATTTTTAAATCTCGGCAACCAAAAAGCCAAAAGACAAAATTAAAATAAGGTTCATTACCCAAAAGATGATAATTTGTGCTCTGTTTTTTATATAGAATTTTTTAAAATTAAAACCTTCTAAAGAGGCCTGTTGTAAGAAACAGATTCTTTCAAAAATACCATAATGATGCCAGCTTTTTTTATAGATTTGTCCTGAAATTTCTCCTATTTTAAGAAGAGAGGCAATTATTCCTTTTGGGTTACCAAGTATGGTTAAAGCGTAAAAATCAGCCTCTCTCTCAAGCTGTCTTAAGAAATAACCGAAGCCGTATCTTAAGTAGAGGTATGAGAAGAAAACCAAAAAAAGGGCGCTAAGGGTTTCTGTATGATAAGAAGGTAAACTTTTTAGATAGGATAAAACCTTTAAACCTAAAAGCTGGTCAAAAAAAGAAAACAGGCAAAAAATCGACGTTAAACACAAAGGAAGTCCTGATAAAACTAAAAGTAACCAAAAAGCATGTTTATTTTTTATGTGCCCAAGTTCGTGGGCTAAAACTCCTATAAGTTCTTCTTCGTTTAGAAGGTCTAACAGAGGTTGAGAAAAGAAAATATACTTAAACTTAGGAAAAAATCCTATTACTCCAGCTGTATAAACTTTTTTGCCAAAGTCTTTGAGTACATAAACTTCCCTTATTTTAACCCCAAAGGTTTTAAAGAACCTAAAAACCAGTTCCCTTATTTTTATGTCTTCCAATACCTTTACCGGAAATAACTTAATCAAAAAAACTGGAGAAACAAAAAGTACCAGAAGAAAGATTAAAGGATAGGCATAATTTTCAAGTTTAAGGTTAAGTATAGCCAAAACATTTTCTATCAAAACCAAAATGATTATAGGGCTCATCATACCAAGAATTATTTTTAGATAAGCCAAAGAAAACCCAAAAAGAAAAACCCTTATTAGCACTACATAGTGTAAAAACCACAAAAAACCTAAAAGAGAAGAAAAATAATATCGGTTTAAAAATGATTTAAAACCAAAAAACCCCAGGTCAACTACAAATAAAACCAGCACAAATAGGTTGAAAAAATTAATCCAAAACCCTGAAATCCTTTGAAATTTAAAAAATTTTTTAAATGTAATAATGCTTAATAGAAAAAAAAGTTCTTTTAAAAGAATCAAGAAAGGAGAAAGATTTAAAGTAGTTTCTGGAAAAAGTTCAAAAAGGATAAAGCCTATCCAAAGATAGATAAGTTCTTCATAAAACACTTAACTTTTCCCTTTCGGATAAGACCCTAACCAGATTACCTGTAAACAGTAGTTTTTCATCTCTTCTATACATTCTTGTACTACTGGTTCCTGGATATGACCTTCACAATCAAGAAAGAAGATATATTTCCATGGTTCATTTTTGGAAGGCCTGCTTTCTATCTTGGTTAAGTTTATCTTTCTTTTAGCAAAGCACCCCAGCACCTCAAACAAGGCTCCAGGTCTGTCTGAAACACTAAAAATCAGAGAAGTTTTATCCTTACCAGTAAAGGGAACTTCTTCCTTTCCGATAATCCAAAACCTGGTAGAGTTTCCTTTTATGTCTTCGATGTTTTTAGCTACCACCTGAAGATGGTATAACTTAGCAGCCATAAGGCTTGCTATGGCGGCAACTTTTTCGTCTACTGCTGCCCATTTAGCAGCAAGTGCTGTAGATGGTACAGTGTCTACAGGTACAGAAGGTAGTTTCTTTCTTAACCATTTTCTACACTGAGCTATAGCTTGAGGGTGGGAAAGAACTTTTTTAATATCTTCAAGTCTTCCGGTTTGATTTAACAGATGGTGCGAAATCGACTGATAGACCTCTCCGCAGACTTTTAGACCGTATTCATAGATAGCATCAAGGGTGGTAGCTACCACTCCTTCGATGGAGTTTTCTATAGGCACTACTCCAAACTTTACCCTCTCACTTGACACCTCTTCAAACACATCTAATATGGTTTCAACAGGTATGAGTTCGGCAGAGGTGCCAAAATATTCTAAGGTAGCAATATGACTAAAGGTAGCTTCAGGCCCAAGATAAGCTACTTTGATTTTTTCTTGAACGCTTCTACAGGCTTTTATGATTTCAGAATATATTACCTTTAAAGCTTCTTCAGGGAAAAAACCTTGGTTTTGCTTAAGAATTCTTCCTAAAACTTCCTTTTCTCTGCTAAGGTCAAAGCTTTGAGATCCAATCCCTTCTTTTATCTTGCCGATGGTTTTAGCTAACTCTAAACGTTTTTTTAGCAGGAAAAGCAGTTGATCGTCAATCTTATCTATTTTTTGCCTTAGTTTTTTTAGCTCTTCTTTGTCCATTTTAAGAAGAGATTATCCTTAATGACCTTACAAGTTTAGTTATAATCTTTCGATTATCCCTCTTTTCAAAACATTCTTTACACAAATAAGCACCTCTACCTTGAAGCTTTTTTTCCGGATCAAAAACCAAAGCCCCGCCCTTATTTACAAACCTAAAAAGCTCAAACTTAGGTGCCTTCTTTTTACAAAAGGCACAGGTCCTTTCAGGGATGTGTCCTTTTTTAGCCAACTTGTTCTTTTTTAGCCTTTTCTAAAATCTGGGTTACTTGGTCTAAACTTAACTTAGTAATCTCTGCTATTTTTTCAGCAGGAGTTTCTAAAAGGGTCTTAAGATCCTTTATTCCTACCTCGTACAAGTTTCCGGCAATTTCATCAGACAGCCCCGTTACTTTAAGAAGCTTTAAAAACTCAGGCTCTTGTCTTCTTAAAAATTGGGTTTCGCTTAGTATGTCGATCTTCCATCCTACAAGTTTAGAGGCAAGTTTAACATTTTCTCCCTTTTTTCCTATGGCAAGAGAAAGTTGATCGTCAGGGACTATTACCTCTAAAAGTTTGTTTTTTTCGTCTACTATAACTTTACTGCACTCTGCTGGAGCTAAGGCATTGTAGACAAACTTGGCTGGGTCTGAATCCCATAGTACTACGTCAATCTTTTCTCTATATTCTCTTTTATCTCCTTTTGAGGTAAGGTTTATTTCCTCTAAGATTACTGAAATACGAGAACCCCTAACTCCAATACAAGCTCCTACAGGGTCGATGTTAGGATTGTTAGAGGTAACAGCAATTTTAGTCCTTGAACCAGGTTCTCTAGCCACAGCTACTATCTTTACAATCCCTTCTTGTATTTCAGGGACCTCTTTCTCAAACAGTTTTTTCACAAAAGCAGGATGAGAACGGGATACCACCAATTGAGGTTCCTGTTGTCTGTAAACCTCTATCAACAGCGCTTTTATACGGTTCCCTCTGATGTACTTTTCTCCCGGAACCTGTTCTTCTTCAGGTAAAAGGGCTTCAGCCCTACCCACAGAAAGGATCACCCCTCTTTTATCAAACCTGTGGACATAACCACTTACGATATCTCCCAGCTTATGTTTAAACTCTTCATATACGATCTGCTTTTCTGCTAATCTTACCTTTTGAGAAAAGAGTTGTTTGACTATTTGGGCAGCAATCCTTCCAAGTTCTTGAAGTTCTATTTTTTCTCCTATCAAATCTCCTATCTTTGCGTCTAATCCCATTTTTTGTAGTTCTTCTAAAGACACCTCAGTTTCAGGGTTAGAAACCTGAGACACCACCTCTTTTAATCTATAGATATCAATCGTTCCGTTTTCTTCGTCGTATTTTATCTCAATCTTAGCTTTATTACCAAACTTTTTTTTGGCTGCAGTTTTTATCCCTTCAAGCAGAGCTTCGATTAAAATCTCTTTAGAAAGTCCTTTTTCTTTACTTAAAGCTTCTATAACTTTTTTTAGTTCACCTTGTTGCATAAATTTATGCTCCTTTTTAAAATTTTAACTCCGGTTGAAGGTTAGCTTTTTTGATCTCACCTAAGGGTAATCTCCAAACCTTTTGGTCTATCTCTAACAACAAAAATTCCTCTTCAATCCCCAAAATAATACCTGAAAAATTTTTCCTCCCCTCTAAAGGACTTTTTAAAACTACTTTAGCTTTTTCTCCACGGAATCGCTCAAAATCCTCTTTTTTTACCAGTGGCCTTTCAATCCCTGGAGAAGAAACTTCTAAGTTATAAGAACGATGAATTAGGTCTTCTTTATCTAAAATCTTACCTACCATTTCGCTGATCTTCGCACAATCTCCTATCGTAACTCCCCCGGGTTTGTCGATAAACAACCTTAAAACCCACCCGGTTCTTTCTTTTTTCCATTCAAGGTCTACAAGCTCTAACCCCCTTTTTAGGATGGGGGTTTCGATAAGCTCTCTAATCCTTTCTTTTATGTCTTTTTCTATCATTTTATCTCTAAAAATAAAATAAGAGCGGGCGACGGGATTCGAACCCGCGACCCCCAGCTTGGGAAGCTGGTGCTCTACCCCTGAGCTACGCCCGCTTTTTATTAAAATAAAATTATAAATTATTTCTTCAGTTTGGCAAGGTTCTTTTTTATTTAAGTTTATATAATCACTTGAAAAAAGTAGCATTACTTTTAAAATCAAAAATGTAGATGAAAAAGATCAAATTCATTTTTAAAGATTTAAGTTTAAGTACAAAGTTTACTCTGTATCTTCTGTTTGTTATTACTTTTTTCTGTTTCCTTTTTTCTACGATAATTTATTATTTCTTAAAAAATCAAGCACTGGAGGAGGCAAGAAGAGAGGCTGAAATCTTAATTACTCAAATAGATGCCTTAGGTGATTATGTAAAAGAAGAGTTAAGACCTTCTCTTTTTAGATTTTTTAAGGAATCGAACATTAAAGAAGATTTTATCTTAGAAGCCATGTCTACCACTCATATTAAGACAAAAGTAATGCAAAGGTTTAAAACTAAGTTTGTTGATTATGATTATAGAAGGATTTCTATAAGACCTATAAATCCACAGCATTTGCCTAACGATTTTGAAAAAAAATTTTTAAACAACTTTATGCAGAATCCTAATTTTAAACGCTGGGAAAATATTGTAGATTTCAACAAAGATAAATATCTTGTGGTTATAAAACCTATCCGTGTGGAAAAGGAATGCCTTGTATGTCATGGTAAAGCAAAAGATGCTCCAAAAAGTCTTCTTAAGATCTATCCCCGAAAAGAAGATTTTCACTGGAAGGTTGGGGACTTGATGGGATTAGAGGCTATTTATGTACCTCTTGAAAATTGGTTGTTAGAAATAAAACACATTGCCATTACCACTTTTATTTCTGGAATGTTAATCGTTATTTTGTTGTTGGTAACCATAGAAGGAGTTTTTTGGGCTATAGTAGGTAAATCTATCAAAAAACTTACAGTTCATTTTAGAAATATTATTTCTGGGAAAGCTCCTTTAAGTCAGAGGTTAGAAGTAGAAAGAAGGGACGAAATAGGAGAACTTCTTCAATCGTTTAATCAGTTGGCTAAACATCTTTTTGAGGCACAAGAAGCTATCAAAACCTATGCTCAAACCTTACAGACCATATTTAACCACATAACAGACCCTTTAGCGCTGGTTAATCTGAACTGTAAAGTAGAGGTTAGTAACAAAGCTTATCAAGAATGGGTAATTCAAAAAAAGGGTCCAGTTTTTAGCATGGAATGTGATCCACTTAAAGCAGACAAAAATAAAACCTGCCCTATAGCTTTTATAAGAAGGGTGATTGAAACTAAACAACCTGTGTCAGAGTATATCAGCTCACCTGAAGGAGGTTATTACTATACCCATCTTTATCCGGTATTTGATCAAACCGGTAAAGTGATAAAGGTAGTTCACTACGTAGAAGACGTGACAGAAAAAAAGAGAATAGAAGAACAGATGGCTATTACTGCAAAATTGGCTACTATAGGGCAACTTGCCGCAGGCATAGCTCATGAAATAAACAATCCTTTAGGTGGAATTATCTTGTGTTTAAATAATGTTATTAGAAGTTCTATGGATGAGCAAACCAAAAATCAACATATAGAACTTATAAATCAGGGATTATCACGTATTCAAAATATAATAAAGGTATTACTTGATTTTTCTCGGACAACAGAGCTAAATCTCAGGGTTTGTGAAGTTAAAGACTTGATAGAAAATGTTTTAAGACTAATAAATTATTGTCTAAAGGAGAAAAATGTAAAAGTAAAGATAGATTTGGAAAAAAATTTAAGACCGGTTTGTTTAGATTCAAACAAAATCGAGCAGGTCATGCTTAATCTGATTTTAAACGCAATAGATGCTATGGAAAATTCTGAAGAAAAAGTTTTAACCATAAAAGTTTATCATAAAGAGAGTAAAATGTTTATTGAGGTGTCAGATACAGGATCAGGTATACCTCCCCATTTAGCAGAAAAAGTTTTTGATCCCTTTTTTACTACCAAACCTTTGGGTAAGGGCACCGGGCTCGGTCTCTTTATTTCTAAGTCTATTGTGGAACAACATGGAGGAAAAATATGGTTTACTACCTCTGAAAAAGGAACTACTTTTGTAGTGGAAATACCTTTAGAGGGGCGAAGGATATATGAAGGGTAGAATACTGGTAGTAGACGACGAATCAATAATTTTGTTTGGTTTGTCTCATTATCTTAAAGATCAGGGGTTTGAAGTAGATACTTGTGAGAAAGGAGAAGATGCTTTAAAGAAAATAGAAGAACAAAAATTTGACCTGTGCATCCTTGATCTTAAACTTCCGGACATAGACGGTATCTCTTTACTTAAGAAAATTAAAGAAAAACAAGAACAAACTGGGATAATAATGATTACTGGCTTTGCTGAGGTTAAAAGTGCGGTACAGGCTATAAAAGAAGGGGCTTTTGATTACTTAGCAAAACCTTTTAGTAATGAAGAATTGATGGTAGTAGTAGAAAAGTTTTTTGAGTTTAAAAATTTAAGAAAAGAGGTAGATGAACTAAGAGAAAAATTAAGGGAAAAAGAGGCTTTAAAACAGATAGTAGGAGAGAGTAAGGCTATAAAAGAGGTAATCAATAAAATAGAGGTTGTAGCCAAAACAGACGTTCCTGTGCTTATTTTAGGAGAGAGTGGTACAGGAAAAGAATTGGTAGCAGATTGTATCCAGGCTTTAAGCTTAAGAGCCAAAAACTCTTATCTTAAAATAAATTGTGCAGCCATTCCTGAAACTCTATTTGAAGCAGAGCTTTTTGGCTATGAAAGAGGGGCTTTTACCAGTGCTCATACTTCTAAAAAAGGTATGTTAGAACTGGCTAACAAAGGAACGCTTTTTTTGGATGAAATAGCAGAACTTCCTCAGAACCTACAAGCTAAACTTTTAAGAGTTTTAGAAGACCAAACAGTTTATCGATTAGGAGGAGATAAACCTATTAAGGTTGATGTAAGGTTCATCTATGCAACCAGTAAAGACTTAAAACAGTTGGTAAAAGAAGGTAAATTTAGAGAAGATCTATACTACAGAATAAACGTAATGTCTATAGAAATCCCTCCCCTTAGAGCCAGAAAAGAAGATATCCCGATCTTAATTAATCATTATCTGAAACATTTTTCTGGGAAGTTCCAGAAGCCCTCACCTCAGATAACAGAAGAAGCTTTTCAGGCTTTGATAAGATATGATTATCCTGGTAATATAAGAGAACTAAAACATGCTATAGAAAGGGCAGTTTTATTGGCCGTAGACGGTAAGATTACTCTTGCCCATCTACCTAAGGAAATAAGTCAAAGTTTAAAATTAGAAGTAAAAGATGTGCGGAATTATAAACTTGCTAAAGAATCTATAGAAAAAGACCTTATACTTAAAACTTTAATAGAAACCAACTGGAACAAAACCGAAACAGCCAAAAAGTTAGGTATTAGCCGAAAAACCCTGTGGCAAAAACTCAAAAGATTTAACCTTCTTTACCATCAATCAGAGGATACAATCCAACCAGAAGAGTAACTCTTAGTTTTTAAATTTTAAGTTACCAAAAAGAAACATAATCTTCAAAATATGTTACCTTTAGGTAACATATAAAATCTGGTCACAAATTGATAGTGTCTTAAACTTTAGATTTTTCTATATGTTTATAAAAAATAAGATAACAAAACAATGGGCATAGTTTTTGTAATTTTTAAAAGCTGATAAAAATAAATTAAGGGGGTGAGATGATGAAAAAAGGCTGAAGGAAAAAACCAGATTAATAGGTTGTTAGGGTTAAAATCTATAAAAAGGAGGAGGTTATATGGTAGAAGAGAAAAAGAAAGGATTGGTTAATGAAGACTGGTTAGCCTTTTATTTAGCTATTGCTCTAATTATCATTTCTTTTATATCCTATTTTGGTGTAGATCCCTTTGGTTGGACGGTAAAAACTTCAGAATGGGTTTCTTTTGACAAGGCTATAGCACCTCTTAGTAAAGGTGTAGCTATTTCTGGGATAGTATCTTTAATCTTAACCTGGCTGTTTTTAACGGTATTTTTTGCTATTGGGGCAGCCTTCTTAGGTCTTAATGTAGGAAGGTTTATTGTTGGTTTCTTTTTTATTTTTTGGCTTAGTTATGCATGCTGGTTGATAGGACATTATGCCTATTTCGCTGCTACAGACCCAACCAAACACAAAATTCCCTGGTCTCTTAAGCTTACCGGGGAAGGTGGACTTATTTTTGCTTTAATCTTAGGTTTGATTATAGGTAATTTTTTTAGAGGTTTTGCTAATTTTATAAAAGAAGCAGTTTTACCAGAGTTTTATGTTAAGACAGGTATTGGTTTGATGGGAGCTGTTTTAGGATTAAAATCAGCTGAAGCTTTTGGTCTTGCCTCTGCCGTTCTTTTCAGAGGACTTTGTGCTATAGTTGAGGCTTATCTTATTTATTGGGCTCTTGTATACTGGCTTGCCAGGAAATACTTCAAATTTAGTAAAGAGTGGGCAGCTCCTTTAGCTTCAGGTATCTCCATTTGTGGTGTTTCTGCATCTATTGCCACGGGGGGTGCCATTAAAGCAAGGCCTGTTGTTCCTGTTATGGTTTCTTCTTTAGTAGTTATTTTTGCTGTGATCGAGTTACTTATTCTGCCGTTCTTAGCTCGTGAATTTTTGTGGCAAGAACCTATGGTTGCTGGTGCTTGGATGGGGCTTGCGGTTAAGACTGATGGCGCAGCCTTTGCCTCCGGTGCTATCGTAGATGCTCTTATAAGAGGTAAGGCTGAAGCAGTAGCTGGTATTAAATATGAATCTGGTTGGATCATGATGGCTGCCGCTACTACTAAACTTTTCATCGACATCTTTATAAGTATCTGGGCTTTTATTTTAGCCTATATTTGGTGCGCTCACATAGAATGTAAAGAAGGACAAACAGTTACCGCTAGAGAAATTTGGCATAGGTTCCCTAAGTTTGTTTTAGCTTATGCCCTTGGTTTTGTGATTTTCTTGATCATTTCTGCTCCTCATGCTCCTAAGGTAGGAACAGCGGAACATCAAATAAAAGCTATCCAGAAACAATTAGAAAAACTTGAAAAACAAGCTGCTACAGCTATCGACCCTGCCATTAAGGAGCAGTTAGCTCAGCAAATAGCTACCAAAAAAGCTGAAATTGATGAATTAAAAGCTAGTATAAAAGATTCTAAAAAAGTGGTTGATCAAACCAAAACAGCTACTAATGGTTTGAATAACTTGAGGACCTTTATGTTCCTATTTACTTTCTTTACTATCGGTATTATCTCTGACTTCAGAAAACTCTGGGAAGAAGGAATAGGGCGTTTAGCAGTAGTTTATCTGGTATGCTTGTTTGGATTTATCATCTGGATTGGATTGTTGATTTCTTACATTTTCTTCCATGGGGTAAAACCACCTGTAATAGGACAGTAGTTTTTGGTTGAAAAACTTTACTAAAGGAGGTTAGTATGGCAGAAGAAAAAGAAGCAAGGTTGATAGAAGAACTTCAGAAGATGCAATATGATCCATGGTTACCTATAGAGAGTAAACTGGTAAAATGGTCTGTAGGGTTAGGAATAGTACTTTTGATTGTTTTAGTTTGGGTTAGTTATACCTTCTTTCCTTCTTCTCACGGATAAAGACTTAATTAACATTTAAAGGTCTAAGCCCTGAGAGGTTTTAGAAGGCCTCTCAGGGTTTTTTTGTTTAATTTTTTAAGTTCTAAAGTATTATCAATCTCAATTTATATTTTTTTCTTGATATATAACAATTTAGCTATATAATTATATAAAACACTTTGTATAAGGAAGGTAGTCATTGAAAGGGAATTATTAAAAAGATGTTTGAGTTTCATGGACACAAATGCTGGGCGTCAGCTTTAGGGTTAAGGGCTGGGTTGATTGCGTTAAGAGAACTTGGCTCCCCAAGAAGTGGTGCTAAGACCCTTTATACTATCTTAGAAACTGGATACAATCATGGTGCCGGTTGTTTTGGAGACGGGGTTCGGTATGCCACAGGTTGTATCACAGGAAAAGGTAATCTTTTAAGGAATCCCAGAGGAAAACTTGCTTTTACTCTAATTGATCCACAAAAAGGAAAACAAATAAGAATAAGTTTTAATCCAAAGATAAGAGAACAGATTGCTAAATTGAATTTTATGAAAAAAAGATCTCAGGGAATACCACCTACAGAGATTCCTGAAGAGGACGTATGGGAAGTAGTAAATCTTGTGCTTAATGCCCCAGAGGAAGAAGTTTTGTTTATTGGAAAAGTTGAAGACTCAAACTTTGAACCTCCCTTTGAAGTGATGGGGATGGAAGTTTGTGAGATATGTGGAGAGATGGTATCACTACCTTACATCAGATTACTTGGGACCAATAAAGCCTGTTCTACTGGTAACAAAAAGGTTTGTATAGACTGTTCAGGTTATAAAGAAGGCTTTGAAAAAGGAAGGTATGAAAAATGACCTACCTTATTGTTTGTATAATTACGTTTATTTTTACGACAGTGCTTACGATAGCCGGGGTAGGGGCTGCGTTTATTCTTATTTTAGTTTTGGTGGGTTTAGGGGTGCCCCTTCTTACTGTCATGTCAACAGCTTTACTTTTAAACAGTATAGCTATGGCTATTGCTTTTTTTCATAATGCAAGGGCAGGGCTAATTGTTTATAAGACAGCCCTACCTATTTTAGTATTTGCTTTGGTGTTTTTTTCAGTTGGTGCTATTACAGCAGAACATCTTTCAAGAACCATGCTTTTACGGCTTTTTGTTGGTTTTCTTATTTTTACAGGGTCTATGATGCTTTGGTATAAACCCAAAAAAAGGGAGATTTTGGGTAGGAGAAAGCTTATTATTTATGGGGTTGCGGTTGGTGGATTTGCAGGGTATAGAGGAGGGCTTTTAGGAGTAGGAGGTAATCTTATAGTTCCAGCCCTTGTTTGGCTTGGATTTGACCCTAAAAAAGCCTCATCAACAAACAGTTTTATCGTAATTTTTTCTTCTTTTTCAGGATTTTTAGGGTATATTTCTGTGGGGAACATAGCCCCTTATTTTCTCGTTTTATGCGCCATAGGTTCAATAGCTTTTGGATTGTTTGGGAACTATCTTATGAGAAAAAGGTTAACTGCTTCTCAGGTTAAAAAAGTTATAGGAATAGTATTGTATATCTTTATGATGTATCCTCCTCTTGCTAAGGTTAAATACGAGGAAATGGGGAAAGTTTTTTAAGAATAAAAAACTTCTTGTTCTTTCTTTGATCCAAAACTGGATTGTTGGGCCTATCGTTATGTGGATACTTGCTGTTTTGTTGCTTCACGATTATCCTGGTTATATGGTAGGAGTGATTTTGGTAGGGCTTGCAAGATGTATAGCTATGGTAATAGTTTGGAATGAGTTGGCAGAAGGAGATAGAGAACTTGCTGTAGGATTTAGTAGCTTTTAATGCTATATTTCAAATTCTTTTTTATGCTGCATATATTTATCTTTTTATTTTTATAATGGTTGGACTTAAATGGTTAGGGTTTGGTATGATAGAAGCGGAGGTTTCAATTCCAGAGGCAGCAAAAACTGTTTTTATTTAGGGATTCCTTTTATAGCAGGAATTCTTACTCGGTATGTTAGCTTTGTTTTAAAAGGAAGAGAATGGTTTGAAAAAGTGTTGGCATCTAAAATAAAAGTTACCTAACCCCGATTGCTTTGTTATTTACCATAGTTGTGATGTTTTCTTTAAAAGGGCAGTATATAGTTGAACTACCTTTACATGTTATAAGGGTGGCTATTCCCCTTTGTATTTATTTTCTCTTTATGTGGTTTGTAACTTTTTTATGAATTTTAAACTAAAGGTCGGTTATCCTAAAGCAACTGCTGTTGCTTTTACTGCAGCAAGTAACGACTTTGAACTTGCGATTGCGGTGGCAGTAGCCATATGGGGGATAGGGAGTGAACAAGCTTTTGCTACCGTTATAGGACCTTTATGAGAAGTTTCAATCTTAATTAGTTTAGTTAACGTAGCCTTATTTTTAAAAAGAAAAATATATAAAGAAATTGTTAAAAATTAAAAAACAAAAATTAATTTTGTATAAACATTGCTTTAACAAGCTTTATAGTTTTAGTAAGCATAAAGATTGCCATAAGGCCTATGTGAAAGAGGGGTTATTTTTGAAAACCTATAGTTTATTATAGATTCTAAGTTTTCATCCATATCGGCACAGTATTCTGTTAAAATTGTTTTAAGATAGGTTAGATCCTCATCGGTTATAGGAGAAATTTTAAGGTTTTTTCCAAGAAAAAACGGGTCTAATTCACCTCTTATGTAGATGACTCCTCCATGCATTCCTGTGCCTAAAAATTTTCCGGTTATAGGTTTTTCTGGATGTTGAGAGAATAAGCCTAATACGATAATAGTTCCTCCTGCCATGTATTCACCCAAAAAATCTCCTGTTTTTCCACCTATTACGATTACAGGATGTTTATCTTGATAGGCTTTCATGTGAATTCCTACACGATAACCAACATCCCCTTTGATAAAAATTTTCCCTCCTCTCATACTATAACCTATAACATCTCCTCCCATACCATATACCACTATCTTACCTTTTTCCATCGTGTTACCACAAGCGTCTTGAACGTTACCATAGACATGTATTTCAGGACCACTCATAAAACAGCCCAAATCAAGTCCCGGAACACCCCAAATTTTAGCCTTAATTTTTTGTTTTATACCTGCAAACAAATATCTATGGCCATTCACTCCATGTAGTTCAAACTCTGTTTCTCCTTCTGATATCTTTTCACGTATATACTGATTAACTTTAGTGTAACTCCAATCTCCTACGTTTAAAATAATGCTCATTTAAGATTTCCTCCTGGAAGTTTTAAATATAACTTTTTTGATTAGGGATAGTACCCATTGGCATTTCTATGATTACAGGCTCTCCAGCCTTAGGATACCATATTAACTCTGGATTAGGGCAGATAGTTCTTATGGCAGCTTCTTCGCTTGCTAAGTAGTAATAGTCTTCATATTTAGCTACCACCAAAGGTCTAAGCTTAACCCTATCCGTTAATCCTACTATTCCACCATTATATGCCAAAATAATCGCAAAAGGTCCATTTAACAAGGCTCCTCCATAAACTACCCTTAAAGCTTCGATTAAATTTTTTTCTTCTTCATTTAATCGTTCTATCTCTATCCAAAATGGTGGAGCTAAAGCAGTACACGCTAACTTGATAGGCAGTTTATGTCTTCTTATAAGTAAATCTAAAAGATAGGTTACTACCTCAGTATCGGTAAGCAAGGTACATTTGTAACCAAAAAGTTCTAAGTATCTTTTGTTTGTCCCATAGCTTGAGATTTCTCCGTTATGAACGATTGACCAGTCAAGAAGACTGAATGGGTGGGCCCCTCCCCACCAACCAGGGGTGTTGGTAGGAAAACGATTGTGAGCTGTCCATATGTATGCTTGATATTTATCTATTTTAAAAAATTCTGCTATTTCTTCAGGAAAACCTACTCCCTTAAAAACACCCATATTCTTACCAGAAGAAAGTATATACACACCGTTCAGGTTAGCGTTAATATACATTACCATTTCTATTAGTTTGTTTTCCTCTTCCTCTGGTGAGACTTGTTCTTCCAGTTCAAGTTTAACAAAGTATCTCTTAAAAATAGGAGGGTTTTTAATGGTTTTTACTTTTTTGGTAGGTATAGGTTCATGGTATATTGCTTTAACTTTTTGAAAAAGGAATCTTTCAAAGTTTTCTAAATAATGTTTATCCTCAGCCATCACATGTAAGGCGTAAAATTCTTTAAAATCGGGATATATACCATAACCAGCAAACCCTGCTCCTAGACCATTTCCTCTTTCTTCTTGACAGGTAATAGATTTTATTATTAGGTCTCCAGGAATTAAACTACCTTTAACGTTTATTATACCAGAAACTCCACAACCAGAGATATCTTTACTATCTTTAAAAATGAATTCCCACATTACTAAACCCCTTTTTACTTTTATTCTCCTGCATGTTTTACTTCTAGGATTTCCATTTCTTCTTTGGTTAACCCTATAGCCCTCAGTTTGTCTCGATTGCTTCTTAAACTTTCTATGGAATTTAATCCCATAGCTCCAAGCATTTCCTTGATTTCGCTTTTCCATCCATTCATAAGGTTATATACCTTTTCGTAGACTACTTCTGGTGGAAGCCTTTTGATAAGCTCAGGATTGTTGGTAGCTATACCCCAAGGACATTTTCCTGTATAACATCTTTGACAGAGGGTACATCCTACGGCAATCAGAAGAGGGGTTCCTATCGCTACCAAGTCTGCACCTAAGGCAATGGCTTTCACCACATCAGCACTGCAACGGATACCTCCAGAGGCGATTAAAGTGGTTTTATGTCTGATTCCTTCTTCTCTTAATCGTTTATCTACAGCGGAAATAGCAAGCTCTATAGGAATTCCTACATACTGTCTAAACATAGTTGGAGCAGCACCTGTACCTCCTCTTACCCCATCTATAACCACTGCATCGGCTCCAGCCCTTACAATCCCAGAAGCGATAGCTGCGATGTTGTTCACCGCAGCTACCTTTACAAACACTGGCTTTTTATAATCAGTAGCTTCTTTTAAAGCATATATAAGGCCTTTTAGGTCTTCTATCGAATAAATGTCATGATGTGGGGCTGGTGATAGAGCATCAGTCCCTAAAGGTATCATCCTGGTTTTAGAGATCTCTTCGTTAACCTTTTCTCCTGGAAGATGGCCACCTATACCAGGTTTGGCTCCCTGACCTATTTTGATTTCAATGGCTACTCCAGCATCAAGATAATCTACATTTACCCCAAACCTTCCAGAAGCACACTGCACTACTATATGGTCTTTGTATTCATACAAAGAAGAATGCAACCCCCCTTCACCGGTATTATAAAGAATTCCTAACTCTTTAGCTGCATGCGCCAATCCTTGATGAATATGAAGGCTTATAGATCCATAAGACATTCCAGAAAATATTATAGGCATTTCTAACTTTATTAAAGGGGGTAAAGCCTTTTTAAGCTTATATCCTGTTTCTGTTTTTTCTACCTCTAATTTTTCAGGCTTTGACCCTATGTAGGTACGAAGTTCCATAGGTTCTCTTAGAGGGTCTATGGGTGGGTTGGTAACTTGACATGCATCGATGACAAGATGATCAAAATATATCTTTAAAGGTAAATCACATCCGGTAGAAGAGAGTAAAACACCACCTTTGTCTGCTTGTTTGTATATGTTTTTTATAAAATAAGGATTCCATAGATGATGTTCTCTAAATTGAGAAGGATGTCTTTTAATTATGATAGCATCAGTTGGACACATAGCTTCACATCTATGACATCCTACACATTTACCATGGTCTTCTTTGAGAATTTTCTTTTTTTCATCCCAGGTATGCACCTCATAGGTGCACTCTTTAACACAGATTTTACATTTTATACATTTGTTTTCTAAGCGTTCTACAAAAAAATCCGGATAAAAACTTGAAAAGTTAATCGGCTTCATTTTTCACCCTTTTTATAAAAACTTTTTAAAGCTTCAATAAATAAAATTATCAAAATTCGTACCTAATTTTTATCACTTTATGCCATTATATTTTAACCCTAAAACTACATAAAAATACAATTTTTTACACTTTTGTTAGTTTTTGTTGAAAATTTAGCCCTAAAAAACCAAAAATGTCCCTTGGATATATTTTTTTATTTTTTAAAAGTACCAATCTTTCTACTAAATTTTGAATTTCCAGTATGTTGTCAGGCCAATGATATTCTTTTAATATATCTATGGTAAGAGGATGAAAGGATATTTTTTTGTTGTATATACGGTTAAATTTATTTAAAAAGTGAAGTAAAAAAACGGAAATATCTTCTTTTCTTTCTCTTAAAGGTAAAACCTGAAAGATATAAAAGTAAGTTTTAATTGTGTCTGATTGAATTTTTGAAGTAGAAGATGAAGCTATGATTTTTAATTGGGAGTTATATAAAATAAACTTTAACAAGTTTCTTAGAAATTCTTCTGGAAAAACCTCTAAGTTTTTTAAAAAGATAGTTCCATTTTGGTTTTGAAGAAAATAAACTTCTTTAAGTATTTCTTCTTTATAAGAACATTCTAAACAGTCTAAATAGAATAAGGGATAATTTTTATTTACTGAATGGTGGATTAATTTAGCTATGGAAGATTTTCCAACCCCTCTTTCTCCCCACAAAAGAAGGAGAATTTTAGAAGCATACAGTTTTTTCAGTTTACCCAATATCGTATTCAAATACGGGAGGTCGATAAATTCCTTAAGAACAACTTTAACAGGTTTAATTTTAAAAAGCCCCCGAGAAAGGGGCTTTTTAAAATTATTCATCTTTAAAGGACTGGCAGATACTTTTCTATTTCGTATTCAAAAACCCTTATTCTGTAATCATCCCACTCTAATTTTTTGTTTGTGATAAGCTGATTATAGATGTGTTCACCTAAAACCTCCCTTAACAGCGTGCCTCTTTCTGCTTCCTCTATAGCCTCATACAAGCTTCCAGGCAACTCTTTTATACCTAATTTTTTTCTTTCTTCAGGACTTAGATGGTATACATCGAGTTCTACAGGGTCTGGCAATGTGTATTTATTTTGAATTCCTTTTAAGCCTGCCCAAAGCATGGCTGCAAAGGCTAAATATGGATTGCATCCTGGGTCAGGGGATCTAAGTTCAATCCTGGTAGCTTTCTCTTTTCCTGGTTTATACATAGGAACCCTAATCAAGGCAGACCTATTTCTTCTTGCCCAACAGATATAAACCGGAGCTTCATATCCAGGAACAAGTCTTTTATAAGAGTTTACCCATTGGTTAAGCACCAAAGTGATTTCTCTTATATGATTAAGTATTCCGGCGGTGTACTGTTTAGCTACATCAGAAAGATGATATGGGTCTTGGGGGTCAAAAAAGGCATTTTTATCTCCAATGAAAAGAGACTGATGGGTATGCATACCACTTCCGTTTACCCCAAATATAGGTTTAGGCATGAAGGTAGCGTAAACCCCATATTTTTGAGCTATTTCTTTAACAGTAACCTTGTAAGTCATAACGATATCTGCCATGTCTAAAGCATTGGCATACCTTAAGTCTATTTCGTGTTGAGAAGGAGCTACCTCATGATGAGAATACTCAACCCTGATCCCCATGGCTTCTAAGGCTAAAATGGTATCTCTTCTTAGGTCTTCAGCAGCATCTAACGAGTAGTCAAAGTATCCTCCCTGGTCTAAAATTTCAGGATTATTAGGTGATTTAAAGTAGAAAAATTCTAACTCAGGACCTACAAAAAAATTTGTAAAACCAATTTCTTGCATTTTTTCTAATGCTTTTTTTAACACATACCTTGGGTCTCCTTTATAAGGACTACCAGTTGGTTCATAAATATCACAAAACATTCTTGCTACAGTCTTTTCTTTGGGTCTCCAAGGAAGAATGATAAAAGTCGTTGGGTCTGGAATAGCTACCATATCTGATTCATCAATTCTTGCAAAACCTTGAATAGAAGAACCGTCAAACCCCATCCCTTCCTCAAAGGCAAGCTCTAATTCATCTACGTGGATGGTAAAACTTTTAAGTTGACCTAATACATCGGTAAACCAAAGCTTTACAAATCTTACATCATGAGCTTTGATAAGTTCCATCACATCTTTTTTGTCTCTGGGTTTCTTTAACATCCTCTCCCTCCTTCATCAAAGTTGTTTCAAAATTTGAAGCAATTTGTGTGCCTGTTAAAGCCTGTTTTTACAGTTTAGATAGAAAGTTTTGGATAAACCAAAAAGTGCATTAAAGTAAATTTTGGTAAAATTATGTAACTTATAGTTAAATCGAACTTGATAAGTTTTAAAAGGTTGTTATAATTTTTGGTTGTAAAAGCATAGTTCGGGAAAATGAGAAAATGATATCAGAAAATCAAAAAGAACGAGCTTACCAAGAAATTTTTACTCTGTTTAAAGTTAGTAAAGTTTTAAGCTCATCTTTAAACGTTTTAGAAAACCTAAAAAATGCTCTTCAAATACTTGCAGAAGAACTATATTTAACAAGGGGTACAGTTACACTTTTTGATCCAGCTGTCAATGAGCTAAGAATAGTTGTGGCCTATGGACTTACAGAAGAACAGATTAAAAGAGGACGTTACAAAATTGGAGAGGGGATTGTAGGTAAGGTTTTTGAATCAGGACAACCTATGATTGTACCCAACATAGGTGAAGAAATTATGTTTTTAAATAAGACAGGGGCCAGGGTTAAAAAGGATAAAATTTCTTTTTTATGTGTTCCTATCAAGTTAGGAGATGAAATCTTTGGGGTTTTATCGGTGGATAGGATATTTGATCTAAATACAGATTTTAGTGAAGACCTAAGGATTTTGGAAATTTTAGCCACACTCTTTGCTCAAATAATAAAAATTTATAACTTACTATATGAAGAGAAGAAGAAAAGAGAATTTTTTGAAAAAGAGGTAAAGAAAAAATATCAGTTTTACAATCTTGTATATTCTTCAGAACAGATGAGGCAGATAATAAAGATATGTGAAAAAATCTCTTCTACCAAGGCTCCAGTTTTAATTCAGGGAGAAAGCGGTACTGGAAAAGAGTTAATAGCTAAGGCTATCCATTTTAACAGCGATAGAGCAGACAAACCTTTTATAGCCATAAATTGTGCGGCTATCCCAGAGAATTTATTAGAGGCAGAGCTTTTTGGTTATGAAAAAGGGGCTTTTACTGGAGCTTTTACCTCTAAGCCTGGAAAATTTGAGTTGGCTAACGGAGGGACTCTTTTTTTAGATGAAATCGGAGACCTTCCTTTATCTCTTCAAGCTAAGTTGTTAAGGGTTTTACAGGAGCATACCTTTGAAAGATTAGGAGGAACTAAATCGATAAAAGTAGATTTTCGTTTGATTTCAGCGACCCATAAAAATTTGAAAGAGCTTATTAGCCAGGGTAAGTTTAGAGAGGACCTTTACTTTAGAATAAACGTAGTAAACATATACATACCACCTTTAAGGGAAAGGAAAGAGGATATAGTGCTTTTAATCGAACATTTTTTAAATCAACTAAACCATAAATATCAAAAATCAGTAAAACTTTCTAAAGAAGTTTTAAAAATTTTTTTAGAATATCCCTGGCCAGGTAATGTAAGAGAACTTGAAAATACTCTTGAAAGTATGGTAATACTCTCTGATGATGATGATTTGATTACTCCAGAACATCTACCTGAAGTTTTTAAATCTTGTCAAATAAGTCAACCTAAAGTTGATGTTCAAGAAAGTTCCTTACAAGCCATCAACCTCAAACAACAAATAGAAGAAGAGGAGAAACAAAGGATCATCTCAGCACTTAAAGCTTGTAAGTTTAACCAAACCCAAGCAGCCAAACTTTTAGGGATGACAAGAAGACAGCTAAACTATCGTCTTCATAAGTATGGGATCATCTGACCAACCGATTTTTTTAAAGGGTAAAGAATTTGGCATAAAATTTTTTTGCCTTTAATGAGTATTCCATATAGATTTCTTCTGATTCTTTAAGTATAAGATTTTTGAAAGGATGTTCATTAAACCATTGGTTAAGTATATCTTTGGTTACTTCTACATGAAATTGAAGAGCATAAACTTTTTGATCAAATTTAAAAGCTTGGTTTTCATAAAGAGTTGATCTTGCAAGATGGATAGCCCCTGAGGGGAGTTCAAAAGTATCTCCATGCCACTGGAATACTTTAAATTTCTTAGAAATTTGGCCTGTTGTAGGATGTGTAGCTAAAGAAAGCATTAAAGGATCTTCTAAACCTTTGGGAGTTAATTCAACCTCAAACCAACCAATTTCCTCCTTAGGTCCTTTAAAAACTTTAGCCCCGAGAACATGAGCTATCAACTGAGCTCCAAGACAGATCCCCAGGACTTTTAAGTTTTTATTGATTGCTTTTTCTATGATTTGAGCAACACCCCTTAAATAGGGGTATTGCTCCATTTCATAAACTCCCATAGGTCCACCCATTATAATTAATCCGGTGTAATCATCTAAATTGGAAGGTAAATCTCCCTCTTGGGCCTCAAATATTCTATAAGGGATTATGGAGGTTTTTAGATAGGTTTCTATGCTTCCAGGCCCTTCTTCTTTTACATTTTTTATGATAGCTATCATTATCTTTTTCCTTTAAATAGCTTTTTCTCCTTTTTCTTTGGTTCTGATCCTTATAGCTTCTTCTACAGGTATGATAAAGATTTTTCCATCTCCTACGGTCCCGGTATAAGCTTTTTCTAAAATGGTTTGCACTACCTTTTCTACCAAGGAATCAGGAACTACCAACTCTATTTTTATTTTTGGAACAAAAAGGGCCTCTACTTCAGAACCTCTGTATACCTCTACATGTCCCTTTTGTCTTCCAAAACCCTGGACTTCTGAGATAGTCATACCTTGTATTCCAGCCATAACTAGGGCATCTTTTATTTCTTCGAGCTTAACTTGCTTGATTATAGCTTCTATTTTTTTCATCTTGTCCTCCTTTTGAGTTTTTAGTTAGTTATTAAAAATTATAAGCCTTTTCTCCATGTTGGGTAGAATCAAGTCCTGTAGTTTCCTCTTCATCTGAAACTCTAATTTTCATGAAAAGTCTGATGACCAGGAATATTATACCAGTCATAAGGGCAGTATAAACTATGGTAATTAATACTGCAAGGATCTGTATAAGAACTTGGTTAGGGTTTCCATAAAGTAATCCCTTCCCAAGTTCATTAATAGATGGGTCTGCAAAAACTCCAGTCAGAATAGCACCAATAATTCCTGCTACCCCATGAATTCCAAACACATCAAGAGCATCATCATATCCCAGTTTTGACTTCATCGCTGTGACACTAAAAAATGATAGACTTCCTGCTAAGATCCCAATGATTATAGACCCAAACACGTTAACAAATCCAGCTGCTGGAGTTATGGCTACCAAACCAGCTACTATTCCAGAAGCAATCCCAAGTAGAGTAGGTTTTTTAGTAATCATCCATTCTGTAAACATCCAGGCGAGAGCTGCTACAGCACAGGCGAGGTTTGTGTTAAGAAATGCTTGAGCTGCAAGCCCATTTGAGGCTACAGCACTTCCTCCGTTAAATCCAAACCATCCAAACCATAAGATTCCACTACCTATAACCACTAAAGTTAAGTTGTTGGGTAGAAGATAATTCTTTTTTCTTTTTCCAAGGATTAAGGCTCCTACTAAAGCAGCTATTCCAGCGTTAACATGAACCACAGTTCCTCCTGCAAAATCAAGGGCTCCTAATTTAGAAAGAAATCCTCCCCCCCATACCCAATGAGCTACCGGTATATAAACAAGGCTCATCCATAAGACAGAAAAAATAATCCATGCTGAAAACTTTATTCTTTCTATATAAGCTCCACTTATCAAAGCAACTGTTATCCCGGCAAACGTAAGTTGATACATGCAAAAAAGTACTTCAGGTATAGTTCCTTGAAGAGAATCAATCCTAATATCTTTTAACAGAATTTTATCAAAATTTCCTATCATACCTTTTATATCACCAGAAAAACTTAAACTATACCCATACGCTACCCATAACAAACTTACGATGCAATAGGCAACAAAGCTCATTGCTATGGTGTTTAGTACATCCTTTTTTTTAGCAAGGCCTCCATAAAAAAGGGCAAGGCCAGGAATTGTCATAAACATAACTAAAGCTGAAGAAATAAGCATCCAGGCAGTGTCTCCTGTGTCAAGTTTGGGTTGAGATCCTTGGTCAGCTAAAACATCTGTCGAATAGACTAAAACCATCATCCAAGAAAATGCTAAAAAATTTAAGATTTGCTCCATAAATTTTTTTTTCATTTCTACCCCTCCTCTTTTTAATGTTTGTTATTTAAAAATTTAAAGTAAAGTTAACTCCTGCTACCCAGGTATTATCAAGATGTCCGTTAGGGTTATAAGACTTGCCTTCTACTTTTTTTTGGGCTTTGTTTGAAAGAGGGAACCAGTATTGAACCGTTGGTTGTATCATAAAGTTTTTATTGAGTGGAATGCTAACTATCGCTTGTATTTTTCCATCATGAAACCCCGTATATTTTTTTCCTGTATAATCGTGGGTGCTTTTTTCATAAGTCCTCCAGTAGTTGCTATCCCCCTTGAAATAACCAAACCCAGCAGCTAAATCAAGATTGATATTTTTATATAAGTTTTTGGTATAAGAAATACTAAAATTAACATAAGTACCAGGATAGGTGGTAATATCTCTATAAATAGCTATCGTTGGTTTAACAAACATATCATAGCTTGCACTTAGAAAAATTTCTTCAGTTTCTTCAGTATATTTAGTTCCATAATAGATATAGCCTCCGGTTAAAGAAAGTTTGTTTCGGGTATAGGTGTAACTGATTGTTATGTCATGCTCGTTAAAGCTTTTTTTGTTTGGTCTATCTGGATTAAAACTTTGGGTAGGATTTTCGTCCGTATCTAAATTGCCCCAATAATTAACCGAAAAACCACCGTAAGAAAGGGTAATAGAAGGCTGAATAACCAGACTATCCGAACTAAGTTCATAACCACGAAATACATACTTGTTAAAAACTCCTCCAGAAAGACTTCCTGTTATTTTTTTAGGTTGATCTGGATCTGCTGCTTTTATTTCTTGTACGTTAAACAATAAAGCTCCGATGGTTATAGCTAAGCCAATCTTTTTAAATTTTGAAAACATCATCTTTACACCTCCTTCTTTTTCTCAGTTTTTAGTATTAGATAGTGCGAAAACCATGCCAATAAAAATTACATTTACAAATAAACAAAATTCAAGGATTTACTGCAGAATAAACGACAAAAAAATTACAAAAATATACAAAATTATACAAATATTTTCAAAAAACCTTATTTTTATCGTAATTATTTGTAAGTAGTGTTTCATTGATTGTGTCTAAATCTTAAGGGGTGAGGGCTCTCCGTCCTGGTAAAATGGTCTATAGGTTTAGGCATAATCCTTTTGATCGTTAACATCTAAAAGCTTAAGCCCTGAGAGGTTTTCGAGGGCCTCTCAGGGCTTTTTTGTTTTATTTTTAAGTTCTAAAATATTATCGATTTATATTTTACTCTTGACATATAACAATTTAGCTATTTTTTTTGATATAAAATATCTTGTATGAAAAGGTTAGTCATGGAAAGGGAATTATTAAAAAAGATGTTTGAGTTTCATGGACACAAATGCTGGGTGTCAGCTTTGTATAGCTATGGCTATTGCTTTTTTTCATAATGCAAGGGCAGGGCTAATTGTTTATAAGACAGCCCTACCTATTTTAGTATTTGCTTTGGTGTTT
>NZ_AUIT01000025.1 GCF_000423845.1 Thermodesulfobacterium hveragerdense DSM 12571 | reverse complement strand
TTTAAGAGGAGTGCAGCAGCCATTTTGATACCCTCTTTTGATTCAATTTTTGAGATTTCACTTAAAACTTTTTCTAAATCTAAGTCTAAGTTTTCCATTTTACAGACCTCCTGGTTAGTTTAGTCTTTTAGGTTTTATGTTATCATTAATTTAAAAAATATTAAAAATTTTTATTATGCCTCTAAAATATTTTATTAAAAGACACAATTTATATTCTACTCCCTACTCTTTCTTGAAAATTTTGTAAACATTTAAGCAGAAAAACTAATGAATCAATCAAGATAGATGATGCAATTTCTTAAATCGATGATATAATACATCTGTGTTTCTAAAAAAAATAGAAATCTACGGGTTTAAATCCTTTCCCTACAAAGTTACTATTCCATTTTCACCAGGAATTACAGGAATAGTAGGTCCAAACGGAGCTGGTAAAAGCAACGTCCTTGATGCGATTAAATGGGTCTTAGGGGAACAAAGTCCTAAAAAACTCAGGGTTAAGGAGCTCTCAGACCTTATCTTCGCAGGAAACGAAGCCAAGAAAAAGGTGGATTTTGCCGAAGTAAGGATGACCATAAACCATGACCCTCCGGTATGGGAAAAATACAAAGATTTTCCGGAGGTAGTCATTACCAGACGTTTTTACCGAAACGGAGAAAGTGAATTTTTCATTAATCAAAACCCTTGCCGACTTAAAGACATCCAGTTTTTGTTTTTAGAATTAGGTATCAACACCCAATCGTATAGTATCATAGACCAAGGAGAAGTATCTAAATTTATAGAACTTTCCCCTAAAGAAAGAAGAATATTTTTAGAAGACTTGGCAGGGGTTTCTAAGTTTAAAATCACCGAAGAAGAAACCAAAAAAAACCTAAAACTTACTGAAGAAAATCTAATCAGATTAAACGATGTGTTAAAAGAGGTAGAAAATCAATATCATCATCTTAAAAAACAAGCTGAAGAAGCCAAACAATACCTTAACCTTAAACAAAGGTTAGAAAAACTAATAGTAGAAAAAAACCTTTATCTTTGGAAAAAAAACCATCAAGAAAAGAAGGAAATAGAAACTAACATCTTAGGTTTAAAAGAAGAAATCTCTCAAACGGAAAAACAAATAGAAGTTTTAGAAACCGAAGAGCACGTTCTTACTCAAAAACTTTTAGGTTTAGAAAATACCATAAGAAGCTTGAAAGAAGAGATTGAAAGTAAAGAAAAAATCTATAAAGACTGGGAAGGGAGGTTTGGCAACCTACTAAGAGAAGAAAGAGACCTTGTGCATAGGATTGACAAAGAAAAAGTAAAAGAAGAAACTGAAAAAAGTCAGTTAGAAGCCTTAGAGAGAGAAACTTATAACATAGAAGAAACCCTAAACAAACTAAAAGACCAGGCAGAAAAATTAAAAACTCAATTAGAAAAACTCAAAACCCAAAAAGAAACACTTAAAAAACTGTATGAAGAAAAAATATCTCAATTTAAAACAAAAGAAGAAATTTTCTTCAGGTTACAAAAAGAGGTAGAAAAATTTAACGAAAAAAAGCACCTTCTTGAGAGAGAAATTCAAAACTTAACCAGAAAAAAAGAATCTGCTCAAAAATTCTATCAAGATTTGAAATCAGAAAAAGAAAAATTAGAAAAAGAAAACTCTTTATGGGATAACTTTATCGATGAAAAAGAGCAAAAACTAAAAAAATTAACCAACGAAGAGGAACTTCTATCTAAAGAAATAGAAAAACTCATACAAGAATCCAACCAGCTAAAACTTGCTGTCGAAAACCTGAAGGGAGAAAAAAAATCTATAGAAGAAAAAATTTTATTAATCAACAAGTTATTGCCTAACAAAGATAAAAAGTTTTTCAAAAATTTACCATTTAAAATTGATTTTTTGACAAATTTTCTGACGATAAAAGAAAAAGAAGATTTGGACTTATTAGAAATAGTTTTTAGAGAAGACCTAAACGCGATTTTGATAGAAGGATTGCCTTCTATCAAAACAATTTCAGGGCATGTAAAAGAAAATACAGTTCTTTTCCTTAAAAATCCAAAGTTTATAAGTTTTTTTGAGATAGAAAAAGATGGAGAACTTACAGAGGCACTTTTAGAAAGTTATGCCAAAAATCCTCGTTTTATTTACGTTAAAAAAGAAGGTTTACTTTTTACTCCATTTGGGTTTATTTATGTTTTAAAGAAAAAAAATGAAGGTAAGATTCGTCTTCAAAAGGAATTAGAAGAACTTTCCCAAGCAAAAATACAGGTTGAAGATAGACTTAAAACCTTAACATTGGAGGAACAAAACCTAAAAGAAAGGTTATCTTCTTATCAAACCAAACGCAATCAATTTTTAAACGAAATAAGAAAACTAAAAGCTGAAATAGAAAACATACAAAAACAGAAACAAAATTTTCAACTTTCATGGGTAAAAATTGAAGAAAAAGAAAGCAATGTTAAAGAAAGACTGAATCAAATCAATCAAGAGATTAATAGACTTAACCAGGAAAAAGAGAAAATTGAAAACTATTTCCATCTCGTTAAAAATGAATTAGAACAAAATAAAGAAATCTATCAAAAGAACAAGGCAGAAATAACTGGTTTAGAAAGACAAATTAAAGACATAGAAACTTCTTTAAACAAACTTCTACAAGAAACAATCCAAATAAAAACCAAAAAAGATAGCCTTTTACAAAGAAAAACAGAGATCCAAAAACAGGCTGAAAAACTAAAAAATAATCTAAAAACATATCAAAATTCTATAGACCTTCTTCAACAACAACTCCTACATATAAAAGATAGGTTGAAAGAGGTCAGAGAAAAAAAAGATTTTTATTTAAAAGAGATAGAAGGTCTAAAAAAGGATTTAGAGAAAGTTAATCAACAAAAAATTGAAGTGGAAAAAAACTTACGCTCTTTAGAGCAACAAAAAAAACAAAAAGAAAAGGAGATTAAAGCCTTAGAAACCCAAATCTATAACTTAGAAATAAGGCTTACTGAGAAAAAACTTCTGTTAAAAAATCTAAAGCAAGCCTTAGACGGAGTAGAGTTTGATCCTTTTTCTCTTGAAAACGAAGAACTGGATAATAAAATAGATTTAAATCTTTTAGAAAAAGAAATTCAAGAGTTAAAAGAAGTTTTGAAAAATTTTCAAGAGATAAATTTAGCGAGTATCAGAGAATTTGAAGGAATTTCTGAAAGATACCATCAACTCCTTAATCAAAAAAAAGATTTAGAAAAAGGAATCGCAAAACTTCAAGAAATTCTTGAAAATCTAAAACAGCTTTCTAAGGAAAAAATCCAAACGACTTTACAAGAAGTAAACCAAAAGCTCTCTGAAATTTTTTCCCTGATTTTTAAGGGAGGAGATGCTCAACTTATCTTTAATGGAGATGACCTTTTAACCGCGGGACTTGATTTTCAAGTGAAAATACCAGGAAAAAACATAAAACATCTAAATATGCTTTCTGGAGGGGAAAAAGCTCTATGTGTATTGGCAATTTTGATAGCTTTTCATCTGGTAAAACCAGGACCTTTCTGTATTTTTGACGAGGTGGATGCACCACTTGACGAAAAAAATTCTCTTAAATTCATCAGGTTATTAAATCTTATAAAGAAAAATTCTCAGATTATCCTTGTAACCCATAATCCTAATGTGATGAAAGAAGTAGATACCCTTTTAGGGGTAACCATGGAAGAAAAAGGAATCTCTAAGGTGTTTATCATAAAACCATTTGAAAGGGTTAACGAAGATAGGTATCAAGAAGATTGGTTAAAGCATGCTCAGAGATAAGAGAAGTTAAAGTTTCTCTATCTTTCATAGGCATTTCGATAAATTTTACCCCAAATTCGGTGTTAAACCTTTCGGTTTTTACCCACCTAATTTCTGCTTTACATTTGATAGAATTTTTCCATTTTATCAATAAATTGATAATATCTCCTTCATACAAAGGTATATCTCTTTCGGTTTTTAGTCGAGCACCTTCTATGCTTAAATCTAAAATCTCTACCTGAAAAACCTGCCCTTTCTCTGTAGCAACCTTGCCCTCCAAACGAATCCTATAGCGGGTATAATATCTTTTATCTCTTTCATACATAAAAAACTCTTTTAATTTTTTTGAAGGTCTTCTATGTAACGCAAAATTACTTTTAGTCTATCCTTAAACTCTTGATAAGCTCCTTTTTCTTTTTCTACCACCTCCTTAGGTGCTTTTTCTAAAAATTCCTGATTGCTAAGTTTTTTTTCTATTTGTTTTAGCTTAGACTCAAGTTTTTCCTTTTCTTTGGTTAACCTTTGTACCTCTTTTTCTAAATCTATAAGGTTTTCTAAGTTTATTAAAACTTCTCCCTTAGATAAAATATAAGATACTTCTCCTTTATTTTTAGTATGTTGTTTTACTCCCTCAATTTTCTTTACTTTAGCCAAAAACTCTATTACCTCGTTTTCTTGAGATAGAAGATTTAAATATTGATCTTCAGAACAATGATAAAAAACTTTTAGATCTGTCTTAGCCGTAAGACCATATTCTGCTTTAATATTTCTTATACCAATGGTTAACTCCTGTAAAAATTGAACTTTTTCTTCTGCCAACTCATCTAACAAATGTTCTTTAAAAACAGGGTAATTAGTTTTTATTATATGTTCTGTATCCTTTTTTGGCAAGTAAGCCCAAATCTCTTCAGTAACAAAGGGAATAAAAGGATGCAGTAATTTTAAACAGGTGGTTAAAACCTCTAACAATACTTTTTGTGTTTGAAGTTTAGTTTCTTCTTTCTTAAGGTAAACCTTGGCTACTTCTAAAAACCAATCACAAAATTTACCCCAGAAAAAGTGATAAACCTCCATAGCTGCCTGATCAAACTCAAATTCTTCCAGTTTTTCTCTGACCTTTTTAACCGTTCTCTGAAGTTCAGAAAGTATCCATCTATGCCACAAAGGTAGTTTGGCTGGTGCTATTTCTACTTCAGCGGATTCTGGTTCAATGTTCATAAGAACAAACCTACTTGCGTTCCATATCTTGTTGATAAAGTGTTTAAACCCCTCAATCCTCGCCTCAGAAAGCTTTATATCCCTACCTTGAGCAGCAAGGGCTATCAGGGTAAACCTTAGGGCATCTGACCCATATTTTTCTATCATTAACAAGGGGTCTATCACATTACCCCTGCTTTTACTCATCTTTTGACCTTTTTCATCTCTCACCAAAGCATGTATGTAAACTTTTTGGAAGGGTATCTGACCCATAAAATGAATTCCCATCATGATCATACGAGCTACCCAAAAGAAAATGATATCAAAGCTGGTAACCAAGACAGAGGTAGGATAAAAGGTGGTTAAAGTTTCCGTTTTTTCAGGCCATCCCATCGTAGAAAAAGGCCAGAGAGCTGAAGAAAACCAGGTATCAAGCACATCTTCATCTTGATAAACCTTTTCAGAATTACAAACAGGACATCTTTCTACCACTTCTTCCTTACTGACGATGGTTTCCCCACAGTCTTTACAATACCACACAGGTATACGATGTCCCCACCATATTTGACGAGAGATACACCAATCTCTTATGTTTCTCATCCAATCAAAATAAAGATTCGTCCAGTTTTCTGGTATAAACTTTATAAACCCGTACTCTACAGCTGCTATAGCAGGCTGAGCCAAAGGTTTGGTAACCACAAACCACTGTTTAGAAACCAAAGGCTCTATTACCGTATCACATCTATAACAGTGTCCTAGTATAAGCTTATAATCTTCCTCTTTTTCAAGAAATCCCTGAGTTTTTAAATCCTCTAATACCTTTTTTCTCGCCTCATATCTTTCCAGTCCCTTATAAGGCCCAGCTTCTTCTGTCATAAAACCATCTTCACCTATTACTTTTACTAATGGTAGGTTATGTCTTTTAGCCATTTCAAAATCTGCAAAATCATGGGCTGGGGTAACCTTTACTGCTCCTGTTCCAAACTCAGGGTCTACTGACTTGTCTGCTATTATCGGTATTTTTCTTCCTATCAAAGGAAGAACCAAAAACTTACCTATTAAAGCCTTATATCTTTCATCTTCGGGATTTACAGCAACAGCGGTATCACCCAGCATGGTCTCAGGTCTGGTAGTAGCTACCACCACAAAACCTCTACCATCTTCTAAAGGATACTTCAAGTACCAGAGTTTTCCCTGAGTTTCTCTCATCTCTACCTCTAAATCAGCAAGAGCAGTGCCACAACGAGGGCACCAATTTATGATATAATCCCCTCGATAGATAAGACCTTCTTTCCAAAGGTTTACAAAAACCTCTTTAACTGCCCTCGAAAGGCCTTCGTCCATTGTAAACCTTTGGTATGACCAACTACAACTTGCCCCTAATTTTTTCAACTGGTCTATGATGATGTTGCCACATCTTTCTTTCCATTGCCAAACCCTTTCTATAAATTTCTCCCTTCCTAAGGCTTGTCTGGTCAAACCTTCTTTAGCGATTTCTTTTTCTACCACGTTTTGGGTAGCTATTCCTGCATGATCAGTTCCTGGGATCCATAAAACATCGTATCCGTCCATCCTTTTATAACGTGCTAACACATCCTGTATGGTGTTGTTTAAGGCATGACCTATATGCAAAACCCCTGTTACGTTTGGAGGAGGGATAACTATAGAAAATTTTGGTTTATTTTTGTCAAAAGATGGTTCAAAATATCCTTTCTCTTCCCATACTTTATACCATTTGTCTTCTACTTTTTTAGGTTCATAACTTTTGTCGAGGATCAACTCACTCAAAGCTCTTCCCTCCTTTTATCGTTTTCTCCTATAATCTTGCCAACCTAACTACTATTGTTCTGTAGAAATTACCTGAGTGCCTACCCCTTCGTCAGTAAAAAGTTCTATGATTAAGCTATGAGGGACTCTTCCGTCTATG
This sequence comes from Thermodesulfobacterium hveragerdense DSM 12571, assembly GCF_000423845.1. Classification (GTDB taxonomy): domain Bacteria; phylum Desulfobacterota; class Thermodesulfobacteria; order Thermodesulfobacteriales; family Thermodesulfobacteriaceae; genus Thermodesulfobacterium; species Thermodesulfobacterium hveragerdense. The sequence goes on along the minus strand of NZ_AUIT01000025.1, from coordinate 22,313 downwards.
ATATGTACTTTTTTTACTCCTCCTGCTAAAGCCTTTTTGGCACTCTTTAACTTAGGGATCATACCCCCTTTAGCGATACCGGTCTCTATCAATCGGTCTATATCTTTTATGGTTAATGTAGAAATTAAGTCACCTTTTTCATCCTTAACTCCTTCTACATCAGAAAGATAGACCAATTTTTCAGCTTTAAGCGCAACAGCCAAGGCTCCTGCTACTAAGTCTGCGTTTATGTTATAAGCCTCTCCGTCTGGTCCTATTCCTACTGGAGCAATAACCGGAATGAAATCTTTTTCTATCAAAGTAAAAAGGACCTGAGGATTAACCTCTTTTACTTTCCCTACCCTTCCTATGTCTATGATTTCTGGAGGTCTATCTTCCCCTCTGTATTTATAAACCTTCATTTTTTCTGCAACGATAAGCTCTCCGTCTCTTCCAGAAAGTCCTACTGCCTTTACTCCAGCTCGGTTTAACAAACTCACGATGTTTTTATTCACCGTCCCTACCAGCACCATCTCAACCACATTCATGGTCTCTTCATCGGTAACCCTTTGTCCTTCTATAAAAACAGGTTTCAACCCCATCCGTTCCATAACTTGATTAATCTGAGGTCCTCCTCCATGAACTATCACAGGACAAATTCCTACATACTTCATCAAAGCAACGTCCTGGGCAAAGTTTTGTTTAAGAGATGAATCTACCATGGCATGACCACCATATTTAATAACCATGATCTTTTTATAAAACTCTCTAAAATAAGGTAAAGCCGAAATAAGTATTTTTGCCTTTTCTAATATCTCCATAGTAGAAACTCCTTACCAAAGAGCAGGGGCATGAATAATGTAACATCTCATAGGAACTTCTCCTTTTACCTTTAAACCATGCTCCTCTTTAGGAAGTATGGTTACGATATCTCCGGCCTTGATAGGTTCCCACTTTCCGTTAATAAAAATTTCTCCTTCTCCTTGAAGCACAAAGATGGTGTCAACCTCTTTTTCGTGGGTATGTATAGGAAGTTCTGTTTCACCAGGAATTTCAAGAATGGTTATACTTGCTTCACAACATACGTCTTTGGTAACCACAAAACCTATTTTTACCCCTTCAAACTTAGGATGAGATTTCATTTCAACATCAGCTATGTTTATTTTAACTCCCATATGCCTCCTCCTTCATTACTGTATTTTTTCTTTTACTCTATAAACTACCATATGAGGAAAATCATCTAACACCAACTCAAAATAAGTAGGATCATAACTTCTAAGAAGATACATCTTATTAAATAAAGTTTCAGCTAACATAGGATTAAGGATAAAAAGGGCGGCGTGATTCTCTTTAAACTTTACTATCTCAACTATCACTCCATTTTCAAAAAATTTCTTTTCTATCATTCCTTTAGGGTCTTTTACCACCAACTTTTTAATGGGAATGCTCTGGTTACCGGCAGTAACAACTCCTACATTTAGGTCTAATTTAGCGCCTATGTCCTGGCAATCAAGCACGTTGGCTGTGGTCATAGAGCATTTTTCAGGGGCTATGATGTTTTCATGAATTCCCTGTTTTTTATCAAAATCATAGCTGCCAAAATAATGAATCCAGGCAAATTTTGGTATCAAGTCTACGGTAAAAACCCAATAAACCGGATGTTTTATGTCTTTACTAAAGTATCCTTCTTGAACCTTTTTAACCAGTTCTTTGGCTGATATCCCTTTTTTTAATTCTTCGGCAATCCCTTTTAACCCATAGTTGGTAATAAAAGAAGTAATAAACCAAGCTTCTTTTGGGTCGCTGGTAGTAAAGCTTCTTGCAATAAAATAGGTTTTAGGAGAAGCCTGTGAACCTCCGTCATGAAAGGTAGGTCTTCTTGAATAATACTGAAAAGCATAACCATAGTCCCACCAAGTCCATATAGCCGAACCTTGAGGAGTTCTTTGTTTTAGATAATCCATGTCTTTTACGATAGGGCTAAAAACCTTAGGATAGCTTGCCCAACTTATTACTGGTTTCTGTACAAGAAATACCAAACCTAAAAACAAACTTCCTATAAGGTTTACTATAATAACCTGTTTTTCCTTTTGCTTAAAAAGGTCTAAATACCCAAGGGCTTTTTCAAAAAGAAAATGTACCAAAAAACCTATCCCAATCCCTATAAAAGGCGAGAGATACATGATAAATCTTGCCCCTGATACAAAAGATAAAAACCCAATCCCTAAGAAAGGAAGCAAAAACAATAAGTTTTTAAAATGATAACCAAAGCATAGAATTACCCCTAAAATTCCTAAAATCCCTAACACAGGACTATAAACTGCTGTTTCAAGAACCTTATCAAAGCTTTCCCTCTGCAACTCAGAGATAGACATAAAAACATTAGGAAAATCTTTAAAAAGTTGTTCTGCGCTGGTGGTGGTTTTGAGGTTAAAAACAAGGGTTTTTACCTGTATAAAAAGATGATAAGGGCCTTCGTATATGTACCATATCTGAGGAACAATTAGGATGACTAAATAAAGATAATCTTCCTTAGTAAATCGTAATTTCTTATCCCACAGATATCTTATCAAAAACGTCAAAATCAACACAAAACACAAATTAGGATGACCATACCAAAGGAAATAGAAAAGAACCACCAGAGAGGCAAGGCTAATCCATAAGTACTTTGACCTGTTTTTAGCAGATATGAAGAATTTATAAAAAAAATAAGCTGCTAAAAAAGGTAAAGTAAGATTTAGAACATCCTGATCCAACCTCATAAGATTGGTCCTTCCCCAGTACATAGGAGAGGCAACGGCTACCAACCCCCCGAGTAAACCTGCATAAGCACATCCAAGGTCTTTAAAATAGAAGAAAAGTGGGAGCACTACCGAAACGGCTAAAATTGGGATTAGATAAAAAGTGAGGGTCTCAAGAGAAAGGTTAAACCATTTGGAAAGATAAGCCCAGATCACACTAATAAAAACACCAGGTACCTGATATTTAGTATAAAATACACTCTTTTCGTCCAGTTTGGCAGAAGAGGAATTATCTGGAAATATTCGATAGTGGTCTATCTCTCCGGCTCTAAAAACCCCCTGTTTGATGTCTTCAGCTAACCTTGCAAAATAGAAAGAATCATATTCGCTGTAAATAGGCCTGTCTTTGTAATAAAAAAGGGCTTGATTAGAGTGCCAAAAATTATTGTCTTCAAACCTTATGTAAAGTCCCCAAAAAATAACGATAAGCAACAACAAAAAAGGATAGTAAATTTTTAAAAATTTGTCCATTTTAACCCCTCAATATAAACTGACAAACTTATAAAAATTATATTAAAAAATTTGTGAAAAACAAGAACTTGTTTGTTTATATCATCTTTTTTTCGATTTTTTGGTATTTTGAGAGGTAGATTTGGCCTTTTTCTTTTTCTTGGAATCCTTTTTAGAAGATTTGATGTTTTTAGATTTCTTGGAAACTTTTCGAGATTGTTTGTTTTTAGAGCCAGTCAAAGATTGATTTTGAGCTGAGTTTTCTAAAATTAAATCATCTTCTGACAATTCAGCATTAGCAAAAGTTACTATATAAAAAGTCCCATCAGAGGTTGTCTTTTCTATCAACTTTAATTGTAGACGGTTTAGATTATCCTGTATTTCCTTTTTTTTACCTTGGGGAACTTTGAGTAGATAAGGTTTGCCTGGTGGTGTTATTTGTCTTCTAAGCTCTGCATTCATCCTCAAAAGCAGGTCATAGTTTATCCTACCAGCTACAGCAAAAACCTTAAGGTCAACCCCTCCGTTAACCTCCATCTCTTCATATTCCAAAGCCTTAGGCTCTAAGGGTTGAAATCCGTATTTTTGGGGATTTTTAATTATAAAGGTAATAGCCATCCACTGAGGGAGATAAGCCGCTGTCTCTAAAGGGAGGCTACCTGAGTTTAATAATTGCCAATAATCTATAAAGTTTTTAGCCCTTAAAATCCTTAAAAGCCTACCTTCTCCAAGGTTATAACTTGCTACTGCAGGCCTCCAGTCTCCAAAGATGGCATAAAGTCTTTTTAAGTAAAGCGCTGCCGCATGGGTAGACCTGATAAAATCTTTTCGCTCATCTACCCAGTAGTCTATTTTTAATCTGTAAGATCTACCGGTTTTTTCCATAAATTGCCAGATTCCAACCGCTCCTGCCCTTGAAATCGCAAAGGGATTACAACCACTTTCTATAAAAGCAAGATAAACCAGATCCTCAGGAACTCCATACTCTCTAAAGATAGTCTTAAAATAAGGAAGATACGGAGTACAACGTTTAAGCCACCTTTCTGTAACTTCCCTTCTATCCTTGGTAAAATACTTTATAAAATAAGCTACTTGATCGTTTATGTCTTGAGGTAAATTTTTGATAACCTTAGGAGGAAGTTCTTCTAAAACCTCATAAACCTCTTCGTCTTGTGGATTGATATTTTGAGAAAAAGCAGGTAAATCCCAGCTTAACCCAAGAAAAATCGTTAAACCTATGGTTAAAAACCACTTAATCACTATACTAAATCTTTTATTCTTGTAAATTCCGCCATTCATCACTTAGAACCTTCAAGTTTAAATAGGTATCTTCCTCGTTGTGAGCTTCTGAAGTCAAGATTGGTACTATCTTTTTCTCTTTTAAAAACTTGAAAATGGCGTTAAACTTCAATACCCCTTTCCCTAAGGCTAAATGGTCGTCTTCTTCCCCTAAGTTATCATGGCAATGAATTTCCTTCAGATATGGATAGAGGATATCTAACCAGTTAAGCTCGTCTTTTTTAGAAAACACCCTTCCATGGGCTGGGTCAAAACACCAACCAACTTTTCCAGAAAAAGCTTCAAAAATAGGTAACATAAACTCAGGAGTAGGTTCATAAACATTTTCTAAAGATAGAGACAACCTTTCTTCTTGGATAAACTCCAGCAATTTGTTTAAATTTTCTATAAATATAGAACGCCATTCTTCTTTTAATTCGTGGTAATTATAGGAGTAACCAGAATGGAGTACAAGGTTTAAAGGTTGGAAAAGAGAGGCCCTTTCAAAGGCAAGAAAGATCCTTTTTATGCTCACTTCTCTTATCCATAGGTCAACAGACCCTATAGAAAGGTCTATAAACGGTAGATGAACAGTGGTCAAAATCCCTTCTTTCTTAATCAGGTTAGCAACCTCTTTAAAGGTATGATAAGAATAACTATCTAAAGAAAAAGCATTTAAAGATACCTCAACGTTTATTCTATTCTCTAAAACCAAAGAAAGATACTTTTCTTTTAAAAGGTTAAAAGGAATGGAAACAAAAACCAACGGTCTCATTTTTTATCCTCTTTTAAAAAACTCTCTTACCCAATAGACTACATGGTCTATTTCTTCTGAGGTTAGATATGGGAAAAACGGAAGGCTTAAAACTTCTTCGGCAACTTTTTCGGTTATAGGAAGCATACCTTTTTTAAAACCTAAATCTTGATAAACTGGTTGCAGATGTAAAGGATGTTCATAATAAATCCTGGTTGCGACCCCTTTTTCCTTAAGAAATTCCTGTAGGTCCTTTCTATAAGGAGTCCTTACAGTAAAAAGAGACCAGCTTGGGGTATAGGTTTTAGGAATTTTAGGTAGAAAAAGCTCAGGCTCAAGATCTTGCAATCCTTTTATATAAGCTAAAGCATATTTTTTTCTGAGTTCTAATTCTTCCTTAAAATATTTAAATTTTACAAGCAAAATAGCAGAATGGATTTCATCCATCCTTCCGTTTATACCGTGATATTCATAAAAATAAGGTTTGGTCTGTCCATGTTCTTTTAAAATTCTAACCCTCTTTTCTATCCCTTCGTCTGCAGTAAAAACCATCCCGCCATCTCCAAAGGTGGAAAGAGGTTTGGTAGGATAAAAAGAAGTGGCAGAAGCAACCCCAAAGGTTCCAACAGATCTATCAAGTATCTTAGCCCCAAAGGCCTGGCAAATGTCTTCTATAAGTAAAATCCCTTTTTCTTGGCAAAACACTTCAATCCTTTCTAAATCAGCAGGAATACCAAATAAACTTACTACTATAGCTCCAGAGACCTTTTTACCTCGTTTCGTAAGATAAAGATAAGCCTCTTTTAACGTTTCTAAGGAAACATTAAAGTTAGATTCTTCTATATCAACAAAATAAGGAATAAGTCCAGCCCTTACTACTACCTCAGAAGTAGCAATAAAAGTAAAAGAGGGTACTAACACATAACTTCCTTGAGGTAGGTCTAAGGCCTTAAGTATTAAATATAAACCTTCTGTGCCTGAAGAAACTCCTATAGCATAGGGAATGTCTAAAAAAGAAGCCAAAGTTCTTTCTATTTCTTTTGTATAAGGTCCATTCAAATAAATTCCACTTCTTAAAACGTTAATAACTTCTTTCTCTATCTCTTCTCCATATTTTTGATATCCTCTTTTCAAGTCTAAAAAAGGAATCTCCATGTTTTCTCCCCTTTACTTAAAAATCTTAGTTATTATACTTTATTTGATTAGATAAAACAACCCTTTACTAAACAATCACAAAAACCTTGAACTTACTTGATGAAAAGACTACTTTTTTACCGGAGAGGAGGATTAGGTGATACCCTTCTTACGTTTCCGGTTCTTGAGGTTTTAAAAAGTCAAGGTTATAAAATAACTGTCATAGGGGTTAAAGCCTATTATCAATTAGCTCAAAAAATTGGATGGGTAGACGAGATCTATGAAGACCTTTATCCGAGAGTGTTAAACCAACCCTATGATTTAAAAATTTTCTTCTCTAAAAAAGAAGGGTTCGACCCTTTTCCTTCAGAAAGACTCTGGCTGTTAGACTATTACTTTGGTTGTTTAACCATACCTAAAAAGTTTTCTCAAATTTTACCTGTCGAAGGATCAACTGAAAGCATCCTAAAAAACAAGGTAGTCCTTCATCCAGGAAGTGGTTCCTCTAAAAAAATCCCTGATTTTTCGCTTTTTTCGATGATAGAAAAATTTTTAAAACAAAAAAACATTGATTATGTTTACATAGTAGGAGAAGCTGATAAATGGATAAAGGATTTTACCTCAAATTTTTTGGAAGTAAAGGACATTGAGGTTTTAGCTAAGGCTTTAAAAACCGCTCGAGGATTTATAGGACTTGATAGTGGGATATCACACTTGGCAAGTTATTTAGGGATAAAAAGTTTTATCTTTTTTGGGCCCACAGACCATATTGTGTGGCGTCCGATAGGCCCTAACCATACCATCATAACCTTAGGTTTAACCTGTAGTCCCTGTTTCCCTAAGATCTGTTCTGAAAGACCTTGCTTAAATCCTCAAGAGCTTTTCTTTAAATTTTTAGAAAAGGCAGATTTATAGAGATTTTTTAAATAATTTTATTTGTTTTTTCTATTAGATGGTTTAGGCTAAGATGTTAAACTTAGAAATTTGAAAAAATTTTCAGAAGGGGGCATATGATGAAAAAGTTAGACGTAAAAGGACTTCCTTGTCCTCAACCTGTTATTCAAACAAAAGATTTTTTGGAAAGTTTAGAAGAGGGAGAGGTTTTTCAGATAGTTTTAGACAGTCAAACGTCAGCTAATAATGTAAAAAAATTCTTAAATTCCCAGGGACACAAAATCATTTCTGAGGTAGAAAAGGGGGAAGAAATTTTACTGGTGGTAGAAAAAAAAGGTTATGAAGTAAAGGTAAAACATGAAGAGCTTGCTCATTTTTCATGCGAAACAAATTTAGAAAAAAAAGAGCTTTTTGTTATTCTAACAAATGATGTAATCGGTAAAGATGAGGCTTTAGGGAAGATATTGATAAAAGGCTTTTTTGAGACCATGCTTGTACAAAACCTTTTACCAGACAGAATGTTTTTTATGAACAAAGGGGTGTTTTTAACCACAAAGGATGAAGAAATAATATCTTTATTGAGGCAAATTGAGAAAAAAGGGGTTGAAATCTATTCCTGTGGTACCTGTTTAAAATACTATGGTTTAGAAGATCAACTCAAAGTCGGGAAAAGAGGTGGCACAGACATCTACTTAGAAGGTGTGTTTTTTTTCAAGAAAACCGTTTGGGTAGGTTAAAATACCTCCAAAAAGGCCTTGACAACCTTGATAAAGATGTTTAAATAATATTAAAAATTTTTAAAAATGGCGGCGTAGCTCAACAGGTTAGAGCATGTGGCTCATATCCACAGGGTTGGGGGTTCGAGTCCCTCCGCCGCCATTAAATTAAACCTTGTGAGAAAAGGCTATGAAGGATAAGGTTGAGGTAAAAAAGATTACCACTCCTCAAGAAGCAGCCCAGCTTCTTCGGCAAATTGCCGAGGAGGTAGAAAAAGGGAAGATAAAGATTGAACAGGTGGAAATAGATTTGCCTGTCAATTTTGAATGTGAACTGAAGTATAAGGTTAAAGAAGACAAAAAAGAAATTGAAATAGAGTTTACTTGGAGGAGTTAAGTTTTAGCTGGCGGCGTAGCCAAGCGGTAAGGCGACGGCCTGCAAAGCCGTGAATCCGGGGTTCGAATCCCCGCGCCGCCTTTACTTTTTATATCACTTTTTAATTATGTTCAGATTAAAAGTACAAGATTCTTTTTCTTCAGCTCACTTCTTAAGAAACTACGAAGGTCCATGTGAAAAACTTCATGGACATAATTGGAAGGTAGAGGTGGTAGTAGAAGGAGAACATTTAAACGAGCTTGATATACTCATCGATTTCAAAGAGCTTAAAAAAGCCCTAAAAGAAACTTTGAAAAGCTTAGACCATCGGCTTTTAAACGACCTCCCCTATTTTTTGGAGGTTAATCCTTCATCTGAAAGGATTGCCCAATATATTTTTCAAGACCTCAAGAAAAAACTCTCTTTATATACAAACTTAAGGATTAAAGAAGTCACTGTTTTTGAAACAGAAAAGGCCTGTGCCACATACTTTGAGCCTTAACATCTCTGAGATCTTTTTCTCTATCCAAGGAGAAGGTCCTTTTGCAGGTTATCCTACGTTTTTTATAAGACTTTATGGGTGTAACCTAAAATGTACATGGTGTGATACCCTTTATGCAAGAGAAAGTAATAAATACCAAAGCATAACCTTAGAAGAGATAATTAAGTTATGGGAAAACCTCTATTCTTCAATCCCCTACATCGCTATCACAGGTGGTGAACCCCTACTTCAACCAGAAGTCTATCCTTTAATAGATAGGTTTTTGAATAAAAAATGTATAGTTTGCATAGAAACCAACGGAAGCCTCTCTATTAAGCACCTCCCTCCTCAAGTGATTAAAGTTATGGACCTAAAAACTCCCTCTTCTGGAATGGCAGACCACAATCTATATGAAAACATCGACTTTCTTAGCCCAAAGGACGTCATAAAGTTTGTAATACAAGACAGAAAGGATTTTGAGTTTGCGTTAGATAAAATTAAAGCATTTGACCTTATCTCCAAAACTCAGGTTTACTTTTCTCCGGTATTTGGGAAGCTTTCTCCTAAAGAACTGGCTAACTGGCTTTTAGGAATCAAACTACCTATAAGATTACAACTTCAACTGCACAAAATTTTAAACCTAAAATAAATCTATACGATTTAAATTGTAGATTTTATATTTTTGTGTTAAAATAATCACTATGAAAGAACAAGATTTAAATGTTTTAGAACAAGAAACAACCGAAGTTTTATCTCAACTGCCTGTGATCGCTGAAGAAAGTCTCCCTGCTAAATTTGACCCTCTGCAAAAATATCTGAAAGAAATCAGTAAATATCCGGTGCTTACCAGAGAGGAAGAAGAACAGATAGCTAAAGCTTATTATGAAACTAAGGACCCTCGATTAGCTTATAAATTGGTAGTCTCAAATCTTAAATTAGTGGTAAAAATAGCCTTAGAATTTCAAAAATTTTGGGCTCACAACTTCTTAGACCTTATCCAAGAGGGTAATCTTGGGTTACTTCAAGCCATAAAAAAGTTTGACCCTTATAAAGGGGTTAAATTTTCTTATTATGCCTCTTTTTGGATTAAAGCTTATATTCTTAAGTACATCATGGATAATTGGAAGCTCGTTAAAATGGGAACTACCCAAGCCCAAAGAAAGTTATTTTACAAACTTCGTAAAGAAAAAGAAAGACTTGCAGCGTTGGGTTTTGAACCTACTTCCTTAGAGATAGCCAAACGTTTAGGGGTTAAAGAAAAAGAAGTAGAAGAAATGGAACAAAGGATGTTTTCTCAAGACCTAAGTCTTGAAGCACCGGTAGGATACGACTCTGAAGATACCTTAGCCAGTTTTCTTAAAGATAATAGACCCACTCCGGAAGAAATCTATGCCAAAGAAGAGGTGCTTTCAAAGTTTAGAAAGCTTTTAAAAGAGTTTGCGCAAACTTTATCTGGCAAAGATTATGTTATCTTTCACGAAAGACTATTTACCGAAAATCCTAAAACTTTAAATGAACTTTCTCAAAAGTTAGGGATTTCTAAGGAAAGGGTTAGACAAATAGAAGAAAAAATTATTAAGAATCTCAAAAAATTTCTTGAAGAGAGGCTTCCTGATGTTCAATACTATACCCTGGCACTTCCAGAAAATCTTTAGTTTATCTCTGATATTTGTTCTCTTCTGTCTTTTTATTCCTGCCTGCTCCTTTGCTTCGAACCATAAAGGTTTATCTTATTATTATTTTCTATTAGCCTTAACACAGGAAAACCCAGAAAAAACAGAACAATATCTAAAAAAAGCCATAAAACTTGACAAAAAAAGCCTTTATCTACAAAAACAGTTAATTTTATATTATCTTCAAAACAAACAGTTTAAACAGGCAGAAAACTTGGCTAAAAATCTTCTTTATGAGCATCCTGATGAAAAAGAACTTACCTTAATTTTAGCCAAAATTTATCTTTTTGAAGATAGACCTTATAAGGCAGCTAATTTACTTGAAAACCTCCTGGAAAAAGAACCTAAAAATGAAGAAATTTTAAGTTTATTGATAAACATTTATCTTGAAAAAAAAGACTGGAATTCTGCCTTATCTCACTTAGAAAAATTACTAAAAATAGACCCTAATAATTACGTCGCTTGGTTGTTTAAAGGTAGAGTCCTAAAAGAATTAAAGAGGACAAAAGAAGCTAAAGAGGCTTATTTAAATGCTTTAAAAGCTTCTTCTGATAACAAAATGATCTTGATGGAGGTGTTAAAATTTTTGGAAGAAAATAAAGAAGACCAGCAGTTAGAAGAGATTTTAAAGGTGCTTATTCAAAAATATCCTACAGATGAAAACCTTATCAAGCTCTTGTTAGGTTTTTATGTAGAAAAAGGAGACTGGCAAAAATCTGAAAAACTTCTCAAAGACATTCCAGAAGGTCTAAAAGATAAACCTGAAATGCTTTTTTTCTTAGGATTTTGTTTAGAGAATCAAAAGAAAATAGACGAGGCTTTGGAAATTTATAAAAAAATTTTGCCTAAGAATGAATGGGGATTAGAGGCTTCTAAAAGAATAGTTTTAATCTTGAGAAAAAAGGATAGAAAGGAAGCTTTAGATTATTTCAAAACCTTAGAAGAAAGAGCCAAAAAAGACAAGGCATGGTATACGCTGTTGATAGGCTCAGCTGAGGTCTTAGATCTTTGTGAAAAGGGGGTGCAATACGGAGAAGAAGCCTTCAAATTATATCCAGATGAATTAGAGATAATCCTTAGTTTAGCCTCTAACTATGCCTGTTTAGAAAACTATCAAAAGGTCTTAGACCTTACGCTTCCATGGTTAAGTAAAATGCCAGAAAATCCTCATGTTTTAAATTTTGTGGGATATAGTTATGTAGAATTAGGGAAAAATCTTGAAGAAGCAGAAAAACTACTTTTAAAAGCCTTACAATTTAAGCCTAATGACCCTTACATCCTTGATAGTTTGGGCTGGTGTTATTATAAGATGGGAAAAATTGACCTTGCTTACCAGTATTTAGAAAAAGCAGTAAACAACTTGTCTGAAGAAGAAGCTGTTATCCTGGAGCATTTCGCTGACCTGCTGGTGGTTAAAGAGGAAGCACCAAGGGCATGCGATCTTTATAAAAGAGCCCTCAATGCCTCTTTTTATATCAGGGATACTGAAAGGATAAAAAATAAAATAAAAACCTTAGGTTGTGAATAAAGCCTCCGCTCTAACTAAAATTCTCTTTTGGTTATACTTACCCTTTTTCTTGGTTGCTTGTAGTAAAACACCTGTCTATTTTTTTCCTGAAATCCTATCTGATAGCATCTATACCGGGAGTGTATGGATTACGATTGAGGTTAATAAAAGAAAAAAACAAGAATTCAATACAGTTTACGGAGATTTTCAGTTAAGTACTAAGTTTTTTTATCTAAGGCTAAAAGACCCCTTTGGGACAACTTTAGGGGTTTTGGTTTGGAATACAGAGGAAAAAGAACAGATAAAAATATACGACTTATACCATCATAAAATACTGGTTATTTCTTTTTCTAAAGGTTTTAATCCTAAAGACCTTCCTCAATATTTTTTGGGAATAAAAGAAAAGGAAAAAACGTGGGAAGTTCCTAATCATGGTATTATAAAATATGGTTTTAACAAAAATTCTGGACAAGGAAAAGTTAAGTTTGAAGTGAAAGGTCTTGAAGTATCTTGGAAGTTTAAAAGTTTAAACTCTGTAAACGAACTCCTTTGGGACCCTGCATTTTATCAAAAACATTTAGAAAAAGAGGGACAGAAAGAATTACTTCAGTTTTGATTTTTCCTTTTTGATAGGTCTAATTTTTATCAAAACCTCATCAACTGTTTGTGGACTAGCCTTTAAAATTTTAATTTCTAAGTTATGATAGTAAATCACCTCTCCTTCTCCTGGAATTTTTCCTGTAATATAGTAGATAAAACCGTTTAATGTTTCATAATCTCCAGAAGGTACAGGGATACCCATTTGTTGTAATTTCTCTATTTCTATAAAACCCTTAAATTTATAAGTGTTTTCATTAATCTTTTGATATTCGGGTACATAATAATCCAGTGCATCTCTAAACTCTCCTAAGACCTCTTCCACTAAGTCTTCTATGGTTACTATTCCTGTGGTGAGCCCATATTCATCAACAATAACCGCTATTTCCATACCAGACCTTTGAAGGGTTGAAAGAACCTCATGAGCCCGAGCAACTTCAGGGAAAAAAAGAGGGGAATAAGCAATATTTTTTAAGGATTTTTCCTCTTCTAACAAAGTTTTACCTAATAACCGTTGCACCTTTACGATATATTTTATGTGATGAATATCTCCCTCATAAAGTGGTATGTAGGAAAAATTATATTTTTTACTGAATTCTATAGCATCTTTTACCGTTGCTTCTAAAGGTAAAGCCTTTACTTGACTTATCGGAATCATAACCTGAGAAACCTTTTTTTTTGCAAAATCTATGATTTTATGCATTAAATCTTTTTCTGTAAGGTCTATTTCTTCTTCATATCTTATAAAATTAAGGAAAACTTCCCTAAACCTAGTTAAAAAAATGGGATTTTTTTCTTGAGGTTTAAGCAATTTCTGGGCTAAAAAAGTATTGATATATACTAAAGGCCAAAAAATAAAAGAAATGACATAAACCAAAGGGAGTAAATAAAGAATCAGAGGATAAGCAAACTTTTTACCGATGGTCTTTGGTATAATCTGTCCAAAAACCACCATGGAAAAAGGAAGTATAGTTGAAGATACTACTATTCCTATGTTTCCAAACTCTTTGATTAGAAAATAAGAAGTAAAAACACCGTTGCCTACGATACAAAAGGTAATTCCCATAAGGGTTGTGGTAAAAAGCCTTTCAGGATTTTCCCAGAACTTAAGATAAATCTTGGCTGCCCTTTCTTTTGTAGCCAACTTTTCCATGAAATATCTTTCTACAGAAATAAAAGAAATCTCGCTACAGGCAAAAAAAGCCTCCCCTAAAAGAAAAAAAAGAAAAGAAAAAACACCCAGCATCAAACCTCTCCCTGGAGAATTTTTTCTATCTCAACCCAAAGAATTTTTCTTCCTTTAACCTTTTTTATCGTAAACCTGTATCCACCATAAACTATGGTTTGACCTTCTTTAGGAATCTCTTTAAAAAGGGATAATAAAAATCCGTTTAAGATCTTGATGTCTCTTAAGGTTTCTTCGTCTAATTCTAAATCTAACATAGACTTTAAATTTTCCATAAGTACTTTTCCATGAATCAACCATTTTTGTTCTCCTATTTTTTGAATAAAATCTACTTTAGCTTCTTTTTGTTCGTATATTTCTCCAAAAAGGACCTCTAACACATCCTCAAGGGTAACCAATCCTTTAACCATACCATATTCGTCTACCACGATGGCGATTTTAAGATGTTTTTTTTGAAATTCAAAAATTAAATCTCTTACCTTAAAATTTTCTGGCACATAAAATACCGGTCTTACTAAATCAGAAAGCTTAGTTTTTCCTAAAAGCTCAGGAGAAAAATTTTGAATTATATCTTTTACATAAAGTATTCCTATCATATTATCTAAAGAATCTTCATAAACAGGAAATTTATTATAGGGCATATACTTAATCTTTTCTAAAAACTCCAAGGTAAAATATCTATCCTCAAAGGCTACTATTTCAGAACGGGGAGTTAAGATAGCTGAAACAGATATTTTCTCAGAAAGAAATAGTCCTTCGATGAAAATTTTTTCCTTCTCAGTAATTTTTCCTTGTAAATAAGCTTTTTCGATAATATAGACTATAATTTGCTCTACTTGAGAAAATGTTGAGGAAAGAGTTTTTTCTACCGGGAACAATCTTTCTAAACTTTGATAAATAAATCTATAAAGTTTCCTAACCGGCCAAAAAATACAATATAAAATATAAACTATGTAGATCAATCTAGTTATAAGCCAATCTTTAGCCTTAAAACCTACTACCTTAGGAAAAAAATCTCCCAGCCAAAACATCAAAAAGCTTAAAGCAAAAAAAGCTATGGTCTTTCCTTTATCAGGAAAAAGAGAAGAAAACAACTTAGACCCAAGGAAACTGGCAAAAAAATCAACTATTTCATTTCCAGCAATAAGAACTACCAATAAATCCTCTGGTCTTTTTAGCAGATCCAAAAGCTTTTGAGAAACCCCTGAAACCCGTAAATTTGCAAGCTCTATCCTGGAGATAGAGAAAATAGCTGCTTCTGAATAAGTTAAAACCATCGAGGTTAACAAAAAAAATACAATAAAAAATAAATAAAGCTCTATCATCTATAATTTTAGATATACTACAAAAGAGCTTTTTTGATTAGTGGTTAAAGAAGTTGGAAAACCTAAAAGGTCGGCTATCGTTATTTTAAATTCGTAAACTTTCAACTCCCCTTCATCCTTTACAGAATAGGTATATTTTTCTTGCCATGATTCTAATAGATCTGAAGAGGTAATTATCAATCCGTCTAACCCTGAAGCATGACTAAAATCTATATAAGAACCTAAAGTCTGCCAAGCTTTAATTCTTCGTTCAAGATTAGGTAAACTTTCTTGAGCTTCTATAGAGGATGAGACTAACCGATTTAACTCTTCTAAAGGTCTAAAAGAAAAGTCCTCTCCTACTATTTTTTCTTTAAACACTTCTTGATATTTTAATTCTAAACTTTCTAAATCTTTTTTTATTTCATAGGTAAAAACATCCAGTTTTTCAGCTAAAATAAGACTTATAATCTGCGACTTTATCATAACATTATCTTCTTTTAATGTTTTTACACCCTTTATAGCGGATAAAAGATCTTCCAAAGAATTTTCAAACACATCTCTAAACTGGCTAAAATATCTCAAATTTTCTGGAGTTCTAAAGTTAGCCCCCCATTCTTCTAAACTTGCTACCTCTTTTTTGACTTCTTCAAGGTCAATCCCTATGTCTGGATTAAAACCTAAAAAAACAACTTTCTCTTTTAAATCAGTTTTTTCCTGATGAAATTTAAGCCAATTTTCCTTAGTTGTACCAAGGTCTAACACTAGCAACCTTTCTGTTAATGCTATAACTTTTTCAACCTGTTCTATGCCTAAAAAAGTTTGAGGATATAATAATACCTGATAACCCATATTCATTCCTTTTAACTGACGATTTTATTAAAAATACCTTTTAGATACTCTAATTGCCTGTTATATTCTTCATCAAGTCTTTCTTTGATTCTTCCCCACTCTTCTTTAAACTTAGGATGATTTTCTGGTTCTACATGTACCTCTGCTCCTAACTGATTTGATAAAGCCTGTTCGAGCATCTCTATTTCTGCAGAAAAACGTTTAACCATTTCTTGGTAAATAGCTTCTTTGTGAGTATTATATTGTATCAAAAGCTTTTCAATTTCCTTTAAAAGACGATCCATCTCAGACATCTTTTCAAAAACCAGCTTTAAACCTTTCAGAGCAATTTTGGCATCTTCCAGTTGATTCTCATTCAAGGGTAAAACTATATTTCTTAAAAAGACTTGCACCACTCCCTTAAGGATGGCTTTTTTTTCTTGAGGTTTTTTATCTTTAAGCATTGTTTCTAATCTTTCACGAAAATCAGATGTTTCTTCTCTTAAAAACTTAGCCGCAAGCCTTTGAGCTTCTTCCTGTAGTTCAAATAGTTTCAGTTCTTCCTTAGAAGCCTTCCCTATTTTTTCTGCCTTTTCTAAAGCGATCTCAAGACTACTCCTTATTTCATCAGGCATAAAACTGCCCCCTCTGGATAAAATAAAACTGGTTATTTAAAAATTAACATCTAAAACCCTTTTCGGCAAGAGAAAACTTAGGAGGCTTAAAAGTTATTTTTGTTGAGAAAAAACTCTAACAGGATCTTACCTGGGACACACAAAAGCATAAGTTAGCTTAAATTTGTGCAATAATTTCAAAGCTTTGTACCGCATAATAGGTAGATTCAAAAAAACCTCTCTAAAACTTCAAAAATCTCCAAGGCATAAAATGTATCTTACACGGTAGGTGGAAGATAAGAAGTTGATCTAAAACCTCAGGGGTCTTTCTTGTTTTTACAAGATGAGATACCTGTTTCCCAATATTTTCTTTTAAAGAAATTTTCATACTTTCTTAATTGAAAAAATTTTTTAAACATAATATTCCCACAGAAGGCCTTTTCCGGATTTTTCTTTTGTAGTACAAAATAAAATTTTCACCGTTATTTAATATCTTTTTAGGGATTTAATTTTATTTTTTGAAGAAAAATTTTAACCTATCTTTACAAATTGTAGGTTTTTGTTAGTATAATAATTGTTATATTTGTCGATAAATTTGAATAAATAAGCTACATAAATCTTAATAAAAAGGGGGAATATTATGGAAGAGTTAGCACGTTTTGGGATTTCTATTCCTAAGGAGTTACTCAAAGCCTTCGATGACTATATAGAACGTAAACATTATGCCAACCGTTCTGAGGCTATAAGAGATCTTATTCGTCAAAAATTAGTAGAAGAAGAGTGGAGAGAGTCTAAAGAAGAAGTAGTAGGGGTGATTACCTACCTTTATGACCATCATAAAAGAGAACTTACAGACAGATTAGTAGAGATCCAACATGACTATTATGAAAAAATAATCACTACCCAACACCTTCATGTAGACCACCACAGATGTTTAGAAATAATCTTGGTTAGAGGTAAAGCTAATGAGATCAAGGATTTAGCGGATAAAATCCAAGCTCAAAAAGGAGTACTCCACCTTAACTTAGCTTTAACTACTTTGGGAAAAAGTATTCCATCTTAATTCCTTTGGTTTGTTTTTGTGAAATTTTTGTTTTATTTATTGCCTTTTAATGCTTTTTTTATATTCTCTCTTTTTCAAAGTATTTGAGAATTTATCCGGAGGTCTTTTATGCAAAAAGAACTACAGTATTATTACGAGTTAGTTAGAAATTTTAAGCTTCAAGTTCCAGAAAAATTTTCTTTTCCTTTAGACGTGTTTGACAAATGGGGTAGCCTTCCTGCGTTAATTTGGACAGATGGTAAAGAAGTGAAAAGATTTACTTTTGAAGATCTTACTGCTCTTTCAAGTAAATTGGCAGGAGGTTTAAAAAATTTAGGGATCGGTAAGGGAGACAATGTTTTAATGTTTTTACCTAATAGGTATGAATGGTGGATTACAGTATTAGCTCTAATGAGACTAAACGCTGTTATCGTTCCTTCTACTGTGATGTTAACGGTAAAAGACTTAGAATATAGACTTAAATCTTTAGAAATTAAGGCTATCATTTCAGATGAAGAAAATGCTAAAAAAGTAGAAGAGGCGGTGAACCTAACCAATTCTAAAGCTATTCTTATTAACATCGATGACATTCCCGGCTGGGAAAAGTATAGTGAGCTTTTCAAGTTTAACCCTTTTGTAGGAGAAAGGACTTTTTCAGAAGATACCTCTATCATCTTTTTCACTTCAGGTACTACAGGACCTCCTAAGATGGTAAGACACACTCAGGTGTCCTATCCTTTAGCCCATGTTATTACCGGAAAGTTTTGGTTAAACCTAAAGCCTGGGATAATACACTGGAATCTATCTGATACAGGTTGGGCTAAGGCTGCCTGGTCAAGTTTTTTTGGCCCTTGGAATACAGGAGCAACCATCTTTGTAAGGCGAAGAGGGAAAAAGTTTACTCCTGATATTATGATAGAAACGTTAAAAAATTTTGAAGTAACCTCTTTATGCGCTCCACCTACCGTTTACAGAATGTTAATCAAAGAGGTTCCCTTAAAAGACCTTTCTTTCCCCACGGTTAATCATTTTGTGTCAGCAGGAGAACCGCTTAACCCTGAGGTAATCGACATATGGAAAGAGGCTACAGGGAAATATATTTATAACGGTTATGGTCAAACAGAAACAGTTAACACCTTAGCCATGTTTCCTTTTATCCCTATGCGGAAAGGTGCTATGGGGCTTCCTGCTCCGGGTTTTGAGGTAGAAATAGTAGATGATAACGGGAAACTCTTAAAACCCTATGAAGAAGGGAATATAGCTATCAAAATTAGTCCTGAGAGACCTGTAGGGCTTTTTAAAGAGTACATAGGTGATGAAAAAGAAATGGCAGCTGCCTTCAAAGGTGAGTGGTATTTTACCAGAGACAGAGGATATAAAGATGAGGACGGCTACTTTTGGTTTTTAGGAAGAGAAGATGATATAATCATAAGTTCAGGATACAGGATTTCTCCTTTTGAAGTAGAAAGCGTTCTTATTAAACACCCCGCAGTAAAAGAATCTGCTGTAGTAGCAAGCCCTGATGAAATAAGAGGAGAGGTGGTCAAGGCCTTTATCGTTTTAAAAGAGGGGTTTAAACCTTCTCTTGAATTAATAAAAGATTTGCAAAATTTTGTCAAAACAGAAACAGCCCCTTATAAATATCCACGTAAGATAGAGTTTGTAGAGGCGCTTCCTAAAACTGTTAGCGGAAAGATCAAAAGAAAAGAACTAAGATTGAAAGAATTTGGACTTTGGCCTAAATAAAAGTTACTTTAAAAGGCTTGCTTAGGGGACTTAGCTCCTCTAAGCAAGCACAAAATTGATATAAAATCTCTTTAAATCTACCTCTTTGACTCTTACCGTTACAGATTGTCCTATTTGAAAAACCTTACCTGTCTTTTGTCCTATCAACGCCATTCCTTTTTCATCTAACACATAAAAATCATCTTCAAGATCAACCACCCTTACCACTCCACTTACCATATACTCTAACAGGTCTACAAAAAAACCAAAAGCAGTAACTCCGGTAATAATTCCGTTAAAAGTCATCCCTATTTTATCTTTCATAAAGAAGCTTTGAAATCTCTTTAAAACCTCTCTTTCTGCTTCTTCGGCAGTTCTTTCTCTTTCAGAAAGATGTTTACCCATTTTTTCTAATTCTTCTTCTTTGTAAACAGGCTTTTTTCTTCTTAAAGCAGCTTTTAAAGTTCTATGTACTACTAAGTCTGGGTATCTCCTTATAGGAGAGGTAAAATGACAATAACAGGTAGAGGCTAAACCAAAGTGGCCTATGTTTTCAGGTGTATACTTAGCCTGTTTTAAGGACCTTAATAATAGATGATTGAAAAGATAAGCATAAGGTTTCCCGCTAAACTGAGAGATCAATCGTTGAAAAAACTGAGGGGTTACTTCCTCTGGAAAAGTTACTTCTATCCCATAAGAGAGGAAAATTTCTGACAATTGTTTTAATTTATTTATGTCCGGCGTTTCATGAACTCTATATAAAAATGGATAACCCTTTTGAGTTAAAAAACTTGCTACTGCTTCGTTAGCTGCAATCATAAAATCTTCTATCAACATATGAGCTAAATTCCGCTCTCTTTTTACTATGTTTTCCACCTCTCCTTTGATGTTAATTATTATTTCTGGCTCAGGCAAATCAAAATCTAAACTACCTCTTTTTAGTCTTTTTTCTCTCAAAATAAAGGCAAGCTCGGCTGCAGTATCAAGCATAGGATAAAGGTCTCGATATTTTTGAATAGTCTCCTGGTCGTGATCAACGACCATCTGTTTTACCTCTGTATAGGTCAAACGGGCATAAGAATAGATCACCCCTTCATAAAATTTCTGGTTAATCACCTCTCCATCATGACTAAAATCTATTTCTACTATCATAGCTAATCTATCTACCTTAGGCTTTAAACTGCATAGATGGTTAGAAAGTTTTTCATGAAACATCGGAATAACCATAGTAGGGAAATAAACGCTGGTTCCCCTAAGATAGGCTTCTTGATCTAAGAAAGAACCTTTTTTGACATAGTGTCCTACATCAGCAATAGCGACCCAAAGTTTATAGCCTTTTTTAGTTTTTTGAACACAAACCGCATCGTCAAAATCCCTTGCATTTTCACCATCTATGGTTACCAAAGGAATCTTGGTCAAATCTTTTCTACCCTTTTTATCTTCTAATGTGACTTCATCAGGTAATTTTTGTAGGTCAGCGATCAATTCTTCAATCCACAGATGAGGAAGGTCATAAGTATAAACCACTGCCCAGGTATGAGAGTCGAGATTAAGAGGGTCCCCCAAATCTTTAATTATCTCTCCTACCGGAAATCCATACTCTGAGGTAGGTTGAATAATCTTTGAAACCACTAAATGATTTTCTTGAGCTTTGTTAAGCCTTTTTTTGGGGATATAAATCTCAAAAGGTATCTTCGGATCTTCTGGCTCTACAAAATAGGCTTTTTTTCTCTTTACTAAGTATCCCACTAAATTTTTTCTTTTTCTTTCAACAACTTCGATAATCCTACCTTCAGGACCTTTTAAACTTACCCTGTCTATCCTAACTAACACTATGTCTCCGTCTAAGGCCTTACCTATAAACCGAGGAGGGATAAAAACACGCTCTTTTTCTGTCTCTACAAAACCATAACCATCAGGATGAACCCTCAACCTTCCTTTTAAAAAGGTCACTTGCTCTGGAAGTGCATACTTTCTCTTCTTTAAGTTGATAACTTTGTTTTGGGCCTCTAAAAGTCTCAAGGCCTCTCTAACTTCTGGTCTTTTTTCTTTCGGAAGTTTCAAGAGATGGTAAATATCTCTTAGTAACAAAGGCTTTTTTACTGATTTTAACAGGTTAAGGAGGTCCTCTTGAAGTTTATCTTTAAAACGATGACTTTTATTTCCCTTTTTTTTAGTTAAACCTTTTTTTTTCTTTTTAGAAGACATTTAGATTACTTAAGGTTTAAATACTGAATAGCTTTTTCTAAGTCTTCTTCAGGTACGGTTACATGAAGACCTGACTTTGGGCCTTTTCTTATATAAAACCTTAATTCTTCTGCTGTTTTGATATTTTTCTCCTTTACTATGTTAGGTAGACTCCTACTTCCTTTATGACATTTTAAACATTTAAAATCTTCAGCGGCAACCTCTAATTTATGATAAGAATAAGCAAGTAAAAAACTACCTAAAAGGATAGCAGGTAAAATGCTAATATCATAAAATCTAACTTTCATAACCTCTCCTCAAAAATTTATCTACACATCTACAATTTCTTTTAGTGTTTATACTATAACATATAAAAATTTTTGTCAACTCTCTCCTACAGAGAAGGCATAGTGTTTATTTAATTGTGTCTGCCAATTTGGGATAAGAAGCGGGAGTAGAATATAAATTGTGTCTTTTAATAAAATATTTTAGAGGCATAATAAAAATTTTTAATATTTTTTAAATTAATGATAACATAAAACCTAAAAGACTAAACTAACCAGGAGGTCTGTAAAATGGAAAACTTAGACTTAGATTTAGAAAAAGTTTTAAGTGAAATCTCAAAAATTGAATCAAAAGAGGGTATCAAAATGGCTGCTGCACTCCTCTTAAACGCTCTCATGAAAAAAGAAAGAGAAATATTCCTTAGAGATAGTATTGATAATAAAGCTAATGGTTACTATGAAAGACAACTTGCCTGTTTCTTAGGTAACCTTGGTATCTC
>NZ_AUIT01000024.1 GCF_000423845.1 Thermodesulfobacterium hveragerdense DSM 12571 | reverse complement strand
CTATCTCTTGGGACAGAGATACCAAGGTTACCTAAGAAACAGGCAAGTTGTCTTTCATAGTAACCATTAGCTTTATTATCAATACTATCTCTAAGGAATATTTCTCTTTCTTTTTTCATGAGAGCGTTTAAGAGGAGTGCAGCAGCCATTTTGATACCCTCTTTTGATTCAATTTTTGAGATTTCACTTAAAACTTTTTCTAAATCTAAGTCTAAGTTTTCCATTTTACAGACCTCCTGGTTAGTTTAGTCTTTTAGGTTTTATGTTATCATTAATTTAAAAAATATTAAAAATTTTTATTATGCCTCTAAAATATTTTATTAAAAGACACAATTTATATTCTACTCCCTTATTTGTTATTACTTTTAATTTTTCCTTGAGTTCTTTGAGTTGCTCCTCGTTTGGTGTTATACCGAATTGTGCTTCAAATTCTTTAACCCTCAAATTTTCCTCATAAAACCAGTAACCTTCGAGATTTTCAATATCTGGATTTTGTTCCTTTAATTTTAGAATAAATGAAACTTTAACCTGTTTGAAAATTTTCCTCTCCAACTATATCTTGAAAAGTTTTAACATATTCTTTAATTTCAGTTTGTGCATCTTTTAAAGCTTTTTCCTTAAAATCAGAGCAAGATATTTCTGCTGTTGATGGAAATGAAAAATCTTTAAATTTACCACTAAACTTGTTTACTAAGTATTTATCAAGCGCTCTTTTTGTAAAGCAAATAATACATAACCCTTCAGTAGAAGAAATATACTTTCCATATTTCTCTACATCTAAATATACCTTGCATTTTATCTTTTCAGTCTCCTTTTTCTCGTCCTCTCTTTTCTTTCCACATATAAAAGCTTCACGCTCACCGCAAAGATGACATTTTTTTCCATATTCCTTAGTCTGTTCAAAATCCCTCAGATTCTTTCTTGCTCCCATTGATTTTTCTAAAGCAGAATAAGCAAGTTGATAGAGAAAACCTATATTTGGTGGAAATTCTGCTTTTTCTTTTATAAAAGTTTCAAGTTTTTCCCATCTTTCTATTTCTTTATCTTCAAAAAACTCTTTAAAATCATTCACTCGTATATCATTTGATCCCACTTTTAAAGGAATAGAAGTCCTGTAAATTTCTGGGAAAATTTTCATTTGTTGCTCAAAAACTCTAACAACGTCACTATTATCTTTCAATTTAAATGCATCAAGCACTTTTTCGCCCATTTCTTTCCAAGTATTTTCTGTAGTTTCTTTTATTTTTTCAGCCAGTTCTTCTATTTCTTTTTTTTCAGTTACTGGAAATATTGCTACAAATCTGTTTGGAATAGTTGGCTGGTCTATATAATTTCCGGTTGAGTTTTTTACTTTAATTTTTCTTTTTTCTAAATAATAATCCATTAAAGGCTGTCCATATAAATCTGGATAAATAATATTTGTTGGTCCATATTTATCTACTACAACTTTAATTGCTTTAAATGTAAGATATGAAAGGATAAAGCTTCCCATAAATAGATCCTGGGTTTTCCTTGCTTGAGAGATAAAGCTTTGCACAGGCCCGATAGAGAAAAGAAACAGGGAATTGTTCTGATACAATTGATTATTTTCTTTATCCTTAAAAGCCTTGATAGCAGAAGCAATTTTTAGATGTTCCCAAATAGAATGGTCAGGCATTCTTGTATCAGCTGGCAAAACAGGTATATATTTGCCAATGGGTAAATCTTTAAATTTATCAAACATCTCTTCCATTAAATTTCGCCAAAGATAAAGAAACTGGTCTTTATCATCCTGAGGTAAAGCAGTTTTGATATTTTCAAAGACTGTTTTTACCTCACTTAAAATTCTCTTCTTATCAAAATCAGGTAGATAAATCTTTCCCTCTGAAAAAGGATGCCTGATTTCAGTGCACTCTTGATAAAAATGTTCTTTCCTTAATCCGTATTTTTCTGGTTTTGGTAAAAAGCTTCTTTCCATACAAGAAGCAATCTCATCCGGTCCTTTCATTTCATATACGCCTGAAACACCAATAATTTCAGCATATTCCTTTGCTCTTTGAATATGTGTTGGAATATCAAAACATTTATCAATTGGGTCGTGTAAAAAAGCTTTGAGTTTATCAGTGAAATTACTCATAGCAAATTTCCTTTATAAAATCTTTTTGTTTTTGAAAATTCCATCTTGGATAATTGCTTGGGAAGTAGCTATTTAAAACTGTTACAATAAGCTTATATATATTTATTTTTTTTTATTACTGAAACATAAATAGGCGATGCCATTCGTGGATTAGAATTACCAAGAGAAGAGTCTTTACAAGTATGTGTAGCTTTCCCAATGTTAATTAGTAATTTTTCCCATTTTTCATATTCTTTGAATATTACAATTTCTTTAATCCAAGGATATTGTCCGCCATTTTTAGAATTAATAATCTTATTTTCTTGGATTTTATATGAATTTCCAATTTCATTTAGTAGATTTAAGATATATTGATAACTAATTTCTAAATCCGGCTCAATTATTTTAACACTTCCAAAACCTCTTCTTGAGCGACCACCAAAACCACCTAAAATTGTGGTAAGAATAAATAAATTACTAAACAAATCTTGATAGTTTTTGTCTCTAAAAGCTAACTCTACAATAAACTGTGAACCTTCTCTAAAGCACATCTTTTTAAAGTTCTTTTTATGCGGTAATGGCCAATAATCACTACTAATTAAATTTAAAGGTTTTAACTTTATTGCTAGCTTGCTTTTTCCTTCTCCTTTTCCAGTTCCGCCAAAAATTTCCGCTTCTTCTTTCTTTAACTTTGGGATATCATTCTCCGCCTTTATAGCTCTCCACCAGAAACGCATCATTCCTTTAAACTCTGAAGGTCTGAGCTCGGGAGTTCTTCCGTCTGCCCCAGCCATAAACATCGGGGTTATCACTTCACATTTAAATTCTACCTTATGCATATTAATTCCTCCTGCAAACAACATTTTCCACATATTTTGCTATCTTTTCTACCATTAACCAGCCACCATAATATGAGTGTTCGTCTTCCTTCCAGTATTCCTTTCTCTCGGTAGCTGCTGATACATCACAAAGTTTTAGTATATGATGGACAAGAGATACTTGAAGCCTTCTTCGGTGTTGCTCAAGCATGTCGCATCCTTTTGCCCAGACCCTTAATCCTCTTGCCATTTCTCTTAAATCATTAACTGTAAGATCTCTTGCTTCATCTGGAAAGTACTCTTTATCTAACTCATCTACACCTTTATGCCAATCAATACTCCCATCATTCTTAACTATGCCATCAAGTATTGCCTGAACATCTGGTCTTTCTATGTTGTCTCCAAGAAGACCTCGGTCTGTGTGATGAATAGCAACCGCAAAAACTAAAGGCTCTTTTATCCCTTCTGGCAAAACTTTCCACAAATAGGCAGCACCAATTGGAGCATGAGAGGGTAATTTTTTATTCTTATCTTTACCTATATTATCCTGCCATTTTTTGGTGAGCTTGCCAAGGTCGTGAAATCTAACCATTTGATAAAAAAATTCCCGTATCTTATCCTCAGAAAATGTATCAGTCAATACTCTCTTTACTGTATGACAAAAGACAGGAAATAAGCTCTTTAACTTTTCCTCGCACCTTTGAATATGCTCTATATAACTTTCATTAGGTGCACTAAATAAAGATGCTGTCATCAGGAATTACCCCTTTCTTTTTATCGTAATAATTACTATCAAGTATATACATCCTAAATGGAACAATCTCTCTCACTTCCTCATAAGTCCACTCCTTTTTATCAGGATCATACTTCAGCATCAAGCTCAAAATTTCTTTGTTCCTTAAACTTCTGCCAATGCCAATATCCAGATTCATAGAGTTTTCTCTCACATTTACATTTTTTATAGCGTTTTTTATTCTGTCCTCCTTTTTTCTCCCTTCTCCTATTGAAAAATCAACCACTACAATCGTAATAGGCTTACCCTCCCTTAGTTGAATATTTCTTGGCTCTGTATCTGCATACAAAACACATTCATAAAGGTCTATAAGGGTATCAGCTGCTTCATAATCGTTTGCTTTATAATTAAGGATATTATCTACAAATTGACAAACTTGAACAGAGTTTTTTATGTTAAAATCAGGATTATCTTTAAGCCACTCCCAAGTTTTATCTAAACTCTCCTTCTCATAGGGTAAATAGCCTCTATCAACATCATCAACCTGAAATACAATCATCTCTCCACTCTGCCCCTCATATCTTGCACATCTTCCAGCCCTTTGCACCAACGAATCGGCTGGAGCTAACTCGGTAAGTAGAAGCTCTGCTGAAAAATCAATGCCTGCCTCAAGAACCTGTGTTGAAACTACAATGCCAGTTCCTTCTGGAATTATAATTTCTCCGTTTTCTTTGTGCGGAATTAATGAAAAGGCTTTCCCTTCATGTTCTATTCTGTCCACTTTTGTAAATCTTGAGTGTAACAAAACAATCTGCTCATCACTTAATTCAAGCCTTGACCTGATCTTTTCATAAACCTTTTGTGCCCTTTTTACCTGGTTTAATACAATTAATGTCTTTTTAGTCTTGATTTTTTCTAAGAGATCATCAGAAAGATTTATATCTTCGTTTGAAATTAAAGGATTATCATGCAACTTAATGTCAATTTTAGAAGAAAAAGGAATATCTACAAAAATCTTCTGTTCGTCGCTAAGCTCAATCCTTTCAAAAAGGCTCTCCTCAAGACTTTTAGGCATAGTCGCTGTCATAACCACAAAAGGGATATTACTTCTGTACAGTATTTCCATTAACGCTCTCATTATTGAAAAAGTAAATTCATCTCTGTACATATGTGCTTCATCGAATACAACTATAGAAGTTGCTATTGATCCAGCAGGTACATCCATATGGTGTCCTACCTGTCTACTTGCTCTTGCAAAACCATAAAGAAACTGGTCAAGAGTAGTAACCACAATATCAGCAATAAAAAACGGTGAATCAGGGATGTCACCGTGCTGAATTTCAACAGATATGTTTGGAGAAATTCTCTCTGCGTATTTTTTTATCCTTTGTGCAATACTGTTAACAAGTACCCTAATAGGCAAGACATAAATCAGCCTTGGTGCAATTGGAAATTCATTATCTACGAACTGAGCTAAAAATGGGGCAATTGCTGCCTCAGTTTTGCCACTACCTGTGGGAGCTCTAACCAATAGGGGATTTTTTCCTTGGAAAATTAAATCCCAAATCCTCTCTTGAAATTCGTAAGGTTTGTCTATTTGAAAATATTTTTTATAGAAATCTTTAACACTTAGGCTTACACTTTGCATTTTTGTTAAAGTCCTTTTTCATTAATTTTGTTTTTCTATTTAATTTATAACAGCTTTTTAATCCCCTTTCTGACATGATGACTTTTATTTTTCTAAAATTTCCCACATCCCAAACCCCTGGGAATTTTTTGCTCCAAGACCAGCTTCATAAGAAAATTTTATAAGCTCTGGATCCCCCCTTAATCTAAACTTTCCCATCCAGCCTTTTATTATAAAACCTTTGTAACTCACTAACTTTTCGTTTTTGCTACTTATCCCTAAAGGCTCTATGTGAAATTCTTCAGAATGAGGTATCCTTTTGTAAAAAGCTTTGTATTTCTTAAATAAGTTTTCTTTAACAAGTTGAGAAAATTCTTTTTCCTTAGGATGATAATAATAAGTCTTCTTCTTACCATCAGGACTCAACAATGTACTATAAACAGTGAGAGGAGAAAGCATCTTAACTGTCACTTCTCTTTTTATGACAGGAGAAGCTACAACCTCAACACTTTCAACAAAGATATTATTTTCTAAAATCTTAATTTCAGGAGTTTTTAAAAGATTTAATACTAAACTTTCAATCATCTCATTATAAGGAGAAGATAAATAAAGCTTAAAAGGAGAAGAAAATTTAAAATTCTCTCCCTGCCTCTCAAAATTTCCAAAAAGACGAGAAAAAGTAAATAATTTAAACTTTCTTTTTCCTAAAACAAAACCTTCATCGTGAAGCTTCTCAGCAATAGCTTTATCTAAAAGACGGTAAATCAAGCCTTGAATTATTTCATTGTAATGAAAAGGTAAAATCAACTTTTTGGTAAATGAAAAAGTTAAACTTAATCTCATTTTTGCAAACAAATTAACACTTTTAAAAATTTTATATAATTAAAACTTTATAAAAAGTCAATACTTTTTTAGACATTATTAAAATTATTAAAATTATATCTACACAGATTGAGAGCTTATCACCTGAAAATTTAGCAAAACCTAACCTCACTGGATAAAAATTATACTTATGCTAAATTAAAAAGTTGTATACCCAAAATAAGGAGCAAAGACCTAAAATGTTAAAAAAATTATTTTGGATAGTATTTTTTATCATTCTGTTTTCCGGAGGTTTTAGTATGGCTGGAGAAGCTAAAAAATCTAACTATATAGTAGATAGAGTAATAGAAAAAAGACTTTCAAACGGGCTTACATTCCTCTTTTATCCATATGAAAGAGAAGATGTGGTGACAGTTAAACTTTGTGTTAAAGTCGGTAGTGCTTATGAAAATGAAAAACAGGCAGGGATTACACATCTTATAGAACACATGATCTTTAAAGGCACCGAATCCAAAAAGCCAGAGGACATCGTAGGAGAAATCGAAGCCCTTGGTGGCTACATGAATGCCTTTACCTCTTTTGATTATACCTGTTATTACACCACCGGACCAACCAAGATCTTAGAGAAATCCTTAGACATCCTTTCTGACGTAGTATTTCATCCTTATTTTGACCCTAAAGAGTTAGAAAGGGAAAAAGAAGTGGTGGTTGAGGAGATGAAAATGAGGCTTGACAATCCCCATGTAGTGCTTTTTGAGGAAGTCATGAAGGCCTCTTATCAAAAATATCCTTACAGACGCCCTATCATCGGTTATGAAGAAACCGTTAGGTCTTTTAAAAGAGAAGATCTCTTGTCTTTTATCAACCAGTTTTATACCCCTGACAATATGGTCCTTTCAGTGGTAGGGAAAGTCCCTCAGGATGAGCTCCTTTCTCTAATCGATAAATACTTTACCAACCTTCCCAAACGAAAGTTAAAAAAAGTAAAATTCCCTGAAGAACCCTTTACAGAAAAACCAAAGTTAGTCTGGGTAGAAAGACCGGTTAAAGAGGGTTATTTTGCGTTTACTTTACCTGGAGCCTCCTTTAGGGAAGAGGATGCACCTCTTTTAGACCTACTTGTCCAGGCCTTAGGAGGGGGAGAATCTTCAAGACTTTACGTAAGATTAAAAAGGGAATTAAACTTAGTAAAGACTATCTCTATGTCTGCTTTTTCTCCGTTAGGACCTGGGTTAATAGAAATCTATGGCACCGCTGATCCGGAAAAGTTTAAAGACATAGTCTCTCATCTGATAAACGAGCTTGCAGAAATCAAAAATTTAGGCGTTACTGAAGAAGAGTTACAGAAAGCTAAAGTACAGCTACTTTCTGATTTTGTGTTTGATGCAGAAACCTCTGATGGTCTTTCAAGCACCCTTTCTTTTTTTCAGCTAAAAAGAGGAAATTATAGGGACATCCTGTGGTATAAAAACAAGATAGAGCAAGCAACGGTTGAAGACCTAAAAGAGGTAGCGAAAAAATACTTTAATTTTGATAAACTGGTAGGTGGGTTTTTCTCTGAAAAAAGGCTTTTTGATGAAGAAGATTTTAAAAAATTGATCTCTGTAAAAAAAGATTCTCCTGTTAAATTATTTACCTTAGAAAATAAACTAAAGGTCATCGTCTATCCTCGGAAGGATTTACCCACCGTAGGAATAACTTTAGCCTTTCCAGGAGGTTTGAGGTTTGAGACCCCTCAAACTAATGGACTTTTTCAAGCATTAACCCTTCTTTGGACAAGAGGAACTCAAAAATATTCTGCAGAAGAAATCTCCTCTAAGCTTGAGGCCTTAGGTGCTACCATAAAAGGTTTTTCTGGAAGAAATACCTTTGGGTTAAAAGCACTCTCCCTTTCCTCTAATTTTGATGAAACCTTAAAGCTTTTTAAGGAAATCTTACTAACTCCTACTTTTAAAGAAGAGGAGTGTGAAAAAGCTCGGCCTGAACTTATTTCTATGATTTTTATGCAAGAAGACAGTCCGATCAGCTTAGCTGTCAATCAATTTTTAAAAATACTTTTTTCAGATCATCCCTATGGATTAAACATAGCAGGCGACTTAATTTTTTACCAAAACTTTAAAGCCGAAGACCTAAGGCAGGCTTATCAAAATTTTGTTACCCCTGAAAAGGCTGTATTAACTGTGGTAGGGGACGTAGACCCCTTAATCCTAAAACAAAAACTCGAATCCTATCTAAAGGACTGGAAAGCCTCAAAGGTAATAATTAAAGAGGAAGAAGAACCTAAACTTCCTTCTCAGAAGACCCAAAAAATTAAAAAAGAAACTTTCCAGAACCAAATTTTACTTGGATTTCAAACTCCTGGTCTTAATTCAAAGGAAAAACTGGTATTAGAAATCTTAAGCAGTGCTCTCTCAGGCCAAGACGGAAGGCTATTTAGGGTTTTACGGGATGAACGCTCCCTTGCTTATAGCGTTACCTCGTTTACGGTGTTTTATCCTAAAAAATCTGCCTTTGTGTTCTACATAGGTTGTTCTCCGGAAAAAGAAGAAGCTGCGATAGCAGGTTTTTGGGAAATTTTGGAAGAAGTTTCTAAAAAAGGTTTAACCTTAGAGGAAATCGAAAGGGCTAAAAACAGACTTTTAGGTAAGCTCAAAATTGGCTTACAAAGCAACCTTGCTAAATCCGAAGACATAGCAGTAAATGAGGTTTTAAACCTTGGGTGGGACTATAGTCAAAATTACGAAAACATGTTACAATATATCAAACAAGAAGATATCCAAAAGTTTATAAAAACCTATCTAAAAAAAGAAAATGCTGTGCTTTTTATTTTAGGAAAATAAAATTTTTAAAAATCTATAAATGCAAATAAACTTTATAACTGAAAACGAAGAAGACACCATAAAATTAGGCCGAAGTCTTACAAAACTTTTAAAGCCCGGAGACTTAATCCTTCTTTATGGAGACCTTGGCTGTGGAAAAACTACCTTTGTAAAAGGGGTTGCAGAAGGTTTATTGGTAGACCCTGAGGTTTATGTAACCAGTCCCACCTTTTCTTTAATCAATGTGTATGAAGGAAAATATACCATCTACCACGTTGACCTTTATCGTTTAGAACATGTGGAGTTAGAAGAGTTAGGACTTCATGAATTTTTAAACGAAGGTATTGTACTCATAGAGTGGGCTGACCGCCTTAACGAGTCATTAAAGGAAGATTTTTTAGAAATTTATTTTGAATATCTGGACCTCTCAAAAAGAAGGATTACCTTTATCGGTTATGGAGAATGGCAAGAGCTCCTAAGAGAACTGGATAAGGATGAGCTATCAACTTGATAGGAAAACGCTCTAAAAGAAAATCCATCTTAGGATTGTTAAAATAACCTGTTAAAAACTTATCTAAGAAATTCTTTTTTGTCAAAAACTCTTTTAATCCTGAGACCAAACCACCTGTGAGATAAATTCCCCCTTCTGGCAAAAAAGTAAGGGCTAATTCTGAGGCCTTTCTTCCTAAAAGTTCTACCATCGTCTCAACCGTCTTAAGAGCCTTTTCTTCTCCCTTTTTAGCAA
Source organism: Thermodesulfobacterium hveragerdense DSM 12571 (assembly GCF_000423845.1). Classification (GTDB taxonomy): domain Bacteria; phylum Desulfobacterota; class Thermodesulfobacteria; order Thermodesulfobacteriales; family Thermodesulfobacteriaceae; genus Thermodesulfobacterium; species Thermodesulfobacterium hveragerdense. The sequence continues at coordinate 19,780 of NZ_AUIT01000024.1, read as the reverse complement.
GGTTAAAAATTTCTTCAGGTATTAAAGTTTGGTTAAAATAAAACTGATACCAGAGAGAAACAGCTTTTCCTGATAAAGCTTTTTCCCAGCACTTTTCTTCGTTTAGAGTTCCCAAGTATTCTAAAAAAGCATATTCTTCTTTTTTAAGAGCGCAAAAAAGGGTATGTCCGTTTTCTGAGGGTAAAACTATGCCTTCATCTATCGAGAACGAAATACCTAACCCTGTGCCTGGTGCCAAAAACACTCGGGGGAACTTCTTTTTAGTTTTTCCTCTTTTTAAAGTTTTTAGGTCTTTATCAGATAAAAAAGAGGCCCCAAGTGCTAACCCATAAAGGTCGTTTACCAAAAAAACTTCTTTGAAATTAAATTTTTTCTTAAGCTCCTTTACAGAAACCTCCCATCCCAGGTTGGTAAGTTTGGCTTTATCTTCGAAAACCGGACCAGCAACCGCTAAATAAACCTCTTCCGTAAGGTTTTCGAGAAAAACTTCAGAAAAATACCTTTCGAGTATACTGTATAGATTTTTATGTTCTTTGGTTAGATAAATCTTGATATTTAAAATTTTGCGATTTTTTAAGATCCCTATTCTTGAATTAGTACCTCCTATGTCAGCTACTAACATTCTTTAAGTTTGTAGTAAAAACCAAACTTTACTTCTTTGTCTTTTTAGCTTCGTAATAGGAGTTAAATTTATCTATCAATTTCTCGGTATAATCAACCTTGGGTGCTACATAGTATATTCCTGGTTGATTTTTTTCTAAAACAAGGTCGATCCCTTCTTTTTGTACAAACTCTTTAAGAACCCCTTCTAACTCTTTAAAAACCGGGTCAAGAAGTTGTTTTTCATACTCTTGCATCTCATACTGTGCGTCTTCTTGAAGGCTTTTAAGTTCTCTTAACAGCTTTTGATACTCAGCTTGTTTTTTTTCTTTTGCCTCTTGAGAAAGAAGAGACCCTTTTTTTTCTAATTCTTCTTTAATGGCATCTAATTCTTTAGCCTTTGCTTGAACTTTTAAAGAAAGTTCTTCATATTTTTTTTGCAACTTTTGAATAATTTCTTCGCCGTACTTGGATTTATTAATCACTTTTTTGATGTCTATAACCCCTATTTTTAAACTGGGCTCAGCCTTGGCCTCATTAAAAAAACCAAAACCTAAAAAAAAGACCAAAAACATACTAATAAAAAACCTTTTCATAAAAACCTCCTGTTTTTATTTATTATTTAATTATCACAAAATCAACTCTTCTGTTAATAGCCCAACATGTTTCGTTAGAACACTTAGCTAAGGGTCTTTCTTCTCCAAAACTGATGGTGTTAATCCTTTCTTCATCTACTCCTAACTTCATAAGCATCTTTTTTACCTCTTGAGCTCTTTTAGCACCTAAAGCCATGTTGTATTCGTTGGTACCTCTTTCATCGCAGTTTCCCTGTAACTCAACCTTCAAATCTTTGTGCTTAAGAAGGTATTTAACGTTATGTTTAATAGGTTCCCACATATCTTCTTTTATGGAATAATCGTCATAATCAAAAAAAACTGCCTTAAGAGGAGAGGTGCTTCTTCCATAAACTTTCCATCTTTCCCAGTCTTCTTTTTCTGAGACTTTAGACTCTTCAGAAGAAAACACCTGATTTTGTTCTGTTTCTGAAGGAGCTTTAGGCTGAGAAACAGGGGGTGTAGACTCTTTCTGAGGTTGATAAACAGGAGCTTGTGATTCTCCAAGTATAGGTGGAACCTCCTTTTTTGCGCATCCAGAAAATAAAAGGATAACACCTATTAAAAGCCACCATCTAACCATAGGTCTCCCCTTATTCCCAGCAATAACCTACTATGTCTAATTCTAACAAAAACTCACCTAATAAAAACTCCAGTTGTTTTCTAATATATCGCGTTATTTCATAAAGTAAAGTAAGCTCTTCGTTAAGCACCTGGGTTACTAAAGCATACTCAGAGTGAGAAAGTTTATTTAACAAACGACGACAAAAATAGTCTCTACAGATAAAAGGTCTGGCAAAGATCTTACATCCTGTAGGACCGACAAAAAAACATCTTAAAGGAATCTCTCTCTCCTTGGGAACGTCTTTTTTTAAGAAAAAGTTTAATAATAAAATATTTACAGTTACCTCTGCCTCAATACCAGCCTTACAACAACCTTTTTTATCTATAACTGAGCAAACATAACATTCGTTAAATGTTTCTAAGTTTGACATCGTCTGGTTTGACAACAAAACTGCGTTTTCGTACCTTTTTAAAAGTTTTAAAAACTTTGAGTCTTTATAAAAATAGTCGTTCCAATGCTCAAAAAGCTCTTCAGCTACTTTAATTTTTTCTTTCATCAAAGCAGTAGGATCTGGTTCTAAATGTTTAATCAGCTTTAAATTTTTTAACATAATTGGCCTTACTATGAAAATTTTAATAAAAAAGATTTTAATTTAAAAGAAAAAAAATAAAAGATAAGATGATGATAAACCAGGTTGGTTTAAACAAAATGCTTATAAGGTGCAAAATATCAAGGATAGGGGGTTTAAAACTTTTGTCAGAAAGTTTTAAATAACCTTATTCAAAAGCATGTCGAAAACTTTTAAAAATTTAAACATAGTTTTAAACATGTTTTTGGTTTCTCTTTAGACAAAGATTTTGACCTTTGGATTGACGAAAATCGTTTTTTGAGCTAAAACTTATAAACTTAAAAACATCTTAAAGAGGCTTTTATGAAAAAAAAGTTAGACCCAACAAAACTTTCTACCTGGGAGATAGCCTATCAAGCCGAAAAAAATCTAAAAAAGGTTTTTGAACTGGCAGAAGAAATCGGACTTCTCTCAGAAGAAGTAATACCTTATGGCTATTACCTGGCTAAAGTTGATTATCTTAAAGTAACCCAAAGGTTACAAAATAAAACTTACGGAAAATATATCGATGTTACGGCGATAGTGCCTACTCCTTTTGGAGAAGGAAAAACTACCACCACGATAGGACTTATTCAAGGACTTGCTAAAAAAGGAAAAAGGGTAAGTGGTGCTATAAGACAGCCTTCTTCAGGCCCAACTTTTAACCTAAAAGGAGGAGGCACCGGAGGTGGGTTATCTCAGGTATTACCTTTAGATAAGATTGTTTTAGGGCTTACTGGAGACATAAATGCGGTGATGAATGCCCATAACCTTGCTATGATAGCTCTTACCTCAAGAATTCATCATGAAGAAACGTATATTGACGAAGAGCTTTTAAAAATAGGAATTAAAAGGCTTAACATAGACCCTAAAAGGGTTGAATTTCCCTGGTTAATAGATTTTTGTGCCCAGGCCTTGAGAAAAGTTTTGATAGGACTGGGAGATAAAAAGAACGGTGTTTTGATGGAAAGCAAGTTTTGGATAGCCCCAGCTTCAGAACTTATGGCCATTCTTTCTATCGCTAAAAATTTAAAGGATCTAAGAGAAAGGGTTGGAAAGATTGTAGTAGCCTATGATAAAAGGGGAAATCCTATTACTACCGAAGACCTCGAGGTAGCAGGTGCGATGACTGCCTGGTTGGTAGAGGCTCTTAATCCAACCCTTGCACAAACTATAGAAGGACAACCTGTTTTTATTCACACCGGACCTTTTGCTAACATCGCTCTTGGCCAGTCTTCTATCATAGCAGACTATTTAGGGCTTAAGCTTTCAGAATATCATGTTACTGAGTCGGGTTTTGGGGCAGAGATTGGTTATGAAAAATTCTGGAACATCAAATGCAGGTTATCAGGTCTTATACCTCAGGCAGTAGTTTTAGTAATCACTTTAAGGGCCCTTAAATATCACGGAGGAGCACCTCTCCCTAAGAAAAACCAGCCTCTTCCTTCAGAATACCAGAGTTTAAGACCAGACCTGGTAGAAAAAGGCTGTGAGCTTTTAGCCTATTGTATAGGTATTATCCAAAAAAGTGGAATTAATCCAGTGGTGTGTATTAACCAGTTTCCATATGATTTTAAAGAAGAAATAGAGGTGGTTAAAAGATTTTGTGAGTACTTAGGGGTGACTGCGGTTTGTTCTAACCACTGGTTCAAGGGAGGAGAAGGTGCCCTGGAGCTGGCTGAAGCGGTGATAGAAGCCTGTGAAAAACCCAATAGTTTTAGCTTTCTTTACGATACCAAAGAGCCTCTTAAAGTTAAAATAGAAAAAATTGCAAAAGAAATCTACGGTGCAAAGGAGGTCTGCTTTACTCCCTTAGCCAAGGAAAAATTGGAACAGCTTGAAAAAGAAGACCTTACAGAATTTTTTGTTTGTATGGCTAAAACCAGCCTTTCTCTTTCAGATAATCCTGCTCTTAGAGGTGTTCCTAAGGAATGGGTTTTTAATGTAAGAGATATCATGGTTTTTAGAGGTGCGAGGTTTGTTGTCCCTGTTGCTGGTGAAATCAACCTTATGCCTGGCACAGTTTCTAATCCAGCTTTTCGTAAGATAGATGTAGATTTGAAAACTGGCAAAATCATAGGTCTTGAATAAAGGGGGTTAAAGCATGGAGCCGTTAATATTAAAAGGCTCAGAGATAGCCAAAAACTTGAGAGAACAAATCAAAGAAGAGGTAAGAATATTAAAGGAAAAATATGGGCTTATTCCAGGTCTTGTTACCATCTTGGTAGGACAAAATCCTGCCTCTGTTTCTTATGTTACAGCCAAACAAAGGGTAGCCAAAGAACTTGGTTTTTACTCGGTACAAGAAAACCTTCCGGAGGACATATCAGAAAAGACCCTTTTAGACCTTATAGAAAAATACAACCAGGACCCTTCCATTCACGGTATCTTGGTGCAGCTACCTCTTCCTAAACATATAGACGAAAAAAAGGTGATCTGTACTATCAACCCGAAAAAAGATGTCGACGGTTTCCATCCCTTTAATTTAGGAAGGCTGGTTATGGGACATCCTACTTTTATCCCATGTACACCTTATGGAATTCTGGTTCTTTTAAAAGAGGCTGGGGTAGAGGTAGAAGGAAAAGAGGTGGTCATCGTAGGAAGAAGTAACATCGTAGGTAAACCCCTGGCCCTCCTTCTTATGCAGAAACTTAAACCTGTAGGGAATGCAACGGTAACGGTGTGTCATACCGCTACCAAAGACCTTGTTTTTCATACTAAAAGGGCAGAAATCTTGATAGTAGCAGCAGGGAGACCAAGGTTTATTTCAGGAGAGATGGTAAAAGAAGGGGTTGTGGTAATAGATGTTGGGGTTAACAGGATTGGGACCACCCCTGAGGGTAAACCGATTCTTTGTGGAGATGTAGATTTTGAAAGTGTTAAACAGAAAGCCTCGGTTATTACTCCAGTTCCTGGTGGAGTGGGCCCTATGACGATTACCATGTTGATGAAAAACACCTTAGAAGCTGCTAAAGTGAGCCAAGGTCTTTCTGAAGAAATTCAGTTTTAGCTAAAAGCCAATCCTTGATCGGATTTTATCGATAGTGTTTTAGTATAAATATGTTATAATAGTTTTTTAAAATTTATACGATTGAGGTATAACTTTGGAAAATACTAAAGATCAGATAAAAAACTTAAGTTTACATCTGATTAAAGATTATGGTTTACAACTTTTAGATTTTAAAGGTGAAATTTTAAAAATAGATGAGGCTTTATCCTCAGGTAAAACGATAGATTTTACCAAGCCAGAAAATCTTCTTTTCTTGGCTCAAAGCTTAGGCTTAGACAGTAGTCTTCCCGAAAGGATTTTACTAACAAAAATCACACAAACCCTTATAGATCTGTTTTCTACTAAAGATTTAACAGAAAAGGTTGAAAAATTTTTCCCTGCTGAGGTTTTATCTAAGCTTAAAAAAGAAGGGCTTTTACTTAAAGGAATAGAAAGAGAGATAGTCCATACTTATGAAAATTTTCTCAGAGCTGAAGAAAAAGAAGAGCTTGTTAAAAGTTTGGTTAAACTTTCTCTTACCTATGTTTTTGGGTTAGCACTATTTAGGTCATACTTGAAAGATTTAGGTGTTTCTGAAGGGGATTCAAACGGTTTAACCTGTGCAGACCTGATGTATGCCCTTGGGGGAACTTTCAGGGCCTCTTTAAGTCCGATCAACGAAAACCTTAAAGCAGGTAATATCAAAGGACTGGTATTTTTTTATCATCTTACTTTAGAGGAACCATATCTTTCTTTGGTTAAAAACCTTTTAAATCAGAATATCTGGATATGGTCTGCAGGAAACGAAAGAGAAACCTTAAAATGCTTAGACCTTATTAAAGAAGCAGGAGAAGGGCTGAGACAATTTTTAGAATCCTTTGGTTTGCCTCCGGTTTTATGGTTAAGGAATGAAGTTGAGATTTTTTCTGTTGTTTTAGAGATGCTTAGTGCCGGAGGATTGGTTAAAGAGATTTCAGAGATACCTTTAGTTGCGGTCTACTGTAGTAAAAACGGTTTAGAAACTGTTAATCCTGGGCTTTTAGTTCCTGCTTTTCTGGGTTTAGGTTTAGAAGTTTTAGCCATAGGGAAGGACTTTTTACCTTTTAAATTGCTTGATGAAAAGGTTAAGGTATTTGAAGAAGGTCTTACAGACCAAATTTTACAGGAAATCATAGATAGGATAGAAACAAAAAGAAAGACTTTAGGAATTCACCAGCCAAAGCCAAGGGTGCTTTTTGATATGGAAATGCGAAGGTCTCTTTCTTTTTCAGAGCGCATGTCTTTTTGCCAACAGCTATTGTTAGAGAGGTTTAAAAACAGTCTTTCCTCTAAATTGCTTCCGTTTAAACGGGTTCAGCTGATCAGAGAAAGGTGTATCAACTGTTTTAATTGTGTAAAGATTTGTCCTTTTTCAGCCATGTCTATCAACCATGTGGCTAATAGGATTGTGGTAGACCTAAAGAAATGCACAGGTTGTGGCATCTGTATCGGTGAGTGTCCTTCTGAGGCGATCTATCTTCAAGTAATCTAAGTTTGTGGAGGCTTGATGAAAGGAAAAACTCTGGTGTTTGTTTGTAGAGAGCTTGTTTTAGAAGATGGGATTAAGGATAGAGAAGATATAGTTTTAAAGACCTTAGATTGTGCAGGAGATTTAACTGTTTTTGAGGTGTTGAAAGCTTTAGAAGAAGGGTTTCAACAGGTTTTTGTGGTAGGCTGTAAAAAAGGAACGTGTAAAAGCAGGATCGGGAACTTAAGGGCAGAAAAAAGGATGGCTACGGTAAAAAGATATTTAGGAAAATGGGCTGAAGGATATAGACTGGAGATGGTTTATCTTAGCAAGGAAAAAGGCCAAACTTTATTAGATCAGGTTTTTAAAGCTTAACGGAGAAAAAGTTATGGTAATTACCGAATTAAAGCCTATCGAAAAGATTTGGCAAAACATAGCAGGCTTCCGTAAGGTTTTAGTTTTAGGATGTAGAGGGTGTTCAGGGATTTGCTCTACCGGAGGAGACAGAGAGGTAAAGTTGCTGGTCTCGGCATTAAATCTTATAGCAGAAAAAGAAGGGAAAAACTTTATTGCTCTCGGACAAACCCTTATTAGACAGTGTGACCCTGTTGCTTTGAAGGTGTTGCCTGAGTTTCTTAAAGAGGTTGAAGCGGTAGTTAGCTTAGCTTGTGGAGTAGGGGTAAACTTGATAGCTGACCTTTATCCTGATTTAAAGGTTTATCCTGGAACAGATACCCTATTTATAGGGGCTCATCTTGGATTTGGTGTTTGGGAGGAAAGGTGTCGGGCTTGTGGGGATTGTTTTATCGATAAAACCGCAGGCCTTTGTCCTATAGCAAGGTGCCCTAAAGGGCTTTTAAACGGGCCTTGTGGAGGGTCTCAAACAGAAAGGTGTGAGGTAAACCCTGAAATTTCCTGTGTTTGGTATGAAATTATCATCAGGCTTGAAAAAAGGGGAGAGCTTGCAAGCCTTGATGAAATAATAGGTCCAAAGGATTGGAGATCAACTTTTGGCGAAGGTCCAAGAAGAAGACAAAGAGAAGACTTAACCTTTTAAAGAGGAGAGCTTGCGTGAAATTTAGAAGCAATTTAGAAAGGGTTTTAAAGTCTGGTTATATGGCCATTACTTGCGAGCTTGCACCACCTAAGAATGCAAGCCTTGAGTCGTTAAAAAAGAAAGCCCGTATCCTTAAAGGATATGTAGATGCTGCAAACATTACCGACTGTCAGGTTGCTATGGTAAGGCTTTCAAGCTTAGTTGGTTGTTTGGCTATTATGTCAGAGGGGATAGAGCCTATCCTTCAGATGACCTGCAGGGATAGAAACCGTATAGCCATGCAGTCTGATCTTCTAGGGGCTTGGGCCTTAGGGATAAGAAACCTTTTTTGTACCACAGGAGACCATCCAAAATTTGGAAATCATCCTCAGGCTAAGCCTGTTTTTGATTTAGACTCTGTGCAACTGGTGGCTATGGTTAATCAACTTAAAAAAGGAAGGTTTTTAAACGGAGAGGAGATAAAAGGAGAAAATCCTCGATTTTTTATCGGGGCAACAGAAAATCCTTTTGCCGATCCTTCAGAGTATAGAGTAAGAAGGCTTGCTAAAAAAATCAAAGCAGGGGCTGAGTTTATTCAAACCCAGTTGGTTTATGATGTAACCAAGTTTAAGCAGTTTATGTATATCGCCCATAACGAAGGTCTTACAGAAAAGGCCTATATCTTAGCAGGAATAGTACCTCCTAAATCTTTTCGGATGATAGACTACATCAAAAGTCACCTGCCAGGTTCTTGTGTGCCTGAAGATCTGGTTAAAAGGATGCGCGAGGCTAAAGACCCTTTAGAAGAAGGCATAAAAATAGCTGTAGAACTGATAGAAAAAATCAAAGAAATCCCTGGAGTAAAAGGATTTCATCTTATGGCTATAGGCTGGGAAGAATACCTTCCTGAAATCCTTAAAAGAACAGGCTTTTATCCTCGTCCATTTTTTCAAGATTTATTATCACAGGAGACCAAAACCTTTTCTTTGGGAGAACAAGAAAAAAAGCACTTAGAACAAGAAATAAAAAATTTGAAAGAGCATCTTTTAAGACTCGAAAGTTTAATTACTGGGAAAAAAGAAATAAAAGAAGAAGATTCAGAAAAGGTCAGTATTGCGATAGAGACAACAAAAGAAAAACCTTCTTCGGTAGTAGAGGGTTCTACAGAAACTACTTCTGCTTCTTTGGTATCAGTTAAAAAAGAAAGACTGATAAGTGAAAAACTGAGATCAAAGGTTTTATATCGGAGTTTATCTGAAAGGGCTAAGGGTCTTTCAGAAGATCTTTATCGTGAACCTGCTTCTGGCAGGATTAGAGAGGTTGTTTTTGGAAAAGGCGAGAAAGGGTTAAAAGTTGGAGGTGCTGAGGCCTTACCTTTTTACGGTTTTGAGGGTAGTTTAGGTCAACCTGTAAGGATAGCGATGGAAGTATTAGACGTGGTTCCTGAGGATTTTCCAGAGGTACTTGCTAAGTACTTTAAAGATGTGTGGAATGACCCAGGGGCCTGGGCTAAAAAATGTGTAGAAGAGTATGGGGCTGAGGCGATAGCTGTTTATTTGTTAGGGATAGACCCGAATTATTTAAACTTAGGGGCAGACCATGCTAAAAGGGTTATAGAAAAGGTTAAAAAAGCGGTAGATGTGCCTTTGATCGTATGGGGATGTGATAATGCTGAAAAAGATACCGAGGTACTTAGAGAGGTAGCAGAGGGAATCAAGGACGACAACATTCTTTTTGGTCCTATAGTGGAAGATAACTACCGTACCTTGGGAGCTGTAGCCTTAGGGTATCAAATGCCTGTGATAGCTCAAAGCCCTATAGATGTTAACATAGCCAAGCAGCTAAATATCTTGCTTGAAAACTTAGGAGTATCTTTAGAAAAAATTATCATGGACCCTTCGGTAGGTGCCCTTGGATATGGACTTGAATATACCTATTCTGTGATGGAAAGGATAAGGCTTGCAGCCCTTTATTCTAACGACGTAAAACTGCAAAATCCCTTTATCTGCAACGTAGGTAGAGAGGTCTGGAAGACTAAAGAGACCAGTCTTCCTACTGATGAATTCATGGGAGAAGCTGAGATGAGAGGGGTTATGATGGAGGTTATTACTGTCGTTTCCCTTGCGTTAGCAGGAGGCGAATTGTTTATTCTTAGACATCCTAAGTCCTTAGAGTTGGCTAAAAAAATATTTAATCTTTTCTGGCTCTCAGCCGAACAAAAACCCTAAGAGGTAAGCAATGTCTAAAATAGTCTGTGAATTAGGTATAAAAGGTGCTTATCTACTTTTTGAGAGGGCGTTAGAGGAGTATGAACAGGCGGTCAAAACCTTTGGTAAAGAAAAATCCATAGGTTTTCCCAATACTGCTTATTTTTTGCCTATAATCTATGCTATCTTAGGTTATCCGGTTAAAAAACTGGGAGATTGTGGAGAGGTTTTAGAAGAAATAAAGAAGCTCTTACCTAAGGAGGCTTCTTATGAAGTTTTTTACTGGGGCAAGGCTTTAGATGCAGGGTTGGTTGCGCTTTTTTCTGAGGAAATTATAGAGGCTATTAGATATCTAAAACAGCCGGACTTTTATTGTTATTCAGAAGACCCAGAGGAAGGGAAACTTTGGCTTGGGGCAGCAGATGACGTTGTTTTTAGGAAAAGAGGGGTTGAGTTTGTAGACGGAACCGCTCCTGGTTTTGCGGTTATTCTTGGGACGCCTGGAGATATAGAGGGTGCGATAAACATCATCAGGGACCTCCAAGAAAAAAATCTGTATGTGTTTTTGCATGGGACAGGGCAAGGTGTGAGTTTGGTAGAAAGACTTTTGCAAAAAGGGGTTCAGCTTGGCTGGTCCACTCGACTGGTGCCTTTTGGCCCAGAGGTAACCTCAGTAGCCTTTGCTATAGGTTTTGCTTGTAGAGTTGCTATGTCTTTTGGAGGGATAAAGCCAGGAGAAGGGCCTAAGAACCTTCTTTATAATAAAAACAGAACTTTTGCTTTTGCGTTGTCCTTTGGTGCTCCTTCTTTAGAAGTTGCGGCAACCGCACTTGGGGTCTTTAACTGGGGATGTCCAGTTATAGCCGATGTGGAACTTCCTGAAATAAAGATACCTGGGGTATGTCTTTATGAACACCTTGTCTCTAACGTACCCCTTGACAGGATGGTAGATACAGCTTTAGAGGTAAGAGGTCTTAAGATCACCTCGGTTAAACTTGACATTCCTGTAGCTTATGCTGCTTCTTTTGAGGGAGAAAGGGTTAGAAAAGAAGACCTCTATCTTGAATGTGGAGGAGGAAGAACCTTAGGGGTTGAGTTGCTGGTTTCAAAGCCTTTAGACGAAATAGAGGACGGAAAGCTCGAAGTATTTGGTCCAGATATTCCAGACCTAAAAAAACTTGAGGAAAAAGGCCCTCCTTATAGATTGCCTTTAGCAGTGGTGGTTGAAGTAGCTGGGGCTAACATGCAAGACGACTTTGAACCTATAATAGAGAGGCAGTTTCACTATTTTATAAACTATGCCCAGGGGATCATGCATGTAGGGCAAAGAAATTTAATGTGGCTTAGGATATCTAAACAAGCTGTAGAAAAGGGTTTTACGTTTAAACATTTAGGATTAATCCTATATGCCAAGATAAAAGAAAAGTTTAGTGCCATAGTAGACAAGCTTCAGGTAAAAATCTATACTCGAGAACCGGAGGTTAAAAAGGTTTTAGAGCAGGCTAAGGAGGTTTATCGGGTTAGAGATGAGAGACTTTCAGGGTTGGTAGACGAAAAGGTTGATGTGTTTTACTCCTGTACGTTATGTCAGAGTTTTGCCCCATCCCATGTGTGTGTGATATCCCCGGAAAGGGTGGGTATGTGTGGGGCTTATAACTGGCTTGACGGAAAGGCAGGTTATGAGATCAATCCTACAGGCCCGAACCAACCTATTCCTAAAGGGGAATGTTTAGACCCAGTTTTAGGATATTTTTCAGGGGTAAACGAGTTTGTTAAAGAGGCTTCCCGTGGGAAAATAGAGAAAGTAGCACTTTACAGTATTATGAAAGACCCTATGACTGCCTGTGGATGTTTTGAGTGTATTGCTGCGGTACTTCCTGAGGTGAACGGGGTTATGGTAGTTAACCGGGATTATACAGGCCTTACCCCTACAGGCATGAAGTTTTCTACCATGGCAGGCATGGTAGGTGGTGGGGTGCAAACACCAGGATTCTTAGGGGTAGCTAAACATTATATCGTATCTCCTAAGTTTTTGATGGCTGAAGGTGGAATAAAAAGGCTTGTGTGGATGCCTAAAAGTTTAAAAGAGGAACTCAAGGATAAACTAAAAATAATGGCAGAAAAGTTAGGAGTTCCTGATTTGATAGAAAAGATAGCAGACGAAACGATAGCTAACACAGAGGAAGAGATAAAAACTTGGGTAGAAAGGGTTAACCATCCTGTTTTAACCCTTCCTCCTCTGATGTGATGACAAAGAGATAAGCAACCTTTAAAGGGGTAGTTTAGATGGCACTCACCGGTATTCAAATCATGAAACTTCTTCCTAAGAAAAACTGTAAAGAATGTGGTTTCCCTACCTGTCTTGCCTTTGCGATGAAGGTGGCTGCAGGACAGGCAGAGATAGACAAGTGTCCTTACGTAGATCCTAAGGTTAAGGAAGAAATATCTGAAGCTACCGCTCCACCTATAAGAACGGTAGTGATAGGAACCCCTGAGGGCTCTTATAAGTTAGGAGGAGAAACTGTGCTTTTTAGACATGAAAAAAAGTTTGAAAACCCTCCACTTATCGGAACCTATCTAAAAACCTCGATGGAAGAAGAAGAGATTTTAAGAAGAATTAAAGCCTATCAAACCTTAAAGTGGGAAAGGGTAGGCAATGTCCTAAAACCTGAAATAGTTTGCATCAAAGATGAAGGAGATAAGGAGAGTTTTATTAGTTTGGTAAAAAAAGTAAGGGAAAACTTGTCTGAGGTAGCGATAGTTTTAGCCTCTTCAGATTTGTCTTTAGTCAAAAACGCTATAGAGGTTTGTGCTCCTTCAATTCCTCTTGTTTGTCCAGAACAAGCAGAGGATTTATCTTCTTGGGTTACTTTGGCTACAGAAAAAAAAGTGCCTTTGGTAGTTTCTGCCGCAACGTTAGGAGAGTTGGCTGGTTTAGTTGAAGGTTTAATTAAAGAGGGGGTAAGAGATCTGGTTTTAGATAGCGGAGCCCTTCATCCCAAGGAGCTTTTAGAAGATTTGGTGATCATAAGACGAGCAGCTGTGAAAAAACGCTTTAAACCCTTTGGGTTTCCGGTGATAACCTTTATGAATAGATATACAGAAGACCTGGTTGAGGAATATCTTTTAGCCAGCATCTATGTAGCAAAGTATGCAAGTATTATCTTACTTTCAGACCTGAAGCCAGAGCTTTTGTTTCCCTTGTTATTGGAAAGGTTTAATCTTTATTCAGACCCACAAAAACCTTTGGTGGTAGACGAAGGGATTTATCCTATAAACGGGCCGGATGAGTATTCTCCAGTAGTGGTGACCTGTAACTTTGCCTTGACATATTTTATCGTATCTGGAGAGATAGAAGGAAGTAGAGTTCCTTGCTGGCTTTTGGTAAAGGATACAGACGGGCTCTCAGTTCTTACTGCCTGGGCTGCAGGTAAGTTTAACGCCGATAACATCGCAGAGTTTGTTAAAAAAACAGGTATTACTGAAAAGATAAAACACAGAACATTGCTGATACCAGGTTATGTGGCTAACATCAAGGGAGAGCTTGAGGAGGAGCTTGGAGGTTGGGAGGTAGTGATAGGGCCAAGAGAAGCAAATGGGCTTCCTGTAGCCTTAAGAGAGTTGGCTAAAAGATTAAAGCCTTAAAAATTTTTAGGTTAATCACTGAGGAGGAAAGATGGAGAAAAAAGTGGTTTGTGTAGGTGAAAGCATAAACGTTATGTCTAAAACCATAGGACCAGCTATAAAGGCAAGAGACCCAGAGCCAATAAAAAAGATGGCAAGAGAGCAAAAGGAGTTAGGGGCTGACTATTTAGATCTTAATATAGGACCAGCTAAAAAGGAAGGAAAGGAACTTGCGGTTTGGATAGTAAGCTTGGTTGAGTCTGAGGTGGACCTCCCTGTATCCTTAGATACTACTAATGAAGAGGCTATGGCTGCAGGACTTAAGGTTTCGAAAAACCCACAGAGGTTTTTGATGAATTCTATTTCTGCTCAAAAAGAAAGAATGGAAAAACTTATCCCTCTTGCGGCAGAAATTGGATGTGAGGTTGTAGCCCTTTTATGGGGAGACGAAGGATTACCAAGAGATGCAAACGAAAGAGCCTCTTTAGCCGTAGACCTTATCATGAAGCTTAACGAGGCAGGGATCCCTAATGAAAAAATCTGGGTAGACCCAATCATCACACCTATTACCTTAGGGGCAGACCAAATAGTTGAGGCTTTAACTTTTCTTTCGATGCTTCAAGACCTTGCTCCAGGTGCCAAAAGCATCGTAGGACTTTCTAACGTTTCTAACGGAATTAACCCGAAACTAAGACCTTATCTTAACCGAGTGCTTCTTATGATGCTTATGAAGTATGACCTTTATGCAGCCATCCTTAATGTCTATGATAGAGAGCTGGTAGAGATAGCTAAAGGCTTACATCCAGATTGGGTAAACCTGGTAGGAAGGATTATGGATGGAGAAGAAATAGACCCTAAGGATTTAACCCCCAAGGAAGTGGAAATTTATAAAACTACCCAGGTACTTCTTGGTAAAACCATCTTTTCGGAGTTTTGGTTAGAATACTGATGAAACCAGAACTTCTTGACGTACAGAGTCTGCCTCCAGAAGAGAAAATAGACATAGATAAAGTAGGTATCAAGGGATTTAAACATCCTGTCACGGTCCTTGACAGAGAAAAGGGATTGCAACACACGGTGGCAGAGCTCAACCTTTATGTAGACCTTCCCTCTAAGTTCAAAGGTACTCATATGAGCCGGTTTATAGAGGTGATAAACGAGTTTAAAGGGGAGATTCATGTAAAAAACGTAATCAAACTTTTAAAAAAACTTACTCAAAGACTTTCAGCCAAAAGTGCCCATTTAGAGATGTTTTTTCCATATTTTCTGCAAAAAAAGGCACCTGTTACCCAGATTTCTTCTCTGATGGAATACCAGGGGATTTTGTTGGCTTCCTATTCTGAGGGTAGGAAAGATCTGGTGATTGGGGCCAAGGTACCGGTGATGACCCTTTGTCCTTGTTCTAAATCTATCAGTCAGTTTTCAGCCCATAACCAAAGAAGCCTGATTACCGTTAAAGTGCGGTTTAAAGAGTTTATCTGGCTAGAAGAGTTGATAGAGATTGCAGAAGGTTCTGCCTCAAGCCCGGTATATTCCCTTTTGAAAAGACCAGACGAAAAGTTTGTCACAGAGTTTGCCTATGAAAATCCGCGTTTTGTAGAGGATGTAGTCAGAGGGATAGCTAAACGGCTCTGGGAACATCCTGAGATAAAATGGTTTTTTGTAGAGGTAGAAAACTTTGAGTCTATCCATGCCCACAACGCCTATGCCTGTATAGAAAGAACCAAAAATGGTTCATAAAACCTATGAAAACCATCTCTTCAAGGTCAAACCCAACCTTTAAATTTCTTAAGGCTCTTAAAGAAATCAAAGGTAGGAAAGAACATCAGGCCTTTCTTGTAGAAGGGGTTTCTTTTGTTAGAGAACTTTTAGCCCAAGAAAAAAACAAAGTCCTTTGGGTAGTTTTTGAAAGGGGAGGGCTTAAGAAACTTAAGCCTTTGCTCAAACAGGCAGAAGAGGCAAAAATTTCGATCTTGGTTTTAGAAGACCCACTTTTTAAAGAGTTAGTTGTCTCAGATACCCCTCAAGGGGTTTTAGCGGTCGTTAAGTTTCCTATTTTTGAGGACTTATCAGAGAGGTTGGGAAAAACCCCTTGTTGTGTGGTAGTGCTGGAAGAAATACAGGATCCTTCTAACGTAGGGGCGATAATAAGAACGGCAGCAGCGGTTGGGGTGGCTTGTGTGTTTTATACTAAGGGTACAGCAGACCCTTTTTCCCCCAAGGCCGTTAGGGCAAGTGCTGGAGCTGTATTGCATGTTCCTGTGATAAAGTTTGAAAGATTGACAGAACTTGCTGAGGACCTTAAAAAAAGAGGTTTTGGACTAACAGCTACGGTGGTTAAGGGAGGTGAAGAGCTTTTTTCTTTTTCTTTTCCTCCCAAAACAGCCTTAGTTTTTGGAAACGAGGCTAAAGGACTTTCTAAAGAAGGGATGGAAGTCTCAGACTACAGACTAACCATCCCTATCGTAGGTAAAGTAGAATCTCTCAACGTAGCAGTATCTGCAGGTATACTTCTTTATCAGTGGTTAAAGGATAGATTTAACATAGTTAAAACCCAAATCAAAGGCCTTTAAGTTTACTTCATGTAGCTTTTCAGGTAAAAGTTCAAGCATGGCCTCAACCAGGGCATCTCTACCTAAAGGGAAGACCCCAAGAGAGGTTGCTGCTCCTAACATCACCATGTTTAACGCTTTGGTAGAACCTGCTTCTTTTGCTAAGTCTTCTCCAGGTATAAAAAACACATGTTTAAAATATGAGGTCATCTCTTCAAACAAAGGATTAAGGTCTGGATAGGTAGCTACCCCTTCTTTTACTGCAAGAGGCAAAATAGGGTCCTTACTTATTACAAATTTGGTTTCTTTTTTAGCCCTTTTAACAAACCTTAAGGCCTCAGCAGGTTCAAAGGCTACGATAAAATTTGCTTCTCCTTCTGAGGTATAAGGGCTTTTTCCAAAAAGGCAAATAGAACTTTCTACTACACCTCCCCTTTGTGCCATCCCATGGACTTCAGAAACGATAACAGGAATATCAGCCTTAATACAGGCTTCCCCTAAAACTCTGGTAAAAAGGATGATACCTTGTCCTCCTACACCTACCACCAATCCTTTTATCTTTTTCATGGTCTAACTCCCTTTTTGAGATTTAGTTTTGTATAAGATACAAGGAGCTTTTGCGATGATTACCGAAAGCTCCTGTTTTTCAAGTAAAGGCTGAACAAGTTCTTTAGCTTCTTCTTTTTTGTAAGGGTTTATTACCACATAGGGGATATCAAGGGCCTCAGCTATTTGGTGTATAGGTATGGTTGGGTGGTCCTGAATGATAGGTGATTTGACTGTTTGAGAAGGAACAGGTTGATGTCCAGTCATGGCAGTGGTGTCATTGTCAAGGACCACCAGTGTAAATTTATGTTTGTTAAACTTAGCGTTTACTAAAGGAGACAGCCCTGCATGAAAGAAGGTTGAATCTCCGATAAAAGCTACCACCCTTTGGTCTGTAGCTATATCAAAACCACAAGGAGCTCCTACGCTTGAACCCATACAAAGAAGATAGTCAGCCATGTTAAGAGGAGGCTGGATACCCAAGGTATAACAGCCTATATCTGTAGGATAAATGGTCTGTTCCTCTATTCCCATCTCTTGCAGTACTTCTTTTATGAGTTTATAGGTTTCTCTATGAGGACATCCTGGGCATAGAACAGGAGGTCTTGGTGGGAGAACAGCAGAAAAATCAAGGGGTGGAATCTCAAAGTTAATACCTTTTAGGTTAAAGGCGTTAACTAAGGCTTCTTTTACTTGGGTAGGGGTAAATTCAAAATACCTGGGTAAAAGTTTTTCTTTTTTACCTAAAATCTTGGTTTTAAGACCGTAATTATAAGCAAGAACTCTCAAATTTTCTTCTAAATAGGGCTCAAGCTCTTCTACCACAAAACATGTTTCTACCTGAGAAAGGAATTCTAAAGCCAACTTTTCTGGGAAAGGATAGGTAAACGTAAGGATAAGTAAAGAAACCTCATCCTGTAATCCTAAATCTTCTAAGGCATCTATTACATAGTTTACCGCAACCCCAGAGACACAGATCCCTAATTTTCCTCTGGGTATAAACTGGTTAAACTTAAAGGAGTTAGCCAAGTTCTGAAGTTCTTCTAATTTTTCTAAAAGAAGTTTATGTTCTTTTCTGGCTACCGCAGGCACTGGTACAAACCTAAAAGGGTCTTTTTTAAAAGTTCCTTTTTTAAAGGTTTGATAAAACTCAAAGGGAACACTCCCTACCTCTACCACTCCTCTTGCATGAGAGACCCTGGTTGTAGTTCTTAAAAGCACAGGTAATTTAAACTTCTCCGAAAGGGGAAAAGCCTCTTTGGTAAGGGCATAAGCAGTATGAGGGTCAAAAGCCTCAAACATAGGCACCTGGGCAAGTCTTGCATAATAGCGGTTGTCTTGTTCGTTCTGGCTTGAATGACAGGAGGGGTCATCTGCAGTAACCACCACCAAGCCCCCTTCCACCCCTACATAGGCAAGAGACATAAAGGCATCACTTGCCACATTTAACCCCACATGCTTCATACAGGTAATAGCACGTAATCCACAGGCAGAGGCAGCTCCAACGATTTCCATAGCCACTTTCTCATTTACAGCAAATTCAAAATAGAGACCGGCCAAATCTTTTTGCATCTGAAAAAGGTTATTTCCTATCTCAGATGAAGGAGTCCCTGGATAGGCCGCCCCAACCTGGACACAACTCTCTACTGCCCCTCGAACAATCGCCTCGTTTCCTAACAGAAATTTTTTACAGTTTTCACCTTTTAAAATAGGATGCATAAAACCCTCCAAAAATTAAACTTTTAATTATTTGGTTTTTTGCTTTTAAAAATAGAATAGTAGTATAATACGTTTTTTACATAGCTTTGAGTTTCTGGATAAGGAGGTATCCCTCGATAGAGTTTTACCTTTTCTGGGCCTGCGTTATAAGCTGCAAGGGCTAAAGTTAGCTCTCTAAATTCATCTATAAGCATCCTTAGGTATTTAGCCCCACCTTTGAGATTTTCTAAGGGATGATAAGGGTCTTCAACCCCTACAAGCCTTGCGGTTTGAGGCATAAGCTGCATGATACCCATAGCCCCTTTGGGAGAAATAGCCCTTGGGTTAAAGGAAGATTCAACCTTTGCGATAGCTTTAAGCAGGGCAGGGTCAAGAGAAAAATCCTGTGCTACCTTTTCAAACCAGTTTTCGTATTCTCCCGGTAGTTTGGCATAATTGTCAGAATAAGGGAATTTAGCTCCTAAGGATTTAGGGTTTAAGTTTTTAGGTTTTTCTTTAATATAAAGTTGGCAGTAGGAAGCATTTAGCTTTTGATTGCTAAAGAAAACCTCACCCGTCTCAAGATTTTCACACCTATAGATATGTGCTTGAGCATGAGAAAAAAGAAAAAAAAGAAAAAATCCTAAAACCACAAAGTTAAAGTTAAAAATTAAATACAATAATTTTTTTACTATACTTTTCATACTCCCCAATTATATCATAAAGTATATACATATGTCAATCCCCCGCATTCGATCAAAAAATATCTCTGAAATAAGAATGGTTAGATTAAAATTCTGTCCCTGAAGTTAAAATTCCTTCCCTAATAACCAATTTTTAAGAAACGGGGAGGGAAAGATGATTGCTAAAAAGGGGTCCTAAATGAAGTTGCTTAAAGAAGACCTCTTAAAACATTACCCATCTGAAGGTATCAACGAAACTAAAAACCTCTCCCTTGGCACCCTCAAAAGATTTCTTCGCTTGTTTGATAAACCCTCTTTTAAAAAGAAAACAAAAGGTCAAGCTTTTATTTATCGCCAGGTTTCTATATCAGCTGATTTTGGTAAGTATTCTCAAGTTGGTCCAGTATATATTGAAGTAGACTTTGTAGAAGACAATGGAGGTAATTCCTTTTCCTTTGGTAGTGTTTCATTAATTGTGTCTAAATTTTAGGGGTAAGGGCTTCCCCTGATAAACTTAAACTCAAAATTAAGAAGGAGGGGAAGCCTATGAAA
>NZ_AUIT01000023.1 GCF_000423845.1 Thermodesulfobacterium hveragerdense DSM 12571 | reverse complement strand
TGTAAGAGTTATGAGAAGAAGTATCCAGCTTATATAAAGGGACTTTTGAAAAAGAAGGAGCATTATTTTGTTTATAAGAAATATCCTGAGGGGGTGAGGAGGTATATATACACGACGAATGTGGTTGAGAATATAAATAGCAGGATAGAGCTGATAAGGGTAAATACAGGGGGATATTTTCAATCAATCAAGACAGCAGAGGTTGCGATATACATAACAGTAAGTCGGATTCAGAAAACGAGATGGCAAAAACCACTTCCTTTAATTAAGTCTGCTTTATACGAATTGAGGCAAATGTTTGTAAAGAGATTTTATAAGGAGACACAATTCTCTTGACAAGTGTCATCTCTATAAAATGATAATCCTTTAATTCTCCGGATCTTATCTTATCCATCAGCTTTCTTGCAGCCCCTAAGGAATGGGCTACCAATACCTTTATGGTTACCCCATTCATCTCTACAGCCGCTTCTTTAATATCCTTCATCCCTCTTACTTCTTCAAAATCAAGTCTGGGTAAAGTCTTTCCTGTGACCACCTCATAAGCAGTTCTTAAGGCTGCCTCCATAACTCCTCCGGTTGCCCCAAAAATCTGAGCAGCTCCTGTACCCTCACCCATAATAGGGTCATAAGGACTATCAGGTAGATTGGCAAAGTCTATCCCAGCCTCTTTTATCATCCTGATAAGCTCTCTTGAGGTTAACACCACATCTACATCTCTTGTGATATTATGGTTATTCCAGTACCTTTGAGCAGAAACCATTTCAGGACGAGCAGCCTCATATTTCTTTGCAGTACAAGGCATGATGGAAACCACAAAAATGTCTTCAGGATTGATACCCTTCTTTTCTGCATAATAAGTTTTGGCTACAGCTCCAAACATCTGTTGAGGAGACTTGCAGGTTGAAAGATGAGGTATTAGGTCTGGGTAAAACTCCTCTACAAATTTAATCCATCCAGGAGAACAGGAGGTAAACTGAGGAAGGACTCCATTGTTTTTAATCCTGTGGATCAACTCATACCCCTCTTCCATGATGGTAAGATCCGCCGACCAGTTAGTATCAAAAACCGCATCAAACCCAAGCATTTTCAAAGCTGTAACCATTTTTCCAGTAATATCTGTACCTCGAGGTAACCCAAAGGCCTCACCTATGGTTACATGGGTAGCAGGTGCTGTCTGAACAACCACATGCTTTTTAGGATCACTTAAAGCCTCCCAAACAAGAGACGTGTCGTCTTTTTCTACGATAGCCGCGGTAGGACACACCAAAGCACACTGTCCACAGGCAACACACTTAGTCTCTATGAGAGACTTGCCACCCACCGGCCTTACTATGGCCTCAAACCCATTCCCATAAAGCTCTAACACATCAACCGTCTGTAAAACCTTACAAGCGGTGATACATCTCTGACAGACAATACACTTGTTAGGATTTCTAACGATCGAAGGAGAAGAACAGTCTATCTCATAAGTCTTTCTCTCCCCTTTGGGTCTTATACTTCTTATGGTAAGTTCAGCACATAAACTTTGTAGCTCACATACCCCATTTTTAGGACAGGTAGGACAGTCCAAATGATGGTCGCTTAGCATAAGCTCAAGGTTTAATTTTCTGGTAGAAAGAACCCTTGGAGTATGGGTGTAAACCACCATACCTTCTTCTACCAAAGTATTACAAGAAGACAACAAATCGTTTTTACCTTGAACCTCTACCACACAAACCCTACAAGCCCCCACATCATGTTTGATATGTTTTAACCCTACTCCGTTTAAATAACACAACGTAGGAATTTTTATCCCCACTTTTCTAGCAGCCTCTAAGATGGTAGTCCCCTCAGGAACTTTAACGCTTATACCATCGATGGTTAACTGAACCTCTTTCATGTTTTCACCTCCGACAGATTCTTATTTTTATAAAGGTACTACTTTATCCCACCCAGGATGTCCCGGGATGGTTTCTTTACATCTACCTTGCTTATGATAAAGAAGATCTTCATAACAACATTCAAGGGCATACTTAACCGATTTGCCAGCAAGCCTCCCAAGGTCACATTTGCTTGAATATCCTATGTCTTCTGCCAAAAGTCTTAACAATCTTTCGCCATCTTCATCGATACTACCTGCTAAAATCTCTGATAAAACCTCTTGCATTCTTTTAGTCCCTATCCTGCAAGGAATACATTGGGCACAAGAAATTTTCTGAACGAAATCAAGAAAAGAAAAAATGACATCGGTCATACATTTTGATTCATCCCAGAAGACCTTGCCTGCAGAACCAACCCCAGCAACCACCCTACTAAGTTCCTTCCAATCCAGCTTATCCTTAAGCTCTATCTTGACAGGACCTAAGGACTTAATTTTTTCGGTAAATTCCGTAGCTACCTGAGCAAACTTTAATCCCTCTGCCCCAGAGATCCATTCAAGCCTAAGCCTATCTTTTTCGATCCCTATAACCTCTAAAAACCTCTGCAAAAGGTTATACCTGCGATGGGCATAATAATTACCATAGCGATAGTGACAATCTCCAGGATGACATCCCCCTATAAGCACTCCGTCTGCCCCACTAAAAAAAGCGTGAAAAATAAATTCTGGCTCTACTCTTCCGCTACAAGGAACCCTGATAAGATAAACGTTAGACGGATAAGCATACCTTAAAGACCCAGCCAAATCAGCTCCAGCATAAGTACACCAATTACAAGCAAAAACAATTATCTTGGGTTCAAAACCTTGACACATTTTCTCCTCCTTAACCAAGGCATTTATGTTTTACTGTTTTAGTAATATTAATTTTAGAATTATGTTATTAAATCTTAAAAGTCAAACATTTTTATTCAAAATTTTTTCCAAAAATTTTTAATTTTTCTCATATTTTTAAAAATTTTCTTATTTTTTTACACTTTTTTAAATTTGATAACAAAAAGCATCATAAAGAAACCTTTAAGATTTTTAAAAAAGTTTAGTTTTTTAGACTTCTAAAAAGTATTAATAAACGGTTTATGGATGAGATTAAAAGTCTGAAAATAACAGGCAAGAACTAAGGTCTTTGTGGTTTTCTATAAAAAGGTATAATAGAAAGCATGCCTAAAAGACCTCTGTTTTTCTTTAAAACATTTTTGCAAAAAATATTAAAAGACGAGGTTTTAGTATATGCCCAGGGACTTTCTTTTAACACCATACTTACCCTCATTCCCCTTTTGGGGCTAATTTTCTCTATAGCTAAAGTTTTTATTCCTCAGGAAAAGATAATAGACGAATTTCTCCTACAGGTTACCAAGTACCTTACCCCTGAAGCCACTCAAAAGTTCACTCAGGTGCTGATTAAACTTATCAAAAAGCTTGAGACTTTTCCTCTGGGAAAATTTAGTGTTTTGTTCTATTTCATAATGAGTGTGGGACTTTTGTTCCAGATAGAAGATGTTTTAAACAAAATATTTGAAAGTACCAAAAGAAGAAGTTTCTATCAAAGGTTGCTTTTCTTCTGGCTTTGTATCACCCTTACCCCTCTTATCTTTCTTGTACCCTTTATTTTTTCTCCCTACGTAGGAAAATTTTTTATTTTTTTAAATTTTTTGTTTATGGTCCTTTTCTTTTTGTTGATCTATCTTTTTTTTCCTGCCAAAGACGTCCCTAAGAAAGAGGCTTTGGTTGGTGCGGTTTTTTCTACCTGTCTTTGGTTCACAAGCTCTTATCTATATTCGCTTTATGTAAAATATGCTGTAAGTTACTCTAAAATCTATGGTTCATTATCAGCTTTTCCGCTTTTTTTGCTTTGGATCTTCTTAAACTGGGTGGTTTTTTTGATAGGGGCAGAACTTATCGTTTTTTTAGAAAAAAGGGCCTGGGAGTCAGAACCCTCAAACATTTCCAAAAACCTTTTTGCGCTTTTTGTGATGTATCTTTTAGGGGAAAAATTCTATTCTGAAGGTCCTATAGAAGTTTATACTCTTTGTCAAAGATTAAAAATATGTCCCATTGAATTTGAGACCCTTTTACAACAGCTTGAAAACCAAGGTCTTGTGGTATTAAAAGAGGATAGAGTTTACTTAGCTAAAGCCCCTGAAAAAATAAGCCTTTTAGAAATTCTAACCTTAGAAAATAAACCTGACTTAAAAGACCTAAGCAAGGTTTTTCCTGAAGATTTTATCCAAAAACTCTCCTCCATGATGGACCAAACCGCAAAATTCACCTTAAGAGACCTTTTAAACTAATTTCAGCCCTCATCTATAGCTTTACTTATTTGGGTTTTGTATTATATTTAGTGATTGGAGGAGTGCCCGAGTGGACGAAGGGGGCGGCCTTGAAAGCCGTTGAGGGAGTTCACCTCCCTCCGGGGGTTCGAATCCCTCCTCCTCCGTTTATAAAACCCCTTTAAACCTTGCCTAATGTTTAATTTCTTCAAAAGAAAAAAAGAAGAAAAAAGAGAAGCCCAAGAACAAACTCAAAATCTTATTATCTCTTCTCTAGAAGCTCCCCAACCAGAACCTGAAGAGGAAAAATCTGGGTTTTTAGGTTTTTTTAAAAAGGAAAACCTGATAGAAAAATTCAAAAAAGGTCTTTCTAAAACTAAAGAAAAGCTTTCTGAGGCCCTCTCGGATCTTTTTGAGGTTGAAAGGGTAGTAGACCTCCAAACCTTAGAAGAAATCGAAGAAAACCTTATTCTTTCAGACCTTGGAGTCGAGACTACTTTGGCTCTTATCGAACCTTTTAAAGATCGAGTAATAAACGGAGAAACCCTAACCACCAAAGAGCTTAAAAGGTTTCTTAAATCTCAAATGTTGTCTTTTTTAAAAGAGGCAGAAGCCCCCTTTCCTCCTCAAGGACATCCCTCTGTGCTTTTTTTTCTTGGGGTTAACGGGGTAGGTAAAACCACTACCATCGCTAAAATAGGGAAAAAATTCAAAAAAAATGGATTTTCTGTGGTGCTGGTTGCTGCTGACACCTTTAGAGCTGCAGCTATAGACCAGTTAAAGACCTGGGGTCAAAGGATAGGTACACCGGTTGTAGCCCTTCAGGAAGGCTCTGACCCGGCAGCTGTAATCTATCAAGGTATAGAGTATGCTAAAAAAAACAACATCGATGTAGTTTTAGTAGACACAGCAGGAAGGCTTCATACCAAATACAACCTCATAGAAGAACTAAAAAAAATGGTAAGGGTGATGCACAAATTAGTCCCACCTGAGGCCTGTGAGAACATTTTGGTGCTTGACGCAACCACAGGACAGAATGCCATAAGTCAGGCCAAACATTTTACTGAGGCTGTGCCAGTACACAGCGTAATCATTACCAAGATGGATGGAACTGCTAAAGGAGGTATTGCCATAGCCCTTTCTTATCAGTTTAACCTACCTATTAGATTTATAGGATTAGGGGAGAAAGCCGAAGACCTCGTCCCCTTTAACAAAGAAAGTTTCGTAGACGCTATTCTTCCAGATTAACCTTCCCCTTTATCTTTTCATACCAAATATGATGTCTCTTTTTTACATATTCCTCGTCTACATACCCGGTAATCATAGCTTTAAGTAGAGGCCAGTTAGGTTTTACCGCTAAAACAAAAAACACATGGATTATAAACATCAAGATAAAAACACCTCCGCTTATGGTATGAGTAAGGTTAAGGAGAGTTTCTGTTTTCGGAGAAAAGACCACCCATTCTAAATTTTTAAGTACCTTTAAAAAGCCAGTTCCTCCTACCACCAAGATGTTTAACCCGATAAACAAATAAGCTACCCTTTGTTCTGGAAGCCATTTGTCACAAGGTGGCTCCTTACCTATACCAAAAGAAGCAAGTATTACCTTAAAGGAATCTATAAAATCCCTTGGTCTCGGAATAAGGCCAAAGTCTTTTCTCAAGCCATGATAAAATAGATGAAAAAGGACTCCCATTACAAAAAAGATGCCAGCTATATAATGGACTTTAGTTACCGTATAAAAATCAGCCGTCCAGCCAAATCCTGGAAGTTCAGTGATATAATACCGCTTAAAAAGGGGAAGACACCCAAGGCCTGTAAAGATAAGAGCTATACCTGATAAGGCCACAGTCCAGTGCTCAAGCCTAACCAAAATACCATATCTTTGGATTTTACTCATCCCTATCTACCTCCCTTTGAGTATTAGGTTTGTCCTGTGATCTATTTATCAAAGCCCCAGCTATGCCAGCTAAAGAGGAAAGCACGGCAGTGGCTACGATACCTTTGCCTATAGGATTAATCTCTTGATGATATTTGTTGGGTACTTTTACAGGCATGCGAAACCTTGCTTTGGTTTGAGCAAGATATTGGTCTATCTTTTCAAAAGGGACAGGAGAAAGATATAAGGTAGAGGTACCTTTGTTTTGCTTATCCCCATAGATATACAGTCCTTCTTTTTTAGCCCTTTCATAAGCCATCTGATAAATTTCTTTCTTTTCTCCGAAATAAAAAACCTGATTTTTACAGGTTAACACACAAGCTGGTTGCTTTCCTTTTTTAATCCTGCTATCACAAAGATCACATTTATACATCACCCCTCCCCCAGCATACTTGGGAAGAAGTTTAAGATAAAGCCCAACTCCTGCCTGACGTTGAGGGATATGCCAAGGGCATACATCTCTACATTTTACTCCACCAAAGCAAAGGTTGTGGTCGATTACGCTGTTACCTTCAGGCTGTCTGGTTAAAGCACCGAAGGGACATCCTTTTACACATGGAGGAGAGTCACAGTGCATACATCTTCTTGGGAGGTAAAGCGTTTTGCCTTCTACCTCTACTTTTTGCACAAAAATCCAGTTATAAGGGGTAAGAGTATTTATCAAATCTCGTTTGTCTGACCAGTCTTCGTAATTTTTACGAGGCCAATAAGGTAAAATTGGTTTTTTGGGGTCAGGAAACCTTTGTTTATTTTCTTCTCTACAGGCTTTGACACAAAGAGGGATTTCTTCTCCCTGACAACCATCACATCGGGTTATGTCGATAAGGGTGGCATATTTTTTAGTGTTAGCATAGGACTCACAAGGTATGATTGCTGCCCCAAGCAAACAACCTCCCAATTCAAAAAACTGTCTTCTTGTAAGCTTCATCCCCTAACCTCCTGGAATTTTCATGTTAATTCGACTTTTTAACTATAAATATAAATTGTTTACTAAAAAATTCAACTAAACTCAAACTAAAAAATCTTTTAAAAATCTAAAAAGGTAGTAGAATTATAACTAACTGTTAGTTTTAACCTGCCGGCGTAGCTCAGCGGTAGAGCAGTGGATTCGTAATCCACAGGTCGAGGGTTCGAAACCCTCCGCCGGCTCTTTTATGTAAAATTACCTTAGGTGTCTAACAAATTTCAATAAAGAGGAGTTTACCGATGGAGGCCTTACAAAACTTAAGAGGTTTAGATAAAATCCTTGTTCCTGTCAGACTTACAGGAAAATCTAAGTTCGTCTTTCAATGTAACCCAGGGGTTCCATGTTTTAAACTTTGTTGTTCTGACCTATTTTTACCCCTTACCCCCTATGATATCATAAGGATTAGGGATAAACTTGGGCTTACTACGGATGAGTTTTTACTTCAATACACAGAGCCTTTTATCCTTCCTAAATCGGGACTTCCGATAGCAAGGCTAAAGATGAGTGAAAACGAAGAAAAAACCTGTCCTTTTTTAGGAGACGGAGGGTGCACAATCTATGAGGTAAGGCCTCTTGCTTGTCGTTATTATCCCTTAGGTTTTGGGCTTTTTCGCAACAAAGACGAAAGAAGAAACGAAGAAATCTACTACCTGGTAAAAGAAGGTTTTTGTCAAGGCCTTGACTCTGGGGAACAGATGACTGTGGATGATTACAGAAAATCTCAGGGTATTCCTGAGCTTGAAAAACCTATCATAGAGTGGGCAGAAATCATCATGAAAAAAGAGTCTCTTGGCCCGGTTTCTGTGCCAGAAAAAAGTCTTCAGTTATTTTTTATGGTAAGCACCAACCCAGAACGGTTTAGAAGTTTTGTTTTTGAAAGTAAATTTTTAGATATGTTTGAGGTGGATGAAAAAACCTTAGAAGAAATCAAAAGAGATGACCTAAAACTTCTACAATTTGGGTTTAAGTGGCTTAAGACAGTTCTTTTTGGAGAAAACCTGGTAAAAAGGAGAAAGGAAAGTCCAGCGGTTAAAAAGGTCAAACCCATTTAAAATGTATCCTAAGATCAAAAGAAGACCTACGCGTAAGGTCTGGGTTGGAAAAGTTTCTGTAGGTGGGGATAGCCCTGTAAGGGTCCAAAGCATGACCAACACCCCTACCACAGACCTTTCTGCCACCCTTTCTCAAATCCAAAAACTGGTTGAAGCAGGTTGCGAAATAGTAAGGGTAGCTATCCCTGATGAAAAAGCTGTTAACGCCTTAAAAGAGGTGGTGAAAGAAAGCCCTATTCCTGTGATCGCTGACCTACATTTTGCTACCTCTTTAGGAGAAAAGGCTGTCAAGGCAGGATGTGCAGGTATAAGGATAAACCCAGGGACTTTTAAAAACAAGGCTAACTTAGAAAGATTGCTTAAGGTTTGTAAAGATTATAACTGTTGTGTAAGGATAGGGATCAACGCCGGGTCTCTTGAGCCAGAGGTCTTAAAAAAAGATAAAACTCCTTCTTACCGAGCGATGGTAGAAAGTGCCTTAAGATGGGTAGAATATGTGGTAGAAAAGATAGACTATTACAACCTTAAGGTGTCTCTTAAGTCCTCTAACTGGTGGGAAACAGTCAAAGCTTACCTTGCTTTTTCAAAAAAATCTGATTTTCCTTTGCATGTAGGGGTTACAGAGGCAGGAGGCCTTATTCCAGGGACCATAAAAAACACGATGGCTATCTCTTACCTTCTGTTAAAAGGTATAGGGGATACCTTAAGGGTTTCCTTAACCGGTGACCCTACGGAAGAGGTTTACGTAGCTTATGAAATACTTAGAAACTTAGGGCTTAGAACCCTTCATCCTGAGATAATCGCCTGTCCTACCTGTGGAAGGTGTGAAATAGACCTCTCTTCGATTTACCAAGAGGTAGAAACCTGGGCTAAAAAGGTTAAGGCGGATATAAAACTTGCTGTGATGGGTTGTGTGGTTAATGGTCCAGGGGAGGCTAAGATGGCTGATGTTGGTATCGCCGGAGGTAAAGGAGTAGGGGTGATTTTTAGAGAAGGTAAAATCGTTAAAAAAGTGCCTGAAAAAACCTTACTTGATGAGTTTTTTAAAGAAGTGGAAGCCTTTTTACAAGCCCATCCTGAAAGGGTAATCAACCCTCAGCAATAAGCTGATAAACCTCTTTTACAGGTATCTTATATTCTTCGGCGATTATTTTGGCCATTTCCTTAGATTTTAGCCCTTCTTTTTTAAGTTCCTTTATCCTTTTTTTTATACCAGCAAGCTTCTTTTTAACCAACGGTATTTCTTCTGTTTTGGGTTGAGGAAGAATGATAAGGGTAATTTCGCCTAAAAATTCTTCTCTGTTAGCTAAGGTTTGCAGATCTGTCCAGATAAGCTCTTCGTAAAATTTAGTTAGTTCTCTTGCCAAAAAACATTCGCGATTTCCAAGGATTTCAAGGAGATTTTGAACGGTCTTTTCCATCCTATGTGGGCTTTCAAAGATAACAATAGGAAGGTTTTCTGGTAAGTTTTCTAACACCTTTTTTTGTTCTGTCTTTTTTCTGGGTAAAAAACCTAAAAAAATGAAACCAGAACTCAGGTCAATACCAGAGGCACTAAGGGCACAGGTAAGGGCAGAAACCCCAGGCACAGGCACTATATTAATCCCCCTTTTATGAGCCTCTCTAACCAAATAAGCCCCTGGGTCTGAGATAAGAGGACAACCTGCCTCACTGGTAAGGGCAACTTCTTTCCCTTCTTCTAAAATCTTTAACACCTTATGGGTTCTTTCAACCTCTACGTCCTTATAAAGACTTATGAGTTTTTTAGGTCCACATCCATAATGATTAAGCAGTTTTTTTATAGACCTTGTGTCTTCAGAAACGATGATTTCTATTTTTTTCAACAACTCTAAAGCCCGTAGGGTAATATCCCCAAGGTTCCCTATCGGCACCCCAACTACATAAAGTATCCCTTTAGGCTTTTCCATCTTTCATCCAAATTTTTAAAACTCGTTTCAAAAACCAATTAATTTTAATTTTTATCACAAACCACAAAAAGGGCAACTGATCGGTCGCCCTTAAAACTTATAAACTTAGTAGCTTAATCTTATTCCTATGTAAAAAGACCTGTCAGGGTTGTTATACTCTTTTGTCTCTTCATAGTTAGCGTTTAACAGGTTATCTATCTTAAAGTAGATTTTCAGGTTCGGGGATACATAGTAGTTGGCAGAGAGGTTTACCAAAGAGTAGGGTTTTAGCCTTTTGGAGTTATCAACGTTAGCAAATCTTTTGCCTGTATATGTGTAGTCAGCTAAAAAAGCAAGTTTTTTCAGGGAATATTCTAAGGTAGCTCTTACCTTGTGGAAAGGTTTATAAGTAAGATACTTGTGTTTATCTCTATCTTCTGAGTCTAAGTAAGTATAATTAGCCTTTAACCTCAGGTTTTGAGTAAGTTTAAAACTCAGATTAGCCTCAGCCCCTTTAATCACAGCCTTACCAACATTTTGAGGTTTCCAAGTTTCCAAATTAAACTGTATTAGGTCTTTATACTTTTGATAAAACATACCTGCTCCCAAAACCAACCTTTCTTGTAAAAGATCTTTTTCCAGGTAAAGGTCCCATCCCTTAGACTCCTCTGGTTTAAGATTAGAATTATTATAACCAGGATAAAAAAGATCATCAAAAGTCGGCACTCTAAAAGCAGTACCGTAATTTCCTCTTAAAACCAAGTTGACCTTAAGGATTAAGTACCTAAAACCTATCCTGTAGGTAGTTTTCTCACCGAAGCTTTTGTAATCATCATGCCTCAGTCCTGCGTTTAAAATAAGGGTATCATTTAAGAGAGAAACTTTGTTATTTAAAAATACCCCTACATGTTCTCTTTTTTTATCGTAAAAATCATTAGAAAAACTACCCTCCGAATACATTTCTACTTTTTCTCTCTTAAAGTCTAAACCAAAGACAAGAGAATAAGCTTTGTTTAAGTTCAAAAGATTTTCCCAGGAAAAACCTTCTGTTGAAGGAAGATAACGGGTATAAATAAACCAATCTTTAGGGGTATAGTCTTTTCTTTGATAATTATTTTTATAAAGAGAAAAAATTTGTTTATAATTATCCAGAAGGGATAAAGCAAGCTTTGTTCCTATTAAATAGTTATGATATTTTTTAAGTGCTTCTTTATCAGCAAAACCATCATATTCCACTCTTCCATAGTTATAATTTCCTAACAATTCAAGCCTTGCTTTGGGATGAAGATAAAGCCCTATTTTAGAAGAAAAAAAAGTATTTTTAAAGCCGTCCTTCTCATCCTCCTTATTCGTAGCAGAAAAACCCTCGGTATAATAACGCAAAACATTTAGTCTAAAATCGATAAACTTAGCTTCTCCTGATAGTTCCAAAGAGGTTTTGTAAGTTCCATAAGAACCGCCTTCGACTAAAAGGCCTACCTTAGGTTTACCCTTTCCCTTCTTGGTTATGATGTTTATCACCCCACCTACAGCTTCAGAACCATAAAGAGTGCTTTGAGGGCCTTCTATGATTTCAATCCTTTCTATGTCATCGACAGATAAACTCCCAAAATCAAACATCCCTGAAGATGGGTCGTTTACCTTAAACCCGTCTATTAACACCAAAGTATGGGCTGATTTTGTCCCTCTACCAAGAATAGCCCCTGCTGTCTGTCCAGGGCCTCCGTAGGCAGTTATATATATTTGAGGAAGACTACGTAAAACCTCACTCACAAACGTAAAGTTTTTTTTCTCCAAATCTTCTTTGGTAATAACCGTAACTTTAGTCGTAGATTCTTTTACCGGCTCCTCAATCCTGTCTGCTGATATCACTACCTCTGGAACTTCTTGACTGTTTTCTACACAGAGACCTGGAGAGGCTATGAGACCTAAAATTAAGGATAAACTAAGCTTGTGAAAAAACTTTTTTCCCATGACCTCACCCCCTCGGGTTTTTTAGGGTTGAGGTGGTCTTCCGGCTTCCGGATCAACCTACTTGCCGCACCTTCCCAGTGTCTTTCGGCACCAGTGGTCTGTCGGCTAAAGGCTGTTTATATCAAGCCTTTAGCCCAAGGAAGGAAGCCTCTTTTCGGGAAATCCCTACTTGGGACCTCCTTCCCCAGAGGTCAGGTAGACCTCCAAGCGGCTTTCGTCCCCGGTCACGGCTGCGGGGCAGCGGGGGATTTTCACCCCTCTTCCACAACCTCAACCCGATAGTCTATTTTAAACAGTCAGATCTAAAATGCAACCAGTTTTAGTTTTTTAATTTAATCTTTAAGCCATCAAATCCTTAAGACATCGGAAGCTCTATCAAAACTTCAAGTCCTCCTTGCAGAGGCAAACTAAACTTGACCTTACCATTATGAGCCTCTACTACTTTTTTGGTGATAAAAAGTCCAAAACCTAAACCTTTATCAGCGCTTGACTTAAAAAACGGCATTCCCAAAAAAGGCAGGTCTTTTGGGTTAACCCCAGGTCCTTCGTCTTTTATAAGGATGTTTATTGTTTGGTTTTCTCTTGCATAGGCCTTAATTATTATTTTACCGTTCTTAGGGGTGAACTTTACGGCATTTTCTAAGGGATTCAAAAAGGCTTGCATAAGCCAGTCTTTGTCTCCCTCTACCCAAACTCTTTCTGGAAGGTCTACCTCTAAACTTATGTTCTTATCTTCACAAAGAGGTCTTATCCAGAAAATTACATCCTCTAAGGCTAAACTTAAGTCAAACCTTTCTTTTTTTAAAGGAAGTTCCTTCACCAGATATTCAAGAGAGGTAAAAAGTTTAGACACCAACCTCTCAATACGGTCCAAGGCATTTTTAAAAATCACAAAATAGTCGTGGATTTGAGTATATTGATTTAAGCTAAGTATTTCACCCTCCAGTTTTTCTGCATATCCTTGTAGAATGGTAAAAGGCGTCTTGATTTCATGAGAAAGATAGGAAAGGGCCAAGGTATAACTTTTTTTAAACATTTCTTTTTCTGAGTTATCTATAAAAACATACACCTTTTTTCCTTGTCTTGATAAATAAGTTTTCACCTCCCAGTTTTTTGTTCTTATCTCTTCTAAGACTGTGGCAAATCTTTTTCCTCTCAGATCTCCCAAAAGGCTTAAAGAGATTTTGTTTTGCCAAAGGATTTCCTCTGTTTGTTCTACGATAAAAACCGGGATTTCTAACTGATAAAGAGTTTCTTCCCAAAAAACTTGCTTTTGTCTAATCTCTTCTGCTTTTTGTTTGGTCTCTTTTAGTTTTTTTAGCAACCAGAATAGGATTAAACCTAAGAAGATATTAAACAAAATAGAAAATGCGACAACAAACGCCATATTTATGCAGGTTTTTTTAGTCTATATCCAAACCCTCTTACGGTTTCTATTAAC
Source organism: Thermodesulfobacterium hveragerdense DSM 12571 (assembly GCF_000423845.1). Classification (GTDB taxonomy): domain Bacteria; phylum Desulfobacterota; class Thermodesulfobacteria; order Thermodesulfobacteriales; family Thermodesulfobacteriaceae; genus Thermodesulfobacterium; species Thermodesulfobacterium hveragerdense. Next base: position 16,825 of record NZ_AUIT01000023.1, on the reverse strand, counting down.
TCTCCATATTCCCCAAGTTTATCCCTTAGACGGCAGATGTAAGCATCAAGCACCCTCGAATAATATTCTCTTTCTAAGGCCCAGATATGATTAGAAAGCTCATCTCTGGAAAATACTTTTTCAGGGTTTTCCATAAAAACTTCTAAAATTTTGTATTCTGTTGGGGTCAGGTTTAAGGGATTATCTTCTAAAAAAATGGTCTTTTTTTCTTTATCAAGGAGTAAAGGGCCTACCCTAACCTGAGAAAGAGGAAAATCTTTGTTTTTTAAAATTTTTTTAATCCTAATAACCAGCTCTCTCAAACTAAAAGGTTTAACCACGTAATCATCTGCCCCTAACTCAAGCCCTAATACCCGGTCTAATTCTGCACCCCTGGCTGACACAATCACCACAGGAATGTTAGAAAATTTGGAGGAAAACCTAAGATATTTTAGAAGTTCTATACCGTCTCCATCCGGAAGTATCAGGTCAAGCACAACCAAGTCTACTAAAGACTGTATTAAAAATGAATAAGCCTGAGCAAGAGAATTAACTAAATAAGTTTTAAAACCTTGAGAGGTCAGAGCCTCTGAAATAAGATTTGCTATGTCTTTGTCATCCTCTACTATAAGGATCTTCTTCATGTTGTTATAAACAATAAAATTTTTTACAAATATGTCAACCCATCTGTCAAAGGTTTATGTTGAAGATTTCGAATGTTGACTTATATATTGAACCAAGAAAAAGCATTCAAACCCTTTTGTCGATGTCTAAATCATAAAAATTTTCTAATTTTTAGGTTTAAACCAAAGATTAACAAAAATTTAACAAAATTTTAACAAAAGAGATTTAAGTTATTTATAAAAAAATTAAAGGGGAGGTTTTGAGATGAAAAAGAAATGGTTTAAAAAGGTGATTGCGTTATTCCTTGGTATTGGATTTTTCACTGCCTCTGGAGCTAAAGCTACTGAGATTACTGGGGCTGGAGCAACTTTTCCTCAACCGGTATTTCAAGCATGGGCCCACGAATACCATAAAGCTACGGGAGTTAAAGTAAACTACCAAGGGATAGGTTCTGGAGGTGGTATCAAACAAGCTCAGTCTAAAACCGTTGATTTCGGAGCAAGCGATAAGCCTTTGACCTCTCAGGAACTTAAACAATACAATTTGGCTCAGTTCCCTGCTATCATAGGTGCGGTAGCCTTGACTTATAATTTACCTGGATTTAAAAATATATCTTTAAATCTTGACGAAAAGGCAGTTTGTGGTATATATCTTGGCAAAATCACCCGGTGGAACGATCCATATCTCCAAAAACTTAATCCAGGGGTCAAACTACCAGACGTTTCTATTACAGTAGTTAGAAGGTCAGATGGTTCAGGAACCACCTGGCTTTTTACCACCTATCTTTCTAAGGCTTGCCCTGAATGGAAAGAAAAAGTTGGAGCAGGTACTTCTGTAGACTGGCCGGTTGGAATAGGTGCTAAAGGTAATCCAGGGGTCACCAACTATGTAAAGCAAAACACCGGTTCTATAGGCTACGTAGAATATACTTATGCTAAAGAGAACCTTCTCCCGGTAGCACGATTACTTAATAGAGATAAAAATTATTACTTATTACCAAGTATAGAAACTATCCAAGCAGCAGCTTCTAACGCTAAATGGTCGATGGAAAAGGACTTTTATGAAGACCTAACTTATCAACCTGGTAAAATGTCTTATCCTATCGTAGGGGTTTCTTTTGTTCTTTTAGTAAAAGATAGCCCCCGTGCTAACGAGGTAACCAAATTTTTTAAATGGGCCTTCGAAAATGGAGACACTATTGCCCAAAAACTTTACTATATACCTCTTCCTAAAAATCTAAAAACTATGATTTATAAGTACTGGCAAAAACATAAGGTCAATTAAACCCTTCTTATAACCTCTCTTAAAGAGGACTTCCTCTTTTCAGAGGAGGTCCTCTTTACTTTTTTTACCCTTTTTATCTATAATTTTTATGTTAAAATTACTTAAACTAATAAGGACGGTATATGGGAAAAGGCTTCTCTTATTTAATAGAAATTTTTACCAAATATTTTTTAGGTTTTTGGGCGGTTTTTACAGGTCTTCTTTTCCCTTTTGTTGTCTTTTTAATACTGCTTTACGAATCTAAACTTGCCATTCAGAATTTTGGGATCATAAACTTTTTAACCTCTACAGAATGGGACCCTGTTAGAGAAAGTTTTGGTGCCCTTCCGATGATAGTAGGTACTTTGATCAGCACCTTGATAGCCATCCTTCTTGCTGCCCCAATCTCTATAGGTATCGCTATCTTTATTACCGAACTTGCCCCTTCATGGCTTAAAGGAATTTTTACCACAACTATAGAGCTTCTGGCTGCCATCCCAAGTATAATATATGGGATTTGGGGCTTCTTAGTGTTTGCCAAGTATATGCGAGAAGACATAGAACCATTATTACAAAAAATCTTCTCTCCTGTCCCTATATTGTCGCAACTCTTTTCAGGAAACCCCACAGGGATTGATGTGCTTACCACCTCTATAGTTCTTTCTATAATGATAATTCCCTTTATGTCTTCAGTAGTGAAAGATGCCTTTAACCTTGTACCTTCGGTGATGAAAGAATCAGCCTATGGGCTTGGGGCTACCAAATGGGAGGTAGTAAAAGATGTAGTTATTCCTTATACTGCGTCAGGAATCGCAGGAGGACTTATTCTTTCTACAGGAAGAGCCTTAGGAGAAACCATGGCTGTTACCTTCTTGGCAGGCAATGTCCCCCAAATCCCTAAGTCCTTACTTGAACCCTTTACTACGATTACCGTAGCCTTAGCCAATCAGTTTACCGAGGCTGACACCCCCTTATATCTTTCTTCACTTTTTTATCTTTCTTTGTTTTTGTTTTTGATATCCTTTGGGGTCTTGATCTTAGCTAAACTTATGATTTTGAGGATTGAAAAGAAATGGAAAAAGTAGTCCTTTACAGAAGAAAACTTATAAGCAAAGTGATGCTTTTCTTATCCTTTATAGCAGCCATCTATGGACTTTTTTGGCTTTTTTGGATCCTTGGCACACTTTTTTTAAACGGATTTAAACACCTAAACCTTTCTCTTTTTATAGAAGACCCCGGTCCCCCTGGCATAGAAGAAGGAGGGTTAAGACATGCCTTTATAGGACATGCTATCATTACTTTTATAGCCAGTGTCATCGGTGTCCCTATAGGTATTTTTTCTGGAATATACTATTCTGAATATGGAAGAGACTCAAAATTTTTCAAGGTTTTAAGAAACATTACAGACATTATGGTAAGTACCCCTTCTATCATCATGGGTGCAGTTATGTATGCCTTGTTTGTGGTTCCTTTTAAACACTTCAACGCTCTTGCAGGATGTTTAGCCTTAGGGATGCTTATGGTTCCTGTGATCAGTAAAACCACAGAGGAGATGCTTAAATTAGTCCCCTTTACTTTGAGGGAAGCTGCTTATGCTTTAGGGGCTTTTAAATGGCAGCTGATAAAGGACGTAGTTCTGAGATCAGCTAAAATTGGAATTTTAACAGGTGTTTTACTTGGTATGGCAAGGATCTCCGGAGAAACCGCACCTTTATTGTTTACAGCCTTCAACAATCATTATCTTTCTTTTGATGTTTTCAAACCTATGGCGTCTCTTACAGTCACTATTTTCGATTATGCTATGAGCCCATATGACTTCTGGCATAATCAAGCTTGGGCAGCCTCTTTCTGTTTAACCCTTTTTGTGTTAATCCTTTCTGTTGTTGCTAAAACTTTGGTGCATTCAAACTTTGATTGGGTAAGAATCTTTAAACGAAAAAAGGACAGAGGAATTAGGTATGGAAGATAAAAAAGTAGAAATAGAAGTTAAAAGTCTAAATTTTTATTATGGTAAAGACTTAGCCCTTAAAAACATAAGCATGAAGGTTTATCACAACAAAGTTACTGCTCTGATAGGTCCTTCAGGTTGTGGAAAAACTACCTTCCTTAGATGTCTAAACAGGATGCATGACCTTTATGTAGGAAACCGTTATGAAGGAGAGATAATTTTTGAAGGAAAAAACATTTTAGATAAAAAGATAGACCTGATTGAGCTTAGGGCTAAAATAGGGATGGTTTTTCAAAAACCTACCCCCTTCCCTATGAGTATTTTTGATAACGTAGCCTATGGTTTAAAGCTAAAGGGAATAAAAGGTTCTGAGCTAAAAGATAGGGTTGAAGCTGCCCTTAAAGATGCTGCACTTTGGGATGAGGTTAAGGATAGACTTAAAGAAAGTGCCTTTTCTCTTTCAGGAGGTCAACAACAGAGACTTTGCATTGCAAGGGCTATCGCTGTTGAACCAAAAGTATTACTTTTTGACGAACCAACCTCAGCCTTAGATCCAATTTCTACTGCTAAAATCGAAGACCTCATAGTTGAACTTAAGAAAAAAATTACCATAGTTATAGTTACACATAACATGCAACAGGCAGCGAGAACTTCAGATTATACAGCTTTTATGTATCTGGGCGAACTTATAGAAGTTGGTCCTACAGAAAAAATCTTTACCAACCCTGACAAGAAACTTACAGAAGACTATATTACAGGAAGGTTCGGGTAAAAGCCATGAAGACACCAGAAGGTTTTCTCTTTTCTGCGGTAAAGTGTGGCATCAAAAAACCAGACAGGTTTGACCTTGGGTTGATTTATTCACCAAATAGACTTACTGCCTGGGGGGTTTTCACCCAAAACACCGTTCAAGCAGCCCCTGTAGTCTTAGGTAAAAAACTTATAAAAGAAGAAACGTTACACGGCGTGGTAGTAAACAGTGGAGTAGCCAACGCCTGCACCGGAGAAGAAGGGATTCAAAGAGCTACCAAACTTTTAGAAGAGGTTGCCAAAGGATTAGGAGTAAGTCTCCGAAGTTTATTGCCAGCTTCAACCGGTGTGATAGGAGAACAATTGCCTCTCGAAAAAATGCTTCCCAAAGTCTCAGAACTCTTATCTACCCTTTCACCAGAGCGTTATTCAGACTTCACTAAGGCTATCATGACCACCGATACCTTCCCTAAGATAGCCTATAGAAGTTTAGAAAACGGGATTTCTATCCTTGGGATAGCTAAAGGGGCAGGGATGATAGCCCCAAACATGGCAACTATGCTTGGTTTTATCCTTACAGATGCAAAGGTTTCTAAAGATACGTTGAAAAAGGTCCTTCCCAAGATAGTAGACCATAGCTTTAACCAGATAACCGTTGATGGAGATACTAGCACCAACGATACGGTTTACATGCTTTGTAGTAACCAGAAAGACCTCAAAAACTGGGAAGACTTTGAAAAAGCTTGTTTAGAGGTAGCACAAGAACTGGCCTATCTTATCGTAAAAGACGGTGAAGGTGCAAGTAAAGTTATAAAAATTATGGTAAAAGGAGCTAAAACCAAAGAAGATGCCAAGACTTTTGCCTTTTCTGTAGCCAACTCTCCTTTAGTAAAAACTGCAATTTACGGAGAAGACGCAAACTGGGGGAGGATTTTTGCTGCCCTTGGGAAAACGACCATTCCTTTTGATTTCGAAAAGGTTGAAATCTATCTTAATGGAATCCCTTGGGTAAAAAACCTGCAGGTAATCACTGACGAAGAAATTCTAAGAAAAGAACTCCAAAAAGAGGTAGTTGAAATACAGATCAAGTTAAAAGAGGGTAAAAAAGGTTTTGAGGTTTGGGCAAGCGACCTTACCGAAGAATACATCAAAATAAACGCCCATTATCGCACATAGCTTAGGGATGAAACTTCTCTTAACCAACGACGACGGGATCTATGCAGAAGGTCTTTGCTCGCTTTATAACGCACTTTCTCTTGAACATGAGGTCTACATCGTAGCACCTGAGGCAGAGAGAAGCGCTGTAGGACATGCCATAACCATACATTATCCCCTTAGAGTAACCAAAGTAAAAAGAGGCAAAAAATTCTGGGGATATGCGGTCAGTGGGACCCCTGCTGACTGCGTAAAGTTAGCTTTGTATGAACTTATTGGCCCTGTAGATTTGGTAATCTCAGGAATTAACCGAGGGGCAAACGTAGGGATTAATCTAGTATATTCAGGGACAGTTTCTGCCGCAACAGAAGCCAAAATTTTAGGTTATCCCTCTTTAGCGGTTTCTATAGATGCCTACGAAGACGTAGATTACTGTTTTGCTGCAAACTTTATAGCCAAATTCTTGAACGTCCTAAAAGATTTACCTTTAAACAAACCCTTTTGCTTAAACATAAACATCCCTAACTGTAATCCCTCAAAAATAAAAGGAATAAAGTTCGTAAAACAGTCTAAAGCAAGGCTTAAAGAGGTTTTTGAAAAAAGGTTTGACCTCCATGGAAAGGCCTATTACTGGCAGGGTGCAGAGGAACACACAGAAACAGACGAAGACACAGACATCCTTGCTTTAAAACAGGGTTATATCACCATCACCCCTATTCATTTTGACCTAACCAACCACAACTACCTAAAAATCCTTAAAAAACACAATTTAAACTTCAATTTAGACTTCTAAAATCACCTTTCAAACAGTCTTACCTTTAAAAATTTACAAAAGAAAAAGACATAACATTTAAACTTGAATATAAGATATGATATGACATTTATAACAAAATCAAAAAAGATAATAAACTTTTTTCTTATAAAACTTAAAATTATATATATTTTATTGTATTGTATTGTTTAATGTTTTAAAATGTTTTAAAACATTTTGAAACATTAAAAGGGGTTTTGTCTTTTAAAAAGGCTTAGAAAGTCTATTTTTCAAAAAAGACAGATTTGGCATAATAGTTGCTTCAATTGTTTAAAAGTTAACAAGCCTTTTTTAAAAGAGGTATTAGAGACTAAAAATTAAAAAACAGGTATGAAGGTAAGAAACGTACAAGTGCTTATAAAGACTGAAGATAAAGACTTAGAGGAGAGATTAAAAGAAATGATAATCAAAATAGGGGCGAAGGTGGTTGAAACCGAAAATCTTTCTAAGGATGAGTTTAAAAAGATAGAGCTATTAATCATAGATACCCGTGAGATGGAATATGAAAGCATGTTTGAGTTTATTAGTGAAATAAGAAAGTTAAACCATAAAATAAAAATTATGTGGTTAACCTGTAAAGATAACATTAAGTCTTCTCTCTTAGCTATGAAGGTTGGGGTTACCGAAGAAGTTTTCTTTCCTATAGATGTAAAAACTTTAAAAAATAAAATTAAGGTTTTATTAGAGCTATCTCAAAGAGAAAAAAGAGAACAAACCAGAGCGTGTTAAAGATGGAGAAAATTGACTTTGTTTAAAAATTTAACTAAAATTAAAAATATAAACAGGGAGGTGATGCTTATGGGAAAAAGGTGAAGCATTTTGGGGTTAATTTAGGTGTTTTCGTTTTTATCGTTACCAGAAAAGGTAAGAGGAAACTATGAAAAAGAAAATTAGTAAAACAAATGTAAAAATCAAAAGGAGGTAGACAATGGGTAAGTTAAGATTTCTTTATGAATTTATGATGAGTGCTTCTTTGGCTCATGCACGTTGGGAAAAAGAAATGGCAGACAACATTTTTCGAAACAAAAAGCGTTTATTACTTTTGTTGGTGCTCTTATCTCCTATTTTGGTAACCTCTCTCTTAGGGGCTGCTGACATACTCGGAGGTAAAAGTGCATATGCTCCCGCTCACTATACACCTATAGTTTTTTGGGTTTCTACTGTGGTGGGCTTTGCCGCTGGGTTGATTACTGGATGTATCGGTGCAGGAGGTGGATTCATAATCGCCCCAGCCCTTATGTCTGTAGGGGTAAAAGGTATAATGGCTGTAGGAACAGACCAGTTTCATATTTTTGCTAAAGCTATCATGGGAACGGTGTTGCACAAAAAATTAGGGAACGTAAGTGTAGCTTTGGCTATAGTTTTTATCATAGGTTCTATTGTCGGTGCTACTACCGGAGGTTACATAAACAGGTTGCTTTATAGTAAAGACCCTGTTCTTAGCGATGCTTTTATCAGTATAGTTTATGCAGTAATCCTGGGATTTTTGGGTTTTTATGCCATGTATGACTATTTTAGTACAAGAAGAAAAATAAAAATAGGGCGAGCTTCTTCTTCGGAAGGTGCTCACGGTGGAGTGGTTGGAACCACTAATTTAGCCATACAAATTCAAAAGATCAATGTTCCTCCTATAATTAAGTTTGACGAAGACTTTGGAGGTAGACAGATTTCAGCTTGGTTTATCATTGTAGGTGGTTTTGTGGTTGGTTTCTTGGCTGCAATCATGGGAGTGGGAGGTGGTTTTATTACCTTCCCGATGTTTGTTTATGTTTTTGGGGTATCTACTCCTACTACTGTTGGTACTGACATCTTCCAAATCATCTTTACAGCAGGCTACTCCTCCCTTACCCAGTATGCTATATATGGTTATGTTTTTTATACCTTAGCTATGGGACTTCTGATAGGATCTTTGATAGGAATTCAAATAGGAGCACTTACCACCAAAGTTGTCCCTGGAATTACAATCAGAGCTTTTTATGCCTTAACCATTATGGCAGGATTTTTTAACAGAGTATCTGTTTTACCTGACAAATTTAGGTCTTTAAACCTTGTTTCCATCTCTAAAGATGTTTGTGAAACCTTTATTTTTATAGGTAACATTTTGTTTTGGGGAGCTGTAGGTTTGTTTGGGGTTTGGGTCTTACTCAGTTTCTTTAAAAACATAAGAACTTTAAGAGAGGAGGGATAAGCCATGGGAGCTACAAGAAAAAAAGAGTTAACCCTTGGAGTAGTTTTTACACTGGTGTTTGTAGGGATTCTGTTTTTAATGTTTCAACCTTATTTTGGCAGAGGGCAGAACTTTTTAGCCTATGCTGACGAAATTTTCAACAGCTTGGCTAAAGGTTCTGCATATTTTATACCTAAATTAAAGCCTAAAGTAGAAAAGTTTAAAGGAACAATTTTAGATATCGAAATCAATCTTAAGAAATCCACCGATACCCCACAAGACCTTCAAACAAGAATAGCCTTAAACACCAAACTTTATACCTTGGCAGGAGCACAAGTAGAAGATAAAGGAAATGGTAAAATCAAAATAGTAGGAGATTTGGGTCAGATACTAAGCTCTGCCTTAGAAGATGCAGATGCTATGTATTGGAATAAGGGAGATTTTATCAAAGAAAAGTATGGATATCAAGACGAAAAAAAGATGTTCAGACAATGGCATAACAGTTTGAGTGCTATTAATAAAAAGCTTGTTTTGGAAAAAAAGGCAGAAATGGCTCAGGTAATAAATGATGTTGTTACGAAGGCTATCGAGCCTGGCTATAATTTTTATGGAATTACACCAGAAAGTGTTAAGACTAAATATGGACTACTTACAGGGCTTCTGATTTTTTATGTATTTTACACGATCTGGTGGGGATTTGCTATAATGTATCTAATGGAAGGACTTGGACTTTCTACCAAAAAAGGTAAAAAGAAGGAGGTGTAAAATGGAAAAAATACTTATCACCACCGACGGCTCTCAAGCAGCTGAAAAGGCTGCAAAATTAGGGGTAAAGTGGGCTAAAATCTTTAACAGCAAACTGTATGGCTTAAGTGTAGCAGAGGTGATTCCTCTTGGGCCTGAATTGATGGAAGTTTACCCTAAACTGATAGAAATTTTAGAGAAAAAGGCCTATGAGGCAGTAGACTTTATCAAAAAAGAGGCAAGTCAAGAGGGATTAACTTGTGAAACCTTTGTTTTAAGCAGTTCAGACCCTTTAGAAATAATTTTGGATAAAGTACAAAGATTGGGAATTTCTATGTTAATGATGGGAAGAAAGCATACCTTAGGAAGAGTAAGTAGAAGTCTTATCGGTAAGTCTCCGTCACCGGTTACGGTGGTTCCGGCAGAGGCTTCTACTACCTCAGAAAAGATACTTTTAGCTACAGATGGGTCTGTTTATAGCCAAAAAGCTACCTCTTGGGCGATCGATTTTTGTAAAAAAGTAGGAAGCACTTTGTTTGTTATATCAGTAGCTAAAACAGACAACGATGTTGCTTTTGCTGAAGAATGTATAAATGCGGCAGAAGAAAAGGCTAAAAATCAGGGAATCAAGGTTGAAATCTCTTTAGTCAAAGGTGAGCCCTTTGAGAAGATTTTAGAATTTTCTTTTCAAAAAGAGGTAGACCTTGTTGTAATGGGATATAAAGGGAAAACCGGTTTAGAAAAAATCTTAGTAGGAAGCGTAGCAGAAAGGGTGGTAGAAAACTCTAAAGCTCCTGTAGTGTTAATAAAATAACTCCGTAAATCCTTCTAAGGTCAGACGTTAGGGCAACCTATTCAAGGTTGCCCTTTTCTTATTTCAAGCTTCTTGCAAGGTTGACTAAAAATAAAAAACGTTTAAAGTTTAGTTATAAAAAGGAGGAGTGCCCGAGTGGACGAAGGGGGCCGACTCGAAATCGGCTGAAGGGGTATTAAACCTCTTCCGGGGGTTCGAATCCCTCCTCCTCCGTTTTTTAACCGCTATGCGTAACTATAATGTTAAAAAACTTAAAATTTTAGAACTGTTAGCTCAAACTTCCTGTATCTCAGGGGAGGTTTTGGCACAAAGAATTGGAATTTCAAGGACTGCAGTCTGGAAATACATTCAAGCTTTGAAAGACGAAGGATATCCTATCGTTACCACCAAAAAAGGTTATAGCCTCTCTACTACCTCAGACTTAATCTTGCCTGAAAATATCACAAAAGCCTTAGAAACATATAAGATTGCTCTCGTAAACCAGGTTTATTATTTTCGGTCTGTGGCCTCAACGATGGAATTAGCTAAAGAACTTGCCGAAAAAGAAAAAAATTTTTTAGTCATAGCTGAAAAACAAACCGCAGGAAGAGGAAGACTAGGAAGGCACTGGATTTCAAACGAAGGTGGAATATGGATGAGCCTCTTAATTCGTCCCTACTTTTCTCTAAGAGAAAGCTTCATTCTTACCTATCTTGCAAGTCTTTGCGTATGCAAAGCCCTTAGACAGATAACCAACCTTTCTTTCTATCTAAAGTGGCCAAATGATGTAGTCTTTTTAACAAACGACGAAATAAAAAAAGTAGCAGGTATTTTGCTTGAACTAAAAGCAGAAGTAGATAAGATTGACTACGCTATCATAGGCATAGGAATAAACGTAAACAATCAGATAAACTCTTTTGAACCTACGGGAATTTCTTTAAAAGAACTTACCAACAGGCTTTGGAACAGAACAGACATAATCATAAAATTCATGAAGAATTTTTATCATTATTTTCAAATGAACCCAGAAGAAATATTAAATGAATGGAAACAACTCTGCTTAACCCTGGGGAAAAAGGTTAAAATCATAAGACCTCAAGGAGAATTAATCGGAAAAGCCCTTGATATAGCAGAAGATGGCGCCCTTTGGTTAGAAGCTGAAAACCAAAGGGCGGTTAAAATCTATTCAGGAGACTGTATCCACTTAAGAGTGGCTTAGCCTATAGGTTTATTATCGCAATCGTAGGTTCTAAACATTTGTTTATTACTGCTGAACTTACCCCACCTAAAACAAGGTCTTTAAAGGCTGAACGTCCTTTTCTCCCCATGATTACCAAGTTATGTCCACTTTGATTTATTTCTTTAACTATCTCTTTCTTAGGGAACCCAACGGTGGCTTTGGTCTCGATCAACTCTTCTTTAATTCCTTGGTCTAAAAATCTTTTTTTAGCCTTATCAAGGATTTCTTTGGCTTCTTCTTCTGGATCTATGCCTGCCTGTACTCTTTCAAGGTAAAGAGAAAGGTTAATAACCCTTAACAGAGTTACCTTCCTTATCTCCTTAACGTACATGGTCAGACATACTGCGTGTTCTACTGCCTTCATGGAATACTCTGAGCCATCAACAGGCACTAAAATATCACCTATAGACCCTGCCTTTTCTCCTACCAGATAGATGTTTCGATTGGTCAAACCATGTAAAATTTTGTTGGATACACTTCCAAGAAAATAGCTTTTTATTTCTGAAATACCTCTTCTTGCAAGGATTACAGTCTGAAAATTTTCTCTTTCTACAAATTCGATTATCTTATTCCCCGGATCTCCTTCCTCAACCTTTTTTTCTATCAAACCGGTTATACCAGCTTTTTTAAGCAAACCTTCATACTCAGATAAAAATGGCATTATGTTTTCTTCCACGTGTTTCTTTCTAATTTTTGTTATGATTTCTGAATTTTTTATAAGTTCTGCCCTAAAATCGAGGTTTTTCATGTGTTCACTTAAATATCCACCTGCCATCACATAAAAAAGGGTTATGTTTTCAAACTGAAAGTTTTTAAGCATGTTCCCTGCAAACTTAACGGCTCTCAAAGAATTTTCACTTTTATCAACAGGGAGTAAAACTTTATCAAATCCACAGTTAACCATCCTTTTCCTCCTACAATTTTAATAAAAAAGCAATAACCAGATATTACTAATTATGATAGTAATTAACATAAAAACAAAAGCATACTTCATAAACCCAAAAAATCTTATCTTATATCCTGCAGATTCTGCAATTCCTACTGTTACTACATTGGCAGAAGCGCCTATCATAGTCCCATTTCCTCCTAAACAGGCTCCTAAAGCTAAAGACCACCAGAGAACGTTACTTTCAGCACCAGGTATTACCTTTGTAAGATAGGCAACTATGGGTAACATCGTGGCAGTAAAAGGTATGTTATCCACAAAAGCGCTCATTATGGCAGAGACCCACAAAATAAGACATATGGCTACTGTAAGATTACCTGCTGAAAGATTATGCACCCAGTCTGCGATAATCGCAAGTAATCCTACCTCTTCTACAGCCCCGACTATTATAAAAAGAAAGATAAAAAATAAGAGAGTTGTCCATTCTATGTCTTTTTCGATCAACTCAAGCATTTTTACTTTTTTAGTAAGCACTGCATAGGTAAAAAGAATCCCTGCACCAAACAAAGCCGGAATACTTACCTCCATATGCCAGTATCCATGTGTTGCAAAAAATCCAACTACTATTAACATCACGATAAGTCCATAGGTAAGAAGGGTTTTGTCTGTAATCTTGTATTCTTCCTTTAAATAGCTCAAGAAAGCATCGACATCATCAACTTTTCCTTTTTTGTATTCCTTTGAATAGAAAAATTTGTTGTAAATAACAAGGACGATCATGCATATAACTACAACCGGTGTTAATGCATAGACAAACTGCATAAAAGTAAGCCCTGTGTATGAACCGATCATGATGTTTGGTGGGTCACCTATGAGAGTAGCAGTTCCACCAACATTCGAGGCCATTATACCTAGTATTAAAAGAGAAAGAGGATTAATTTTTAGTGCTATGGCTATCTCGATTAAAACCGGTGTATAAAGGAGCATTGTGGTTACGTTATCAAGAAAAGCGGAAGTTATGGCTATGAAAAAGATAGAAATTATACTAAGAGCCATTACATTACCACGAGCAAGTTTATAGGACATGTAAGCACACCACTGGAAAATCCCTGTGTGTTTAAGAACCCCGATGATTACCATCATCCCCATAAGAAGGAATATCACGTTCATGTCTATGGCTTCTATGGCCCTTTCAAAAGAAATGATGTGAAAATCAGGATTTATGGTGCCTAAGGTATATGTAAGGATAAGCATGGTTGCAGCCCCAAGCATGGCTGCAACCGTTCTGTGAAGAAGTTCAAAAGATATAAGCGCATAAGTTACGACAAAAACTATGGTGGCAATCCAGAAAGCAGGGCCTATATATCGCTCAAGGATGATATTTTTGTTGACATAAAACTCATTACCCTTTACGGCAAAATCTTCCTTTTTAATCTCAACTACAGTTTTTTTAAACGAAGTTTTGGAAATCTCAAGTTGAATCTTTCCGGTTTCAATTAAACCCTTTGGCAGTTGAAACTCAAGCTGAAAGGTCCCATGAGAAGAACTAATAACTTTATCCAGCTTACCATATTCTTTAAGTCTCTTATAAGGCTTTCCATTAACTAACAGTTTTATTTCTGCCTCTTTAACCGGCTCTTTATGATTATCAAGGATTATACCTGAAATATGAAACTTATCCATGTTTTGCTGAGAATTATCCTCGGCAAAAGCCAAAAAAGGTAAAATTAAAACAAAAAGGGCAAACAAAAAGAATATTTTTTTCATGAAAACCCCCTAAATCTAAATTTTTATTTCTTTCTTTTCACCGTTAACCACTACATAAGATTCGTCAGGAATGATGTAGTTTTCCTCTGGTCCATGCACCTGAATTCCTGAAATAACGGCATAATCAGCCTTTTGAGTATCCACAACCTTTTCTATTATATGCTCAAGATCTTCTACGATTACCTTAAGGGTTTTTTTGGTAAGAGTAAGAAGGTCTGGGATCTCTCCGTATTTCAATTCTCTAAGCAATCTTCTTTTTAAAAGACTTTCTTCGATATCCTCTTCATCAAGTCTTATACTTATCTTTCCTGACTTAAGTTCATTAAGAAAAAGACACAAAGCTCCGCAGGCATGAGATCTCTCAAGACCTTTTCTTTTGCATACTCCCATGTTTTCGTTTTCATCAATTGCGATGTGAGAAAAGGCATAAAAAACATATCGTTCTTTACCATCTACCTGCGGAGCGTGGCTTATAAAAGCTTTCATACCAGTCTTGCCGGCTGTAAAAAGCCCAGCAAGACTGGAAAAATTAAAAGCTTCTCCCCACATTCTTTTTATATGACTTCTTACTGTCTGGGAAATCTCATCCCTACATACACAAACAGAGGCTATGGAATTTCCATCGTTAAAACCAAAATCTTTTAATGTCTCATATGACATCTTTATAAAATCATACTCTCTAAAAAACCTTCCAAAAATTTTCTCTAAAATAGGCTTAATAACCATATTCTACCTCCTCCTTTTTTTTATTTTAATAGTATTGGCATTCCCAAAAATGGCCAAATTGTGACAACAAAAAATGCAATGACTAAAATAAGAACTATACTCATTAAAATACCGTATTTAAAAAATTCTCCTGGAGTAAACTGTCCTGACTGATAAGCAATTGCGTTTGGAGCTGCTCCAATCAATAGTAAGAATGGCATGCCAGCTGCAACCAAAGAAACATAAAAAATAACATCAGGAGAAACACCAAGATACTCAGCGATAACCATAGATACGGGTAAAGATATAGCTATTGCAGCAACGTTCATGATAAAATTGGTCATTATCAACACAAAAACAGATACACCCAAAACAAAGATAATCCAAGGTGCATCCTTAAACATTGCAAGCCAATTAACAGCGATCCAATGAGCTGCACCTGTTTTCCACAAACAAAAACCAATACTCATAGCTCCACCGAAGAGAAGGATTATATTCCATGGAATTTCTTCAAGTTCTTTCACAGTAAGAATTCCCAGGAGAAAAAACAGCAAGGTAGAGCAAAGCATAATAGCTGCACGATCTAAGGGTTGTAATGCAGGGACAAAAGATTGAGCTGACATAAACAAAACAACTGCAATTATTATAATAATAACCAATTTCTCTTGGATAGTCATAGGCCCAATTTCTTTCATCATGTGTTTTACCTTTTCTTTTAATCCCTTAATAACGGGTTTTTCTGGCTTAAGCACGATAATAAAATAAAGCCAGATAAGGAAAACCATCAACCAACCAATCAAAAACATATACTTAGTTAGTTCAAAAAATCCTATATCTCTTCCTGTAAACTCTTTAGACATACCTGCAGCTGCAGGGCCTCTTGCTGCTCCTAAAAAAGTAACAATACTTCCTGCTCCAGCAGCATAAGCCATCCCTATAAACAAGGCTTTTCCAAACTTCGTTGGTTTTTCAGATTCCCCATATAAAGAATTTATAGCCAGTAAAATCGGAAAAACTGTTGCAGCGGCTGCGGTGTGTGCCATAAAATGAGTTAACACTGCTGTGACTACAAAAGCTCCTAAAAGGATCATGCTTGTTCTTTCACCTACTATTTCCAGCATCTTGTAAGCAATTCTTTTAGTAAGTCCTGTTTTGGTGAAGGCAATCCCGATAACCACAGAACCAAAGATAAACATAACAGAAGGATCCATAAAATCACGAAAAGCATCTTTGGCAGAACGAATAGCAAATAGAGCCTGGAAAACTCCTATTGCGATGCTTGTAATCCCTATAGGAACGACCTCAAAAACCCACCAAATACCTGCCATAAGAAATAATCCTATAGCTCCCTTTGCTTGTTGAGATAAGGGGAAATGTTTTCCTAATGGATCCACTGCATCTGGCCATGGAGGTGAAAAATAAACAGCAAAAAAACAGGCTAAACCAAGAAAAATAAAAAAGATTCTTTTCCAATTAATCTTTCTTTTTTTCTCACCAACATAAATCTCCTTTGGTGGTTCAGGCAACCCCCCTGGTCTTTTTTCCTTAACCATTTCCTTCCCCCTCCTATCCTTTGATTATCTCTTCACATATGGCGTCAAAAACTTCAGCTATTCTTACAATACCAACAAACTTCTTTTTGTCTTCAATAACCGGCAAAACTGGCAAATCAGGGAGTAGAATATAAATTGTGTCTTTTAATAAAATATTTTAGAGGCATAATAAAAATTTTTAATATTTTTTAAATTAATGATAACATAAAACCTAAAAGACTAAACTAACCAGGAGGTCTGTAAAATGGAAAACTTAGACTTAGATTTAGAAAAAGTTTTAAGTGAAATCTCAAAAATTGAATCAAAAGAGGGTATCAAAATGGCTGCTGCACTCCTCTTAAACGCTCTCATGAAAAAAGAAAGAGAAATATTCCTTAGAGATAGTATTGATAATAAAGCTAATGGTTACTATGAAAGACAACTTGCCTGTTTCTTAGGTA
>NZ_AUIT01000022.1 GCF_000423845.1 Thermodesulfobacterium hveragerdense DSM 12571 | reverse complement strand
GTTGTCTTTCATAGTAACCATTAGCTTTATTATCAATACTATCTCTAAGGAATATTTCTCTTTCTTTTTTCATGAGAGCGTTTAAGAGGAGTGCAGCAGCCATTTTGATACCCTCTTTTGATTCAATTTTTGAGATTTCACTTAAAACTTTTTCTAAATCTAAGTCTAAGTTTTCCATTTTACAGACCTCCTGGTTAGTTTAGTCTTTTAGGTTTTATGTTATCATTAATTTAAAAAATATTAAAAATTTTTATTATGCCTCTAAAATATTTTATTAAAAGACACAATTTATATTCTACTCCCTCAAAATTTATAAATTTCTATCGGTAATTTAAGGTATTATCCCTTGATTAAAAAACTTTTAAACTTATTATAAAAATTAATTAAGATTTAAATATTATAAAAAACCCCCTTACAAGGAGGGATTTATGGCTGAGATTAAAAACATTTTGGTTCCTGTAGATTTTTCTGAGGTTTCTGAGTTTGTGGCTGAATGGGCTAAAGACTTTTCTAAAAAGCTTAATGCCAAAATTCATGTGGTCTTTGTTTTAGAAGATTTAGCTGCCTATGAAGGACTCTATGGTTCGATAAAAACCCTTACAGACCTTGAAAACATCCTTTTAGAAGGGGCTCAAAAGTCTATGGAAGACTTTATGAAGAAACACTTTGCTGACTATCCTGAAGCTCAGTCTATCATCGTAAAAGGCGATGTGGTAGAAAAAATCATCGAAACCGGAGAAAAAGTCAAGGTAGACCTTATTATTATGGGAACCCATGGAAAGAAAGGGCTTGATAGAATTCTTTTTGGAAGCGTAGCAAACGGTGTGGTGAAAAACTCCCCTATTCCTGTGTTGACCATTAACCCCTACAGACTAAAAAAGGCTTAAAAACTACCTTTTTATGCTCAGGAGTTTTTTGGCTTCCTGGGCTTCTTTGCTTTTAGGATAGAGTTTTATAATACGTTTTAATAAAATGGTGGAGGCATCCTTATCTCCTAAGTTTTTAAAACTTAAAGCTTGTTTATACATGGCTGAGGCCTTTAAAGCTGGGGAAGCCGAACTTTCTATAACCTTTTGATAGGATAAAATAGCGTCTTCGTAATCCTTTTTATTATAATAAATTTCTCCCAGCCAATAATGACTCTGGGCTAAAAACTTGCCTTTAGGGTATTTTTGTAGATACTGTTTAAAAGCTTTGATGGCTTCATCCCACTTTTTTTGCTGATAAAGGTCAAAGGCCTGGTTATAAACCTCAACCTCAGTTAGTTCTTTTTGAGGAGATCCTTGCTGTTTGGAAGCATCTGTTTTAGCAGTCTCGTCAGAGGTAGCATTGTTTGAAGAAGTAAAGATTTGAGGTTCTCGGGTTGTGTTAGAAACAGTTTGATTTGATGGTTTAGATAAGGTTTCGTTAGATACGCTTGAGGAAGTGGCTTGAGGAGAAGCCCCCTTTTCTTCTAAAGATTTTACCTTTAATTCCAGGACTTCTATTCTGGTTTTAAGCTCTTCTGAGTGTTTGGTAAAAGTCTTGTAAAAATCTTCTTTTGAAGCCATAAGGTCCTCTACCTGAGAAGATATCTTAGCCTGAGAAGACTTAAGCTCTTCTATCTCAGCTAAGGCCTTAGTTTTTACCTCTAAAAGCAAGTCTTCGTTCAACTTTTTTTCTAAGGTATCTACTCTTCCTTTTAACTGATTAAGCTCGTTTTCTACGGCTTTTTGGTTTTGCGATTGCTGTTGAATGGTAGTTTCAAGATTAAGTACCTTAATCTTTAGGGTTTGTATTTCATCTTGAGAGGCTACACACCCTCCTAACAAAAGATTAAACCCTAAGCACCCAACATATAAAATCTTTTTCATCTCTTTCCTCCTCGTTAAGTTATGATAAAATCTGACAAACTTTTCTCTATTTCCTCTGTTAAATCAACAGGGGTATCTCCCTCAAACCCTATTTTCTCATCGCATAGATATTTTAAAGTAAATACAAGTAAAGGCAACTCTCTTTTCAGTTCTTCTTCACGAATTTTTCTAAAAAGAGCGTTTTCTTCTCCTTCAAGTTTTTTAAGCCCTGAGAGATGGTGTTTTAGAAGTTTAGTCTCAGTCTCTTCCCACAGAGGGATAAACTCATAGGTACGAAGATTTAGTCTAAAGTAGGTGAGGGCTGGGCCCTCGTCAAGTTCAGGGGTTACCTGATGAAACATAGCCCCTGTTTCCATAGCCCTTGAGCTGATAAGCTGCCAGATTACCTCCTGCCAGGAACCTTTCGGACCTCCTGGTAGGGCTGGATGCAAATTTATCAACCTTAGTTGCTTGCAAAACTCTTCAGAGGTAATCCACATATAACCAGCTAAAACCCCAAAATCTATCTCCATATCAAGCCTTTTTAAAACCTCTGCGTGATACTCCTTTCTCCAGAGGTCCCGTTGAGCCTTTCTAAGTTCTGGCTTAAACCTCTCAGCTGAAAACCAGACAACTTTAAGCCCCATCTCTTCCTTAGCTTCTTCTATCAGTTTTTTTGCCCATTTTCCTTCATCTGGGGCTTTGCTTACAAACACATAACTTAGCTTAGCAGAAATATTCCCTCTCTTTATCTCAGAATAAACTGTTCTTAGCAGGTCTAAAGCAGCCTTATCTCTTGCGGTAGTAAACCAACCTATCTTCTTATAGCTCATAGTCTATGCCTCCAAAAACCTTCTCCAGCCCTTGCCAAGGCTTAGGAACAAAGCATTCAAAATATTGATAGATAGCATATCTGTCAGTCATCCCAGAAATATAATCGGCAATCAATCTTTCTTTAGACTCATCAGGAAAAAGGAATTTAGCTTTTATAAAATAAGGAATGTTCTCAAAATTTTTGTCATAAAACTCAAAAAGCTGTAAAACAAGTCTTTTGGCTTTCTCAAACTCTTTTCTTACAGACTGAGAAAAATAGATTTTCTCAAACAAAAACTCTCTAAGCTCTGTCAAAGCACTGAGCACCTTATCTTCCATCACAATCCCAGAGTAATTTGCCTCTCTTGTCGAGTATATAATACTTTTTACCAGCTTAGAAATCCTTTGGGCATGGGTTTCTCCCAGGATTTTTTTAGAATTTTGAGGAAGGTCTTTTAAGTCTATCATTCCAGCTCTTAAGGCATCGTCTACGTCGTGGTTGACATAGGCTATCACATCAGAAACCCTTACTATCTCAGCTTCAAGGGTGCTTGGTCTATCTCCTTGCTTACTTAAGATAGGCCCCATCCCTTTGGAATGTTTCAAAATACCCTCTTTTACCTCAAACGTAAGGTTTAAGCCTCTTCCGTCTTTTTCCAGTTTCTCAATCACCCTGAGGCTCTGCTCGTAGTGTCTAAACCCTCCTGCTAAAAGCTCGTTTAAAACCTCTTCTCCTGCATGGCCAAAGGGGGTGTGCCCGAGGTCATGCCCCAAAGATATGGCTTCAGTAAGAGTCTCGTTTAGGTTTAAAGCCCTGGCTATGGTTCTTGCTATCTGAGCTACTTCCAAGGTGTGGGTAAGTCTCGTCCGATAATGATCTCCTTTGGGGGCTAAAAACACTTGGGTTTTATGTTTTAACCTTCTAAAGGCTTTGGAATGAATAATCCGGTCCCGGTCCCTTTCAAAAACAGTCCTTATCTCACACTCTTCTTCAGGATAGGTCCTTCCCCGGGAAAATCGAGACTTACAAGCCTGAGGAGCTAAATAAATCTCTTCGAAATGTTCCTTCTCCTCTCTTATGTTACAAAATTTCATCTTACGTCAACTACCTTTATTTCTAAGGTATTTCTGTAGGTGTTTACGTAAGGTTGACCTAAAACCAACCTTATCCTCTCGTCTTCTACTACCTGATTAAACCAGATGGCATTTATCTCGTTTAATCCTTTTTTTAGCACAAACTTAGAATGTTTCTCTTTTAACAAAATTTTTTCTTTTACCTCGAAATTTCTGATTAAAATGTTTGGGGGAAAATGAGCCTCTCCGTAGGGATGAAGGTAGGTTAGTGCCCTAAAGTTTTCTGGATATAAAAGCTCTGCAAGTTCCACCTCAGCCTCAACGTATACTATCTCTTCTTCAGGTTTAGAAACTAAGGCTAATTTTTTGATTTCGTCAGCTAAACGAGATTTTAGGGCTTCTATGTTATCAACACTTACTTGAAACCCCAGTGCATGTTTATGTCCGCCGTACTGAATAAGAAGGTCCTCGCACTTAGAGACTGTCTCAAAAAGGTTAAGCCCTTCAGGAGATCTCCCAGAAGCAAATCCTACTCCGTCTTCTATAGAAATAAGAATAGCAGGGACCTGATACTGATTTTTAAACCTGTTAGCTATAAGTCCTAAAAGGCCTTTGGGAAGTTTCTCTACAGCCAAAAAAATAAAAGAATACCGTTCTACCTCTTTTTTAGCAAGGTCTTCTAAAGAGGAAAGTATCTCTAACTCAAGCTCTTGGCGTCTCTGGTTGATACCCTCTATTTTAGCCAAAAGTTCCTTTGCTTTGGTTTCTTCGTTTTCTTTTAAAAATTGAAAGACCAACTCAGGGGTCCCCATTCTGCCTGCGGCGTTTATCTTGGGAATAACCCGATAAAACAGGTCTTCTTCAGAAATAGTTCCGTTTAGCCTTGCGGAGTCTATAAAAAGCCTTGTTGCTAAAAAAGAAGGGGAAGAAAGGTCTCTAAACCCATAAAAGGTAATCGTGCGATTTTCCCCAAGTAGGGGCACCATGTCAGCTAAGGTAGCTAAACCCACAAGCTCAAGGTATTTTCGTATCTGAGGGATGTGGTCTCTTCCAAAGAACCCCTGCTCGTAAAAAAACTTTCTTAGAGCCCTTATCAGGGTAAAAGCTACCCCAGCCCCGCATAGATGATAAAAAGGAGAACTTTTAGGGGTAAGCTTTCCAGAAACCACGATGGTATCAGGTTTTTCGACTACCTCGTGATGATCGGTAACGATAACATCTATTCCTAAAGCTTTAGCCTCGTTTACGGTATCAGCTGCAGAAATTCCCACATCTACCGTGATTAAAAGGCTTACCCCTTTTTGTTTGAAGTAAGGCAGAAATTTGGCGTGAAAACCATAACCTTCCTTTTCCTTGCTGGGAATAAGCCATTCTACTTTGCAACCAAGACTTACCAAAAAATCATACAACACAAAGCTTCCGATAATGCCATCTGTGTCTGAATCTCCATAGATCCCTATGGTCTCATCAGAGATGGCTGCCTGATATATTCTTTTTACCGCAGGTAACATGTCAGGGATTAAAAAAGGGTCACCAAAATCGCTAAGCTGCGGAAAAAGAAAAGAATAAGCATCTTTTATGCTGGTAAATCCTTTATTGATCAGGACTTGAGCAAGAAACGGGGTAAAAAACCCTTTGGTTACAAAGTGTCTTAAAACTTCTAAATCGACCGGTTTATTAATCCAAACTTTGGTTGACGACATACAAAACTTATTGTATCATATCCAAAACAAAAGTAAAACGGTTTTAAAATGGCGAAACCTAAAATTTTAATTACTGGTGGCTACGGATACATAGGGTCTCATGTAGTCAAACTTCTGGTTCAAAATGGATATGAAGTGGTTATCATCGATAACCTTAGCACCACCGGCAAAAAAATCCCTTATGGCAAACTCTATCAAGTAGACCTTGCCGAAGAGGAAAAGGTAGAAAAAATCTTAAATAAAGAAAAACCTGAGGCTGTAATGCACTTTGCAGCCTCTATCGTGGTTCCTGAAAGTGTAGCTTTTCCCCTAAAATACTACCGCAATAACGTAGAAAATACCTTAAAACTTCTTTCAGCTATGGGTAAAGCTGAGGTTAAAAAGTTTGTTTTTTCCTCTTCAGCAGCGGTTTATGGTATTCCTAAAACCATCCCTGTACCAGAGGACGCACCTTTAGAACCCATCAACCCTTATGGTAGAACCAAGGCGATGATAGAAAGGGTCTTAGAGGACCTTTCTTATGCCAAGGCCTTAGACTATATAGCCCTAAGATATTTTAACGTTGCAGGGGCAGACCCAGAGGGTGAGTTAGGACCAGCCTACAACCAGCCTACCCATCTTATCATAAGAGCCCTTAAAACCGCTAAAGGAGAATATCCCTACCTTGAAATCTATGGCACCGACTATCCCACCCCAGATGGAACCTGTATCAGAGACTACATCCATGTAATAGACTTAGCCGAGGCCCATATTCTTGCCTTAGAGTACTTGCTTGATAGCGGAAAAAGCCAGATTTTAAACTGTGGGTATGGGGTTGGGGTTTCGGTAAGACAGGTAGTTGAGGCTGTAAAAAAGGTCACAGGGGTTGAGTTTAAAGTGTTAGAGACAGAAAGACGTCCTGGAGACCCTCCGGTTTTGATTGCCGATAATCGAAAAATCAAGTCTCTTTTTTCCTGGGAACCTAAATTTCAAGACCTGGAAACCATCATCCAACACGCCTGGAATTGGGAACAAAAAATCAAATAAAGAGGGTGGTATGGAAAGACCCTTAGAAAGGGTAAAGATTGCCATAGTAGGTGGTGGTCCTGCAGGTATTGCCTGCGCGATAGAAGCCAAAGCTAAAGGTTTAGAGCCGGTGGTGGTTCTGGAAAAACATAAAGAGGTTTGCTACACCATCTCCAAGTTTTACAAACCAGGCAAACGGGTAGATGCTGATTACCGAGGAAAAAACGTCAAACCCATAGGGATCTGCTCGTTTGAGACAGAAACTAAAGAAGAATTTTTACAAAGGATTAATTCCTGGATAAAACAGTGGAACCTTGATGTAAGACTTAATTCTGAGGTTACCAACGTAGTCAAAAATGACGGGAGTTATGAAATCTGGGTAAAAGATGAGCCTACGTTTCTGGCAGAGTTTGTGATCATTGCTATAGGTATCTTTTGTGTCCCTAACAAACCCGAGTATCCTATTCCTTCTGAACTAAAAAACAGGGTATTCTTTGAACCACCAGATGTGGCCTTAGAAAACAAGAAAATTTTAGTAGTAGGTGGAGGAAACACAGCAGCTGAGGTAAGTCTTCAGTTCTGTGAAAAGAACGAGGTCCATCTTTCTTACCGAAGGCCTTATTTTTTTAGGATAAACGAAACCAACCTAAACCTTCTTTATCAAAAAGAAAAAGAAGAAAAAATCAAACTTTTATTAGGGACAAACATAACCCAAATAGCCCCTGAAGGTGGAAAAATAAAGGTCTTCTTTAAGGATAAAATGACTGAGCTTTATGATGTTATCATCTACTGTTTAGGAGGAACGACCCCTAAAAATTTTCTTAAAAAAATCGGGATAGAGTTTGATGAAAAAGGAAATCCTATTCTAAACGAACATCTGGAAACCAGCCTCCCGAAGGTTTTTCTTGCAGGAGACCTTGCGGTCAAAGGAGGAAACATCCTTAAAGCCTTTAACTCAGCTCACACCATCATAGAAAAAATCACAGAATACCAAAAGAACAGGGCTTAAGACTTAAGGATTACTAAATTATCTCGATGGATTACCTCCTTGTTAGGTCTTTCTTCAGAGGAAAGAAGGTTTTGCAAATCATAGGAAGAAAAGGTTGCAAGTCCTTTGGCTATAACCTTTCCCTGATGGTTTACACATTCTACACAGGCACCCTTTGGGAATTCTCCTTCTATCTTTTGAATACCTGGTAAAAGTAGACTTTTTCCTTTTTCTAACAGAGCCTTCTCAGCTCCCTCATCTATATAAATCCTGCCTTCTGGTTTGATATAGTATTTTATCCAGAGTTTTCTCATGCTGAGTTTTCTTTCTTCAGGCCAAAAGATGGTGCCTATCCCTTGTCCCTCCCAGAACTTTTCCAGAATAAATGGTTCCTTACCTGAGAGAAGAACCACAGGAATACCCATAGAGTTTGCCATCTTGGCTGCCAGCAACTTTGAATACATCCCTCCTCTTCCCAGACTTCCAGGTTTTTTCCCTGCCATCTTAAAAATCTCATCATCTACTCTAAACACCTCAGAGATCTTTTCAGCCTGAGGGTTTTCTCTTGGGTCCTCCTTATGAAGGGCATCTATATCTGAAAGGATAACCAAAAGGTCTGCCTCGATGGTTCCTGCAACCAAGGCAGAAAGGGTATCGTTATCACTAAACCTTATCCCTTCTGTGGTAACTGTATCGTTTTCATTAACGATTGGAAGGATACCCCACTTAAGCAAGGTTTCAAAGGTTTTTTTAGCGTTAAGGTAGCGTTCCCTTAAAGAAAGGTCTTCTGCAGTAAGAAGGATTTGAGAAACAAAAATCTCGTATTGATTAAAAAGGTTTTCATAAGCCTGAATTAAAGCCGCCTGTCCTATAGAGGCCAGAGCCTGTTTTTCGCAAAGAGCAAGAGGCTTTTTATAAAACTTTAGTTTGGCCCTTCCACAGGCAATAGCCCCTGAAGACACCAAAACTACCTTATAACCCTCTTTGACCTTTTTCTGAAGCTGATAAACCAAGTTTTCTAAAACCTCGTAGTTTAGTCCCTCATCCTGTTTAGTAATAACCGCACTACCAACCTTTACCACTATCCTTTTTACCTTTTTTAAAACTTTTTTAAGTCTGGCTTGTCTATCCATAACTTATTGTCCTAAAATGATCTCTTTTTCATCAGCATGTAAAATCTCGTTTATTTTTTTCCAAAGGGTATAAATCAACTCAACCACCCCTTGGCCTGATACCGCCGAGATAGGAAAAATCTTTGATTGGTCTTCTTCAGGGAAAAGACGCACGATTTTTTCTATCTCTTCCTGGTCTGCTATCGTATCTATCTTGTTTAAGGCTATAAAGTATTCTTTTTCTAATAACCGTGGGTTAAAAAGTCTGAGTTCTTCTTTAAGTACTTGATAATCCTTTAAGACCTCTTCTTTTTTGGTGATGTCAAGCACGTAGAGCAAAATCCTTGTGCGTTCGATATGTCTCAGAAAGTCATGTCCAAGGCCAACTCCCTTATGAGCCCCTTCTATCAGCCCTGGGATGTCAGCAACCACAAAAGATCCTCCTTCTAACAAGCTTACCACCCCTAAATTAGGTTCAAGGGTAGTAAAAGGATAGTCAGCAATTTTGGGTTTAGCTGCAGAAATCCTGCTAAGAAAGGTAGATTTCCCAGCGTTGGGAAGCCCAACCAGTCCTACATCTGCTATCAACTTTAACTCAAGCAGAATCCACCTTTCTTCTCCAGAGGTTCCTTTTTCAGCGATTCTTGGGACCTGTCTGACCGGAGTAGCAAACCTTGCGTTTCCTTTACCTCCTTTACCTCCTTTGGCTACTACTAAGGTTTGACCAGGGGTTATCAAATCACCTAAAACCTCTCCGGTTTCAGCATCTTTTACGATGGTACCTACAGGTACACGCAAAACAAGGTCTTCTCCATCTCTTCCTTTCATCTTCTTGCCCATCCCAGGGCGACCGCTTTCAGCCTTAAAATGCACCTGATGATAAAAATCATACAAGGTATGGACCTGAGGATCTGCTACCAGGATAACATCCCCTCCATCCCCTCCGTCGCCTCCATCTGGACCTCCCTTAGGCACGTATTTTTCACGTCTAAAGCTTACACAGCCATCGCCACCATTACCTGCCTTAACATAAATTTTTGCCTGGTCTACGAATCTTGACATAGCTTACTCTTTTACCTTCTCCGTTCCTTTTTTATCTATCAATTTATCTATCAACTTAAAATATTTATCGAAAAGTTTGATAAGCTTATCGGTATTAAAAAGCTCTGGCGGGGTAGAAAGGTTGGCAAAAGGAATTTCAGCCCGAGCCTTTTCTCTATGTCCTCCTGCAGAACCGATGTCTTTAAAAAGTCTGTTAGCCATTTTTCCTGCATTTTTTCTATAACCGTCACAGCGGATGATGATAGTTAATATTTTTTTGTATTCACCCCCTACAAACACCCAGGAGGTTTCATACACCTTGTTGAAAAAATCAGCTATCAACACTAAAACATCAGTATTACTTACCTTGCCTACATAGGTAAACATCCTGTTTTTTCTAAACTTAAGCTGGTCTAAAGCAATCTTAAAATATCTTAGTTCAGACCGCCTCAAGCTTGAGCTCTCTATCTTGGAAAGAAGATGCTTGTTCATGTGTTTATAAAGGTTCTGAAAAGCCATTACATCATGGATGTTAGCACTTTTTTCAAAGTTACTGGTGTCTGTTTTTATCCCGTAAACCAAAGCTGTAGCTAAGTAGACAGAGGGTTTGATCTTTAAAGTTTTTAAGTATTCATACAGGATGGTTGCGGTAGCGCCATAATCAGGCCTGATGTCATAATACTTAGCATAGATTTCACTAAAAAGAGGATGATGGTCTATCACCACATCCCAGGAGATGTTTTTAAACTCTTCCCAGTGAGAGGGTTGAGAGTCAACCAAAACAAACTTATTATGTTCTTCCAGCAACTTTGGACAATACTTAACCAAGGGTATTTTCAAAACCTCTACCATCACCTTATTGTTAAGCCTGGTTATTTCGTTTATGTTAGCTATGGTTACCTTTTCTACCCGGTTTTGCAATATCCTTTTAAAAGCCAAAGCTGAAGCAAGGGAGTCAGGGTCTGCCCAAATAACAATAAGCACCCTGTCTTTCTTCTCAAAAAGCTTCAGTAAATAACTTACACGCTCCTTGTTAGACTTAAACTTTATCGTTTTATTGCTTGACTTTTTAGTCATAAACTTTTATTTTTACTCATACATCAAAATAGAGGCTATCTCTTCCTGATAATTTTTTAATATAATACAGGTAAAAATCAAGGTCAATTTCCTTTTTCCCTTCTAACCAATCAAGCACGGGTTTACTTCCTACTAGAATGTCTATCGGACGTTTTTTTTCTTCAAACTCATAAGGAATCTTTAAAAACTCAAACTCCGAAAAGTTTTCTTTTATAAACTTTAGCAAGATAAAGGTGTTTTTAACTGGTTGAAACCTTACCGGGTCTTTTACGTAAAGTTGGAAACCAAAACACCGGCTACCTTTCCATTTATCAAAGGTAGGCTCAAAAACAAAAGGCCTTAAAACTACATAATTTTTCTCTGGAAGGCCTAATTTTTCCCAAAAATTAAGCACCTTTTCTATCTTTAAATAAGGAGCACCAAAAACTAAAAAAGGCAAGGTTGTGCCTCTACCTTCAGAAAGGTTTGTTCCTTCAAGCAACACCTGACCTGGATAAACGAGACTACACCACCAGGAAGGAAGGTTAGGAGAAGGTAAAAACCAAGGCCTACCAAGGTCCTTCCATAACAAACTTTTCCTGTAACCCTTTACAGGAACCACCTCTAAATCCAAACCTGGAAAATGTCGTTTTTTAAACAGTAAGGCTAATTCTCCTATGGTTAAACCATGCCTTAGAGGTAAAGGATCGAGGCCTACAAAGGATCTAAAATCTTCTTCTAAGTAAGGGCCTTCTATCTTTCCTCCTATAGGGTTTGGTCTGTCAAGGACTACTACCTTTTTCTCTAAGTTAAAACACACTCTAAGCAGTAAAAATACCGTCCAGATATAGGTATAAACCCTGCAGCCAACTTCCTGAAGGTCTACAAAAACTACGTCTATGTCTTCTAAATGATAAGGTTCTGGCTCTAACCTTGGGCCATAAAGGCTTACTATAGGGATTTGGGTAAAAGGCTCCACTTCGTCATAAGACCCTATCATGTTAGCCTGTTTTTCTGAGTAAAGCCCATGCTGAGGGGAAAAAATAAGCCTAAAGTTTTTTCCAAAGGCCTGTTTAAACCTTATAAAGGTGGGGGTAAAGGTCTCATCAAGAGAGGCCTGATTGCAAAGAAGGGCAACCTTATACTTCTGATAACTTTGATAAAGCCCCTGAGAAAAAAACAGGTCTACTCCAAATAGAAGTTTAAGAGGTTTTGCCATGGAAGTTCTGAGAAAGTTTTAGAGTTTGTATATAAGCTTCTACTCCCTTAGCAATACCTTCAGCAAGCATCTCTAAATAATGAAGATTTTTAAGACGTGACTCCTCTACAGGATTGGTTATAAAAGATACTTCTACCAAAACAGCAGGCATCCTTGTACCTACCAAAACCAAGAAAGGAGCATACTTTACCCCTCGAGAAGTGGTATCAGGATAAAACCTTACTAAGGTTTGATGAAGATATTGGTTAACCTTTTCTGCTAAAAGTTTTGATTCTGAAAGTTTGGTGTTAGAAAGAACAGCCTTGATTAAATCTTGAAGGTCGCTTAAGGTTTTGTCTGAAGCTGAGTTTTCAAGAGCTGCAACCCTCATAGACTCTGGGTCTGTGCTAAAGTTAAGGTAATAAACCTCGATACCCCTTGCGTTAGGGTCAGGGGAGGCGTTGGTATGGATAGAGATGAAAAGGTCACCTTTTTTTGAGTTAGCTATCGCTGGCCTCTGGATTAAGGGGATATAAACATCAGTATTCCTTGTTAAAATTACCTCTACATCTGACAAGCGCTCCTTAATTTTTTGCGCTAAAAATTTAGCTACCTGAAGGTTGACTTCTTTTTCCTTTAGCCCTGTAGGGCCTACAGCCCCTGGGTCTTCGCCTCCATGCCCTGGGTCTATTACTATCCTTTTTATCCCTAAACCAAACTGTCTCGCAAGATTTATGTATTCCTGCTTGTCCTCGGTTTGTTTTTTCTTAGAAGACAAACTCTTAGACTTTTTGGGTTTAGTAGCTATACCAGTAGAAAGAACCTTTTCTTTCCCGGTAAAATCAAGCACAAGCTGATGAGGGTCCTTTAACTTAAAAATTTTATAAGATGTAAGGCTCTTTAGGTCAACCACAACCCTTACTACGTTTTTATCAAACTGACCTACCCTTACCTTTTGTAGATGTACGTCCTTAAGTTCTATTTCCTTAGGAACTTTAGGGTCAAGGTTTGATGGATAGATGTCTACATAAATCCTTGGAGTAGGACTTTTAAGGATGTTAGTCTGGTATTCAAAGTTTCCAGAAACACCGATGATAATCCTAGTATAGTCCTCTCCTGTTACCGGAGAAACCTCTAAGACCCTTTTGGCATCGGCTACTAAAACCGGAGCAGGTTGAGCGTTTACCTTGGGTTCAGAACGTTTAGGTATCACTTGAGGGGCTATGGTAATCCCAGGCTCTGGTGTGGTTTTATTTGAGGGATAAAACCAAACTTTTTCTCTCTTTTTTTCTTTTTTAGCGATTTCTTTTTGAGTAACAGGTTGAGGTAAAGGTTTTAATTTGGCAAGATAAGCACTTTTAGGAAACCTTTGCTCAAGCTCCTTTCTATATCTCTCAGAAAGGGTTTTATCAGATAAATCCTCACCATATATCTTAGCCAGCATATAATAGGCTTCTTCTGTTTCAGCTGAGTTAGAATAATGAGTCAAAAGTCTTTGATAATTTTTCACCGCTTGGTTAAGGTCTGATTTGCGCAAAGATTTGGTATAAGCCTGATAATAAGCCTGAGCTGTTCTTAATACCGCCTTAGGGGATAAAGGGTTGTTTGGATAAAGAAGGTAAAACCTCCTGTATTCCTCTGCCAGCCTCATCCATTGTTTTCGGCTAACCTTGGAACTGTTTTTTAACCTTTCAAACTTCTTTTCCAAAGTCTGAAAACTCGTCTCTTTTTCCTCGACAGGTTTTGAAGGCTGAGATGAATAAGAACCTTCGTCCTCTTCCTTGGGTCGGATGATAAGTTTTTGGTTTGGGGTTAAATTTTCTGACCTAAGGCGATTGATTCTCTTAAGTTCCTCCTTAGAAACACGATATTTCTGGGCGATACTCTCTAAACTTTCTCCTTTCCTTACAACATGATAGACATACGCCTTTTTTTCTGTGGTTTTTCCTTTTTCTGAAGAAGTAGATTCCTCCCTTTTTATCAAAAGCTTTTGTCCTGGCTTTACCTTATTAGTCTTTAGGTTGTTTAGTCGTTTTATCTCTTCAGGAGTTGTTCCATACTTTTGAGCGATCGTTTTTAAGGTTTCGCCTTTTTTTACTATGTGGCGAACTTCGTTTCCTTGAGAGGTTTTAGGCTTAGGTTCTTCCTTTTTAGGTTGAACCTTTTTTACCCCAACGATAAGCTTCTGCCCTACTGAGAGTTTATCTTTTTTTAAGTTGTTAAGCCTCTTTAACTCAGGTATAGAAAGGTTATATTTCTTGGCTATTTTTTCTAAGGTTTCGCCTTTTTGCACGGTATGGTAAACATACTCTTGGGAAACCTTAGGAGTAGAAGAAGACTTAGTAGCCCCCTTTACTTGAGAAAATCCTCCTACCAAAAGAAGTAAAAAAGACCAGAAAAAAATTAATGTAATACAGCTTCTTTGATTTAACCTGAACTTTTTCATTTTAACTCTTTTTTAATCTCCCACAAAAAGTTCAGAGCTTCAACAGGAGTTATCTCTTCTATGTTTAAGTTTCTTATCTTTTGAAGCAAAGGATGTTCTCGGTCAAAAATAGACAACTGAGTAACCCTCTTTGAAGCTGTCTTTATTTCACTTGATTCCTTAAGATTTTTTCTCTCTAATTTATAAAGTATTTCTTTAGCTCTGTCAACCACCTCTTGAGGAATTCCAGCCAATTTTGCTACCTCTATACCATGAGACTTGTTAGCTGCCCCTGGTAAAACCTTATACATAAAAATGATATCATCTTGCCATTCTTTAACAGCTACATGATAGTTTTTAATTCCCGTATAGACCTTCCCAAGCTCAGTTAACTCAAAGTAATGGGTTGCAAGCAAGGTAAAAACCTTTTTTTCGTACAAATTTTCTGATATAGCCCATGCAAGGGACATACCATCATAGGTGCTGGTTCCTCTTCCCACCTCATCAAGAACCACCAAGCTTTTGCTGGTTGCATTTTTCAGGATATAGGCACACTCACTCATCTCTACCATAAAGGTGCTCTTTCCTCGAGCAAGTTCATCTCCTGCCCCTATCCTGGTAAAGACCTTATCAAACACTCCAAGCCTTGCATACTTTGCAGGGACAAAACTTCCCATCTGAGCCATGATGACGATAAGGGCTGTCTGCCTAAGATAGGTAGACTTACCTCCCATGTTAGGACCGGTAATCACCAAAAGCACAGCCTCATCCTTTTTTAACTCTACAGAATTAGGAATAAACCTTTCCTTACCCTGGATTTTTTCTATAACTGGGTGTCTTCCCTCTTCTATATAAAGCCCTTCTTCCTCGATAATCTCAGGGCAGACATAGTCGTTTTCTACTGCCACTTTGGCTAAAGAAACGAGTACATCAAGGGTAGCAAGGGCCTGACTGGTTCTTTTTAAATCCTCTCTATACTGGGCTACCTCTTCTCTTAATCCCAAAAACAACTCATACTCTAAATTTTTGATTTTTTCCTCTGCGGTGATGATCTTTTGTTCCAGTTCTTTTAGCTCTGGGGTTACAAACCTTTCTACGTTGGTTAAAGTCTGTTTTCTCTCAAAATAAGGTGGCACAAGCCTAACATTCCCTTTAGAGACCTCAAAGTAATAACCAAAAACCCGGTTATACCCTATCCTTAAGTTAGGAATCCCTGTTTTTTCTCGCTCTTTTCTTTCTATGGCTGAAAGGTAGTCTACGGCATGATCTTTTAGATCCCTCATTTCATCTAAGGTGGGGTCTATCCCTCTTTTTATGATCCCACCGTCTTTTAAAGTATAAGGAGGGTTTTCTACCAAAACCTCACAAAGTCTTTGATATAACCCAGTAAACTCTCCTAACTGAGAGAGGATGTCTCTTAAAAGCCGTGGAAGGTTATCTATTCCGGAAAAAATCTCTTTTATCTCCGGAAGATACTTTAAACTATCCCTTAAAAGCGCCATCTCTTTAGGGTTAATTAGCCTTAGACTACACTTGGTAGAAAGCCTTTCTAAATCAGGTAATTTTTTTAGAACCTCTCTAATGGCATATCTTAAGTCTGGTTTTTCTACCAAAAAACTTACAGCTTCTTTTCTAAGTTTGATCTGATTAATGTCTCTCAACGGATAAATTATCCATTCTTTGAGAAGTCTTGCCCCCATCGGGGTGACCGTAGCATCTAACACCCAAAAAAGAGAATATTTTTCAGACCCATCCCAGAGGTTTTTTACCAGTTCTAAGTTTCTTTTGGTGGCTTCATCCAAAAATAAAAACTCCTCTGGATAGTAAAAAACCGGGGCTTCTATCTTATCTAAAAGATGGGGCTGATAGTTTTGTAGATAAACTAAAATAGCGTTGGCTGCTTTTAAACCCTCTTGATAACGTTCATAATAGGGAAGCTTAAGAAGTTCTTTCACCTGGGTTAAACCAAAAGCTTTTTTGTCTAAAAAACTTAGATGTACCTTAGGAAGACTACCTTTGACAAGAGAGATCCATTCAGACTCAGCAAACTCCTCTAAACAAAGGATTTCTCTTGGTTCACGTTTTAACAGTTCAGACAAAAAGGTTTCTCTGTTTACCTCGGTAAAGATAAACTCGCCGCAGGAAAGCTCTAAAAAGGCAAGTCCTGCTTTTTTATCTAAGTAGAGGCTCGCAAGATAGGTTTTACTTTTTTCCGGAAGTTCTAAGTCTACCATTAAACCAGGAGTATAGATCTTAACTACCTCTCTTTTGACAAGCCCTTTGGCGGTGGCAGGGTCTTCTACCTGTTCGCAGATAGCAACCTTAAAACCAAGGTCAACCAGCTTCTGGATGTAAAAAAGGGCTTTTTCTACAGGAACACCACACATCGGGGCAGTAAGCCCCTTTCCTGCCTCTCTTTTGGTTAAGACCAACCCTAAGAGAGGGGCCACTGTCTCTGCATCTTCAAAAAACATCTCATAAAAATCCCCAAGCCTGAAAAAAAGCACCGCATCAGGATACTGGTGCTTTACCTCAAAATACTGTTTAAACATAGGAGTTATCTCAGCCTTAACAGAACCTCTCATTCAAAAACCTCTTATCGGTAAAGCTGATGTTCTAAAATATAGGTTAAAACCTCTTCAGGCACAAGGTATCTTACAGAACAACCATGTTTAACCAGAGACCGAACCATCGAGCTTGAAATGTCTAACGAGGTTACTTCTAACAGAAATACCCTTTCTATAGAAAGGGCATCTTCCCAAAGCTGGTTTAATTTTTGTAAAAAGGCATCTTTTAGGGCCTCTGACCTTTTTAAACCCCGTGAAACCACAACCAACTTGGTATATTGCAAAAATTCCTGGTAATTCCACCAGGTTTCAAACTGATAAAAACTGTCCCAGCCTATTATCAGAAAAAATTCTGCCTCAGGGTAAGAGGCATTTAATTTTTTTAAGGTTTTTAAAGTATAAGAAGGTCTAACGTCTTTTTCTATGTCTAAGACCTTAAAAAAAGGATTGTCTTTTATCGCTAAGCTTACCATTTTAAACCTGTGGTCAAAGGAAGAGAGAGTTTCTGTTTTTTTATGAGGAGGATATCCTGCGGGGATAAACCATACTTCCTGTAAACCAAAGGCTTCTCTTACCTCTTCTGCGACCCTTAAATGGGCTAAATGTGGGGGGTCAAAAGTCCCCCCTAAAATACCTATTTTTTTAGGTTCTGATTTGACCATTACCAAAGGCTATAAACTTAGTGGTGGTTAGCTCTTCAAGCCCCATAGGACCGTAGGCATGAATCTTGGTTGTGGAAATTCCTATCTCTGCACCTAAACCAAGCTCTCCTCCGTCGTTAAACCTGGTAGAGGCATTCACCAAAACCAGGCTTGCATCCACCTCTCTGATAAACTTCATAGCTTTAGAATAGTTTTCTGTAACGATGGCTTCGGTATGATAACTTCCGTATTTAGAGATGTGTTCTATCGCCTCATCTATATCTTTTACCACCTTTACCGCCAGGATAAGGTCAAGGTACTCTGTATACCAGTCCTCTTCAGTGGCTGGTTTAGCCCAGAGAATAAGTTTTAAGGTTTCAGGGCAACCTCTCAGCTCTACTCCATATTTTTTGTATTCTTCTGCAAGGTCTGGTAAAAAATTAGGAGCTATCTTTTCGTGGACTAACAGAGTTTCCATCGCATTGCATACTCCTGGTCTCTGGCACTTAGCGTTGATGGCAATCGTTTTAGCCATTTCAAGGTTAGCCTCCTCATCTACATACACATGACAAACCCCTTTATAGTGTTTGATAACAGGCATCCTGGCTTTTTCTGTGACAAAACGGATAAGTCCTTCTCCACCTCTGGGTATGACTAAGTCTATATATTCCTCAAGCTCTAACATATACTCCATGGCGGTTCTGTCAGGGGTTGGAATAACCTGCACCGCATCCTCAGGAAGGTTAAACTCTTTTAAAGTTTGTCTAAAAAGGTCAGCCAGTGCCAAGTTAGAGTTTAAGGCCTCCTTTCCTCCCCTTAAGATGACGGCATTACCACTTTTAAAACAAAGCCCAGCTGCATCTATGGTAACGTTTGGTCTGCTTTCATAGATGATAGCTATCACCCCTAAAGGAATGCGCATCCTTCCTACCATAAGGCCATTAGGTCTTTTCCACATCTTTACCACTTCACCTACAGGGTCAGGAAGTTGAGCAACCTCTTCTAACCCCTTAGCCATGGCCTCTATTACCTTATCAGAAAGGGTTAACCTGTCTATAAAAGCCTTGGTATGTCCTTGCAAAAGAGCCTGGTTTACGTCTTTTTCGTTAACCTTTTTCAATTCTTCCCTGTTTTCTCTTATCTTCTGAGCTACTCGTTTTAGCACCTCATTTTTTACCCCAGAAGACAGAGAGGCAAGAGCTTTAGAGGCAAACTTCGCCTTCTTAGCTATTTCTAAAACCACCTCTTTCAAATCTTTTTGTCCTTCCATCTTAAAAACCTCCTTTATCCTCTTTTTTTTTGACGATCTTTTGGTAGTATACATTAGATATCATTTTATATTAAAAGCGCAAAAATGGGAGAGCTTGACAGACTATTAAAACTTACTAAAAAACCCTTTCCCCCTCTTCCCTCCATAGTCAAAGAAACCCTTGAAACCTTCTTGTTAAAAGAAGAAAGGGAATTCTTAAATTTCCTCGATGAAAGGCAAGAACTTAAAAGGTTTATCATAGAGACCACCAATCTTCCTCAGTTTAGGAAAGACAACCCTCCTGTCTCAGATTTAAGGAAGGCAATCCTGATTTTAGGAGAAGACCTAGTAAAGCTTTTAGTTCTCTCTTTTTTATCCCAAAAGCTTAAAAAAAACACCTTTAACGAATTTAGTTTTGACCTTTTTTGGGCAAGGGCAATAGCTAACCTTGGCTTATCTAACCTTTTAACCTCTCATATAGAAAACTACCCAACCCATCTACACGTAGCCTCTTTTTTGATGGACTACGGAGTGCTGGTTTTATATCAGGTCTATCCTGAAGGATACTTACAGGTCTTAAAACTTAAAAAATTAGGGAAAACTACCCTGGATGCCGAAAGAGAAGTTTTTGGGGTTGACCATGCAACCATAGGTGCAGAATACTTTGAAAACTATAATTTCCCAAGAAGGTTTGTGCTTGACCTCTATCATCATCACCGTATCACCGGCCTTCCTGAAGAAATTCCTCAGGATGTACTTTATGACATAAAAATTTTAAACTTGATAGACTCAGGTATAGGAGCCTATTTTAGTCCCAAGAAAGAACACAAATACCAAAGGTTTCAGGAGGTTTGCCAAGAAGTTTTAAACCTTTCTCAAACAGAGGCGACAGTTTTACTCGATTCCCTTCCTGGATTTATCAACCAGTTTTATGAAATCTTAGGGTATGAGACCTACAAACTTATCCCCTATACTGAATGGATTAAAAAAAAGGAAAAGAAAATCAAAGAACAACTTCAGAAGATCGAAGAACAAGAAAAGGAAGAAAAAAAACTGCTTGAAATTTATAAACAAGAATTAGCCAGAGTGTTACGAGAAAAGGAACTTTTACTTAAACAACTTGAAAAAACAGAAGAAACTTTAAAAAAACAAACCTTTTTTGACCCTCTTACTGGACTTTATAATGAAGAATATTTTCTTTTAAGGCTTAAGGAAGAATTTTTAAGGGCCAAAAGATATCAACGAATTTTTAGCGTCCTTTTCTTTGAAATAGAAAAAGGAGAAGAGATTGCAGAGACTCAAAGCCTAAAAGGAGAAGAAATTTTTATCAAGTTAGTGGCTGAAAACTTAGCCAGCAGATTAAGAAGGGTTGACGTGATCGCTAAACTTAAAAATCCCTATCGTTTTGGAGTTATCCTTCCTGAAACCCCACTCTCTGGTGCGATGGTGGTAGCAAGAAAACTTTTACAAACTCTAGAAAACCTCTCTTATAAAACCTTTAACCTTAAAAAATCTGCTTTCATCGTAGCCATCACCTACGATCCTAAGCAAATAAACCCTAAAACCGATCCTAATGTAGAACTTATTCTTAGGGCTTTAGAAAAAGGGCTTGAGATACTCAAAGAAAAACAACAAAGAAGAATTCTTTCGATGGTGATCGATAAAGAAATTGAAGCAGCATAAACTCAGAGCAGATAAAATCTTAGTAGAAAAAGGGCTTGCTGAGACCAGAGAAAAGGCTCAGGCCCTGATCATGGCAGGTAAAGTCTGGTGGTCAAAAGACGAAAAAAACTGGATAAGGGTAGAAAAACCAGGGCAAACCCTTTCATGTGAAGTATTTTTAAGAGTTGACGAACCTATACCTTATGTTTCTCGAGGAGGGCTAAAGCTTGAAGGAGCCCTTGAAGCCTTTCAGATAGATGTCACAGGGTTTGTATGCTTAGACATAGGTGCCTCAACCGGTGGGTTTACCCACTGCCTTTTACTAAAAGGAGCTAAAAAAGTATATACTGTAGACGTAGGTAAAGGCCAACTCCATCCTCTTTTAAGAAACGACCCAAGGGTTATACCTAAGGAAGAAATAAACGCCAGATATCTTACCCCGGAGATGTTTCCTGAAAAAATGGACCTGATTACCATAGACGTATCTTTTATTTCTCTAAAAAAAATCCTTCCGGTTACACCGCCCCTTCTTAAACCAGAAGGAAAGGTCTTAGCCCTGATTAAACCTCAATTTGAGGTAGGGCCTAAACTTCTTAAAAAAGGGGTGGTTAAAGACCCCTGGGTCCATAAAAAAGTGGTAGATGAAATCTGGGACTTTTCTATCTCTTTAGGATTTTTACCTTTAGGAGTAGCTCAAAGCCCTATCCTTGGTCCCAAAGGAAACAAAGAGTTTTTTATTTTACTTGGTCTGCATACCTAAAACCTGTCTATTCCTACAGATCGTTTAAATCAAATCTGACACACATTTTTTCATTCTAATGTTGCACATCTTGGCTAAAAAGTATATAATGTTTGAGATATGAACTTCGGTTTTAAGGCAAAACTGCTATTTTTCGTTATATTTTTAGTATTATTCGCAGGTGGGATTTTCTGGTATGTTAACAGGCAAAAGACCCCTCCAGGAGTTCTTATTTTACACGGAAGGGTCGAAGGAAAAGAGATCAACCTTGGCACAAAAATTCAAGGAAGGGTGATAAAGCTTTACAAAAGAGAAAGCGACCCAGTAAAAAAAGGAGAACTTCTTGCAGAGCTTCGCCCTGATGAGTACTTTGCCCAACTTCAAGCAGCTCAAAACGAGGTTCGTTCAGCAGAAGAAACCATCCTTATGGCAGAAAGCTATCTTGTTAAATCCCAATCCCGAGTTGAACAAGCCAAAAGAGACCTTGAACGATATAAAAAACTATACCAAGAAGGTTTGGTTTCTAAAAGAGACCTTGAGGTTGCAGAACTGGAGTACAAAACAGCCCTGTCAGAACTTAAGGTAAATCAACGTTACATCAACCAAGCCAAGGCTAAGTATCTATCAGCCCTACAAAAAGTTAAAGAAATAGAGGTTGCTTACAAGGAAACCAAAATCTATGCCCCTTCAGACGGGGTTATCCTTTCAAGGGTAGCTGAAGAAGGAGAAGTCGTAAACCCAGGGCAAGTTATCTATACGATGGTAAACCTTCAAAACCTTTATATCAAGGTTTATATCCCTGAACCAGAGGTTGGGAAGGTAAAACTGGGCCAACCTGCAAGGGTGTATGTAGACGCCTATCCTAACCGCTATTTCAACGGAACTTTAACCAGGGTCTATGAAAAAGCCGAATTTACTCCTAAAAACGTAGAAACCAAGGAAGAAAGGGTAAAACTTGTTTTTGGAGCTGAGGTCTCGGTAGAAAACCCAGAAGGGCTTTTAAAACCTGGGATGCCGGCAGACGTGGTAATAAAAACAGACCCAAAGGCAGAATGGGTAAAGCCTTAGACGAGCCTGTTCTTAAGGTTGAAAACCTCTCCAAGTTTTATAAGAAAGTTTTAGCCGTAAACAATGTTTCCTTTGAGGTAAAAAAAGGAGAAGTCTTTGGTCTGATAGGACCTGACGGAGCAGGAAAAACCACCATCGTCCAAATCCTTGCGGGAGTCTTAACTCCTTCCTCTGGTAAAGCCTACGTAAACGGTATAGACGTTACCAGAGACCCTGAAAAGGTTAAAAAATTTATCGGATATATGCCTCAGGGGCTTGGATTAAACCTTTATGACAACCTTACCATCGAAGAAAACATAAACTTTTTCCGCAACCTAAGGGAAATCCCAGAAGAGGTATTTCAAAAAAACAAAGAAATCCTTTTAGAGATTACCAGGCTTAAACCTTTTTTATCAAGACCGGCTAAAGCCCTTTCAGGGGGTATGCGACAAAAACTTGCGTTAGTCTGCACTTTACTACACCTGCCAGACATCATCTACCTTGACGAACCTACAACAGGAGTTGACCCACTTTCAAGACAGGACTTCTGGAAAATTCTGCAAACGTTGGTTCAGGAAAGAAACATTACCGTTCTTTTAACCACCTCTTACATGGATGAGGCAGAACGCTGCCAACGAATAGCCCTAATCCATAACGGTAAAATCTTACTTCAGGGTAAACCCGAAGAGTTTCCTGATTTAGAGCAAACTTTTGTCTCTGTGATTTCAAAAGAACCTCCCAAGCCTTTACAAAAACCTTCTTTAAGCTTTACCTCAGAAGAGACCTTGCTTGTCTGTGATAAGGTGACCAAGGCTTTTGGAAAGTTTAAAGCAGTGGATAAAGTAAGTTTAGAGGTCAAAAAAGGTGAAATTTTAGGGCTTCTTGGTCCTAACGGTGCAGGGAAAACTACGTTAATCAAGATGATGTGCGGACTTTTAGAACCTACCGAAGGGGATATCTTTATCGCAGGGTATAATGTAAAAAGAGAAAGAGCTAAGGTGTGGCAGCTAATAGGATACATGTCTCAAAAATTCTCCCTTTACAGAGACCTGACGGTGATGGAAAATATCAAACTTTATGCCGGGCTCTACGGAATAAAAGGACAAAATTTTACCGAGCTTTTAACTAAGCTTGGACTTTCTTCCTGGGAAGAAAGACTTGTTAAAGATGTCCCTTTTGGGATAAGACAAAGGGTTGCCCTTATGTGTGCCATCTTGCATAACCCTGTGATCGTGTTTTTAGATGAACCAACCTCTGGAGTAGACCCTGTAGCAAGAAGATCCTTCTGGGAGATCATTTACTATCTTTCAAGAGAAAAAGGCATAACTGTTATCGTTTCTACCCATTATATGGATGAAGCAGAAAACTGCGACAGGATAGGTCTTATGAACCGGGGAAGGCTTATTGCAGTTGGCACCCCTGAAGAACTAAAAATCACCTCTGAAACCCTCGCTGGTAAACTCCTAAAAATAAAAACCCCAAGGTTTAAAGAAGCCTATACCCTGTTAAAAAACAATTTTCCTAACCTTTATTTTTACGGAAACAAACTTTTTTTAAGAACTTTTACTCCTGAGAAAGATCAACCAAAGATTTCCGAGATTTTAAAAACAAAAGGTATTGAAGAATATACGATTGAAATTACTCTCCCTCCTTTACAAGAGGCTTTTGTAGACTTTATCTTAAAAGACCTGAAGGAAAACCCATAGAGGCGATGTTAAAAAGACTGATAGGAATAACCAAAAAAGAATTTACCGAGCTTATAAAAGACAAACTTTACCTTACCTTTGTGTTTGTAGTCCCTGTGATAGTTATGTTTTTATTAGGATATGGGTTAAACCTTGATGTAAAAGGGCTCCCTGTGGCCTTTCTTGACCATGACCGCAGTAAACTAAGCAGAGACTACATAGATGGGTTTGTAAACTCTGAGTACTTTAAACTTTATACCCTGGTAAAAAACTATCAGGAAGCTGAAGACTTATTAAACTCTGCTAAGGTAAGAGCGGTATTAATTATACCACCTGATTTCTCAAAAAAACTTCATAAAAAGGAAAAAACAGAGGTACAGGTGCTTATCGACGGCACCTATCCAAGTAGAGCAGAGGTAGTAAAAGGCTATATGAGTACCATAAACACCCTTTTTAACCAAAAACTCCTTGGAGACCAAAACTCCTTAAATTTTCCCATAGAGTTAGAAATAAGAGCCTGGTATAACCCTTCCCTTGAGAGCAAAAACTTTATCATGCCAGGGATGTTGGTAACCACCCTTTGTTTTTATCCGGTGCTTCTCAGTTGCTTGGTAGTAGTAAGAGAAAAGGAATTCGGAAGTATTTTTAACTATTACACCTCTCCTGCTAAAAGATGGGAGATTATCTTTGGAAAAGCTATCCCTTATGTTTTGGTT
This sequence comes from Thermodesulfobacterium hveragerdense DSM 12571, assembly GCF_000423845.1. Classification (GTDB taxonomy): domain Bacteria; phylum Desulfobacterota; class Thermodesulfobacteria; order Thermodesulfobacteriales; family Thermodesulfobacteriaceae; genus Thermodesulfobacterium; species Thermodesulfobacterium hveragerdense. The sequence continues at coordinate 5,686 of NZ_AUIT01000022.1, read as the reverse complement.
TGTTTTCTTACCTACTTGATACTTTTTGCCATCACGGTTTTTATCTTCCAAACCAAGTTTATCGGAAACTTTATCGTACTTTCCTTAGCAAGCATACTCTATCTTTTTTGTACCGTTGGCCTTGGACTTTTTATCTCCACCATTACCAAAACCCAGATCACCGCTATGCTTCTTGCCTTTATCACCACCGTAGTTCCTACCTATCTTTATTCAGGATTTCTTTATCCTGTGAGTAGTATGGAGTTTAGCGGAAGACTTGTTAGCAAGGTGATTCCTGCAACCTATTTTTTAGACATCGTAAGAGGAATCTATCTAAAAGGACTGCCTTTTCATTATTTTATATCCAACATCCTGAGCCTTTTTTTGTATGCTTCTGTGGTCTATCTGGCTACCATCTTAAACTTTAAGAAAAAACTTTAGGATAACCTTTATGAGGCTTATCACTTTAATCAAAAAAGAATTTCTTCAGCTTTTCAGAGACAGGATTTTGTTAATCGTTTTAGTCTACGCCTTTACTGGGGTTGTATATACAGGAGGTAAAGGTATAACGCTTGATGTAAGAAACTTTGCAACCATCGTATTAGACCAAAGCAAAAGTCTGAAAAGTAGAGAATTCTTGTCTAAGATAAGACCTCCCCATTTTAGGATAGTAGCGTATGTTAACTCTGACAAAGAGGTAGTAGAATGGCTGGATAAAGGTAAAGCCTCTATGGCCATTGTCATACCTCCTGGGTTTGAGACGGATGTCAAGCAAAAAAAAGGGAAAATCCAGGTTATCATTGACGGCACCATGTCGATGACTTCTACTATGGCTATTTCTTATTTATCAACCATCGCTCATGAATATTCTTTAAAGATCTTAGACTTTTCGGTTTATCAGAAAAACTTAAGGATACCTCAGGTAGAAGCAAAACCCCGCAGCTTTTTTAACCCTAACCATCTTAGTACCTGGTTTATGAGTCTCCTTGAACTTTTTAACATGACAACGATGGTTTCTCTTCTTATCAGTGCCTCAGCTTTGATAAGAGAAAAAGAATATGGTACCATCGAACAACTTTTGATAACCCCTGTAAAAACCTGGGAGGTTTTTTTAGCCAAAATTATTCCTACGGTAGCCGTAATCGGTGTTTTATCCTTGCTTAGCTTATTTATCATGGTAAAAGGCGTTTTTAAGGTCCCGATAAAAGGAAACATCATCTTATTTTTTTTGGTCACCTGTCTTTATGTGTTTGCCATGTCTTCTCTTGGGATAGCCATTGCAACGATAGTAAACAACCTCTCCCAGGCGATGATGGTAATCCTGGTCATTTTGGTACCGATGCTTATGATTTCAGGAGCCTGGACTCCACCAGAGGCCATGCACCCTGCCATAAAAACTTTAAGTCTTCTTTCTCCTATGAGGTATTATTTAGAGTTTGGATACGGGGTTTTGCTTAAAGGGGTTGGGATAGAGTATCTCTGGAAAAACATCTTAGGGATCTCAGCCGTAGGAGGAGTAATCTTTCTTTTCTCAGGCTTAAGATTTAGGAAAAGTTTTGCTAAATAAAGTTTTAAGTTTGATTAAAATAGTTTTTCGTGCTAAAATTATAAAAATACTATCCTAAAGAGGAGGTAGTTATGAAAATAGTGGTAGCTTACGACGGTTCAGCCGACGCTAAAGAAGGGTTAAGGATGGCTCTTACTTTTCTAAAAGAGACCTTAGATGAAATCATTCTTTTAACCGTGGTAAGAAAAAGAGAAGAAATATCTAAAGAGGAAGAGGAAAAAGCCATAGAAAAGGCTAAAACCTTGTTAGAGGAGGTAGCCAAAGAGGTAAAAGACGGTTATAAAGTGAGACAGGAAGTATTGGTTGATTTTTCCATAGCTGAGGCTATCCTAAACTTTGTAGAACAAGAAGGGCCTGACCTTTTGATAATGGGTGCAAGAGGGGTAAGACCTGACATCATCAGATACACCCTTGGTTCTACCGCTGCTAAGGTGGTTAACTTTGCTCCCTGTTCTATCTATATAGCTAAGAAAAAGTAATGCCGTTTGATGGGTGACCTACTTTTTGACCTGTATTTTTTGGTTTACTTTATTTCCTGGATAGGTTTTTATTTTTATTTTAAAACCCTTAAGAAAGAGGCGTTAAAATACGCCCAAATCGTCTTGGGGTTAGGGTTTTTTTTACACACCGTATTTTGGGGGATTCAAGCTTACGAAATAGCGGTTTTAAAGGTCTTAATCTTTAAAGAAGTTCTAAACTTTTTAGCTTGGAGCCTTGTTTTAGTTTATTTTGGCTTTTCTTTTTTAAGCCAGGTAAAACTTTACACCGTAGGTTTTTTTATACTCCCCTGGGTGGTAGGATGTCTTCTTTTGAGCCTTTTTTTCTCTTCTGGCAAAGTTTCTCCTTTTTCCCCTTATTTTTATAACCCTTGGTTTCCTATACATGGGATTTCCGGACTAATCTCCCATGCCTTTTTACTTTTTGGTCTTACCACTTCGATCATGTATATTTTGCAAGAACGAGAGATCAAAAAAAAATCTTTAGGTCTTTTTTACAAAAAACTTCCTCCTTTAGAGTACTTAGACCGGGCAAGTGAAATCTCCCTTTATCTTGGGTTTCTTTTTCTTTCTATCTCGATGATCACCGGGGCTATATGGAGCAACTTTGTTTTCGGGGACTACTGGAGATGGTCTTCAAAGGAAGTGTTTTCTCTGGTGTTGTGGTTGCTTTATGCAGTGCTTATCCATCAAAGGGTAGTCATAGGCTGGAGAGGAAAAAGGTCTGCTAAGATGTTTATTTTGGGGTTCGGGATTTGGTTTTTAAGCTTCTTTGTGATAAACTTGTTTACCAAGGGGTTTCACACCTATGGGTCTTGACCTTGAGATTACCATCCTTCTGGTAGGACTAAACCATAAAACCGCTCCGGTAGAAATAAGGGAAAAACTCTCTTTTAAAGATAGCCCAATCTTTCCCCTTGAAAAGCTAAAAAACGAGGAATTAAGCTTTAAAGAAGCCTATTTTCTTTCTACCTGTAACAGGGTCGAGTTTTGCTTTGTGTTAGAAAAATCTCAAAAAGACTTTTTCTTATCTGAACTATTTTCTTTTTTTGAAAAAGAGGTAAGGATCAAACAAGAAGAGATTAAAAAGCATTTTTATCAGTTGGAAAACGACGAAGCGGTAAAGCATCTTTTTGAGGTAGCCTGTGGTCTTGATTCTCTTGTGTTAGGAGAACCTCAAATTTTAGGACAGGTAAAAGAGGCTTATCAAAAAGCGCTTTTCCATAAAACCTCAGGGATTGTGCTCAATCGTCTTTTGCATAGATGTTTTTTTGTTGCCAAAAGGGTTAGGACTGAAACCGGCATAGGAGGAGGTGCTATCTCTATAAGCTATGCTGCCTGTGAGCTTGCTAAAAAAATCCTAGGGAGCCTCAAACAAAAGGTGGTTTTACTGGTAGGTGCAGGAGAGATGGCAGAACTTGCCTGTATGCATTTTATCTCAGCCGGGGTAAAAAAGGTATTGATCGCCAACCGAACCATTTCTAAGGCTATTGAGCTTGCTGACCGGTTTAAAGGAGAGGCTTACAGTTTGGAAGAGTTGCCTTATGTACTCACCAAGGCAGATGTGGTTATTTCCTCTACAGGTGCCCCCTCTTTTGTAATTACCAAAAAGATGGTTGCCTCTATCTTAAAACCAAGAAAGTTTCGTCCCCTTTTTATCATAGACATAGCTGTTCCAAGAGATGTAGAGCCTGAGGTTAATCAGTTAGAAAACGTCTACGTCTACAACATAGACGACCTGAAAGAGGTGGTAGAGGAAAACTTTCAAGAACGTAAAAAAGAAGCCTTAAGGGCAAAAGTTATCATCGAAGAAGAGGTTTTCAAGTTTAAAAAATGGCTCAAGCAAATGGAGTTTCATCCCACCATCAAAGCCCTAAGTGAAAAGATGGAAAAACTAAGACAAAACGAACTAGCAAAAACCCTAAAAAAACTTAAAAACCTCTCTGAGGAAGAAAAACAACATTTAGAAGTTTTAACCCAGTCTCTGGTCCAAAAAATCATTTACTACCCTATCAATTATATCAAAAAAGACCATCACGAAAAAGGAAGCAAGGCTATAGGCATAATAAGACAGATGTTTGAACTCGACAACTTAGAGACTGAAATTGAAACTCAGTTTAAGCAACCAGAAAACTTAGAAATTTTAGACCAAACCAAAGAAGAATTACCCAAAAAGGAAGAAAAACAACAGATAGACCCTTCTCGTAAAAAAGTCTTGTTTCAATAAATAAGGCTAAAAGGGAATATCCTCTTCGTCGATCAAAGGTTCTTCTAAAGCATCGAGTTCTAAATCTGTAGATTTTTTAGAAATTTTTGGAGAGGTTTCAACAGGATAGGATTTAGTAGATTCTTCAGGGCTTTGAGATTTTTTCTCTAAAATCTGCATGTTTTGAGCCACAATTTCTGTAACGTATCTTTGCATACCCTGTTTATCTTCAAACTTGCGGGTTCTAAGTTTACCTTCTATGTAGACCTGAGAACCTTTGCTTAGATATTCTCCACAGATTTCTGCCAACCGACCAAAAGCAACCACCCTGTGCCATTCGGTAAGAACCTCTTTTTCTCCGTTTCTTACGATTACCTCGTTGGTAGCCAACCTAAAGCTGACAACAGGTTTACCATCAACAGTATACCTAATCTCAGGGTCAGCCCCTAACCTTCCTATCAAAATAACTTTATTTATACTCATGGTTTTAATATTAAACCTCTTTTCTCATTTTGCAACCTGATATATAATCTAACTATAACTATAAAACACCTACAAAGCCAAGGGGCAAACCATGAAAAAAGGTCCGTTTTATAAAATTCATCCTATCGTGGTTGGGACCAAGGTTTTTGATAAAGGGATGATGACCTATCAACATGATTATGGGAAAGAGTATGTTATCCCAATTTATTGTTGGTTGATCGAAGGTTCAGACAAAGTTATCCTTGTAGATACAGGTCTTCTTGAAGTAATACAATCTGATTTTAGAGAACAGGCTATCGGTGGAAAAATCTATAAATTTGAAGAGGGGCTTGCTAAATGGGGACTTTCTCCCAAAGATATAGACATGGTCATTCATACCCATCTTCATAACGACCATTGTGAAAACGATTTCAAATGTGTCAATGCTATATTTTATGCCCATGAGTTAGAGTTTCAGTCTGCCTACAATCCCCATCCTTTAGATTTTAGATACATGGATGAGTTTATAGAAGAGATAGACCAGGCAGGCCAGATGGTCCATATAAGAGAAGAGGTGTTTGAGGTAGCCCCTGGAATTACCATGGTGCATACCCCTGCTCATACCAAAGGAGGAATGAGCGTTGTCATCAACACAGAAAAAGGGCTTGTAGGAATAACCGGATTTTGTGTGATTCAGGAAAATTTTGAACCTCCCAGTAAAATAAAAGCCATGGGAATGGAGGTTATCCCTCCTGGCACCAACATAGACCCTTATTTAGCCTATGATCAGATGGTAAAATTTAAAAATAAAGTAGATATTTTAATCCCGCTGCATGAACCAAGGTTTTCCTCTTTAGAAACCATTCCTTAAAGGCTAAAGTGGGAGTAGAATATAAATTGTGTCTTTTAATAAAATATTTTAGAGGCATAATAAAAATTTTTAATATTTTTTAAATTAATGATAACATAAAACCT
>NZ_AUIT01000021.1 GCF_000423845.1 Thermodesulfobacterium hveragerdense DSM 12571 | reverse complement strand
TTTTGTTTATAAGAAATATCCTGAGGGGGTGAGGAGGTATATATACACGACGAATGTGGTTGAGAATATAAATAGCAGGATAGAGCTGATAAGGGTAAATACAGGGGGATATTTTCAATCAATCAAGACAGCAGAGGTTGCGATATACATAACAGTAAGTCGGATTCAGAAAACGAGATGGCAAAAACCACTTCCTTTAATTAAGTCTGCTTTATACGAATTGAGGCAAATGTTTGTAAAGAGATTTTATAAGGAGACACAATTCTCTTGACAAGTGTCGCAAATCATGATGGATCATCAAATAGGCAGCTTTAGTAACCGGGTCTACCGGTTCTACAAAATATTTAGCAGGAACCATAATCTCACTTATCTGCCTTTGAGCCAATTTTTTAGACTCTTTTGTAAACAAACTATCCCATACTATAGCAAGTCCAGTTTGTTCTTCTTCTGGAACCTGTGCCTTTTGAGGAGGTTTAAGAAATAAAGGTTCAATTCCTTTCAAGATGTCTTTCATAGTAACCGTTCCCAAAAGATTATACCTTTCGTCAAAAACAAAAATTGTAATCGGATCCGTGTGCTTTTGGGTTTGGATAAAAGAGGCTTTAACAACTTTTATAGCCTGTTCGACGGTAAACCAGTAGGGAATATGAGGATACTCGAATATTCCCAACATCACATCTTTAACTAATTTACCTGGTGACATATCCCACCTCCTAATTTTTATGTTTGCCTTCTTAATAGCAAAAATAATTTGCTATCATCCCGTTTTTTGTAAAAATTGGTTAAAAGAACCACCGTCTCTCCAGAAAAAACCTTTTGTCTCATCAAAACCACAGGACTACCTTCGGCGGTCTGAAGAGGATCAGCAAGCTCTTTATTTAAAGTATAAACCTCAAAAGAGGTATGTACTTTGGTGATTTTTATATTGTATTTTTTTTCAAAAAGGTCTATAATCGATTGATTTTCAATATCTTCTTCAAGAAGTTGTGGACATATAGTAAAAGGTACAAAGGACTCTTGCAGAGCAGAAGGCTTCTTATCAAATTCCCAGAGAACTTTAATGTATATCACGTGTTTATTCTCAGAGATCTCAAGTTCTTCATGCAAACCATCAATCGGCATAATAACGGTTTTGGCAATAACCTTTTTATTAAAAACACTTTCCTCCTCAACCCAAAGAGGCTTAAAAAACGTCCACATGGTTAAACCTTCTAAAATCAAATTTTTCCTTACAAAAGTACCTTTCCCCTGTTTTCTTATCAAATACCCATGCCTTACAAGTTCTAAAAGAGCATTTCTTACCGTTACCCTACTTACATTAAACATTTTACAAAGTTGTTCCTCGGTAGGAATCTTAGACCCTGGCTTCCACTCTCCACTTTCAATCTTCTTTTTTAAGATATCAAATATCTGGAGATAAAGTTTTTCATGCTCCTCTCTGCTAATCAACTCAACCATAAACCTTCTCTTTCCTTCTATTTAATTTATTATAATGATATAACAAAACAAAGTTATAACATTACAATGTTTAAATTATATATAAAAATATGTTTTTGTCAATAGGGCGAATGACAAATTTTTTAATTTTTTAAATATATTTAAAAATTAAAAGATTGAGCACTAAATTACTAAGGTATATTGTAAAAATTCCAATATTGTTTATTTTGTTTAGTGTAGAATTTAAAATTCGGAGGTATCATGAAAAAAATATTAGATTGGTTTGGGCTTTCCAATTCTAAGAAAGAGGAAGAAAAAGCAAGATTGAAAAAAATTTTATATGAAAAGTATGTTTTTTTTCAAAAAGTCCTTGAAGAAAACAATCGAGCCCTAACCCTCATGGCAGACATGGAGGAAAAGTTCTCTGGAGAATATCTTTTCGACATGCATTATATACAAAATAGCGTAAAAGAAATCTTAGATTCAGTAAATAAAATAATTAAAAATCTAAATGCCCTTTCTGAAAACAAGTATATCGCATTAGAAAACGTTTTTCACGAAATTAAACAAAAAATAGAAAAAATTTTAATTTCAAAAATCGAAATTCCAGAAACTGAGTTTACCCTCCCCCTTGAAGCCATCGATAAAGACTCATTGTTGGTTGCAGGTGGTAAAATAACCCATCTTGCAGAACTTAAAAATGTTCTTAATATACCTGCTCCGGAAGGATTTGTTATTACCTCTTATACCTTTTTAAAGTTTATCGAGAAAACTCAACTTAAAGAAAAAATTTTTGAGATCCTTCAAAAAATTGATATTAACAAAATAGAGAGCCTAAACGAAGGAAGTCAACAAATTAAAGAATTGATCATAAATTCAAACATACCTGAAGAGATTCTTATTTCTATACAATCCTCTTATGAAAATCTATGTAAGAAACTTAAACGTAGATGTATGTTTTCCGTAAGAAGTAGTGCGATTTTTGAAGATTCGGAATTCAGTTTTGCAGGGCAATATTCCTCTTTTTTAAATGTCCCTGGAGAGAGCATACCCTACTACTATAAAAAAGTCATTGCAAGCCTTTTCAATCCAAGAGCTATTTTTTATTATAAAACCAAAGGATTTTCAAAAACAGATATGGTTATGGCAGTTGGAGTTCTTTCTATGGTAAACGCTCGATCTGGTGGGGTAATATATACACGCAATCCTAACAATCCAGAGGCTGTCAACATAATAATAACCGCAGTCAAAGGATTAGGGAAATTAGTGGTTGATGGTAGTGTAACTCCTGAAACCTACATCGTAAACAGAAAAGGAACCATCCTTGAAAAACTTCCAGGGAAACAACCTAAGATGCTTATTTGTAAAGAAAACGGTGGGATAGAAGAAATACCTCTACCTTCTGGCATTTCTTCAACTTGTTTAAACGAGGAAGAGATAATCGAGTTATCAAAAATAGCGATAAAAATTGAAGAATATTATGGAAGCCCTCAGGATATCGAATGGGCTATCGATGAGGAAGGAAATATTTTTGTACTCCAAACACGCCAGCTAAGAGTCTTAAAGAAAACAGAGGAACCTAAAATATGCTTACCTACCAGGATAAAAGGGGCCAAAGTTCTTGTTGAAAAAGGATTGATTGCTTGTAAAGGTGTTGGGTATGGAAAAGCCTTTGTTTTGAATTCAGAAGAGGAATTAAACCAATTTCCTGAAGGATATATCCTGGTTGCAAGACACACAAACCCTAAATATGTAGTGGTTATGAATAAAGCTGCTGCTATAGTAACCGATGTTGGAAGTCCTACCGGACATATGGCATCTCTTTCAAGGGAATACAAAGTTCCTACGCTATTAAACACGGAAATAGCAACAAAAGTAATAAAACACGGGCAAGAAATCACGGTAGATGCTATAAATGGTGTTATCTACGAAGGAAAAATTCAAGAACTTATTGAGGCTTATGGTAAAACCCAAAAGGAGCCTTTTCAAGAAACTTTAATATTTAAAACCCTTGAAAGGATTCTTAAACTGATTGTCCCGCTCTATTTAGTCGACCCTACAACCGAAGATTTTAAAGCCGAAAACTGTAAAACCCTCCATGATATAACCAGATTCTGTCATGAAATGGTTATGCATGAAATGTTTACCCTTTGGGATAGATATCAAGACAGCGACATACATGCCGTTCCTCTTTTAGCAGGTATACCGGTAGGAATTTTAATCCTTGATATAGAAGGAGGGTTAAAAGAAGGAATTAAAAAAGCTACACCAGAAGATATTCTTTCTATTCCCTTTAAGGCTATTCTTAAGGGAATGCAATCTATGAAATGGCCTGAACCTCCTCCTGTGGATGCTAAGGGCTTTCTTGGGATGATAGCTCATACAGCAACCATCCCAGAAGAGGAGCTTCAGGAAACTGGGAAAAAAAGTTTTTGTGTGGTCACCAAAAACTACATGAATTTTAGTCTTCGGCTTGGATACCATTTTTCCATGATCGAAGCCTATGTTGGTGAAAACATAAACGATAACTATGTTAAATTTTTCTTTAAAGGAGGGGGGGCAGCCCTTGATAGAAGGTTACGAAGGGTAAATTTAATAACCAAAATCCTAAAAGATTTGAGATTTAGGGTAAAAGTAAAAGAAGATTTAATAGATGCCGTGTTGTTTAAATATGATAGTCCTACGATTGAAAAAACTCTTGAAATCTTAGGCAAATTAACTGCTTTTACTAAACAACTTGATATGGTACTTTTTAACGATGCCATAACCCAAATGTACTTGGATGAGTTTAGAACAAAATATATAAAAGAACTAATAGATTAGGTTTGAGATTTTAGTTTTTCTTTTAGCATCTTATTTTCTCTTTGGACTTTTTGCCATTTTATAGCTTTTTCGATGGTAAACAAAATTTGTTCCTTTTTAAATGGTTTTGTTATAAAATCAAAAGCCCCTATTTTCAGCGCTTCTGTAGCAGCATCGATCGTTCCATATGCGGTGAGTATAATTACCGGAATATCTTCATCTTTCTTTTTTACTTCTTCAAGAAGTTGTAGACCATCAAGCCCTGGCATTTTAAGGTCGGTGATGACAACGTCAAACTCCCCTGTTCTTACCAATTCAACTGCTTCCACTGGATTGTTGGTTACAGTAATTTCATAAGGTGTTTTTTCTTTTAAGATCATCGTCAAAAGCTTAAGCATATCGGGTTCATCATCAACGATTAAAATCCTCTCAGGCATCCTTTGTCCCCCTTGTTTGATGTTTTACCACCGGTAACCTTACCATAAAAGTTGTCCCCGTTTGTTCAGACTCTTCTTTTGTTTTTGTTACAAAGGTAATTACTCCATTATATTTTTTTACTATATTATACGACACCCATAACCCAAGTCCAGTCCCTTTTCCCACTTCTTTTGTGGTAAAAAATGGATCAAAAATCCTATGTCTATATTCTTTAGGAATCCCACAACCAGTATCAGAGATGCTAATTTCAACCCACTCTCCTTCATCTTTAGTAGAAACTGTAAGTATCCCCCCACCTTTCATCACGTATATAGCATTATTGATGATGTTAAACAAAACCTGCTGTATTTCACCAGGATCTACCTTTACAAACGAGATATTTTCCTGTAAAAATTTTCTAACTTCAATGTTATTTATAACAAACATGTTTTTCATAATCTCAAGCACTATGTCTACACATTCATTAATATTAACCAGTTGTTCTTGATGTTCTTTATGTCTAACAAAACCTAACAAATTTTCTACGATTCTTTTAGTATCTGTTGCGTGTTTTTCTATAATTTTTAAAATTTCGTATTCTGGAGATTCCTTTGGTATTTTTTCGAGCAAAATATCTGTAAACCCTAGAATTATGGCAATAGGATTGTTGATTTCATGAGCTACACCTGCAGCTAGAGTCCCTAGGGATGCCAACTTTTCTGTATAATAACTTTGCTCTTCCAGCTTTCGGCGTTCGATAATGTTTCGTGAAATACCTAACACAGAATATATATTGCCTTTTTCGTCTTTTAAACCTCTCAAGTTGGTGTTAAACCAGAAATCTTTATCATCTACCACTATTTTATGAATAACCTGTTGGCTTTCTCCTGTTTCAAATATTTTTTTAATACTCCCTATCAAGATTTCTCCGTCTGGGACAAAAACCTCTACCATACTTTTTCCAATTATCTCTGACTCAGAACGGTTAAAAAAATTTTTGCCAAAGGTATTTATCGATAGGATTTCTCCTTTTAAATTTGCGGTAAATATTATATCCTCTGCGTTTTCTATCAAAGACCTATATCTTTCTTCTGATTTTCTTAACTCTGCGGTTTTTTTAGCCACCTCTTTTTCAAGAATGTTTGACCAAGTAACAAGAATAAAATTTATAAAAAGACCTACCGATAAGATAATACCTATAACTATTCCTTGTAGAATCAGTTGTTGAAAATGGATGGTCTTTATAGCCCCTTCTACTTCACTTATAGGAGCGACCACCGCAATAGACCAGATTAAAGGTTCTGGTTTTTCTCTTAATTTTATCGGAGCATACGCAATAAGTTTCTTTATTTCACCTTTAATCCCTCTATGCCACCCTGAAATATACCAACTTGTCCCTTCCTCTCCTTTAAGCATTTTTTCTCTCTGGATTTCGTTAATTCTTGTAAAAGCTATGGTTGGTTTTTTGCCTTTTCGGGCCTCAAACGCATTTTGACCTATAAAAGACTTTTCTTCATGATAAAGGAAAATGCCTTTGTTAGAGATTACCCATGCATATCCTGTTTTTCCTGACCTTATTTTAGAGGCAACCTTCTCTACAAAATGAGTCACGTCTACTGTAAAGACCAAAACTCCTGAAAATAAATTGGTTGCCACAGGGTGAGATTCATCTATCGATACCTGCCATACCGGTATTACCATTTTCATGATAAGCTTTGGAGGGTTTTCTTCGGGGTTATTGGGACATCTTACTATTTCACTAAATAATATTTCTCCCTTATTTTGAGGAAGGGCTGCCCATTTTAAAAATTTTTTGTCTTCGCTACCACATTTTTCTATAACATAGGTTGGGGTCTCCATAACTTTATAAATTTTACCAGTCTTAGACTCGATAAACTTTATCTCTTTAACCCCCTCATACTTTACACTTAGAAAGGTTATGTTCATTCTGTTTAATAAAGCAGGTTTTTCAGAATACTGAATCGCAGGGGAAAGACTAAGAAGGGTGAGTTCTCTTTCTAATAGTTCTATAGAATTCTCTATTTGACTCGCAGCATGCTTGGCAAGCATTAATTGCTGCTGGTTAAAATCCTCTATCACAATCTCTCTAATCTTCCTAGTAGAAAACCATCCAAACATTAACGCTATGGTAAGAAGAAAAAGCATCACAAAACTAATGGTTATTTGAAAGTATTTCAGATTAAAAGTAAATGGATGATATTTTTCTATTAGAGCTATTATTTTACTTACGATTGTTTTAGAAAACATAGCATTAAACTTTTGGTTATTAAAGTTTAAAATTAGTCTCTTGTACTAAGATAAAATAAAATTAATCTATTTCTTTAGCCAAGTCAAGCAACTAATTTTTTGTCCTCACAGGTTGATTTTTCTCAAGAAGTTTTTAAAATGATTTTTTTAGATGGAAAATATGCTTTTTCGTTCGTTTATTCAGATAAAAATTGGTTAATCATGAAGGCTAAGTGCAACGAATCTTTTATAAAAGTTAAAGATATTTTAGAAGCAATCCCTTATGGAGCCGCGTTTTTAGACGAAAACTTTCGGGTGGTATTTATAAATTCATTTTTAGAAGCTTTAACCGGATACAAGTCTGAGGAAGTTAAAGGGTTAGATATAAATCAAATAATAAAAACCAACGTTTTTAAAGAATTAACAGCTGGAATAAAAAAAGAAGAAAAACTTTCGATAGAAGGAGACATAATAGACGTTCACCGACGCAGAATACCGGTAAAAATTACTGTAACAAGATTTTCTCAGGGAGAAAATAGGTGGTTCATGTTGGTGCTTGAAGATCTTTCAAGGTTAAAGGAAAAATCTCTTTTCTTGCCTCAATTTGGAATGGAGTTCATTTTAGGCAACAGCCCAGCTATTTTAAAAATAAAAGAAATGTTGCCTATTTTTGCAACCTCTAATGCCACCCTTTTGATAGAAGGAGAAACAGGTACAGGAAAAGATTTTTTAGCAGAGGTAATACATAAACTTTCTCCAAGGGCAAACAATCCTTTTATCAAAGTAAACTGCGGTGCTCTTCCAGAGCCTCTGTTAGAGTCAGAACTTTTTGGCCATGTAAAAGGCGCCTTTACCGGAGCTAATGCTGACAAACCAGGAATGATAAAATTAGCCAATGGAGGGACACTTTTCCTTACAGAAATAGGAGACCTACCCTTTGCCCTTCAGGTGAAACTACTAACTTTTTTAGATGATAAAGAATTTTATCCGTTAGGTAGTTCCAAAAAAGTAAAAGTAGACGTAAGGGTGATTGTGGCAACCAATAAAAAATTAAGACAGATGGTTAAAGAAGGAAAATTTAGAGAAGATTTGTTTTATAGACTTAATGTGTTAAAAGTACAGCTTCCTCCCCTTAGAGAAAGAGGAGATGATATATTGATTTTAGCTGACTACTTTCTCAAAGAATTTTCTGAAAAAGCTCATAAAAAAATCAAAGGCTTTTCGGAACAAGTTTTAAAGGTGCTAAGGTCTTATAAATACCCTGGAAACATAAGGGAGCTAAAAAACATAGTGGAATATGCTGTTCACGTTTGTTCAGACGACTGGATTACAGAAAAACATCTTCCGGAATATCTATTTACTGCCATAAATGAAGAAGACCAACAAAAAACCTTGGCTAAAGATTGGTCCTCTTTAAAAACCCAAAAAAATGAAAGTTTTACTTGGGCAGAGTTCGAAAAAAAGAAAATTATCGAGGCGCTGACAAGTTGTGATGGTAAAAAGACTGAAGCAGCTAAAAAGCTAGGTTGGGCAAGAAGTACCCTTTGGAGAAAGTTAAAGAAATACGGGTTAGAATAAAATGAAAATATTGATTACTTTAGAAAAAGACCATGTAGCCCCAAGGTTTGACTTTACTAGAGAAGTTCTTATTGTAGAAAACAAGGGGGAAAAAGTAAGGACAGTTATTCTGCCACGTTCTTCTGCTGAAGAACTTTGCAGTTTTATTTTAGCAGAAAACATTGATCTTGTAGTTTGCGGGGGAATAGAAGAAACTTATTATCAGTATCTTTTATGGAAAAAGATAAGAGTAATAGATAGGGTCATAGGCCCTGCAAAGGAAGTTTTAAAAAGAGTTATCAAAAATAATTTAAAAGAAGGAGAAATCGTAAAATAAAAGTTCTTTTCAAGCCTATCTAAAACCAAAAAGCTTGGTAGTAATTTTTGAAAACTCTATTATAATTTTTTTATGCTGGATAAACAATACCTATCCCTTAAAGAGGCTTTAAACCTTCTTTTAGACAAAGTCCCGTTTAAAAATCTCTCTATCGAGGAAATCCCTATAGAAGAAGCCTATTTTAGGGTCTCTGTAGAAGACATTTTTTCTCCTGAAGACCTTCCTGGGTTTAGACGTTCTACGGTAGATGGTTTTGCCGTAAGAGCTCAAGACACCTTTGGGGCTAAAGATACCATGCCTGCTTACCTCATGGTAAAAGGTGAGGTGTTGATGGGAGAAGCTCCCTCTTTTGAGTTAAATCCGGGAGAGGCAGCTTATATACCTACCGGTGGCATGCTTCCTAAAGGAGCAGATGCGGTTGTGATGGTAGAACATGTAAACGTAGTATCCTCAGACCTGATAGAGGTTTTAAAACCAGTAGGTCCTTTAGAAAACGTTATCTTGGAAGATGAAGATATTAAAAAAGGAGATCTTGTTATCCCTGCAGGAACCAAACTTAAACCTCATCATATAGGAGGTCTTGCAGGGTTAGGCTTTACTAAAATAAAGGTAGTCTCAAAACCTAAAGTAGGAATTATTCTCACTGGAGACGAGATCATCCCTCATCATGAAAAGGTGTCTCCGGGGAAAGTTAGAGACATAAACTCCTTTACCTTAGCAGGAATAATTATAGAAGAAGGTGGAATACCTATTAAGTTTGGTATAGTCCAAGATGACTATCACGCCATAAAAGAGGTGGTTACCGAAGCCCACCGTCAAACAGACATAGTGCTTATTACCGGTGGAACCAGTGCCGGGACCAAAGACATAACCGCTAAAATAATAGAAGAACTTGGTCCTCCAGGGGTTCTCTTCCATGGGGTCTCTATAAAACCCGGAAAACCTGTTATCGCAGGGATATGCAACCATAAACCTGTGTTTGGATTGCCAGGACATCCTGTAGCTGTATACATCTGCTTCTTTCTTTTTGTTAGACCTGTTATGCAAAAATTGATGGGATTATCCTCTAAAAACTATACCCCTTTTGTCAAAGCTAAAATGGCTAAAAGTATCCAATCTCAAGCAGGTAGAACTGACTTTATCCGGGTTTATCTTGAGAAAAAAAACGGAGAACTTTACGCCGTCCCTCTTCTTTCTAAATCAGGGCTTATTATGTCGTTGGTTAAAGCAGATGGATTGCTAATCATCCCTGATGACCTCCTTGGAGTAGAAAAAGACGAAGAAGTAGAAATCTATCTTTGCTAATTTTTTCACAAACATTTTAAAAATCTTTCTGGTTAACTAATCTGAAAAGATACCGTTAACGAAATTTTCTTTATTTATCAATAAAAAGGAGGGGGGTTATGGTAAGGGCTATGCTTAGCTTTTTATTTGTCTTTCTTTTGATGTTAAGTCCGACTATTACTTTAGGTTTGGACCACGAATTAGGAGGCTCTGTAAGGCTACGTTATGAGTTATGGGACAACATAGTGTCTATGGGGTATCAAAATCTCACAAAGAATACCAATAAAGACCGTAATTTCTTAAGACTCAGAATACAGGCTTGGGATAAAATCACCTTTAACAACTCTACCTCCCTTTATGTAAGATTAGCTACAGAACCTAAGTATCACATGGGACCAAATTATCTGATCCTAAAGGATAATCAAGAAAGAAGGCATTTTGACCAGGATGAAATCTTTGTAGACAATCTGTATATAGACCTTAAAAAACCTTTCGGATTACCTGTTAACTTTAGGATTGGGAGACAAGATTTTCTTGGGAAAGATTTGTATGGAGAAGGCTTTTTGATTTCAGAAGGGACCCCTAACGATGGCTCAAGGTCCTTTTATTTTAACGCCTTTAAAACTACTTTACTTTTTAGCCCTAAGCATACGGTAGATATAGTCTTTGTCTCAAACCCTCAAAAGGATGTCTATCTTCCGGTAATCCATCCTTCTTATGATGACGGGAAAGATATAAATTATATCGACCATAAAAAAAGGCTTACAGGCTCTAACGAAAGAGGTTTTTGGGTTTATGGAAGACATACCCTTTCTGAGGCTTTAAAAGTAGAGCCCTATTATATCTACAAAAAAGAGGAAAAATCCCAGGTAATAAGTACCTCAAGTTATATCCATACCATAGGATTTAGGGCAGTTTACAAAATTGGCGATTATATGTTAAGAGGTGAGATTGCCAAACAATGGGGAGAATACCACACCGATACCGACAGGTCTGGCCTTGGAGGATATTTATTTTTAACCAGAAAGTTTGAAAAATGTCCTGTAAAGCCTGAAGTAGAAATAGGTTATGTCTATCTTTCAGGAGATGACCCTAAGACCAAGAAAAACGAAGGATTTAATCCACTTTTTTCCCGTGCCCCTCTTTGGAACGAACTTCTCTTTTATACCTATATTTATGAAACCTCCTCTAAAGGTGGGCCCATTCCAGGATACTGGACTAACCTAAAGGCTCCGATGATTACCGTAAAATTACATCCCTTTACAAACACCGAGCTTAAAATAAGCTATCAAAAACTTTTAGCAGATGAAAAAGCTACCTCTTCTCCTAAGGATATGTTTGGGAACGGTAAAAACAGAGGGGACCTTTTAGCCTTACTTTTAAGCCATAAATTTAACAATCAACTTTCTGGTTTATTACAGTATGAAGTCTTAAATCCTGGAGATTTTTACTACGACGATTCTCATACCGCAAACTTCTTTAGAGCTCAACTTCTCTACCAGTTTTAACCAGAGCTTTTATCCCTCCTTAGGGTTAGGCACTAAGGAGGGATTTCCTTTACATTTTTTGAATTAGGTTTACGACTTAAAGTAATTGTAAATCTTCTGAGAAAGTTTTTGTTGAGCCTCCCAGTCTCCAAATAAAAGGCCTTTACCTGTAAGGGATTTTATCAGTTTTATCAGATCTCCTGAAAGTTTAACAGGAGGTTTATATAAAAAGGGGGTTTGAGGAAGGGGAATAAAGGTGTGGGCATGAACCACCGCCCCTATCTTTACTAAGTCCTTTATAACCTTTATGGTTTGTCTAACATCCTCTTCTGTTTCATAGGGCAATCCAAAGATAAAATCTACTTTTGGAATTAATCCTGCTTTTACGGTTAATTTGACTGCCTGGTATACATCTGCTACGGTATGGCCCCTTTTACAAAGTTGTAAAATCCTTTCGCTACCTGACTGAGCTCCTATGACTAAATTATCGTTTGACGCGTAAGTTTTTACCAAAGAGATGGTCTCTGGGGTTACATGTTCAGGTCTTACTTCAGAAGGAAAACTTCCGAAAAAGATCCTGCCTTTATTTTTAAGCAAGCCCTTTATTCCTTTTAACAACTCCTCAAGGCGTTCTAAGTTTATGGTTTTTCCATCTTCTGAACCGTAGGAAAAGGCATTTGGGGTGATAAACCTTATATCGGTAAGTCCTCTTTTAAAAAGCATTTCAACCGTAGATAAAACCTTATCTATGGACCTATGTCTTACTTTGGTTCCAAAAATCCTTGAGGTTTGACAAAAGTTACAGGCAAAAGGACACCCTCTGGTAATTTCTAAGGGACCAAAACGCTTAAACCGTGGGCTAAAAGGTAAAAACTGGTCAAGATTAACATACACTTTCCGAGGATTTACCTTTACTTTTCCAGTTATATCTTTAAAAGCTATGCCTTTTACTGCTTCAAAAGACTTTCTATTGAGTATACATTCCAAGAGGTCAACAAAGGTTTGTTCTCCCTCCCCTAAAACCACACAATCTGCACCTGCTTTAAGCACCCTTTTAAAATCTCCGGTAGGATGAGGACCTCCAGCACAAACTAAAACCTTATCTTTATAGAGATTTTTAAGTTCTGTAATGATAGAAATTATCTCCCAAGCCTGTGTGGTAAAAAAAGAAAAACAGGCTAACTGTAAAGGATAGGTTTTGAGACCTTCTGAAATCTCTGAAAATAACTCCTTTTTATTCTTAGCAAAAGAGACTTCAATCTCAGAAAGTATTTCTTCTTTGGTTTCTAAGCTTCCTAAAAGAGCGGTTAGGCTGTATTTATTTTGAGGTAGGTCTAAAAAAACAATTTTAAGTGTTTTCACCCTGAGTTTTAATATCCTTTAGGATTTCTTCAAGCTGAATCATAAAGTAGTCTATCTCTCGGTAATTGATGATAAGAGGAGGAGAAAGTCTTAAAACATTAGGCTTGGGAGTAGTGGTTAAAATCCTTCTTTTTAATAGTTCCTGATAGATGGGTTTTACCTCTATGGTAAACTCAACACCTATCAACAGACCTTTTCCTCTTATATGTTTGATAAGATCTGGATATTCTTCCTGATAAGCCCTTAATTTTTCCATGATAACTTTACCTTTAAGTTCTACCTCTTCAAGAAAGGTTGGGTCCGAGATCATTTCAATCACTTTACAGCCTACAGCACAGGCTATAGGATTCCCTCCGAAAGTAGAGGCATGGCTACCAGGGGTTAAAAAATCTATTACTTCTTTTTTCGCAATCATGGCCGAAAGAGGAAGTCCGTTGGCTAAGGCCTTGGCAAGACACATCACATCAGGCTCTATCCCATAATGTTCATAAGCAAAAAGCCTTCCTGTCCTCCCTAACCCTGTCTGGATTTCATCAAAGATTAACAGAGCAGAATATTTTTGGCAAAGCTCTTTAGCCTGAGCTATAAACTCTTGGGTTAACGGATAAACTCCACCTTCTCCCTGGATAGGTTCCATAATTACAGCACAGACGGTTTCATCAAAGGCTTGTTTTAATCCTTGCAAATCGTTAGGCTCAACCAAAACCACTCCTGGGACTAAAGGTTCAAACCCTTCCCAATATTTAGGCTGACCTGTTACCGAAAGAGAACCTAAAGTCCTTCCATGAAAGGAATTCTTTAAGGCAATAAACTTATATTTAGAGCCCCCGAAATTTTGATAAGCCCAGCGTCTGGCAAGTTTTAAGGCTGCTTCAACTGCCTCAGTACCACTGTTTGCAAAAAATACCTTATCTCCAAAGGATAGTTCTACCAACTTTTTGGCAAGCCTTACCTGAGGTTCGGTGTAATAAAGGTTTGAAGTATGCCATAAACATTCGGCTTGTTCTTTTAAAACCTGAACAAGTTGAGGATGGGTATGTCCTAAATTACAAACAGCAATCCCTGCAGTAAAATCTAAATATTCTTCTCCCTTATCTGTAAAAAGTCTTGTGCCTTCACCTCTAACAAACACAATAGGTTCTCTTTTATAGTTAGGAGCAAGATAAACTTCTCCAAGGTCTGCAAGATAACTCATCTTTCTCTCCTTTTTAAAGGTTGATAATTTCTTCTATAGCAACTTTTTTCAACTCTACCTTTCTTCCTAAAAACATCTCGGCAATCTTTCCAAAATAAGCGGTTAAATCGGAAACAAAAATTTCTAACCCGTTTGTCTCTAAGGTTGACTTAAACTCTGGATGTTCTTCTATAAAATTGGCTACGTTAGAAGCTACCTCCTCTGAGGGATCTACCAGTTTTATTCTTTTCCCTGCCTTTTCCTGGATAAGTTTTTTAATGATAGGATAATGAGTACACCCCAAGATTAAAGTATCTATACCTCTCATTTTAAGAGGAATCAGGTATTTTTTTACTATCCTTCTGGTTTCAGGTTTTTTAAGCCACCCTTCTTCTATAAGTGGCACAAGTAAGGGAGCTGGGTTCGAATAAAGCTTTATCTCCGGGTCTTTTTCTGCAAAAAGCCTGTCATATACCTTGCTTCCTACGGTTGTCCTGGTACCGATCAGTCCTATTTTTTTATTTTTGGTGAGCCTGAGGGCCTTTTCCATAGAAGGGGTAACCACCTCAAAAAAAGGAACCTCTGGGAAGGTCTGCTTTAATACTGGTATAGCGGTACTTGAAGCGGTATGACAAGCAACTACTATTATCTTAGCTCCAAGCTTCAGTAAAAACCTCGTGTTTTCAACGGCATACCGGGTAACTGTTTCTGGGCTTTTGGTCCCATAGGGAGTTCTTGCGGTATCTCCAAAATAAACTATCTTGTAATCTTTTATCTTAACTAAGAGCTCTTTTACTACCGTAAGTCCACCTAAACCTGAATCAAATACTCCTATCATTTCCCCATCCCGAAATAAAATTCAAGGCTTGCACCTACGGCCGTAAGCACAGCCAACCAAAGGGCCATTTTTATAAACTGGTCTCTGTTTAATCCTTTTTTAGTGAATTTAGCTAAAAGTCCGTTAAAAATGATCGTAATCCCTAAACCATAAAGTCCGCTTCCTATAAATATCTTTCCAGAATCCCATAGGGTTTTCATCAAATCTAAAGGATAGATCCTTAAGCTAAGGAGCACCCATAAAACTATAGCAGCAAAAACCTTAGGTTGTAAAAGCCATCGCAAGTTCATTTTTTAACCCTTAAGTTAATTTTTTCAAGTATAGGTTTTGAGGCATTAGCCTTAAAAAAGGCTTGAGTTCCTTTACCTTCACAAATTTTAATAAAAAGCTGATCAACGTCTCTTACTATGGCTCCACAAAGCCAAGTTACTGGGGTAAACCTGAAAACCTCAGGACAAAGAGGTGTGGTCGGGCCCATCAAAACCACCTCAGGTACCCCATAAAGGCCCTCTAAAACCTGCTCTAACGTCTTGTTAACCAAGGTTGAAGAAGTAATTATAGCCAGCTTAATTTTATCTTTGATTTCTGCTAAAGAAAAAGTTCTTATGTCTTCCTCTTTTTCTAATACCCAGACCCTTTTAACCTTACCTTGAAGTTTGCGAAGCACAGGTTCAAATCTCCCTACCATAAGGACTTCATCTTTATAGTCAAGCTTGATGATTGAAAAAAGGTCTCCTTCTACACCATCTTTTAGATTTTCTTTCTTTCCAGAAAAAATAGCATTGATGGTTGCAAGTCCTACGATCGACTCAATCTGGTTAGGAGAAAGATAGCCTTTTATCGCTATGTCTGCAGGTAATTTCCAAAAGTTGATACTATCATTCAACTCGCAACAATTCTTAATTTCAGGCAAAAGAGTATAAGCAAGCCCTGTCCCACACCTTTCTACCTCAACCATCGTATAATGAAGACCTATTACCATTCTCTTTATTTTTTTAGCCCTGGCATATGGAAGAGCTCTTTCTACAAGCTCGGTATAAATTCCCATCTATCAGACCAACCCTAAGCTATCTTATCCTAAAGACCCTTTCAAGTATCTGGTCTGCCAATTTTTGTAAGAGCTCCTTTTTCCCAGGTAATTGAAACAACTCGGTCAAATCCTCACACGAGGAAAGCTCCTCTATAAAGGGCATTTCAAAAAGAAAAGGTAATTTAGTTTTTTCTAAAAATTCCTTAAAAGCCTCTTGTTGTTCAAAAACCCCAGAAAAATTCTTGATTACCCCTAAAACTGGCACATGTTTTTCTTTTAAAATACCTACAGTCCGCAAGGCATCTGCCAAAGCCATTTTGTTGGCAGTGGTAACCAGCACAAAACCCTCTGGGGCAAAAAGGTCAAGCATGGTAAGAAAGATGTCCCCGGTACCAGGAGGCAGGTCAAGAACTAAAAAATCAAGAGGACCCCATTCAACCTTCCCTACAAGCTCCTGCAAAAGTTTAGAAGCCATAAGCCCTCTCATAAAAACCGGCTCTTTTTCAGAAACCATAAGGGCTAAGCTCATTACCTTCAACTGAAAAGGACCTAATACCGGCTTTATTTTTCCAAATTCGATCAAAGGGGGGGTATTTTTCAAACCTAAAGCAAAATTAACGTTAGGACCGTAAAAATCCAGATCAAACAGCCCAACCAAGTATCCGTTAGCTTTTAAACCAAGAGAGATAAGGGTTGAGACAGTGGTTTTTCCTACCCCTCCCTTACCACTTCCCACAGCCAAAACAAACCTAACATCCCTTAAACCGGTATGTTTTTTTAGTTCTTCCCTTAAGGCTTGTAAATCTTTAGTAGGACAAATTTTTTCTTCCATAAACCATCCAATCCCTAAAGATTTCTTAAACCAAGGACATCCTGCATTCCATAAACCCCAGGCTCTTTACCAACCACCCAAATCGCAGCTTTGATAGCCCCTCTGGCAAAGGTTTCTCTTGAGCTTGCTTTATGGGTAAGCTCTATTCTTTCTCCTATACCGGCAAAAAGCACCGTATGTTCTCCTACGATGTCTCCTCCTCTTATCGTTTGTATTCCTATTTCCTTAGGAGTCCTTTCTCCTATGATACCTTCCCTACAAAACCGATAATCCTTATCGCTCCTACCTAAAGCCTGAGCTATTACGTTGGCCAACTTCAAAGCCGTCCCACTAGGGGCGTCTTTTTTCATCCTATGATGGGCCTCTATGATTTCTATGTCATAACCTTCAGCAAGAACTTTAGCGGTAATCTCTACCAACTTGCAAAGCAGATTAACTCCCATACTCATGTTGTAGTCCTGAACTAAAGGAAAGTTTTGTTTAGCCAGTTGATGGATCTCTTCAAGTTCTTCTTTGGCAAAACCTGTAGTTCCCAAAACATAAGCCTTTTTGTACTTAGCGTTGATTTTTATGTTTTCTAAAGAGGCTTTATGAAAGGTAAAATCTATGATTACATCCCCCTTTTCTATCACCTTCTCCAAACTTCCTTCTATGACGATACCTGTTTTTGGGAGACCTACCACTTCTCCTACGTCTTTTCCTACAGCAGGATGTTCGGGATGTTCAAAAGCCCCTACTAAATCTATTTCAGAGTTATTAAAAATAAGGTTAATGAGGGTTTTACCCATCCTACCTGCAGCACCTGCTACTATAGCTTTTACCGGCATTTTGTCCCTCCTTTTGTTTGTTTTTTAGTGGTTTCCCTTCCTCCCTCTGGAGGAAAAGGAATTTGTCAACAAGGCCGAATTCCTGCCTTAGAAAATAACTTAACCAAAACTAACCAAACTACAACTATCCCTAAGATTACTAAAATCCCGTCTAAATTCATAAAACGCTCTCCTGCTTATTTTTAAAAAATTCTTCTAAACATTCTGAAAAAACTTGAAAAAGGGGTTCCTCTATCTCTTTTCCCTCTACGAAACGATAAAACTTAAGGAAAAGATCCTTTTCATCTAACCTTTGAGTCTTATCTAAATGCCAATCGATACCTAATAAACTCCACTCCTTTTCTTCTTGCTTAACCTCCTCTTCATATTTTAATTCAAGAAGATTGGGGAAAACCTTTTTTAACCGCTCATACGGATAGGCAACCGGGGTTTTGTCTTTTAAAATTATCCTTACGAAACTCTCATCACGTTTAAGTATAAGATCCTTAAAATAGCCTTCGTAGGTTTTTAATTGATAAGGAGGGTCTATAAAGATTTGTTCGTAGCTCACCTTTTGTTTTTCCAAAGAAATAAACCAAAACCCTTTCTTATGGTTAGCCTCGTCAAAACTATAAGGCATAAGGCTACCTGAATAAAAAATCTTGGGGTTATGGGTCTGAGGCCTATTAAGGGCCTGAAGCCTATGAAGATGTCCGAAAAGACAGAGATCAAAACATTCAAAGAGACTTAGCGGAAATATTTCTTCATTTCCTACTGTATTTTGCCATCTACCTCTTAAAACCTCTTCTCCAGAAAAAACTGCACTGTCTACTGCTAAATGCCCTACCAAAACCGCAGGTCTTCTTATTTCTATCTTAGAAAAGAGAAAACTTAAAAGTTCTGGCACAGACACCTGATCCTTTTCTTCTAAAAAGTCTAAAGCCTCTTTAGGGAACAAATCTTTTACAAGAGAGATCAACTCAAACACAGAAAGATGGGGGAGCAAATAAAAATAAACTCTCTCTCCGTTTTTCTCCCATACAAAGGGATTTACAAAAAAAGACAGGTCGTCTGCTAAATAGATTTTTTCGGCCTTAAAAAATTCTTTAAAAAGGCTGATCCTTTTGGAATCATGGTTCCCTAAGATAAAAAGGATGGGAACCTTGGTTGAAGCCAACATCCTAAGAACTTCTTTATAACCCTTTAAGGTCTCATAATCTGGAATAGGTTTATCCACTATGTCTCCTGACACCACGATAAGGTCAGGGTTTTGTTCTTTTAACAGAGGAAGAAATGTTTTTTCAAAAAAGGTGACCTGATAATCTATTAATTTTTTGTTGTTGACGGTTTTTCCTAAATGCCAGTCAGAGCTGTGTAGAATCTTCATCGATCCTCAAGTTTGTTTTAGGTTTAAAATGTTGAGCAACGATAAATATCTCTCTGCTTTCTTTTCTTGAACTCTTAGGTTTAAAAAGTTTAACACCTTTGAAGTATTTTTCAATTTGTTTTTTAAGTTGAGGAAGCTTCTGACCTTCAAAAACTTTAGCTACAAAGTGTCCACCAGGTTTTAAAACTTTCAAAACCAGGTCTAAAGCCTTTTCGACTAAACTTACAGACCTTACATGGTCCCCAAACTTATCTCCGGTGGTCTTAGGTGCCATGTCACTAACGATTACGTCAAACTTATCTATTCCCAAAGCTAAAAAGTCTTGAGAAGTTAACTCAAAAACGTCTCTTAGCAAAAAAGTAAAATTAGGAGAACTTATTTTAACCCCTTGCAAGTCAACCCCTATAACCC
Source organism: Thermodesulfobacterium hveragerdense DSM 12571 (assembly GCF_000423845.1). Classification (GTDB taxonomy): domain Bacteria; phylum Desulfobacterota; class Thermodesulfobacteria; order Thermodesulfobacteriales; family Thermodesulfobacteriaceae; genus Thermodesulfobacterium; species Thermodesulfobacterium hveragerdense. Next base: position 12,392 of record NZ_AUIT01000021.1, on the reverse strand, counting down.
TACCCTCTTTCCCCACAAGTTTACACAGATATTTAGACCAAGACCCAGGAGCTGCCCCTAAATCAAGCACCACATCTCCCTTTTTTACCAATCGACAAGCCTCTTGGATTTCCATCAGTTTATAGACTGAACGGGCTGGATACCCTGCATCCTTTGCCTTTTTAGCCCATGTATCAAACCAAGGATTGTTACCCATAAGCCTCCAGAAGTTTAGTGATATTTTTTTACTTCGTTTATCAAATACTGCAAAGCCTCAAAGGCTTCGTATCTATGTTTAGCCAAGATAGTAAATCCTGTAACCCTATCTCCTACCTTTAAGAATCCTTGGTTATGATAGATGATTACCTCTATCAAACCAAACTTTTCTATGGTATTTTTTCTTATGTCTTCGAGATGGTTAAAAACCTCATCTTTGATAAACATCCCTTCTGCAGGAACTACCTCTCCTCCCTTTAGATCATACTCTCTTACAAATCCGTTAAACTCAACCATGCAACCAAATTTTCCTAAAAGTTTTTTAGTCACCTCTTCTTTTTTGTCTAAATAGGCCTGATACTCTTTAAAAACCATAAAACACCTCCTATTTATTTTTTCTTTTTAGCTCTTTGATAAGGGCTTTAGAGTATCTTTCTTCTTCACTAAAGATACACCCACAATAAGACTGCCTATAAAGTTCAAGGGTTATAGCCTCTTCCTGACCAAGTTTATACCCTTTTCTAAAATCTTCATAAAAAAAAGGGATCCGATATTTATGGCTCAGGTCTTCAGCTATTTCTTTTATAAGATTGTGATTTTGGTATATACTATAAAGTAAGGTTGTAGTAAAGGCTTCTACCTTTAATTCTAAGGCTTTTTTTACCGTTTGTCTAAGCCTCATCACATAACAGCGTTCACATCTTTTTTCAGGATTTTCACAAACCATAAAGGTTTCTTTTACAAAAAACCTAAGACCATAAGTTTTGTCCCAGATTATTTTTATCCCTCTTAGCGTTTCTACCTGCTCTAAGGCTTTAATCCTTGCTTTAAACTCTCGATAAGGTTGAATATTCGGGTTGTAAAAATACCCCAAAACCTCTATCCTTTTTTCCTTAAACCAAGACAGTGGATAAAGTAAACAAGGGCCACAGCAAACATGAATTAATATCATAAGTAAATAATACAACAATTTTAGTAAAAACCAACTATTTTAAATCTACAACCTTGTTTCAAGACCTATCCAGCCTAAAGGCTAAGACTTGGAGAAGTTAGGTTGTCTCCAAATTATTTTAAGGACTACAGGAGGAAGAAAGGTAGTAATACAAACGACAAACACCATTACCGCATATAACATTTCGTCATAAACTCCACTTATCCTCCCAAACTCAGCAAAAATAAGGCCAACTTCTCCTCTTGGTACCATAGAAAAACCCACGCTTAACCTTTCTTTCAAATCACCTTTAATCATCAACCCTACAGCAAGTTTTCCTAAAATAGCTACCACCGAAAGAATAAGACTTAAAAACCAAAAGGTAGCAGAGGAAAAATCTATCACTTTAAGGTTAAGTTGAAGTCCTACGTAAACAAAAAAGATAGGAGTAAAAAGATCCAATAAAGGTTGAAGAGAAGTTTCTATCTTGTTAACGATTTCTTTATCGGTATTTAGTGTGATGGCAAAAGGAATGGTAAACCTGCGAGAAAAGGCAATTCCTGCGGTAAAAGCTCCTAAGATTTCTGGAGACCCTATTTCATGAGCAGCATAGGCAAAAAACAACATCAAAGCTACCACAACAGAAGGAACAAAATCTACGGTAGACAACCTATTAGCTATGAACGATATGATATGGGCTAAAAATTTTCCCAAAACCGGAGCTATCAAAAAAAAGGTTGCGATATATGTCATAAACAATAAAGTATTTTTTATCTCTACCGTTTGGGTTTTTGAAAACTCAAAAAGAATAGATAGAACAACTACCCCAAAGATATCATCAAGTACCGCTGCTCCTAACACTATTTGGGAGAATCTTTCGTTAAGTTTACCTAAGTCTTCAAGTACCCTTATGGTTATACCTATACTTGTAGCTGTAAGGGTACCTCCTATAAAAAGGGCTTGGGTGAGATTTAAGTCAAAAACAAACAGAGAAACACTCATACCTAACAAAAAGGGGAAAACTGCCCCGATTAGAGCCACCTCTAAGGCCCAAAAACCCACCTTTTTTAGCTGCTTTAAGTCTGCCTCAAAGCCTATATGAAACAACAAAAATATGATCCCAAGTTCTGCTAAAATTTGTATTACCTTGTTAACAGGAATTAATCCTAAGACACTCTGACCAAGCAAAACACCTACTAAAATTTCTCCTATCACCGAGGGAATACCAAACTTTGCAAAAATATCTCCTGTCAATCTTGCCAAAAACAAGATAATCCCAATGTACAAGAAAAGCACATGAATTTCTAAGTTTTCCATCTATCTAAACCTCTTTAGATATTACAAACTTTAAGGTTCAAACTCTTTTAAATAAGCCTGAGCTTTTGCCAAATCCTCTTCCTTACCTATCAAAATTAACACATCCCCTTCTTCTATTTTTTCTTCAGGAGAGGGATTTATCAAAAAATCAGGGCCTTTTTTTATGGCTATGATGGTAACCCCTGTTTTCGATCGAAGTCCCAACTCTTTTATAGACTTCCCTGCCAATCTATATCCCTTTTTAACTAAAAAGTTCTGGATATTTTCTCCTTTTAAAAATTCAAGCCCTTCTAAGAGTTCCAATTTTAAATCTTGGACGTTTCTAAAGGCGCTATAATGTTTACTTCTCAAGTTCTCTAAAAGTTCATAGATAACGTTTTTAGGAACTTTGTAGGTCTCTAAAACTTTAGCAAACATCTCTATAGAAACCTCAAACTCCTCAGGTATCACCTCATCAGCTCCTAATTTTATCAACTCTTCTATCTCAGCTACAAACTTACTTCTTACTATGATGTAAAGCTGTGGATTTTCTTTTTTAGCTATAGAAACGATCTTCCTGGTTGCTATGACATCCCCCATAGACACTACCAAAGCTTTAGCCTTTCTTATCCCAAATTTTAACATTATTTCTCTGTTGGTGGCATCTGCAAAGTATATGACTTCTCCCTTTTCTCTATGCTTCTTAACTGTATTAGGGTTCATTTCTAAAATAACGTAAGGTATTTTTAAGGTCTTTAATCCATAGACGATGTTTTTACCTGCTACCCCAAATCCTACAACTATCGTATGATCTTTTAACTCGGCTTTCTCTTCTTTTATCTTCACAGCCTTTATCTTTTGATAACGAACATACAGCTTAGAAGAAATCTTTGACAGAATAAATTCAGTAAGACTGTGACTAAACTGAATCCAGAAGGGGGTTATAAATAAAGAAGCGATAGAAGCCCCCATAAACACCTGATAGAACTCTTCAGATAAGAAGCCCATCCTCTTGCCTTCCAGGGCTAAAACAAAAGAAAACTCTCCTATTTGTAAAAGATAAAAGGTAGTTAAAAAAGCCACTCTTAGGCTTCTGTTAACCAGTAAGGTCGCTATAAAAATACCTATAAACTTAACCAGCAACATAACCCCTAACAGCACCAACGTGTTTAAGAAATTATTTAAAAGAAAAGTAGGATTCAACAAAAGCCCTATTGACACGAAAAATATAGCCATAAGGAGGTCTTTTAAAGGTTTAATTTCAGCTATACTTTGATAGGCATAGTCTGATTCAGAAATCACTAAACCTGCTAAAAAAGCCCCCAAGGCCAGAGAAAGGCCTATTTGATAGGAAAAAAAGGCTGTTCCTAAAGCAAGACTCAAAAGAGCCATCAGAAAAAGCTCACGACTTTTGGTTTTAACTATCTGATGGAAGATATAAGGAACTGCATAATAAGCAACCAAAAACAAACCAATAAGGAAACCAAAAGATTTAAAAATTGTAAAAAATAGGCCTCCTAAACTACCTTTATTTCCCGCCAAAATAGGTAGCATTAACATTATAAACACAACAGTTAGATCTTGAAAAATTAATACCCCAAAAGAAGAGCGACCATAAGGAGAGTTAATCTCTCCTCTATCCATCAACATCTTAAGCACCAAAGCAGTGCTACTCATAGCTACGAGAAATCCATAAAAAACCCCGTTTGAAAAGGAAGTCTTTAAAAATACTAAGCTTAATCCCGAGATCAAAAATAATGTTAAAAATACCTGCAGAAACCCTGTCAAAATAACTTCGTTGCGGTAGGCTATCAATTTTTTGATAGAAAACTCTATGCCTATGGTAAACATTAAAAAAATAACTCCCATCTCAGCCAAGGTTTCTATTAAGTGAACATCTTTTAAAAGACCTATACCATAAGGGCCAACTAAAATCCCAGCAATTAAGAACCCTATGACAGAGGGAATTTTAAGTTTGGTGGTTAACCAGACAACAGGAATACACCCTAAAAAAATAAGCAAAAAACTTTTTAAAACTTCAATCAAAACTTCCATGATTATAAAATTATAACTAAAAAAACAAAAAAAGTAAAAATTTGTAAAGAATAAACCTCAATTCTTGGAATTTTAACAAGAGGCCCTGCCTCGTTGAGAAGCAGGGCTATTTTAGTTGATTAAAGAACTATGTTTTCTTCGTCTGGAGTGAGGATTTTTTCTAACTTGATTTTAAAAATCAAGTCTTCTCCTGCTAAAGGTGGGTTTAAGTCTAAAACTATTTCCTCTTCGGTAACCTCTAAGATGGTTGCAGGAAAGGTCATCTCTCCTTGAGGGGTATCAACGATGAGGTTTAACATCAAGCCTGGCTCTGGAGCTACATCCAAACTTAAGGCCTCTTTAGGGATAGACCTAACCAAATTCTCATCCTTGGGACCAAAGGCCTTTTCTGAAGGAATAAGCACCTCTTTTTCTTCTCCCTCTTCCATCCCGATCACCGCTTCAGAAAGTCCAGGTATAATCTCAGCAGAGCCAACCTGGAAGATAAAAGGTTCTCCATCATAGGTGTTTTCAAAAACCTCACCGTTTTTAAGTTGACCTACACAATGAATGCTTACTACATCTCCTAACTGAACCTTACGCATAACTAAACTCCTTATTTTTTATAAAATGATAGAAGCTGAAAGACAAGAGGATCGGACTCTTGAATCTCTCACCCTTCTACCTTAATTAAAAAAGGTAACACATAAGAAGAAAAAAACAAGTCTTTTTAAAGTTATTAGAAGTTAATGAGAATTCTTTAAGACTACCAAACAAAAACAAGCAATAATCTCTTTATTCTCCTCTAAAAGTAATCCTTCAGCACTTCTGGCTTTTATCCCTACATCAAAAGGGGAGATCCCTGTAAGCTCTGCTATACGAGTTTTCATCAACTCATAATATGGGCTTAACTTAGGCCGGTCACAAACAAAGGTAAGGTCTATCTGATGGACAGCATAACCTTTTTCTTTTATTCTTGAAAGTGCTTGTTTTAAAAGTTCAGTACTATCTATATTTTTATACTTTGGGTCTTTATCAGGAAAAAGACTACCTATATCAGGTAAACCTGCAGCAGAAAGCATAGCATCTATAAGTGCGTGAAGCCCAACATCGCCGTCTGAATGTCCGAAAAGGCCCTTTTCAAAAGAGATTTCAACCCCGCACAACTTCAGAGGTCTCCCTTCAACCAAACGATGCAAGTCAAAACTAAAACCAAAACGCAAACTTTTACCCCTTATAAAAACTTGCTTTTCTAAAAAATATAACATCTAAAAGGTTAAAAACCAAGAAATCTCGAAAAACATATTAAACTTTCTTTCTAAAAAAATGAGCTTTACAAGTTAAGTGTCCCATTTAGGCAAATTTTTGGTTGAACCTTTAGGCAAACACGGTATAATTTGAATTTAAACTAAAAAAGGGGCTTCTTTGGTTAAAAAAGGTTTAGACCCAGACAGAAGGGCTTTAGTTTTATTGATAGGCACCAATCCTCTGGCAAATTATGTGATCCCCCTTTATTTTAAAACCTTTCATCATTATCGAAATTTTGTTTTTATCTTTTCCGAAGATAACCAGGTACAAAAAGGTACCCAAATTTATGCTGAAAGGATAAAAAACCTTCTTCATCTAACCTCTCATCAGGTATTTTTTGTTTCGCTAAAAGACATAGGTAATGTACAGCAGATTATCGAAGACCTTGATATGGTGGGCATCTGGGAAAAATTTGATGAGGTCCATCTCAACTACAAACCTGGGACTAAACCCATGGTAGTTGGGGTCTATAACTTTTTAAAAAACCTTTATCAGACTCGGTTTTCAGCTTCTTACTTAGATACAAGAAGGTTTAAAATCGTATATGACAGCGGAGACATCTTTCCGGTAATAGGAGACCTGAGAAATTATCTTTTTCTTGACATTAAAACCTTACTTAAGTTGTCTCTTTATGAAAAGTTAAAAGCAGATAGCTGGGAAGATTTCAAGTTTAAAGAAACCTTAAAAACTATTAAAAAAGTAGTGATAGAAGAAAACAGAATAGAAGAGTTTTTGTCCTGGCTTGAAAACCCTTTTAGAAAAATTTTTAAAAACGATAAAGACCTTTTTAAAACAGCCAAAAGGTTTAAAGACCATCTAAAAAAACCTGAAATAAAAACCTTTATAGAAAACTTAGAAGCATCTACCCCTTATTTTGTCTGGGAAATACTGGAAAGTTTACCAGAAGGGAAGAAACTTACTGAGGGAAGAAGCCTCTGGGTTCCACCTGAAAACCTTGGTAAAGAAGCCCTTAAACAAAGGATTAAGGATTCTATAGAATTTTTGGATGGCCTTTGGCTTGAATGGTATGTATATGGAGAATTAAAAGAAAAACTTGAAGACCTTGGGCTTAAAGAAAAACTTCAGTTTGGCCTTTCTCTTAAGGCTCAAAAAGACTCAAAACCTTTTGAACTGGATTTTTTTATCATAAACGGCTATCAGTTGATAGGTATCTCTATAACAACAGAGGACAGGTCTAACATCTGCAAGCTTAAGGGTTTTGAGATTATACATAGGGTTAAACAGATAGGAGGAGAAGAAGGGAGAGCTTTCCTGATCACTGGATTGCCAAAAGAAAAAGTCAAAGAAACCCAGAAAGACCTTGCCTTTGTAGACGGAAGTTTAGAGTCAAAAATCGTGATCTACGGAAGAGAAGACTGGAAAGAAATAGGCCTTAAACTTATAGACGAAATTTTTTAATCACCTTTTAGCTTAAGAAGTTCTTCCACCACCCTTCTAAGCCTTATAAAACCTTCCTTAGACCCTCCATGGTCGGGGTGCAATACTTTAGCTCTTTTTCTAAAAAGGCCTAATATCTCTTTTTTATTAGCTTTTTTTATTTCTTCTATAGACACCTCAAGATAATACGAGGCTTCTTGATAAATCTTTTCAATCGAAACAAAAATCATAGGCTCTCTCAGATAACCCCTATGTTTTTTAAAATCCTCATCAAAATATAACCAAAGATATCTACAAAAATAATTGTTTAAAAGCTCTCCTTTGTTTAATCCCATACAAAAACTTTCATCCTCTAAAACTTGACAAAAATTTTTTAAAAACAAAACATCTACCTCTTCTACTTTCATCTTATAAGGTAGTCTTAACACCCCAAAAATTGCCCTTACATACTTTATTTTTTCTCTATAAGGCAGTTCATCCTCCATATCCCAGAAAAAGTTTTCAAGCTCATCTCTTGATTTTTCCATAAGTTTTTTTAAAAAAGGAAAGGGTTGAGAAAGAAACTTATCTGTTTCAAGGACTCCAAGCTTTAAAACCAAATACCTTTTTATATCAAAGGGATGTAACACCTCTAAATTAAGTGGCTTTTTAGATTGTTTTCTTGTTTTAGGTTTTTCAAACTGAAGGATGACCCTTTGAGCTTCAGGGCTTAAAAACCTAAAAAATAGTTTTTCTAACTCATGTTGGTCGGTAGGATATCCTAAAGATTCTAAAACCTCCTCTAATTCTATAGAAAAGGCTATATCACTATAATAGGTGATGTATTTCTCTGGATTAGTCCCTAAGTTTAATATAAGTCTGCTTCGCCAGTAGGGAGGGTCATAATAAGATTCTTTAAGGCTATATTCATAACCTCCCAAAATCGGTCTTCTTGCTATATACATAATTTTATGTAGCTTTTCAGACTAAAAAACATATTTTAGCAAAAACCCTGTTTGGTAGTACTTCCATCCAGAGGTCGTTCCTGCTGCGTAGTTTCCGCCTTCTATGGACATTTCCAAGTTCAGTTTTTCGTTAAGTTTAATCCCTAAGGTACCTGTACCTCCGTAAGCCTTATCATAAGACCAAAGTCCATAACGCCTAAAGGTTTGATGACCGATAAAGGGTTCCAAATAAACGTAAACTTTGGGGTTTTCGTAATAAATGGTTAAAAACAACTGATTTGACCAAAAATCATCAGGGTCAAAATATCCGTTTCTCATCTGTTTCTTAAAGTCTAAATAAACCACCCTATATCCAAGGCTTACTGCAGGATTACCAAAGTTAATCTTATAACGAAAAGAGGCTTGGATAGAGTCTGCCTGATTTTCATCTGAATACCAACGGTGATTATAATTAGCATATAAAGAAATACGGTCTGTAACCGACTGATTGACAAAATAGTTTATAGATAAAACCTTTATCACATCTTCCATAAGTTCTGCAGTATCTGTCAAGACACTTTTATTAACATTTAACCCCACACTACCTCTACCAGCCAACAGATTTAACCCAACCCCTCCCACCACAAAAGTTTCATCTTTTCCTCCTTGGGAAACACCAAAGGAAACAGAACCCCACAGAGGGTTGGTTAATCTCTTCCCTACTTCAAAAATTAATTCATCGGAATAAGAGGTTCGCAGTTCATCTGAACCCTCCCTATAAACATAATTACCAACCACCCTAAGGTCTTTTAGATAGGTTTCAAACCCTAACCTATAAGTATAAACTTCATTTTCGTCGGTATCATGGAAATAAGAAAATCCTGTTAAGACAGCAGGACTAAAGATAGATTTTTTATACAACTCAAGGTCTTTTACGTCTTTTTCCTGATAAGGATACCCCGGTTTTAAAAGTTTAAAATTTTCCTCTAATTTAGAGGGTATCCTTAAACTACCATAAGCATAAGCCTTACCCAACCTGGCATCAAAATCGTCCCTTTTGACAAGAATTTGATCGTACAGCTCTAAAGCCTTATCAGACCTTCCCAAAAACCTCAAAGCATTAGCCTTAACCAACAAAGCTTCTTCATCAGCAGGATCTTTTTTTAGCAGAGCATCTACCATACTTAAAGCCTCTATCTGTCTTCCTTGCCAAGAAAGAACCCTTGCCAGCTGTAGGATTGCCCTACGATTTTGAGTGTCTTTTTTCAAAACCTCTCTTAAAATCCCCTCTGATTCCTTTAGTTTTCCTCCCCAAGAAATTCTGGTAGCCATAGTAATAAGCTCTTCTATCTCATAATCTTTATACAACCTAAGAGCCTCTATGTACTCTTTAGAAGCTTTTTTGATCTCTCCTTTTTTAAACAGCTCATCCCCTGCTTTTTTATGCTGAAAGGACTGTTCCTTGTTTTTATCTTGAGGAGTTAAAACCACGGTTTCAGCCAAACCATATCCTTGTCCTAAAAACCATAAGGTTAAAATTAAGATTAAAACACCAAACTGCTTCATAGGTTCTCTCCTTTCATAACCAAGTTTTTAAAGTCTTCTAAACTAAAATAATGGTTTAAATTAAACCTTGGGATAAACTGGAAATTTAAGGCAGGGTTATAATAGGTTCTCTCTATGGTTTCTTCTTCAGACATAAAGATATGTTTAAACCCAAGCTTTTTCAAAATCTTAACATGCTCGGAGGTTAGCCTTTCTCCAAAAGGAGACGAAAAGGTAGTAATCTCTATTTTTAGGTGTTTAAAAGCCTCTTCTTTAAACCTTAAAAGATCCTCTTCGAACTTTTTCAGGCTCAACTTTTTACTCCAGTTAGGGAAGTGAAAATCATAGCTATGACATCCTATTTCAAGAAGGCCTTCGTCAAGGATTTCTCTGTATTCATCCCAACTTATAAACCAGCCTTTACCAACTTTACTACCTATAACATTCATCACCACCTTAAACCTGTACTCTCTTAAAAGCGGATAGGCATATTCTAAAAAGGTATAACTCCCGTCGTCAAAGGTAAGCATAACCTTTTTTATTTTTTTTGCCACACTTGAGTCTAATTCCTGTGGCAAGAGGGTCTCAAACCCTGATGAGTAAAGAACTTCCATCTGAGAAAAAAACTCCTCAGGGGTAACGGTATAAGATGTAAGAGGTTCATAGGCTATCTCATGATAAAGTAAAACCGGAAAACTTTCCTCTTGAAAGGCCTTTTTTTCCTCATAAGAAAAAACCAAAGAGTTTGAGGTCAAACTTCCAAGACTTGACAAAAGCAGTAATTTTAACGTCTCTCTTCTGCTAATTTTTCTCATTTTTTAAGTACCTTTGTAAGATAAAGTAACTCTTTTTTAGACGAGTATGAAAAGAGGGGACTTCCCATTTTTCCCAAACATACGTATTAATTTTATCTTTTTCTAAAGGGTTAGGCCTGAAATCAAGTATTTTTAAAGCTGTTGGAGGCTTAAACGGATTAGGCTTGTAACTTATCACCACCACCCGGATACCGTCAGACTCCTTCCAAAGGATGTCATTTTCCTTCCAAAACATTTTTCTTGAGCTTGGGTCTGAAAAATTTAAGAGCTCCCAAGGTAGCCTGATCTCGATTAGATTATCTTTTACATAGAAATCTGCTAAACTATCAAAATCTGGATTTTCTGGCTTAAGGCTACCAAACCTTAGGCTACTTAAGTTGTAAAACTTTGGACCAAAAAGTTTTTTAAAATCTTTGGTAACCCTTCTCATGTTGGTCTTACATAATATCAAGTTCCATTTTCCTGCAAGGCTTTTTTGCGGAAAAACCTCTCCTTTAGGAGAAAAAAACTTCTCATGGGAAAGCATTTTATTATAAGACGAGGCTACAAGTAATCTAGAATCTTTTTTTCCGGTAATATGCAACAAAAATTTTAACCCCACAGGAGAAATAAGGTTGATACCTGCAGGAAAAGAAAATTCGCCATATTCTTTATGTCCAGTATCTATCCCGACAAAAAATTGAGTCTCTTTCAAATTGATCTTTGTTGAGACCTCTACCAGGATGTACAAAAAACCCTCATCATTGGCAAGTCTTATCGATTTTATCTCTCCTTCTTTGTTTAGAGGGCTAAGGTTTTTATAAGCTATGAAAGCTTCTTCCCATTCTTTAAGTTCACCAGATAAAGAAACTATCTTTTTAGGATATCCAGGATATACTTCAAGAAGTCCATAGTTTTCCTCTGGGTCCTGCAGGTTAAACCATAAAGGCTTTCTATCTCTTGGCAGATAATACTTCATAAAAAGCCAGTTTACTTTAAACCATTCGTCAGCCCAGCTAAAAATCGCATATCCTGCACATTTTGCCTTTTCAATGTCTTTAATCATCTCTACCAAGATTCTTCCTTGTTCAACCTCATTTTTTCCACCATGGGTCCAACCATGGACTTGCCAGTGAGCAGAAGCTCTACTGGTAGGTATACCAAACTCTGCGATTAACAAGGCTTGACCTTTATGATGTTCTTTGAGACGCTTTAAGTAAGCCAAATAAGGTCTTTTTTCTGTTAAAAATTCATAGTTCATAAAATCTGGATAGTAGGGATAAACGTGATATGAAGAAAAAAAACAGTTAAAAGAGCTTTTTATTTTATAGGTATCAAAAACCTCCATGTCCTCGTTTTCGTTACATTTTTTTAAGTTAGGTTTTATCCCGATAAAAAAAGATTCTTCATCTTCTATGTTGCTTTCTGTAGGATGTTCTATAGGGTCAAGGGGTATCCAGTTTACCACAGAAACCAACGGTAAATGCCCATAGGTCTCATAAGAATAGTTTAAAAGATAGTCTAAAATTTGGGTATTCCACACCTCAAAGGGATTCCCTTTTTCTATGTAAAGATACTTTCCATAGAAATATTTATCTTTTCTCTCATGACGTTCGTTATACCCTTTGACACTTGTCAAGAGAATTGTGTCTCCTTATAAAATCTCTTTACAAACATTTGCCTCAATTCGTATAAAGCAGACTTAATTAAAGGAAGTGGTTTTTGCCATCTCGTTTTCTGAATCCGACTTACTGTTATGTATATCGCAACCTCTGCTGTCTTGATTGATTGAAAATATCCCCCTGTATTTACCCTTATCAGCTCTATCCTGCTATTTATATTCTCAACCACATTCGTCGTGTATATATACCTCCTCACCCCCTCAGGATATTTCTTATAAACAAAATAATGCTCCTTCTTTTTCAAAAGTCCCTTTATATAAGCTGGATACTTCTTCTCATAACTCTT
>NZ_AUIT01000020.1 GCF_000423845.1 Thermodesulfobacterium hveragerdense DSM 12571 | reverse complement strand
GGTTTTATGTTATCATTAATTTAAAAAATATTAAAAATTTTTATTATGCCTCTAAAATATTTTATTAAAAGACACAATTTATATTCTACTCCCGCGAGGCTATCGATTTTTTGCTGTCTAATAAGGTCCCTACGATAGTTTTAACCGCTTCATATGACGAAAACTTAAGAGAGGCTATTCTGGATAAAGGTGTAGTAGACTATTTAGTAAAAGGAACACCAAACGTTACCGAACAATTGACCCTTAGTATAAAAAGGGCTTTTAAAAATTCTCAGACTAAAGTTTTAGTGGTAGAAGACATGCCTGTTGATAGAAAGATTATCGAAAACATTTTAAAAAATATGCTTTTTCAGGTTGTAGAGGCCTCAAGCCTCAGGGAAGCTCAGAAAATACTTAGGGAAGACCCTCAAATTAAACTGTTGATACTTGATTATTATTTTCCTGAAGAAGATACCTTGGAGTTTCTTTACGAGATTAGGAGGGTTTATTCTAAAAGTGCGTTAGGAATTATCGTCGTTTCAGGCATAGTAAAAACCAAAATGATACCTGTTTTACTAAAGGCAGGAGCTAATGATTTTTTGAGAAAACCTTTTAGTCAAGAAGAATTCATGGTAAGAGTTCACAACACCTTGGACCTCATAGAGTTAATACAAGAACTTGAGTTTTTAGCCTATCATGACCCGCTTACAGGGCTTTATAACAGACGATATTTTATGGAAGAAGCCCCTAAATTTCTAAGTATAGCCAAAAGAAAAAACTTAAACCTGGCTTGTTTGTTGATAGACATAGACAACTTTAAACAAATCAACGATACTTACGGTCATGAAGTAGGAGATTTAGTATTAAAAGATTTGGCTGAAAAACTAAAAGAAACCTTTAGAAGAGAAGAAGACATAGTAGCCAGGTTTGGTGGGGAAGAATTCGTAGTCTTGCTCCTTTATTCAGACAAAAGAGCTTTTATAGAATTTATAGAGTATTTTAGGGAAAAAATTGCCTCAACTCATTTAAATCTACAGGGTCAAAACATCAGTTATACCATTTCTATCGGAGGGTCACTTGAGCTTAAAAGCAGTTTAAGAGAGATGCTTATCATCGCAGACAACAATCTTTATAAAGCTAAAAAACAAGGTAAAAATTGTGTAGTCGTCTAATCTTGATGCCATGTAATTTAAAAATATAAATTTTTTGAATAAGGGGTTGACAACCCAAAAATTTAGGGTATGCTTTTTATCAAGCTTAAAGTTGTTCTTTGTTAAAATAGATAAGAAAAAATTAAAAATAAAATTTGAAAAAGCCTCTTGACAATTTACAGGGCTGTGTTAAATTTAGTTTTTGTGTTAAGTTGTTCTTTGTTAAAGATTAAGAGTAGGAGTTGTTGTTTAAGGGTTACTTAGGCCTCTTGACAAAAAGACGGGTTATGTTATAATAAGTTTTGTCTTTTGAAAATTTCTTTTTTTAAAGCTCTTGACAAATTTAAAAGTTGTTCTATTTTTTTATTAAAAGTGTTCTTTGAAAATTGAATAGCGTTCGCAAGGGCTCCGCAATTCCTTTTTAAATTACATTGAAGGTTGCGGCCAGCCTGTTGATTGGCAGGTAGGCCAGGATAAATTTTCCCTGAGGGTTTGATCCTGGCTCAGGGCGAACGCTAGCGGCGCGCTTAACCCATGCAAGTCGTGCGGGAAAGGGCTTCGGCCCTAGTACCGCGGCAGACGAGTGAGTAACACGTGAGTAACCTGTCCTCGGGTCTGGGATAACTATCCGAAAGGGTAGACAATACCGGATAAAGTCACCGGACGCAAGTTCGGTGATGAAAGGGGGCCTCTGCATAGCAAGCTCCTGCCTGAGGAGGGGCTCGCGGCCCATCAGCTAGTTGGTGAGGTAACGGCTCACCAAGGCTACGACGGGTAGCCGGCCTGAGAGGGTGGTCGGCCACGCGGGCACTGAGACACGGGCCCGACTCCTACGGGAGGCAGCAGGGGGGAATCTTGGGCAATGGGCGAAAGCCTGACCCAGCGACGCCGCGTGGGGGAAGAAGGCCTTCGGGTCGTAAACCCCTGTTCTGGAGGAAGAACTTCAGATAGGTGAACAACCTATCTGAACTGACGGTACTTCAGGAGAAAGCCACGGCTAACTGCGTGCCAGCAGCCGCGGTAATACGCAGGTGGCGAGCGTTGCCCGGAATCACTGGGCGTAAAGGGTGCGTAGGCGGCTGGACAAGTCATAGGTTAAAGCCCGGAGCTCAACTCCGGAAAGGCCTATGATACTGTCTGGCTTGAGGGCCGGAGAGGCTGGCGGAATTCCCGGTGTAGGGGTGAAATCCGTAGATATCGGGAGGAACACCGGTGGGGAAGCCTGCCAGCTGGACGGATCCTGACGCTGAGGCACGAAAGCGTGGGGAGCAAACCGGATTAGATACCCGGGTAGTCCACGCCGTAAACGATGGGCGCTAGGTGTGGGGGTTAAAACCTCTGTGCCGTAGCTAACGCGTTAAGCGCCCCGCCTGGGGAGTACGGCCGCAAGGCTGAAACTCAAAGGAATTGACGGGGGCCCGCACAAGCGGTGGAGCACGTGGTTTAATTCGATGCAAAGCGAAGAACCTTACCTGGGTTTGACATGCTAGGGTTGTACCCTGGTGGAAACACTGGGGGAGCGTAGGGTTTATCTCTACGCGCTCTAGCACAGGTGCTGCATGGCTGTCGTCAGCTCGTGTCGTGAGATGTTGGGTTAAGTCCCGCAACGAGCGCAACCCCTGCCCTTAGTTGCCATCGGTTCGGCCGGGCACTCTAAGGGGACTGCCGGGGATAACCCGGAGGAAGGAGGGGATGACGTCAAGTCCTCATGGCCCTTATGCCCAGGGCTACACACGTGCTACAATGGGGGGTACAGAGGGTTGCGAACCTGCAAGGGGGAGCTAATCCCAGAAAGCCCTCCTCAGTTCGGATCGGGGTCTGCAACTCGACCCCGTGAAGCCGGAATCGCTAGTAATGGCGGATCAGCATGCCGCCGTGAATGCGTTCCCGGGCCTTGTACACACCGCCCGTCACACCACGGAAGCTGGCTCCACCCGAAGTCGTTACCCTAACCAGGCTCTGTCTGGAGGGGGACGCCTACGGTGGGGCTGGTGACTGGGGTGAAGTCGTAACAAGGTACCCCTACCGGAAGGTGGGGGTGGATCACCTCCTTTCTAAGGAGAATTAAGGAGTGCCTTGCGGACGCTATTCTATATAAATTTTAGATCTTTGAAAAAGATTGGTGAGCGGATTGCGGGCCTATAGCTCAGCTCAGGTTAGAGCGCACGCCTGATAAGCGTGAGGTCGGAGGTTCGAATCCTCCTAGGCCCATTCTCTTGGTTGGAGGATGGGTTTAGGAGGAAGCGTGGGGGTGTAGCTCAGTTGGGAGAGCGCCGGCTTTGCAAGCCGGAGGTCGACGGTTCGAATCCGTTCACCTCCACCACTTACTGACAAGTGGTGGAAAGATTAGATCTTTGACAAGTGAATATGGGTATCCTTTGGCATCTTTAAGCTGGTTCCTGTAGTCAAGCTACTAAGGGCTAGCGGTGGATGCCTTGGGTGCGGGAGGCGATGAAGGGCGTGGCAAGCTGCGATAAGCTCCGGGGAGCCGCAAACAGGCGTTGATCCGGAGATGCCCGAATGGGGAAACCCGGCTGGGGTAATACCCAGTCATCCATGGGTTAAGAGCTCATGGAGGCGACACCGGGGGAAGTGAAACATCTCAGTACCCCGAGGAAAAGAAATCAACCGAGATTCCCTGAGTAGCGGCGAGCGAAAAGGGAGGAGCCTAAACCAGACAGGTGTAAAAGCTCGTGGGCGTTGCCTGTCTGGGGTCGTGGGACTACACCGGAGAGAGCCACGACTCTCTCGGGGAGTTACAAAACTACCTTCTTAGCCGAAGGCGCCTGGAATGGCCTGCCATAGAGGGTGAAAGCCCCGTAGGCGAAAAGGAGGTAGTCTCCCTGGGTGTAGATCCCGAGTAGCACGGGACACGTGGAATCCCGTGTGAATCAGGGGGGACCACCCTCCAAGGCTAAATACTACCCGCACACCGATAGTGCACTAGTACCGTGAGGGAAAGGTGAAAAGAACCCCGGGAGGGGAGTGAAATAGAACCTGAAACCGCTAGCCTACAAGCAGTCGGAGGGAAGGAGTAATCCTTCCTGACGGCGTGCCTTTTGCATAATGAGCCCGGGAGTTGTCGTCAGTGGCGAGGCTAAGCCGTTGAGGCGGAGCCGTAGCGAAAGCGAGTCCGAATAGGGCGTTCAGTCGCTGGCGGCAGACCCGAATCGGGACGATCTACCCATGGCCAGGGTGAAGGTGGGCTAATCCCCACTGGAGGCCCGAACCGGTGGAGGGTTAAAACTCCTCGGATGAGCTGTGGGTAGGAGTGAAAAGCTAATCGAGTCCCGTGATAGCTGGTTCTCCCCGAAATGCATTGAGGTGCAGCCTCAAGTGATCGCTGCCGGGGGTAGAGCACTGTTTGGGCTAGGGGGCTTACCAGCCTACCAAACCCAGGCAAACTCCGAATACCGGCAAGCGTAACTTGGGAGTGAGTCTTAGGGCGCTAACGTCCTAGGACGAGAGGGCAAGAACCCAGATCGCCAGCTAAGGCCCCTAAGTCCTGGCTAAGTGGGAAAGGATGTGCCTCTGCTTTGACACCCAGGATGTTGGCTTAGAAGCAGCCATCATTTAAAGAGTGCGTAATAGCTCACTGGGCGAGCGGGGGTGCGCCGAAAATTACTCGGGGCTTAAGCCAGGCGCCGAAGCTGCGGGCTGAAAGGTTTTGCGCCTTTCAGCGGTAGGGGAGCACTCCAGTTGCCGATGAAGGTAGCTCGTAAGGGCTGCTGGAGGTTCTGGAGGAGAGAATCCGGGCACGAGTAGCGATAAGGAGGGTGAGAATCCCTCCCGCCGTAAGCCCAAGGTTTCCTGGGGAAGGGTCGTCCGCCCAGGGTTAGCCGGCCCCTAACCTGAGGCCGAAAGGCGTAGGGGATGGGAAGAGGGGTTAATATTCTCCCGCCACCAGGGTGGAGGTCAAGGGGTGACGCAGAAGGGAAGGGCTCCGGGGCTGTATGGTTGGCCCTCCAAACCTTTAGCCCGATGATGGACCGAGGTAAATCCCGGTTCGGAGGGTGAGGGGGAGTAAGTAACCGAGAGCTACGGCTCTCGGGAAGGAGCTCGGACCACGCTGCCAAGAAATAACCTCGTGGCCGTTGAAGCTCTGGTGACCGTACCGCAAACCGACACAGGTGGGCGGGCAGTAATCTGCCAAGGCGCGTGGGGCAACCCTGGCTAAGGAACTCGGCAAATTGGCCCCGTAACTTCGGGAGAAGGGGTGCCCGCGTTAGGTGTAGACCCTTGCGGTTGAAGCCGAGGCGGGTTGCAGGGAAACGGCGGTGGCGACTGTTTACCAAAAACACAGGGCTCTGCTAACTCGTAAGAGGACGTATAGGGCCCGACGCCTGCCCGGTGCTGGAAGGTGAAGGGGTGGGGTTAGCGGAAATTAATTCCGCGAAGCTCTGCCCTTAAGCCCCAGTAAACGGCGGCCGTAACTATAACGGTCCTAAGGTAGCGAAATTCCTTGTCGGGTAAGTTCCGACCTGCATGAATGGCGTAACGACTGCCGCGCTGTCTCGGCCAGGGGCCCAGCGAAACTGTAGTCTCGGCGAAGATGCCGAGTACCCGCGGTGGGACGGAAAGACCCCGTGGAGCTTTACTGCAGCTTGGCATTGAACCTTGGGGTAGGATGTGCAGGATAGGTGGGAGGCTGTGAAGCAGGGGCGCCAGCCCCTGTGGAGCCACCGGTGAGATACCACCCTTCCTGCCTCAGGGTTCTAACCTGCGGAAGAAAGCCTTCCGAGGGACAGTGCCTGGTGGGCAGTTTGACTGGGGCGGTCGCCTCCTAAAAAGTAACGGAGGCGCCCAAAGGTCCCCTCAGGTGGTATAGAAATCCACCGTTGAGTGTAAGGGCATAAGGGGGCTTGACTGCGAGGCCGATAGGCCGAGCAGGGGGGAAACCCGGGCCTAGTGACCCGGCGGTCCTGAGTGGAAGGGCCGTCGATCATCGGATAAAAGTTACCCCGGGGATAACAGGCTGATCGCTCCCAAGAGTTCACATCGACGGAGCGGTTTGGCACCTCGATGTCGGCTCATCCCATCCTGGGGCTGGAGAAGGTCCCAAGGGTCGGGCTGTTCGCCCGTTAAAGGGGTACGTGAGCTGGGTTCAGAACGTCGTGAGACAGTTCGGTCCCTATCCACCGCGGGCGTAGGAGGCTTGAGGGGATCTGCCCCTAGTACGAGAGGACCGGGGTGGACGCACCTCTGGTGTCCCGGTTGTTCCACCAGGAGCACAGCCGGGTAGCCATGTGCGGAAGGGATAACCGCTGAAAGCATCTAAGCGGGAAGCCCACCCCAAGATTAGGCCTCCCGTGGGTGGGGCAACCCACCCCCTGAAGGGCCCAGGGAGACTACCTGGTTGATAGGCCAGAGGTGGAAGCCCAGCAATGGGTGGAGCCTACTGGTACTAATCGCCCGTGCGGCTTGACTGCAGTACCAGCTTAAAAGTTTCAAAGGATACCCTATTCACTTGTTTTAAAATATTAAGGTTTCCCGGGTGCCTATACCGGAGGGGCCACACCCGTTCCCATTCCGAACACGGAAGTTAAGCCCTCCAGGGCCGATGGTACTGGGGAGTTACCTCCCTGGGAGAGTAGGTCGGTGCCCGGGATTTTTTTTATTTTTATACCTATTTATAATCCTAATAAAATCTTTAAAAAAGTTTTCAAAACCAAAAAATCAAGGTATAATAAACTTTTATGAATTCTCTTTTCAAGTTGATAGGTATCTTGGTTTTGTCGATCTTTCTTTTTTCCTCTATATTTTTAGCTGTTGGTTTTATTTATCTTAAGGTTAGTCTCCCCAGTATTTCTAAGCTTAAAAACTATAAACCAGAACAGACAAATCTGGTATATGATGTTCACGGAAATCTGGTAGGTTTTGTTGGTCCAGTAAGACGTATCTTTGTGCCTATAGATAAAATTCCTCCTCATGTAATACAGGCTTTCTTAGCTGCAGAAGATGCTAATTTTTATAAACATAAAGGGATAGATTTCTTGGGTCTGTTAAGGGCCCTTTACAAAAATATCGTTCATGGTAGGGTAGTTCAAGGTGGTAGCACCATTACCCAACAGGTGGTTAAATCCCTTGTTCTTTCTCCTGAAAGGACCCTTCGAAGAAAAATCAAAGAGATGTTTTTAGCCTGGCAAATTGAAAAACATCTAACTAAAGATCAGATTCTAACCATATATCTCAATCATATCTACTTAGGTGAGGGGGCTTATGGAGTAGAAGCTGCTGCACTTACTTATTTTAACAAACATGTCTGGGAGTTAGACTTAAACGAGGCAGCGGTTTTGGCTGGATTACCTGCTGCTCCTTCTAAATATAGCCCCCTTGAGAACTATAATCTTTCCTTGGCCAGAAGGAACTATGTGCTTAAAAGAATGGCAGAAGTAGGTTTTATTTCTCCTGAAAAAGCTCAATCTATTTCGTCTCAACCTATCCATTTAAACCCTAAAAACGTTAACATTCCTGTTTATGCGGCCTACTTTTTAGACGTGGTAAAAGAAGAACTGAAAAAATTATTCCCATCTGAGGTTTTAGATAAGGGTGGGCTGATAGTCTATACCACCCTTGATTTAGACTGGGAAAAAAAGGCATATGAAAACTTGATGAATATTGTTAGTCGTATGTTCGCTAACAGAGAGCCCCCAGAGGTAGCAGTGGTTTGTATGGAAAACAAAGACGGTGGAGTAAGGATTCTTATTGGAGGGAAAAATTATACGTTATCTCCTTATAACCGAGCTATCTTAGCTAAAAGACAGCCTGGGTCTGCGTTTAAGCCTTTTATCTGGGCTAAGGCTATCGAAGATCGAGTAGTCTCTCCAGAGGATGTAATTCCAGATGAACCTATAACCCTTCCTGGAGGAGATCAGGGTAAAGAATGGTCACCTGGCAATTATGATGGACAGTATTTAGGTCCTATAAGCTTAAGGGATGCCTTAGCCAAGTCAAGAAATGTTGTCTCCGTAAGACTTGCTTTGATGTTAGGAAGAGAAAAGATTTATGATATGGTTCAAAAGTTAGAGCTTAACATTCCTAAAGACTTAAATTATAGTATAGCCCTGGGTTCTTATGAATTAACCCCGATGGAACTAACCAGGAGCTTCACCATCTTTCCTAACTTGGGTCGTATGGTAAAGCCGAAGTTTATAGAGGAAGTGAGAGATAGTTTGTTTGCAAAAACTCCTATTTACAAGACTGACGTGGTAACTAAACCGGTAATCTCTCCTTATACTGCCTCTATAATGAATGACTTTTTACAGGCAGTAGTTCTTTATGGAACAGGAACTTGTGCAAGGGGGTTGGGTGTGCCGGTAGCTGGAAAAACCGGTACTACTCAGGAATATAAAGATGCCTGGTTTGTTGGTTTTACACCTACATATACTTGTGGGGTTTGGGTAGGATATGACGCAGGTAAAACCTTAGAAAGAGGAGAAACCGGAGGAAAGGTTGCCTGTCCTGTTTGGTTAAGCGTAATGAAAGGGACCAGTCATAAACCTCAAGGGTTCTTTTTATATACAGAGACCCAAAATCAAGAAAATACAGAAAATTTAGAAAATCAATAGTTCCTTTTCTTCTTTCAGTTTTTTGGGTATATCTCTTATATCATCCTTTTTAAACTCAGCTATTTCAAACTTAGCCCCAAGTTTTTCTAAAGCTTCCTTTATTTTAGCTTCTTCAACCGCTTGAAAACGTATAAATACTCTTTTTTTACAGATATCATCTATGCAAAACTCGTCTCTCCAGCAAAAGATGGTATAGATGGTTATTTGTAAGTTCTTAAAAATTTCTAAAATCTCAGGAAGTTGACAGGGTGAGCTTACATAAAGAGCTACATGATAAGGACTGAAGTAAGCTCCAGTTAGTTGAACAAAAAGTTTAAAGATATCTGTCTGAGTTATAATCCCTAAAACATAATTGTTTTCATTAACTACCGGAAGTCCAGAGATTTTGTTTTCAAGCATAAGGACAGAAGCTCTTTCTATGGTATCCTCTGGAGATACGGTGATAGGGTTTGGGGTCATGATGTCTTTTACTTTTAGGTTTAAGAAGAGGTCATATAATTCCTTTAAGTCAACACCTGCAAATTGAGGTGGTGTGGCTTCTTTTATGTCTGTTTGGGTAACAATCCCTAACAGTTTGCCTCCTCTGGTTATTGGTATTCTTCGTATTTGATGTTGCTTTAAAAGTTGGATAGCCCTGGTGATAGGTTCCTCTTCTTCTAAAGTAATCACATGTTCAGTCATCCAATTTTTTACTAACATCTTTAATCCCCTCCAGTTTTATGAGCCTGGAGTTGCATAGCTATGTAATCCTGATAATAAAAAGTTTACTCCAAAATAGGTAAAAAGTACAGAGGCAAATCCGATGATGTTTAACCAGGCAAGTTTTTTCCCACCCCAATCTTTAGAACCTTTCATTAGACGAAGATGGATGGCGCCTCCATAGATAAGCCAGGTGATAAAAGACCAGGTTTCCTTAGGGTCCCAGCTCCAGTAACTTCCCCAAGCTTGCTCCGCCCAAACAGATCCAGTGATAATACCTAAGGAAAGCCAAAAGAAACCAAAAAGCATCAGTCTATATATAAAATGTTCTAAGGAAACTTGCAAAGAGGCTGATAGAGTTTTATTAGCTCCGATGAGATAAAACAGGCTTAGACCAAAGGTAACGGCAAAAGCTCCATACCCCAAAAAACAAGTGATTACATGGGCTATCAACCAGTTGCTTTTTAAGGCTGGAAGAAGGGGTTTGATTTCAGCAGGGGCTTTAAGAGAGGCATAGGCCATGATAAGAGCAGTCAAGGTAAAAGTAATGCTCCCTAAAGCTTTCGAAGGAAATTTAAACTCCATAACAAGATAGATCAATGCAATACATAGTCCAAAAAAGACCAGAGATTCATAAAGGTTGGAAAGAGGAACATAGCCAAAACCAGCTTGATGAGTTTGATACCATCTAATAAAAAAAGCCGCGAGGTTTAAAAAAAGTCCAGCCCAACCAACGGTAGAACCTACAAATCCTCCTATATTCCATTTAAAAATCCAGTGGATAAAATAGATTAAAGCCGCAACAAAATAAACAAAAGTAGCTAAACTGAAAACTAAACTATTTTCCGGAAGTAAACTCCGGAAAAAAACTATATACAAAGTTATGGCTAACAGAAAACCAGAGATAACGTTTTTAAAAATCATCAAAAACCTCCTGAAAATATATAGCTTAAGTATACTTAAAAAAATAGAAAAAACAACAACCTAATAACATTTTTAAGTTTTACAAAATGATGTTTAGTTCTTTTAAAAGAGGCAAAAGGGCATAACAAATTTCTACCCAATCTTTTTTACCTTCTTCTACCAGGTCCATAAAGGCTTCAAGGTCTCTGGTAAACTCTTCAGATACATAGGTTTCAAACCTTGACCTTAGGTATTCATAGACCTGTTTTCCTAAAGCTGTAGGGACAAGTCCTCCGTTTTTCAGTTCATAAACATAATACTTATTGAGGAGGGTAGAAACGATTTCTGCATAAGTAGATGGTCTACCTAAACCTCTTTTTTTCATCTCCTGTATCAAAGATCCCTGATTAAACAGGAAGGCTTTAGGTATTTTTTGCAATTTGATGTTATCTATGATAAAAGAAGGAGAAACGGGGAAAAGATGAGGCTTGGTCCAAACTAAATCATAACCGTTTGATAGTATGTCTACTATCACCTCTTCCTCCCAGGTTAAAAAGGGAAGGACCAGCTTAAGGTTCTTTTTAAAGACCTTAATTTTTCTCATCTGACTTGCTATGAATCTTCTAAAAATAAGATCGTAAAGTCTGAAACTATCCCTATATTTTTTAAAAGAAATTAACCCGTGGGCTACCCTTAGTTTTAGCTCTTCTACATCCCAAGGACGGGTAGGCCTTATACCTTCATGGGCTCCTTCACTAAACCATTCTCTCGGATAAAATAGCTCTTCTCCAAAATGTTCTGAGATATAAGGTTTAGCTACCTGAAACCGTCCTACCTCTGAAATTCGAGTTGAATCTGTTCGGTGATAAGTGATTAAACCGAGTTCAAAGAGTTCCTGCAAAAGAGACATGGTATAGGAGGTAGAAAACCTGAAAAAATGATAGGCTTCTTCCAGTATGGTGTCTGTGGTATAAGGAGGAGGTGGAGAAAGTTCCTCTTCCTTTTGGCCTTCTAAGCTGACTTTAGCCTGAGGTAGGTTCTGTTCTATTTTTTCTGCAGTTTCTTTTTCTTCTACCTCGATAAAAAAGGGATACTCATTTATCGTAAAGTTTATCCGATATTTATGTTGTTTGCTTAGTTTTTCTCTTTCTATCACCCATCCTAAAACCGGGGTTTGTACCCTGCCAGCTGAAAGATAGTTTTTATTAAAAACTTTCCATAGTTCCTGAGAAAGAGAAAACCCTACCCAACGGTCTGCCACCCTTCTTGCTAACTGGGCTTTAACCCGAGGAAGGTTAATTGTTTGGGGGTTTTCAAAGGCTTTTTTAAAAGCCCTTGCCGTAACCTCGTGAAACTCAAGCCTTTTTATGTTTTTTTGAAAGGGTTTTAGGTTAACATAAAGGTCATAGGCGATTTTTTCTCCCTCTGAGTCAGGGTCTGAGGCAATAAAGGTTTGATCTGCACAAAAACTAAGGATTCTAAGCCCGTCTATGATATCAGCTTTGTCAAAGATATTTTCTTTATCCTTTATCTCTTCTTCTTCCACATATTGTTCTCCTTTTTCTCTGTCTAATTTTATGGTGTTAAACACAGGATAAAAATTTCCGTTATCCTTTAAAACCCCAAATATGCCCTTTTTTCTGGAAAGGTTATAAAGATGTCCTAAAGAAGCACAGACAGAAAGCAGGGTGTTTTCCATAGGTATTTCATAAACCCAAAGGTTGGTGTACCGTCTAACCGAAGGTTTTCCGAAGAAATTGGCTATGGTTTTGGCTTTATGAGGGGATTCTA
Organism: Thermodesulfobacterium hveragerdense DSM 12571; assembly: GCF_000423845.1. Classification (GTDB taxonomy): domain Bacteria; phylum Desulfobacterota; class Thermodesulfobacteria; order Thermodesulfobacteriales; family Thermodesulfobacteriaceae; genus Thermodesulfobacterium; species Thermodesulfobacterium hveragerdense. The sequence continues at coordinate 21,956 of NZ_AUIT01000020.1, read as the reverse complement.
CGATAAGAAGATAGTTTTTAAAATCTATCTTTTCAGCTGAAATCTTTTCTCTTTCTTGTTTTATGCGAGTATCAAGCTCGATTATTTTTTCAAAATTCACCTCTGTTAACTCTACTTCATCCCCTAAATAAAACCTTAGCCTTTTTTTGAGACTGTTTAAGGCTTTGAAGCTGTCTACCAAGATAACTGAAAGCCCTGGCATAAGACCCTTAGTAGTAAGCCTTGAAACCCTTCCTGAAGCCTGAAGGTAAGAAGAAGCGTTTCCTACGATAAGATGGTAATTTCCGTTTTCGTCCCGTTCTAAGAAAACTTCTTCGTTGGTTTTAAGTTTTTCTATAAATTCAGGGTTCTTAAGCCGTTCTTCTATAAACTCTTTGATCGATAATATCTTTTTGTGTAACCCTTCATACTTAGGGAGGTCTTCTTCTCTTAGGGTTAAAAATCTTCTAAGGTAGTTTACATGGGATAAGGCAGTTATCCGTTCTTCGTCTTTAAAAAGAGGCATAAGAGATAAAAGCAAACTGTACAAAAATTGAGGGGCAATAGAAAGGGAAAAACTTTCTTCGTTTTTAGTAAGGGGGAAAACGTGCTTAGGTACCCCTAAAAAGATGGCGTATCTCAAAATCTCAGGTAAATCCAATCCTCTGACCAGGGGGTTGCCAAGATGACATAACCCTACCGCAACCTCTACCTCTCCTTGTTTTAGCTTAGTTAAAAGGACTTCCTCGCTGACTTCTAAATAAGAAATCGCTTTTACACCGTTTTCTCTAAGCTGTTCTGTAAACTTCTTTACGTAAGTCCTTCCATAAGAATCTTCTACAAAAAAAAGCCCTCCTTTACCTAAAGCCTTTACCAATTTTACCGCTTCTTCAGAAAGTCTTTGTATATCTTTTGGTTCTCCTACGTCAATATAGGTGTCGATTACCTTTCTTAGGGTGGAAACAAAACGTGTTATTTCAAACCCAAGTAAGTTTTGGAAAAGAAGGACTCGGTTGGTTCTTGGTTTTAACGTAGCAGAGGAGATGATGAGCTGTTTTTGAGTGCCTCGATGTTGTTTTTTGATTTTTAAAAGCTCAGAATAGTCTTCCTCGGTTTTATCTCTTTTTAAAGCCAGTTTTATCTCTTCTTCAGAAAATCCCAGCAACAAAAACAGGTTGTCTACGTTTTTGCTGCTTTTTAAAAAAGAATCTACGTCGTCAACAAAGATAAGAGAAAAGTCTAAGGATTTAAGGATTTCAAAGTTTTTATGCATAAAGGCAGAGGTACAGATAAACACATCAAAATTCTGTTTTTCTAAGATTTCTTTTTCTTTTTTTTGTCCGGTGTAGGCCAGAATTCTCTTTTTCTTTAAAGAGGAAAAGGAGGTTCTATCTATAAAGTCGTTTAGTTTGGTTTCCACCTGATTAACCAGCATTTTGGTGGGTACGATAATAAGGGCTTTTTTGGGAGTAATGAGGGCACTAATAAGTCCAAAGGTTGATTTTCCAGTTCCTGTAGGAGCAATGATAGCAAAAGACTCCCCTAAAAACAACCTTTTAGCCCAGTTTATCTGTAAAGAAGAAGGCTTAGCCCCGATGATTTCTTTAAAAAGCTTGCTAAACTTAGAAACCTGTTTTTCTACCTCTCCAAAGACCTTTAACTGTTTTAACGTTTTTTCTTTCTCTAAAATTTGGCAAACCTTTAAAATCGAAGGACTTGAAGGTATGGTTTCCTCAAGAAGACATTCTTCACAAGGGACTCCTTTGCTAAGCCTTTCGTCTGAGACCATTCCTTTACAATTAGGACACCCATTTTCCAAAAAATAAAGCATTTTTCACCTCTTAAATTAAATTTTTTCTCTTAAACTGCTATTTACTAAAAACAAAAGGAACAAGGGTAGGTTTGTTTTGGTTGTAATCCTTATAAAATAGTTTAAACTAATTTTTATGCAATACTCAAAAGAGATATATTTAGATTATAACGCTACTACTCCAGTTTTGCCAGAAGTTTTAGATGCGTTTAACAGCTATTCTTCAGAAGAGTTCGCTAACCCAAGTTCTGCTCATGTATTAGGTAAAAGGGTTAAGTTAGCCCTTGAAAAATTTAGAGAAGAAGTTGCAGGGCTTTTAAATGTCACTTCTGAAGAAATAATTTTTACCTCAGGAGGAACAGAGTCTAACCATCTCGCTTTGTTAGGAGTAGCCCTTGCAAAAGGAAAGGGTCATATTTTGGTGAGTTCCTTTGAGCATCCTTCGGTGTTAAACCCAGCAGTAAGGCTATTAGAGATGGGATTTGAGGTAGATTTTTTGCCTGTGAATCCCCAAGGTTATATAGACCCTGAAGAAGTTCAAAAAAGAATTAAGAAAAATACCTTTTTAGTTTCCGTGATGTTAGCCAACAATGAGATAGGTACCATCCAACCGGTTGAAGAAATTGCTAAGATTTGTCAAGAAAGGGAAATAATATTTCATACCGATGCCTGTCAAGCTGTAGGTAAGATATCGGTAGATGTTAAAAAAATAGGGTGTGATCTTCTATCCTTTGCAGGTCACAAGATGTATACACCTAAGGGAATAGGAGGTTTGTTTATAAAAAAGGGAGTTTCTCTATCTCCTCTCTTTTTAGGGGGAGGACAAGAAAAAGGGATAAGACCTGGGACAGAACCGGTAGGTCTTATAGCTGCTCTGGCAAAAGCAGCAGAGATAGCTAAAAAAGACGTAAGTTTTGAGGCAGAAAGACTTGTTTTCTTAAGAGAGACCCTTTATGAGGGGCTTAAAGAGGTTTATCCAAAAATTTATCGCTACGGGATTCCTGAGAGAACTCTTCCCAATACCTTAACTGTTTCTTTCGTAGGTAAGATAGGGAGTAAAATTTTAGCAGATCTCCCAGAGGTGTGTGCTTCTACCGGATCTGCCTGCCATGACCGTAAAGGTTCAAATACTTTGATCGCTTTAAAAGTTCCTGAAGAAATAGCTCAAGGCACCATCCGGTTTTCCATAGGTAGATATACTACCCTCGAAGACATAGAAAGGGTTATAAAAATTTTTCAGGATTATTTAGGTTAAAAAATTGCCATGTTTAAAACCATAGGTCAGGTTTTTTTAGTAAAACCAGGTAGCCTTTCTGCTGAAGAAAAGGAAGTTTATCGAGACCTACAGTTTACCAATTTTATTTTTTTCAAAGAACATTTTCAGGAAGATTTTTCAGAGTATTTAAATAGATTAAAAGCTTCGGTAGATGGTTTTAACTTTTTAGCTGTAGACCAAGAAGGGGGGAGGGTTTGTCGTATACCTGGAGAATTCCCTTCTCCGCTGGAGATCAGTCTAAACTATCAAAAAAACAAAGATTTATCGTTGGTAAAAAAATGGGCTCAAAGTCTTGCGAAAGCAGTGGTTGAAAAAGGGCTTAACCTTAACCTTGCTCCTGTGGTAGATTTAGCAGAAGAGGAGGCTCCAGAGTTTTTAAGGTCTCGTACCTTGGGAAACGACCCTAAGCTGGTTCAATTTTTAGGAGAGATTTTCATTTCAGAACATAAAAAACAGGGGTGTTTCTGCTGTGTTAAACATTTTCCAGGGTTAGATGAGGTTACCATAGACCCTCATAAAGACCTCCCTGAAAAGGAGAAAATTAATTCTTCTTCCCTTGAAGTTTTCCGGTTTTTTGCTGAAAAGGAGGTTCCTTTTTTTATGACTACCCACCTGATAGTAAAAAGTTTAGATGTTTTACCAGCTACCTTTTCTTTAAAAGCAATAAAGTTATTAAGGGATCATCTTGATTTTAAAGGCTGTATTATCACCGATGATTTAAACATGGGAGCCTTAGGAAAGTGGGAACTTTCTGAAAGGATTATCTTAAGTTTGGCAAGTGGACACAACCTTATTATATTTTGTGGAACCTCCGAAGAATTAGCTTATCATTTGTTTGAGATTAAAACTGAGATAGAAAAAAGCCCAACCCTACGAGAAAGGGTTTCTGAAAGCCTTTATGTGTTAGATAGGGTTAAGGGGTGGATTTATGAGTGAAGAGATTAGCTACCAAGAGATAGTCAATCAGGTAAAAGAGGTTTACATAAGAGCTTGCAAAAGCCTCCCCCAAGAGGTTTTAGAAGCTTTAACCAAAGCCTTAGACGAAGAGACCGAACCTTTGGCTAAAGCGGTGTTAGAGGTGTTGCTAGAAAACGCAGAAATCGCTAGAAAAGAAAATCTTCCTATCTGCCAAGACACAGGTATTCCGGTTGTTTGGGTTAAAATCGGAGAGGAGGTGTGTATAAAAAATTTAGAAAAGGCTATCAACGAAGGGCTTTTTTTAGCATACAAAGAAGGATTGCTTAGGGCTTCGGTATGTGAAGTGCTTACCAGAAAAAACACCGGAACCAATACCCCGGCAGTAATCCATTATGAATTAGTACCAGGTAAGGTTTTGGAAATAGACCTCCTTCCTAAAGGATGTGGCAGCGAAAACATGAGTGCCCTTGCCATGTTACCTCCTTCAGCAGGTATAGAGGGGATAAAAAGATCTGTAGTAGAAATTGTAAAAAAAGCCGGTCCTAATCCTTGTCCTCCTGTAACCGTAGGGGTGGGGATAGGAGGTACCTTTGAAAAAGCAGCCCTTTTAGCCAAAAAAGCACTTTTTAGACCCTTTGGGACTTCTCATCCTGAAGAAGAGATAGCAAAACTTGAAAAGGAGCTCCTATCTGAGATAAATTCACTTATGATCGGCCCTTTAGGTTTAAAAGGTAAAACTACCGCCTTAGCTGTTCATATAGAGACTTATCCTTGTCATATTGCCAGCCTTCCGGTAGCTGTAAACTTTCAATGTCATGCCTATCGTATAGCAAAAATAAAGTTTTTATAAAAGGAGCAAACATGAGAATATATCTTTGGGTTGGTTTTATCTTTTTGGTATTTTTTTTAGCTGGCTGCGGAAAGAAAAATCCTCCTTTACCTCCCTCTAAAAGTATTCCTAAAGAGTTTTCTTTTGAGGTAAAACCTACAGAAGCAGGGTTTGACCTGATAGTTTATCTTCCTACAGAGACTAAGGGAGGCTATCCTTTGATAAAAATTAGTTCTCTTATCATAGAAAAAGAAGAGATACCTTTAGATTCTCCTAAGGCTAAATCTAAAATTTATGAAATTAAACTTTCTCCTAAACTTCATTCTGCAGGGAATTTATACGTGTATCACGACTATCAGGTTAAACATCGTCATAGATATAAATACAGGATTAAGATAAAAAAAGATTTTTTAGTTAGGACTGATTGGTTTGAGTTTCCTGGATATTTATACTGGCATAACCCTCCTCTTTTCCCTGAGAACATCTCTTTTCAGGTTTTACCAGAAAAGGCGGTGCGTTTAACTTGGAAAAAACCAGAAAAAGACATAGAAGGCCTTTCTATCGATTACCCAATCTCTTATGAGATAGAAAAAATTTCTGGCCCTAAGGTTGAGAGTTTTTATGTGAGAAAAGAAGAGTTTTTTGAAAAACTATCAGACGTTAATAAGACCTGCTATCGGATAAGAAGTATTTTGAATTTTCGAGGCACTCAGATTCCAGGCCCTAAGAGTCCTCCTTTGTGTTTGGAATAACAGGCTGATAAAAATACAGAGTGGTTTCTCCGTAGGTTTTGACTTTAATCAAGACAAATTGGTCGGTTTTTTCTGGCAGGGATATTCCTGTAGCTTCTTCTACCATTATTATAGCTTCTTGGTCTAAAATTTCTGTAGGTAATGCCTTAAGGGTTTTAAGGCTCAGCCCCGTTTTATAAGGTGGGGTAATAAAGATTAAGTCAAACTTAATCTTAGGATAGGCTTGGCTAAGCTTAGATAGACCTTCTGGTAGTTTAAGTTTTAAAACTAAGGCCTTTTCTGTGAGTTTAAGTTTTTCTAAGTTTTTGCGAATCAGAGAAAGACTTAAGTCGCTAAAGTCTACAAAAAAAACCAAGTCTGCCGCCCTTGAAAGGGCTTCTATTCCAAGAGCTCCTGTCCCTGAAAACAGATCTAACACTTTAGACCCAGAAAGGTTTTGTCCTAAAAGGTCAAAAAGAGACTTCCTGATCCTACTTCTTAAAGGGCGAATGCTTAAGTCCTTAGGTGGAGGAAGAAAAAGCTTTTGCCCTTTTAAATAGCCTCCGGTGATTTTCAAACTAAAGGGCCCTTTATTTTAGAAGTCCTAACCAGGTCTGGGGTAAAGAAAAATAATAGGGATTTAACCCAGGATGATAATACTTGCCAGAAAATGGTTGTTTAGGGTTAAACCAGGCTTTTGGCTCTTTTGTAGCCAAGAAAAAGGCGATTTCTTCTCCGTAGCAAGGAACATAGCAACGCACTATCTTTATATAGGGAAAAACTTGAGAAATTTTAGGATAGGCTTCTTTTATGATGTGAGGGAAATAGATCGGCAGACTTGCCTGCTGGATAAAAACCCCGTGAGTTTTAAGCACCCTTGAAGCCTCTTGATAAAACTCAACAGTATACAAGGTTTTAGCAGGGCCTACTGGGTCAGTACAATCAACGATTACCAAATCAAAACCTTCTGACGGACTTTCTTTTAGCCCTAAATAGCCGTCTTTGATCACTAAGTTGACCCTTGGGTCGGTGTAATTTCCAGAAATTTTAAAAAAGTATTTTTGGCATAAGTCAAACACCAAGGTATCTATTTCAAACTGAATGATCTTTTTTATAGTAGGGATCTTTTGAAGTTCTCTTAAAACCCCTCCGTCCCCACCTCCAACTATTATAACCTCTTCAGGGGGGGTGGGGAGAAGGCTTATAGGAAGGTGGGTTATGGTCTCATGGTATATAAACTCGTCTTTCTCTGTAAATTGAACGATTCCATCTAAAACAAAAAAATACCCCCATGAGGGGTTTTTAAAGATCTGTATCTGTTGTAAACCACTTTCTTCAAAAACTAATTCAACTTTGTAGGAATGGCCGAAATCTTTAAAGATTTTTTCTCGCCACCAAAAACTTCCAGTCAAGTTTCTCCTCCCTCTGATAAAGTATCCTGAGAAAGTCCTCTTGCAAACTCAGCGATATAGACGTTTTGGGGACGAAGATTACGCTGAAGCTTAGCTAAGATCTTATGGGCTTTTTCTTTGTTTTCTGCTAAGATGTCTAAGGCAGAATATCCCCTTTCTGGCCAGGTGTGGATATAGATATGAGAACAACCTAAATTAACCTGAGCAGAAACCCCAAAGGGCTGAAACTGATAACTTACCGCAGAAACCTCTTTTAACGCACCGTTGGTAGCTAGGGCTTCTTTTAGAGCTTGTTCTACCACCGGAGCTTCAGCCAAAAGTTCAAAAGGGGAGCCCCAAAACTCAGCGATGATATGATAGGACCATACACATCGTTTAAGTGCACCTTGCTGGGTAGGGCAGGTATTTAACCTTTCAACCTGACAAACGGTTTGAACTGTACTCATATTTCACCTCCTCCCAGGCAAGGTGCCCGGTTTTTTGGTTTTCAGTATCTCAATAAAAAAATCGGGACGGGCGGATTTGAACCGCCGACCCCCCACACCCCAAGCGGGTGCGCTTCCAAGCTGCGCTACGTCCCGATTAAAAAGACAAGAATAACCTATTTAAGTTTAAACACTATAATAAAAAATCTTTAAAAAATGTCAAGAGGTTAAGGAAAAATTTTGTTTGATTGGGTTTCTAAGGGTTTTTTAAGTTTTTTTGAGGTTTATAAACCTTAATCAAGGTTATTGCTTTTCTCAAGGTTTAAGAATAAAATTATATCATGTCCAAATTTTTTTATCTACTAAAAGACCTGCAAAAACTTCCGCAAATCTTTGAGAAGATTAACTCAAAAGAGTTTTTTCTGCTTCCTTTAGAGAAAATCTCAGAACTTTCTAAAGAAGAGGTCCTAACCTTTGATGCTATCTTGGTGTTAGGAGGTGATGGCACCTTCCTAAGGGCTGTGCCCTTTGCCTATACTTACGACCTTCCTTTAATAGGGGTTAATCTGGGAAATTTTGGTTTTTTAACCGAGGTTTCTTTAGAAGAATTACCATATCTTTTAAGGCTAATCAAAGAAGGAGAGGCTAAAATTCAAAAAAGAACGCTTCTTGAGATTACCTATCAGAATCAGACCTTTGTTGCTCTAAACGAAGGGGCTATCATGAAAGGTCCTTTGGGTAAGGTGATATATTTGAGCCTGCAGGTTGAGGGCTATCATCTTACTACCATCCCTGGTGATGGGTTGATCATCTCTACCCCAACCGGATCTACCGCTTATAACCTTTCAGCCGGAGGCCCTGTTATCCATCCAGAGGCAAAAGTTTTCGTCTGCACACCGATCTGTGCTTTTAAAATAAACCTACGTCCCTTTGTTATTCCAGATAACTTTGAAACCGTGGTAATCTTAAACAAAAAAGGGAAAGGGGAGAACGAAGAGGTTCATCTTCTCATCGACGGACAGATTAACTTAGTAGTACAGGAAGATCAACCTGTTCGTTTTAAAAAAGCCCCAACCCCCCTTAGAATTCTTACTTTGCCAGAGAAAAATTATCTAAAAATTTTAAAGTCTAAGTTTAATTGGTAAAAAAGTCTTTTAAACCTCTTCTTTTTTTAAGAGTTTAGAGGCTAATTCTTCTTTTTTTTCTTTTAAGGTTTCTTTGCTTTTTTCTATGGCTTCTTTAAGCTCTTCTTTTTTACTTTCGATGATTTCTTTAGCTTTGGAAGTGATTTCCTCTGCCTTGGATTTTAAGGCTTCAGCTTCAGTTTTAACTTTATCTAAGGCTTCGTCCACCTCTTCCTTTATCTTTTTCCTAACCTCAGAACCACTGGCTGGTGCCAAAAGAAGGGCTGCAATCCCTCCTACTACCACTCCACCAAGAAAAGCTAATAAAACCGTAGTTTTTTTCCCTTCCATAATCCACCTCCTTTTTGTAAAATTTTTAAATATTAACCCTAAGGGTTTTATTTTTTTAAATTAGGAAGAGGAATTATCTTTTTTATCTGTTGTATTAGCTCTTTAGCTCCATAGATTAGAGAACTGCCCTCTACATAGACCTTTTTAATCTGGTGGTTTATCTGGTCTAAAACGAGCTTAGAGGTTTGACTAAACTCAGCAAGAGAGTTAACCATAGGGTTTAAACTATGGCTAACCTTTTCTGTTACCTCTTTTACCTGAAAGGTCACCTCTTTTATGTTGTCTAAGTTGTTTTTTGCAATTTCTAAGTTAATTTTTAACTTATTGGAAATTTCTTTTACTTCATCTGTAACAATCTCTGTCTGGTTTTTCAAAAAGGTCTCGAAATCTTTAATACTTTCTCCTAATTCCTTGAGGATGTTGGGTATGATTTTAAGCCCGGTTATAAGTTCGTTTAGGTTAGAGATAGTTTGTTTAGCTGTGTCTAAGGTCTCCGAGGTTTTTTCAGTGGTTTCTTTAAGATTTTTTAAAACTGGAGATAGTTCTTCTAACCTTAGGTTTAAACGGTCTAAAGTTTGGTTAACCTTGAAAAAGATATAAACAGCTATTCCTACCAAAACACCCACAAAAAGCATCAAGAGATACAATAGGGTTTCCATAAACCCTCCTTAAAAGGCTATTTAAAATAAAATTATAAGCATAAAACTCAAAAAGTCCACTTAACTAAGTTGGGATAATATTTTCTAAGATAGAAGTTTTTAGGAACCACCCTAAAGTTATAGGCTTTAAGTCCAGGTCCATAAAGAGGCAGGGATCTTTGATAAACCCCAACCCCTTCTTTAATTTCTACCAGCTTAAGGGGAAAGCTTCTTACATACCTTTCTCTATCTTCTTCTACCACAGAATTGCATACACAGGCTATTTCTTCTATGATTACCAACTGTACTTCTACTAACTCAGGGGTTAGGTTACCTAAAAACACTTTAGCAGATACACTTACTTCTTGGCCATCCTGTAGGAAGGTTTTTTCTAAATTTTCTTTTACTTCTATAAACTTTATGTTTTCCCAATTTTCAGTCAAAATCTTTTTTTCTTCTGCTAAAGCCTTAAGAAGAGAAAAATCTTTTTGAGAAAGATGTTTTAGTCTTTCTATGATAGGTGAATAAAATTTATCTATGTATTCAAGGAGCATACGGTTGGTAGAAAACTGTTTACAAGCTATGTACATGCTTTGTTTCATCATCTTTACCCAATCTCTTGGAATCCCATCCTCGTCTCTTTCTGTAAAGAGAGGATAGATTTCCTTTTCCAAAATAGTATACATTTGATGAGCTTCGTAATGGTTATAAAGTGGCAATCCTTCCTTAGGGATTATAGCCCAACCGTTAAGCCTGTTGTATCCTTCCGGCCACCATCCATCAAGAACGCTTAAGTTTAAAACCCCGTTCATCGCAGCCTTCATCCCTGAGGTCCCGCAAGCCTCCATAGGCCTTAAAGGGGTATTTAACCAAACATCTGATCCCCAAATAAGATATCTGGCTAAATGAAGGTTATAGTTTTCTAAAAAAATGATCTTGTTGTAAAGCTGGTAAGTCTCTCTAAACTCCAAAATCTCATGGATTATGTTTTTACCTTCTACATCCTTAGGATGGGCTTTACCTGCAAACACCAGCACAATGTTTTTTTCCTTTAGAAGTTTCAGTATCTGTTCTTTATGGTATAGGATGAGAGAATTCCGCTTATAAGCAGTCATCCTTCGAGCACACCCTACGATAAGGTCCTGGGCCTTAGGTGGTTGATAGTTTTGTTTTTCTTCTGAGAGGTTTAGCTTAAGAGATTCCTCCTCTAATCGGCTTTTGATAAGGTTTAAAAGTCTGTACTTGTTTTTTTTATGGGCTTCCCATATTTCTTCGTCTGGGATTTTTAGTATTTCCTCCCAGGTTGAATCTTCAGGAGACATATAGATAAAATTTGCTCCAAGATATTTTTTTAAAACTTGATAGAAAGGTTCGCTTAACCATCTCCAGTGAACACCGTTGGTGACATAGTCTATAGGAACTTCTTCCTCTGGTAGTTCGGGAAAAAGGGGATGCCACATCTTTTTGGTGGTTTTTTGATGAAGCTTAGAAACAGCGTTTACGTTAGAGGAATAGTTGATGGCTAAAGCAGGTAGCCAAAAAATTTCAGGATTTTCCTTTAGGGTGCCTTGTTTATAAAATTCCAGAATAATGTTTTCATTTTTGGTTAGTTCAACCAATTCTTCTAACTCTTCCCAGAGATATTTTTTGATTAACTCTTTGGGAAAATGCTCATTACCTGCGATAACCGGTGTATGAGTAGTAAAAACAGTAGTCTCTTTGATAAGCATGATGGCTTCATCTAAGGAAAATCCCTGAGACAACAAATCCTTTAATCTTGCTAAAAGGACAAACGCAGAATGACCTTCGTTAAGATGATATATCTTGGGATTAAGGTTTAATGCTTTCAGTAGTTTATATCCTCCGAGACCAAGAATGATCTCCTGTTGTATTCTTTTCTCTATATCTCCTGGGTAGAGATACCTAAGTATTTCTCTTATTTCCGCAGGATTTTCAGGATGGGTGGTGTCTAAAAAGTAACAAGATATTTTTCCTACTTCTAACTTGAATATTCTAAGCTTAGCCTCTACCCCCATAAGGCTTATCGATAATACCATAGAGGTTCCATCTGGATTTTTTAACTCCTCTAAGAAGTTTAAAAACAGGTCTAATTGTTCTGGATTTTCAGTCTGTGTTTTTTCCTTAGAGTCTATAGTTTGTTTTAAGTAACCATGTTGATACGCAAGCCCTATTCCTATCACTGGAAGCCCTAAGTCTGAAGCAGACATCAAAAAATCCCCGGCTAAAACCCCTAATCCTCCTGCATAAAAAGGCAAAGTAGGATGAAGCCCAAACTCGGTACAGAAATAAACTATTTTGTCTTCAGACTCTATACGATGTTTTTTGACTTCTGGATGGACATATTCTTTATATTCTTGAAATGCTTCCCAGAGGTCCTCTAAATCCATAAGAAAGGTCTGGTCTTTAGCCAATGCTTTTAACCTTATGTTAGGAAGGTAGTAGATAAGTTTAAAGGGATTGTGTTCAACCTGTCTAAAAAGGTCTCGGTCTATTTTATAAAAAAAAGAAAGAACGTCATAATTCCAAGAAAACCAGAGATTTTTAGAAATTTTTAAAAGTTTGTCAAGTTCCTTCGGTATAGAAGGATAAACAAAAAATTTTTTGAAAGGCATTTTTATCCCTCTAAATTGGTTTCTATTTCTGCTAATATATTCATATAATACCGATAAATTTCTTCTGGAGAAGAGTATGGGGAAAAATATTTATGTACATCTCCGTCTTGAAAATATTTGATACACATATAGTAAAAATGGTCTGAAGTAGAAAGTTTTTTAAGGATAGAGAGAAGATCATACCGTTTCTGCTCTTTGGCTTTTTTGATTAACTCATAACAAGTCTTTATGGCATTCCATTGAAGAGGGTTAGAAAGCCAGGCAGAAAGGTCCCTTTCGGTGTCTGCCCAGGAAGTTGGGTTAGGAACAGAGATAGGGGCAGGAGTATAGTTTAAGGTATCTTTGACCTCAGAAGGCCATAGAAACTGTAGATCTTTTTCCTTTAAGGCTAAAAGCACCAACCCTTTTGTAAATTCAAAAATTCCTGTCTCAGCCCATTGATGCTCTCCAAAGGTTTCATAATCCATAAAAAGGTTCAAATAGAGATTTTTTCCTGTTTTTTCTATTAGCCTCAAGTCTTTTATCCAAGACAAATACCTTTGAGGGGTAAGGGGATATCCATCCCAACTTCTATCACTAAATCTAAAGGCAATGTCATCTGAAAGTTTATAATGTTTAAGTAGCAAAAGATGGGCATGGTTGGCAGAGACCCTGGGATAAAGAGGAGATTCTCCTTTTAAAATCTTGTCAGCCCCTTCTATAAGGATGGTTTTTATCTGAGGCATGGTAGCAAAAAGTAAGTCTGAAATTTTGTCAAAATAGATCAATTCAGTATTACGAAAGGTAGTAGGTAGCATCCCAAATTCTTTTTTGATGATCTCCGCGTGTTCTTCTATCTCCTCTATAAATTCGTCTAAATCAAAGATACTGCTAAGAGAATGATAGTAAGTTTCGTTAAGAAGCTCTACCCCTCCGGTTTTAACCAAATCTAAAAAGGAATGTAAAACTTCTGGTCGAAACCTTTTAGCCTGCTCTATGAATGTTCCAGTAAGACTATAAGAAACCTTAAACCTTCCGTCAGACCTCTCTATCAGTTCTTTAAAAAGTGCGTTAGCAGGAAGGTAACACTTTTCTGCTACTTTGTTAAAGATGGCTGCATTAAGGCTATTGTCAAAATACTCGACTGTTGATTTTGTTTTTAAAACATTAAAATTTTTGACCCTAAAGGGCTGATGCACCTGAAAGTAAAAGACAATATAAAGCATGTTTAGTTTGCGAAAAGTTCTTTATAGATTTTTATTAGTTCTTCGGCTCTTATATCCCAGGTAATCTTTTTAACTTCTTCTTTGGCTTTTTGTTGAAGGTTTTTTAGTTTTTCTGGATGGTTTAAGAGGTCTACGATAATGTTTATTATTTTATCAACATCCCAAAAATCGACTTTATAAGCGTTTTTTAAGATTTCTGAAGCCCCTGATTGTTTAGAGATGATAAGGGCACAGCCAAAATACATGGCTTCTAAGGCTACGATCCCAAAGGGCTCAGAAACCGAGGGCATAACCACTATGTCTGCTAAACTTAAGGCTTCTTCTACCTCCTGTCTGGTAAGGAAACCGGTAAACAAAACCTGGGTGCCAAAACCTTCGCTTGCGGCTTCAAACATAAGTTCTCTTTCCATTTCTCCTGCACCAGCAATCAAAAACCTTACTTTCTTAGGATATTGCCTAAGGATTTTTTTTGCTATTTCTAAGAAAATCTTGGGACCCTTCTGAGGGGTTAATCTTCCTAAGAACAAGATCACAGGACTTTTGAATTTTTTTACTTTTTTAGGTTCGTTGGTAAGAACGGTAAAAGCATTGTATAACACCTGAATCTTTTCTTCAGGTACTTTGTAATGGTCTTTTATCACCTGGGCTGTGTATTTAGAAACCGCGATTACTTGGTCTGCCAGATTTAATCCCAGGTATTCTATCTCATGGACTACAGGATGTCCGTACCCGATCGCTCTGTCAAACTCCGTAGCATGTACATGAGCAACCAGAGGTTTTTGGATAAGGTGTTTAAGAAAGAGCCCTGCAGGATAGGTCATCCAATCATGAGCATGGATCAAGTCAAACTCTAAATGTTTGGCAACCTCTAACACGTTTTGCAGGTATCTTTGAACCCTGGATAATGAGTGGTTTCCTTTATTAAGTAAGTTTTCTATCCTTTTTAAAACTTCCTCAGAAATCGTAGTTAAAAGCTTTTTCTTTTCTAAAAAGTCTGTGGTGTTTTCAGGCTGATAAGAAAACAGTCTTAAGTTATCTAAGTAAGCCCCTTCAGGGGCTAAATAACCTACTTGATAAAATTTTAAGGGCAAAGGCTTGAGCTGTTTTTTCTGTTGGCTTTTAGCTACAGGAAAGTCTGCCTCCCAGCCAGAAGAAATTTCAAAAAAGACCTGCTCTTTGGTAGGGAGAATCATATAGATTTTTAACCCTTTTTCAGCTAAAGCTTTAAAAAGTCCATAACATGCCATCCCAAGTCCACCTACTATAAACGGGGGATATTCCCAGGTTAACATCAAAACTTTCATGTTTAGGCTCCTTGTTAAACTTTAAAGCTAAACTTTAAGCTCCTCTATCATCTGTTCTACCAAAAAAACAGCTGCTACAGACCAAAATTGAGCATGGGCACCTTTAGGATATTTAGGATTTTCTCCATCATACAACTCAGGAACACTCCCCATTTTGCCTCTACATATTCCTTCTCTAAAAACTCTCACCAACCCTTCAAGCTCTCTTTTGAGCTTTTCTCTTTCTTCCTTATAAGCCTTTTTTAACACTTCAGCATAAGGATAGATGAGCCATACCCATACTGTCCCGTTATGGTAGGCAAGGTCTCTCATCCTTTGAGTACCAAAGTATTTTTTCCTGAATGAAGGATCTTTGGGTGAGAGGCTCCTTAACCCAAAAGGACTCACTAGTTCTTTTTTAGCCAGTTCAACTCCTTTAAGAAGGGACGGCCTGTCTGTAATATCAAAAGGCAAAGAAAGGGCGATAATATAGTTAGGTCTGATTTCAAAAACAGGTTCATCGTTAAACAACCTGTCTGCCCAGGCGTTACCATCAAAAAATTTAATAAAATTTTTTTCCTGTAAGCTGATCAGGGCTGAGACCCTAAAATTTTCTAAAAAAGACTTTTCTAAGTATTTTTCTGCGAACTTTAAGAGATTATACCACAACCCCTGTATTTCTATGGGTTTCCCATATCGAGGGGTTATAGGTACTCCGTCTAAGACCACATCCATCCAGGTTAAGGCCTTATTTGTTTGAGGTAAGATTTCGATGAATCCGTCCTTATGGTCCAGTAAAAACGGAAGATCCGGGTTGGTGCAGAAGTTTTTAATCACTCCTTTTACGGTTAAAAGCAATGTTTCTCCTTCAGAGGAGTTTAAAACCTCAGGAAAGGTTTCTAAAAACTGAAAAATCCTTAACCCAAACCACAGAGATGCATCCACTGAATTATAGTTGGTTTCCTGTTCGTCTCCTATCACGTTTGGTATAAGCCCGTTAACCATTCTTTTGGCATAGTTTTTTAAAATCTTTAAAGCCTTCTCTTTACCTCCTTTTAAATAAAAAACCGCAGGAAGACCTATGAAGGTGTCTCTTCCCCAGCAATAAAACCAAGGAAATCCGGCGATTATGTCCTCTTCAAGCAGAAAATCTTCCACCATTTTTTCTAAAATTCTTAGGTATTCGTTTCGCGAAAAAGACTCTTTTTTGTTAGGGATGAGGACAGGTAGTCCTTGGTATCTTCTTTCAACCTCTGTCAAAATCATTTCAAAATCCTTTATAGGTTCATCAGAAAACACGATTTTAAAACTTTCTTTAGTTTTTAGTTCTGCTTCTATCTTAAAAGGGGCATAAAGGTCTTCAGTAGCCTCATAACCTCTGATTTCTTCTATAGGATAAAACACTTGATAATAGAAAAGGTCTTCTCTGGTTAAACTACCGTTAGAAAGATAGACAAAAAGAGAGAACGGTCCTTTTACTACCATACCTGGGTTATCGTCTACCTCTACAAACTCTCTTTCCCATTCGATTTTGTTGGTAACCCTGTGATGGTCTCTAAAACTAAACTTAGGTCTTATTACTATTCGAAAAGGATAGGAGCTTATGTTTTCATAAGAGATAACTACCAGATTTTTAAGAGGATGCATTTTGATCTCTTTTTTCAAGAAAAAGTCTTTACTCTCTGGACAGAAAAAATAAAATTGAGGGAAAGGTCTAAAGAAAAAGGCTTTTATTAGCTTGAATCCCTCTGGAAAAAGGGTATCTCGGTAAAAGTTGGTATCAAGAAAATAACTTAGTCCAGAAGGGAAAAAGACCTGTTCTTCAGCTGAACTAACCAGATGAATTCTTTTTCCTTTTTCATAACCTGCGATCAGAAGTCCATGATACTTTCTCAGATTAGCTAAAAAGGCAGAACCTAACGCATACCCCCCTTTTTGATTAGAAACTATCCATTCATAAGGAGTAAACCTTTCAAAAAGTTCTGTTAACATCACATGATAATCACATTTTTTTACAAAATAACCACAAAACAATAAAAATCAAGTTAAAAATAAATGATATATTAAATTTAAAAAGTTGAAATTAAACATTAAAACGAAAGTATATTATGTCTCCGTCTTCTATGATATAGTCCTTTCCTTCGAGTCTAACAGCTCCTAACTCTTTGGCTTTCTGGAAGGAACCTATTTCTATGTATTTTGTATAGTTAATGACTTCAGCCGCGATAAACCCTCTTTCTATGTCAGAGTGAATTTCTCCGGCAGCATCTTTAGCTCGCGTACCTTTAATTATAGTCCAGGCTTTGGTTTCCTTAGGTCCGGTAGTAAAAAAGGTGATAAGGTTTAAAAGTTTATAACCTGCTCTTATTAGTTTGTGAAGCCCTGGTTCGTTTAGACCTAAGGCCTCTAAAAATTCTTTTTTTTCTTCTTCGGTAAGTTCGACGAGCTCTTGTTCTATCTTCCCACAGATGACTATCAAAGGAGTTCCTTCTTTTTGGGCCTTTTCTCTTAGCTTAGCTACATAACTGTTTCCTTCTCCTTCTGGGAGAAAATCTTCTGAGACGTTAGCGATGTACATCAAAGGTTTAACCGTTAAAAGACAGAGCACCTTTTCTAAAAAGGTTTTTTCTTCCGGAGAAAAAAGGTTTAGGTTAGGCCTTAAAATTTTAAAGTTTTCTAAGAGGGTTTTAGCCTTTTCTAAGGTTTCAAGCTCAGCCTTAGCTTTGGGGTCGTTTTTGGCAAGCTTCGCAGTTTTTTCTAACCGTCTTTCTATGGTTTGCAAGTCTGCAAGGATAAGCTCTAACTCTATGATTTCTGCGTCTCTTACAGGGTCTATAGAACCCTCTACATGTACGATGTCAGGGTCTTCGAAACATCTGACCACATGAGCTATAGCAGAAACTTGTCTTATATGAGACAAAAACTGGTTGCCAAGTCCTTCCCCTTTTGAGGCTCCTTTTACCAGCCCTGCTATATCTACAAACTCTATGGTAGCAGGGGTGATTTTTTTGCTTTTTTCTAACCGAGCTATCTCATATAGCCTTGGGTCAGGCACATTAACTATCCCCACGTTAGGGTCTATGGTGCAAAAAGGATAGTTAGCAACCTCAGCTTTTGCTGTTTGAGCCAAGGCATTAAAAATGGTAGACTTCCCTACGTTAGGCAATCCCACTATACCTATGTTCATCTTCATCTGAAACCTTGCCCCCTCTTTACAGTTTTTTATACTAAATTTTTAAGCAGGTTGAAAAGCTCTTCTGGAAATTTTATAAGCTTACCCTGATGGTTGATGGGAACATGAACTGTATAACCTTCAGCTACTAATAGGTTTTGCCTTTTAAAGGTGTATTCAAAGATAATTTTGTGTGGTTTTAGCTCTTTGATCTTGGTTGCCACCACCAAAAGGTCGTCATAAAAAGCAGGATGTTTATACCTAACATATACTTCTACTACAGGAAGTAAAAGTTTGTATTTTTCTTCTATCTCTTTATAACTAATACCTGCGTTATTTCTGATAAACTCTGTTCTTGCTATTTCCATCACCCTTAGATAGTTGCCATAATACATAACCTTTCCACTGTCTGTGTCCCCATAGATTACCCTATAGGTTATTTCGCTTACCATCTCTTACCTCTTGCAAAATAGATAATAAGAGTTATTTTAAATCTTATGAATACTGCCATTTTATCTCAAAAAATTAAAAAAGTAATAGCAGGGCCTAAGAAAATTCAAAAACTTGTCGAAAAGCTTGCTGACCAAATCATAAAAAAGCAACCTTATTTAGAAAAAGTAGTTCTTATCGGTATTCAGACAGGGGGAGCCCCTTTAGCAAACAGGTTGAAAAATATTATCTTAGAAAAGACCAACATAGAACTTCCTGTAGGTTATTTAGATATAACCCTTTACCGAGACGATTGGACCAGGATTACCAACTATCCTGAGGTAAAAAAAACAGAGATTCCCTTTTCAATCGAGGATAAGATCGTTATCCTGGTAGATGATGTGATCTATACCGGAAGAACCATCAGAGCAGCGATGGATGCGTTGATAGACATAGGTAGACCAAAGAAAATAGAACTTGCTGTTTTGGTAGACCGCGGAGGTAGAGAATTCCCTATAGAGCCAACTTACAAAGCCCTTACCATAAAAAACATCCAGTATAACGAATATGTGTCTGTATACCTTCTTGAGACTCATGGAAAAGATAAGATCGTGTTAGAAGTCTATGAATAGTTTCTGGATTTGTGAAAATTTTCTTTTATTTTGTCATCAAAAAAGATTTTATGTTAAAATTTCTGTAAAAAACAAGGAGGCCTTTTAAAGTTATGACGATTAAAACCTTGATTAGTAAAGGTATAATTCCGAAAGAAGTTAAAATTTGTGCACAGGTGGAAGGGGTTAGTGAAGAATTTCTCAAAGAAGGTATTCTTAGGGGTGAGATAGTTGTGTGTAAAAATAAAAAGTCTAAGATAGAAAGACCCTGTGCTATAGGTAAAGGACTTAGAACTAAGGTAAACGTAAACATCGGTACTTCTAAGGATAGGCCTTATGTAGAAGAAGAGTTAAAAAAACTTGAGATAGCTTTAAAGTATGGTGCGGATACTGTGATGGACCTTTCTACAGGAGGAGATTTAGACGAGATAAGAAAGGTTATCAGAGCTAATTGTCCTATTCCTTTAGGTACAGTTCCTATCTATCAGGCGGCGATAGAAGCGGTAGAAAAGCATCATAAGTCGATTGTTGAGATGACGGTTGATGAGATGTTTAAGGTGATAGAAAAACAGGCAGAAGATGGTGTAGATTTTATGACCATTCATTGTGGTCTTACCAAGGCGGGTATAGAGAGGTTAAAAATTAAGCCTAGGGTGCTTGGAGTGGTATCCAGAGGAGGCTCTTTTTTAGTAGAATGGATGGTTTACAACCAAAAGGAGAATCCCTTTTATGAGCATTTTGATAAACTTCTTGAAATAGCCTTTGAATATGACATTACCCTGTCTTTAGGAGACGGGTTAAGACCTGGTTGTATTGCAGACGCTACAGATGGAGCTCAAATCCATGAGTTGATGATTTTGGGAGAGTTAACTCTAAGGGCCTGGGAAAAGGGTGTTCAGGTAATGATAGAAGGTCCTGGACATGTACCTTTAGACCAGATAGAGACCAACATAAAACTACAAAAAAGGCTTTGTCATGGTGCTCCTTTCTATGTGCTTGGCCCTCTTCCCACAGACATAGCCCCAGGTTATGACCATTTGGTAGGAGCTATAGGAGGGGCACTGGCTGCTTATTATGGGGCTGACTTTCTTTGTTATCTTACCCCTGCAGAACATCTAAGGCTTCCTACGTTAGAGGATGTAAAAGAAGGTTTGATAGCCTCAAAAATCGCTGCTCATGTAGCAGACCTGGCTAAGGGAATAAAAGGTGCATGGGAATGGGATTTGGCTATGGCTAAGGCCAGGGCTGAGCTTGACTGGGAAAAACAGATTTCCCTTTCTATAGACCAGGAAAAGGCAAGGCGGTATAGGCTCGAAGGAGGGGTTTCTAAAAGTCAAGCTTGTACGATGTGTGGCCCCTACTGTGCTATAAAGGTCTTTGAACATGCCTTCAAACTCCTTAAAATCAGGGGAGGGGAAGGCTAAAGAATGAGGCTGATCATAGAAGAAAGAAAAGGTTACTCTCAGTCTACTTTTTTTAACCAATATCTTTTGCTAGTTGTAGTTTTTTTTGGTTTTGTTCTTAATTTATATGAAGTTTATCTGCAATTTAAAAACAGTTCTTTATGTAAAACGGACGCCTGTTTAATGATACATCTTTTCGATAGATTAGGGATTCTCAACTACTTAGGGGTTTTGGTGTTTGCTGTGGTGTTAGGGTTAACCCTTCTTGATTTAAAGATAAAATCTTATGCCCTAAAAAGGTTAAGACTCTTTATCTTAGGTCTTTGTTTGGTTGTGGAAGGGTATTTCATCGGTTTTCAGGCTTTTTTTCTTCAGGAATATTGTCAGTTTTGTTTGGTGGTAGCCTTGACCATTTTTTTAGCCTTTGTGTTAGACGTATTTTCTCAGAAAGCATTTAGCTGGGGGTTCTTAGGTTTTTCAGGGTTTTTAGCTCTTTTTACAGCAGTTTTTTTGGTTAATATAAGCCTTAAGCCCATCTTCTTAGATTATCCTGTGGTGGTCTATCAACAAAATTGTCCTAACTGTAAGGTGGTTGAAGAGTATGTTATTAATAACAAAATACCTGTAAGGTTTTATGAGGTATCTAAGGTTTATGCCTTGATGAGGATAGCAGGAATTCGAGAAGTCCCTACCCTTCTTTATAGAGAAGATAACTCCCTTTTGGTTTTGGTAGGTAAAAATACCATCCTCAACTGGCTAAAAGAAAATTATCCGATGTTGGAGCTCTCTCAGGGGAGAGAATTTTCTAAAAACTTGAAGGAAAAAGATTTCACCGTTAATGCCTCTACAGAAAAACCTCAAGATAAAAAAGAGCCTGTTACAAAGGAAAAAGTAGTCTCTACAGAAAAGGTTTCTACAGAAAAATCCTCTACAGAAAACGCCACATCTCTTCAAAAGCCTTCTTCTTTACCTTTCTTACCTCCCAAAGTGGGAGATAAAGAGGGTAAAGGAGAGGCCTGTCTTATCGAAAAAGGTTGTAATTAGTTGAGGATTTTTGTTTGAATTAAGTGTTATTTCAAAAGCTAATCAGTTCTTGTTTAATATTACTTCACAAAAATCCGATATTATAAATAGAGGATTTTATGAAAGGCTTACAGAGGCAAATTTTTTATTTTAGTTTGGGATTGAGTTTTTTTATTATGTTAACTTTTATTCTACTTAGCAGTCCTGTATTTTATAAGTACGAATTTTCTAAGGGAGATGTTTTTCTTAAGCAAAGAACACATGTGTTAGCCAATTACATAGAGGGTTTTTTTTCTAAATATATCGTTATGATAGAATACCTGAGTAAACATCCTAAGGTGATTAAGGCTTATAAACTTTCTGAGAAAGAGACACTTGTCAAGAGAATTGTGTCTCCTTATAAAATCTCTTTACAAACATTTGCCTCAATTCGTATAAAGCAGACTTAATTAAAGGAAGTGGTTTTTGCCATCTCGTTTTCTGAATCCGACTTACTGTTATGTATATCGCAACCTCTGCTGTCTTGATTGATTGAAAATATCCCCCTGTATTTACCCTTATCAGCTCTATCCTGCTATTTATATTCTCAACCACATTCGTCGTGTATATATACCTCCTCACCCCCTCAGGATATTTCTTATAAACAAAATAATGCTCCTTCTTTTTCAAAAGTCCCTTTATATAAGCTGGATACTTCTTCTCAT
>NZ_AUIT01000019.1 GCF_000423845.1 Thermodesulfobacterium hveragerdense DSM 12571 | reverse complement strand
TAGATTAGTTTCTGGGAGGGTAGTCAGGTTGTTTAACGTGATAGATGTTTTTAGTCGAAGAGCCTTTGAGCCGCTGGTTGATTATTCACTGACTGGGAGAACAGTTGCTGAGTATTTGGACAGGCTTTGTGAGATTTATGGGTCACCGAGGATTTTTAGGCGGGATGATGGGCTTGAGTTTAGGGAGAAGGAGTTTAGCAGGGTGATTAAGAAGTGGAGGATTGAGGAAGAAGTGATACCGCCGGGGCAACCTTTTCACATGGGCATATAGAGAGTTTTCATCGGAGCATGAGGGAGGAATTGCTTGATAGGTAGAAATTTGTGAGCCTTGAAGAAGTTCGGGAAATAGTGAAGAAGTGGGTGGAGAACTACAACAAGCAGCGTCCTCATTCAGCTCTTGAATATAGGGCACCAATGGAGGTGTGGCATGTTTCAGAGGAGTAGTGACATAAAAGGTGTCTCAAGATGGGGACATCTCAAAAAATACTCCTCATCACTAAATAAATCCAGCTG
The DNA here is from genome assembly GCF_000423845.1 of Thermodesulfobacterium hveragerdense DSM 12571. Taxonomy (GTDB): domain Bacteria; phylum Desulfobacterota; class Thermodesulfobacteria; order Thermodesulfobacteriales; family Thermodesulfobacteriaceae; genus Thermodesulfobacterium; species Thermodesulfobacterium hveragerdense. The sequence goes on along the minus strand of NZ_AUIT01000019.1, from coordinate 38,148 downwards.
CTTTTTCTTCTGCCTCAACACCACAAGCCTAAACGCTCCCTCCCTTTTGTTCATCACATGTACCGTCTCCCCTATCTCCCTTTCTGTCTTTATCCCATCTCTATCCCTGTATGGCCTCCATTCCCTTATCCTCTTTATCGCCTTCCTTACCGCTCTGTCTAAATCTGCTACTATACAAAATGTTACCCCTCTTTTCATCAAATAATTTAGCACCGAAGAACTGTAATACTCAGAATCAAGCGATGGATGCACTATCCTCTTGCCCTCAGGCAAAACCTCAAAAGCTGCTTATATCGCCCTTACATGTCCGTCATGCCTATTGCCTTCCTTAAACTCATGATAGACTATCAAAGGTATCTCTTTAAATGCCGTAATCATGGGTCTATATTCACGAAATCTCTTGCAAGTCATCTTGGCTGTCTTTTTTTCTGCTTGTATATTGCCAGGCGGTGTAAACTCTGTTTGAACCAGGTAAAGGCATCAACAAAAGCAAGCCCTGAACGAGAGGTTAGGTTTTCGTTAGTTCTAAGTATTTTGAAGTTAAGAGAGTTTTGAGGCATAACGAAATCCTCTTAGGTTTAGGGAATTTTCACCTAATGGGTGATATTATAAATCGTTTAGACAGATTGGAAAATGGGAAAAACATGAAAGGAAATTTTTATCGGCAAATTAGGGGACAAGTGAGAGGATTTACATTAAAACTTTTTATGTTATAATCTAATTTTTGGGAAACTTTACAGGAGGTTAAGGATGCCCACCTTGGTTGTGGTTGGTACGCAATGGGGGGATGAAGGTAAGGGAAAGGTGGTTGATGTTCTTACTGAGCAAGCAGATTTTGTGGTTAGATTTCAAGGAGGAAACAACGCAGGACATACTTTAGTTATCAATCAAAAAAAACATATACTTCATCTTATCCCTTCTGGGATTTTCAGACCCAATACGGTTTGTGTTATCGGAAATGGAGTGGTTGTTGACCCAGAGGTTTTGATAAACGAAATAGAAAAGTTAAAAAAGGAAGGTTTAGACCTTTCTCCTAAGAAACTTGTAATAAGTGAAAAAGCTCAAACCATCATGCCTTATCATAAGGCATTGGACATAGCAAGAGAAGCCAAAGCTGCTCAAAATAAAATAGGGACTACCTGTAGAGGAATAGGCCCTTGTTATGAAGATAAAGTAGCGAGAAAAGGTTTTAGGTTGATAGACCTTACGTATCCTGAAACCTTCAAAGAAAAGCTAAAAAAAGTTTTAGAGGAAAAAAACTTTATGTTAAGTTATTTAAACGCAGATCCTTTAAGGTTTGAAGAAATTTACGAAAAATATTTGGCTTTTGGAGAATATTTAAAACCATATCTTACAGATGTTTCTCAACTGTTATGGAATGCCCAGAAAGCTGGCAAAAATATACTTTTTGAAGGAGCTCAAGGAACTTTTTTAGACATAGACCATGGTACCTACCCTTATGTGACCTCTTCTAATACTGTAGCAGGAAACGCCTGCTGCGGAAGTGGTTTAGGTCCTACAGAGATCAACTCAGTTTTAGGAATAGTCAAAGCTTACACCACTCGAGTAGGAGAAGGACCTTTTCCTACTGAACTGCATGATGAATTAGGAGAGCTTTTAAGAGAAAGGGGGGTAGAATACGGGGCCACCACCGGTAGACCAAGAAGGTGTGGATGGTTAGACTTGGTGATGGTAAAAACTGCGGTAAGACTAAACGGTATTACTAACTTAGCTATTACTAAGCTTGACGTATTGTCTGGGCTCAAAAGCATAAAACTCTGTGTAGGGTATAAATATGAAGGTCAAACCATAGATTTTTTTCCATCAGACCTTGAAAAACTTAAAAAAGTGGAACCTATATATCAAGAACTCTCTGGATGGGAAGAAGACATTAGTCAATTTAAGGATTTTGATGTACTTCCAGAAGCAGTCAAAAATTACATTAAATACATAGAAGAGTATCTTGAAGTTCCTATAGCCCTTTTATCCCTTGGTCCTGAAAGAGAGAGTTGCTTTTTGTTAAAAAATCTTTTTAATAAATAGGTATTGTTTATGAAAGAAAAGATTTTGATTGCTAACAGAGGAGAGATTGCCTTACGTATAATGGAAGCTTGTGAAGATTTAGGGGTTGATTATGTTGTAGTTTATACTAAAGAAGATGAAGAGTCTTTACATGTAAGATATGCCAAAGAAAAATATCGTATCTGTGATTATCGCGATATGAACGACCTTTTGGCTGTAGCAGACGAGTCTGGATGTACGGCTGTTCATCCAGGATATGGATTTCTTTCAGAAAACTTTCGTTTTGCAAGAAGGGTAGTAAAAAGGTCAAGACCTTTGATTTTTATCGGGCCTTCCTGGGAGGCGATAAGGGACTTAGGGAATAAACTTTTTATGAAAAAACTTGCGAAAGACCTTGGTATCCCTGTTATTCCAGGGACAACAGAGCCTGTCTACAATGAAATCGAGGCTGAGCTTAAAGAGGAAGAACTTTTAGAAGAACTCGGTTCCTTAGGGGTTCAAAAACCTTCCCTTCTGGTAAAGGCCGTGGCTGGTGGCGGAGGAATGGGAATCGAAGAGGTTAAAAGTTTGGAAGAACTTAGGCCTACTTTTAGAAAAATCAGGGCTTATGCCAAGAGACTGTTTGGAGACGAAGGAGTTATCATAGAAGGAAAGATCCCAGTTTTTCAACATTTAGAAGTTCAGCTTTTAGGAAGTAAACATGGGGAATATGTACACTTTGGAACCAGAAACTGTACCATTCAAAGCCCTTATAAACAAAAAAGGATCGAAATAGCCCCAGGATTTTCCTATCAAGAAACCTACAGTTTTGACCCAAAAAAAGTAGAAGAAGAAATCATTAATTATTCTATAAAACTTGCTAAAGCCTTTAACTATGATAGCGTAGGAACCTGGGAATGGTTGGTTACTCCCGATGGTAAGTTCTATTTAATGGAGGTTAATACCAGGATCCAAGTTGAAAACGAAATTTCTGCTAAGATCTCTTTTATCGAAAATAAACAGGTTAACCTTATAAAGGAACAGATAAGGGTAGCTTTTGGAGAAAAATTAGGATATTCTCAAAAGGACATCGAGTTTAAAGGAACAAGTATAGAATACCGTTTGATCGCAGAAGACACAAAAAAAGGTTTTATTCCTTTAAGTGGAACTATAACCCAAATTAGCTGGCCAGAATTGCCTTGGCTTACGATGAGAACCCATGTACCTCAAGATAAACCCTACGCCATTCCTACTCAGTTTGACCCAAACCTTGCTTTAGCTATCGTCTACGGAGAAACCTTTGAGGAAACCAAAAAAAGAGGTTTAACCCTCTTAGACCAAATAATCATACAAGGGATTACCTCTGACGGAAAAGAGTTAAAAACCAACATTTCTTTTTTAAAAGAAAAAACAGAATTTCTTTATAAATTTCTCGAGGCTTAAGGCCTATGCAGATAGAACTATATAAAACCTTAAAGAACCTTTTAGAAACAGCTACTTACATCAGGGACATCAAAGGAGAAGACTTTTTTGGGATAAACTCACTGATAAATAAAATTTCTGAGGTTTATGATAATTTTTATCAATACGAACCATCCTATTTAGAAGATTTTGTAAAAAAAACCAAAGAACAGCTTGATATCCTTTTAGAGCAAGGAGAAAAAACTCTTACCCCTTATGAAATAGTAAAGATAACCAGGCATCCTCAAAGGTTTACTTTGCAGGATATTTTAGAAAACGTTTATGACTCCTATATGGAACTTGGAGGGGAAGGAGAAATAAATATAGATCCTGCTATAGTATGTGCTAAGGCTATGCTTGTAAGAAAAGTAGGAGACGAAATTTTCTTTCATCAGGTAATGGTAATAGGCCACGAAAAAGGACACGGAGAGGAGTTTAGAGAAGGAGGTAGTGCCAAACCCTGGGGTAATGAAAAGGCCTTGCGTTATATGAAAATGGCGGAAACAGAAGGGATTCCCATTCATTTCTTTATCTTTACTCCTGGTGCCTATCCTATCGAGGATTATCCAGGAGCTGCTCAACAGATTGCCAAAAATCTTTACTATATGGCAAAACTAAGAGTACCCACCATATCCTTTATTTCCGAAGGAGGTTCTGGAGGAGCTGAAGCTATCGGTCTTGCAGACATGAGGTTGATGGCTGAAAAAGGCTACTACTCTGTCATAAGCCCAGAAGGAGCTGCTGCGATAGAGGCAAAAATAAGTGATGGGCGTCCTCCAAGAGAACTAGTAGAAAAATGTGCAAAAGCTCTTAAGCTTACCGCAAAAGATAACCTTAAGTTTGGAAACATAGATAGAATCGTTCCAGAACCATTACTTGGAGCCAGAAGAAAGGACTATGAATTTTTTAAAAGATTAAAGATTGAATTGATAAGAGCGACAGACGAAGTTATCCTTCAAACAAGAAGTATTAAATTTTTAAGAAAATATGCTGCCTCTAAACAAGAAACAGAAAATTTTAAGTATTATGTAAACTGGGATTTAGACGAAGATGAGATAGAAATCCTAATAGAAAATCGATATAAAAAATACAGAAAAATGACCCAATGGGCCATACATGAAAATAAGACTCTTTTCAAATCTTTCTTTGACTTAGGACATAACTTAAGCGTAAAGTTTAAAAACGAAATAAACTACAAAATTTTAAAACAAGGTCAGAAAACGTTTAAAAAGTTTTTAAACGAACTTACCAGTGAATCTACCTTGCTTTTAAAACCTGTTTCTGACCCTATAAAAACGGTATATAATCTAATCGTAGGAAAAAAAACCGGGCCTAAGCTTTTAACCCCTTCTTTACAAGATGATGACATTCCAACCTACATAAGTCCTTTAGGTTTAGAAGACAAAACGATTACTTGCCCTCAAGCTGAAAAATATGGTTGTCCTGACCTCTGGGTCCCAGACCTTTACGGAGAGTTTTGTGGGGTTTGTCCTAACTGTGGATATCATTTTCCTTTAGAGTATAAATGGTATCTTAACAACATTTTTGATAGAAACAGTATCCGCACCTTTAACGATGAGATTGCTTCAACTAATCCATTAGAGTTTGAAGGATATGCGGAAAAACTAAAAGCAGCAAGAAAAAAAACAGGACTAAATTCTGGTCTTATATCCTTTGAGGCCAAAATTGGTGGTATCTCTTTGATAGCGATAATGTTGATAGCTGAATTTAGACAAGGTACAGTTGGGGTAGCAGAAGGTGAAAAGTTTATAAGAGCGATAGAATTAGCTAAACTTACCAGACGTCCATTTTTAGCTTTGGTGCATACTACCGGAGGTATAAGGATACATGAAGGAACCCTTGGAGTGGTACAAATGCCAAGATGCACCATGGCAGTAAAGGATTACGTAGATGAAGGAGGGCTTTACATCGTTGTTTATGATAACAACTCCTATGCTGGACCTGTAGCCAGCTTTTTAGGAGCAGCACCTTATCAGTTCGCTTTAAAATCTACTCGTTTAGGATTTGCAGGGCCTCGAGTGATAAGAGAAACCACAGGACAAGACGTTCCTCCAGATTATCATAGTGCAGAAAACGCATTAAAAAGAGGGCATATCCAGGGTATTTGGGACAGAAGAGAACTGAGGAAAAAGCTTTTTACCGCTTTACTTACGATGGGAGGCAAAAATCTATACTACAGGTGGTAGGTAATAAACCATGAAGATCGAGTACGAACACCTTAACGTTATTCTCCAAAAGTTTAAAGCCAATCCCTATAAAATTTTCAAAGTAAATACCATACACACCGGCTATATAAGAGAATTTTTGGTAAAAGAAGGAGATGAGGTAAAAGGTCCTTCTGGTAAGTGGTTAGAAAAACCAGGTACCCCTCTTTTTGTTTTAGAAAGGGAAAAAAATTTAAAGACTATAAGAGCTCATATAAATGGATGGGTACAAAACTTAAGGACAGACCTTTTAGGTAGGTTTGTTGAGGCTGAGGAAACGATACTTGAGATTAAACATCCACTTTCTCAACAGGAGATAATTTCTGAAATTTTACTTTCTGCCCTTTACCTTGTAAAAGCTCCTGAAACGGCAAAGTATGTATTAAGTCCTGGATTAGCAGCTAAGATAGAAAAAGAAGGACTTCATAAAGTAAGGATAAAAAAAGGAGATGAGCTCTTGATCATGACCTTTATGAAGCGTGAGACCCCTATTCTTTTTAAAGAAGATGGTGTTTTCTTAATTTACAATATCTATTTTAAACCTTTTCAACTGGTTGAAAGGGAACAACCTTTAATTGGGCTTTGTCCTGAAGAACAACTCCCTTACTTAGAAAAGATAGTTTCCCGTATAAAAGAAGAGTGGCCTATTTAAATCCTTCTTTTAATCTTGATTTTTCTAATTTTTTTCCAGAAATAGGCCAAGAAATCTGGCATTTTCCTATCCTTCCTCGAGCTATGGAAACAGCTAAAAAGTTTATAAAACTATATCCTCGTACAGCCAACGGAAGGATTATACGAGCAGACATGCTTCTTGAGGCTAAAGGTAGGTTTAACAGAAAATGGTTTGCTGAAAAAGGAGGACTCTGGTTATCCTTAAGCTTGTACGATGAGTTTTTCGAAGAACATGTCTCTTTGATATCTCTAATACCTGGTCTTGCCATGGTAAGGTGTGCTAAACATTTTGGGATTGCTCAAGCTAAGGTTAAATGGATAAACGACCTTCATATAAACGGAAAAAAACTGGGTGGAGTTTTGATAGAAAGGTATAATGAATGGTATATTATAGGATTAGGTATAAACGTAAACAACCCTCTTCCTAAAGGTATACCCTCGGAAAGTTTTGGCAATTTACTAAAGAAAAAAGTCTCTATTTTAGAATTGTTAGAAGTTTTAGTCTATTGGCTAAGATATTATTTTGGTTTTTTAAGATGGTTTGAACAAAAAATCCGGGAGGAAGAGCCCGTAACTAATCTGGTAATAGAGGATTTCAAGCAATTTACAGATACCTTAGGAAGGTGTGTAGGCTACGGATATAACATAGACCTGGATGATTATCTTATAGCTCAAGTAACTGAAATTACTCCTTATGGGAGTTTAATCCTAAATTCTGAAGAAGGTCTTATCGAGGTTTCAACTGGAGAAATCCTTTATCTTTTATAAAAACTATAATCAAGATAGCTATAATATTTTTGTAAAGAAGAAAAAGAGAAAGATTTCATCGTTAGCCGTTTAATGCTTTCCACCATAGCCCTGGCACAAGACAAAGTAGTAGCATAAGGAATGTCTAATTCCATCGTATACCTTCTGATAAGATAGGCATCTTCTTTGCTTTCCTTACCTTTGGCTGTATTAATCGCAAGCACTATTTCTTTATTTTTAATAAGGTCTAAGATGTTAGGTCTTTTTAGATCTGAAATCTTGGGTACTTCTTTTATTTGTATTCCAAAAGAGGAAAGAAATTTACAGGTCCCCTCTGTACCTATCAAGTTAAAACCTAATTCTTGTAAAGTTTTAGCTATTGGTATCGTAAAAGGTTTGTCTTCATCTTTCACCGAAACAAACACCGTACCAGAGGTAGGAAGCTTCATCCCTGCAGCAAGCTGTGCTTTGGCATAAGCTAAAGCTGGATCCCAATCTATTCCCATAACTTCTCCTGTAGACTTCATTTCAGGGCCAAGGATTACGTCTACCTTAGGGAATCTTTTAAAAGGAAAAACCACTTCTTTTACACAGTAATAAGAAGGCACCACTTCTTTCGTAAACCCTATTTCCTTTAGTGAATAGCCCAACATAATCCAAGTAGCAAGTTTTGCCAAAGGTACCCCAATAGCCTTAGACACAAAGGGTACCGTTCTTGAAGCCCTCGGATTAACTTCTAAAACATAGATTTCGTCTTCTTTGATAGCAAATTGAATGTTTATCAAACCTTTTACCTCTAATTCTTTAGCAAGCATTTTTGTAGCTTCTTTGATTTCGTTTAAAAGTTTAGGTGGGATATGAAGAGGAGGTAATATACAAGCAGAATCGCCAGAATGAATACCTGCTTCTTCTATGTGCTCCATGATACCTGCTACTACCACCATTTCTCCGTCGGAAATAGCATCGACATCGATTTCTATAGCATCTTCTAAAAACTTATCGATTAAAATCGGATGTTCTGGGTTTACCTTAACAGCTGTAGCTATAAACTCTTTTAACTCTTCTTCAGAATAGACTATTCTCATCGCCCTTCCACCTAACACATAGGAAGGACGGACAAGCAAGGGATAACCGATTTGATTAGCCACTTTGATAGCTTCTTCTTCGCTATAAGCAGTACCTGCTTTAGGTCTTCTAAGATTTAACTTTCCAAGAAGCTGTTCAAATTTCTCTCTGTTTTCTGCTCTGTCTATGTTTTCAGGAGATGTACCCAGTATCTTTACTCCTGCCTGGTAAAGCGGTACCGCAAGGTTAAGAGGGGTTTGCCCTCCAAACTGAACTATTACTCCGTCTGGATTTTCTTCTTCATAGATGTTAAGGATATGTTCTAAGGTTAAAGGCTCAAAATACAACCTGGTTGAAATGTCATAGTCAGTAGAAACTGTTTCAGGGTTCGAATTGACCATGATAGCTTCGATACCTTTTTCTCTTAAAGCTAAAGAGGCGTGAACACAACAGTAATCAAATTCTATACCCTGTCCTATCCTGTTAGGCCCTCCACCTATGATCAGAACTTTTCTATTTTTTGTAACCCGGTTTTCATTTTCAACTTCATATGTAGAATAAAAATAAGGGGTATAGGCTTCAAACTCAGCTGCACAGGTATCTATAAGTTTAAATGTAGGCTTTATCCCTAAAGATTTTTTGTATTCTCTTACCTTTTTAGGATCAGTATTGGTAAGAAATCCGATTTGGTAATCAGTAAATCCCATTTGTTTGAGTTCCCTTATCTCCTCTGCGGTTAACCTTTCTAAAGTTCTGCCTTTTATTTCTTCACTTTTGTCAAAAATTTCTTTTAAATGATATAAAAACCATGGATCTATCCAGGTAAGCTGATAGACTTCTTCTATGCTAAAACCTGACTTAAAGGCCTCTCTTATGTAAAACAATCTTTGACTGTTAGGTTTGATTAACTTTTCCTTGATGATTTCTTTCGGAAGTATAACGCCGTTGTCTGAGGGAGATTTTCCATCAGCCCCAAATCCAAACCTTCCTATCTCAAGCCCTGCTATAGCCTTTTGTAAAGCCTCTTTGAAAGTTCTACCTATGGCCATCGTCTCACCAACAGAACGCATAGAAGTAGTAAGCTCGTCTGGAGATTCTGGAAATTTTTCAAAGGTAAACCTAGGTATCTTGACCACCACGTAGTCGATCGTAGGTTCAAAGGCTGCTTTTGTCTCTTTAGTGATGTCATTAGGTAACTCGTCTAAGGTATAACCTACAGCCAGTTTGGCGGCAATTTTGGCTATAGGATAGCCTGTAGCTTTACTTGCCAAAGCCGAAGACCTGGAAACCCTGGGATTCATCTCTATTACAACCATCTCTCCATTCTTAGGGTTAACCGCAAACTGAATGTTTGACCCTCCAGTTTCTACCCCTATCTCTCTGATGATAGCCTGTGCAGCCGTTCTCATCTTCTGATATTCTACATCGGATAAAGTCTGTGCAGGGGCTACAGTAATAGAATCTCCAGTATGAACTCCCATAGGGTCAAAGTTTTCTATAGAACAAATGATGACCACATTATCTTTAAAGTCTCTCATCACCTCAAGCTCAAATTCTTTCCATCCAAGAACCGATTCCTCTAACATTACTTGATGAATAAGAGACATCTCTAAACCTTTTTCTGTGATTTCTCTTAGCTCTTCTATGTTATAGGCTACCCCTCCTCCTGTTCCGCCTAACGTAAAACTTGGTCTGACTATAATAGGAAAACCAAGTTCTTTGGCTGCCTTTTCTATTTCGTTTAAAGAAGTGATTATGAAACTCTTTGGTATTTTTAATCCTATGTTTTCCATCGCTTTTCTAAAAAGTTCTCTACTTTCAGCTTTTTCTATAGCTTTAGCATTTGCTCCTATCAGCTCAACGTTATACTTCTCAAGAACTCCTTTTTTAGCTAAAGCAAAGGCAATGTTTAAACCTGTTTGCCCCCCTAAGGTGGGAAGTAAAGCATCAGGCCGTTCCTCCTTTATAATGTATTCTACTACCTCAGGAGTTAAAGGTTCTATATACGTGTGATCTGCCATCTCAGGATCGGTCATGATGGTAGCTGGATTAGAATTAACCAAAACTATCTCATAACCCTCTTCTTTTAAAGCCTTGCAAGCCTGACTTCCAGAATAGTCAAACTCACAAGCCTGCCCTATAACAATAGGCCCTGAACCTATGATTAAAATCTTTTTTATGTCTGTCCTTTTAGGCATAAAACACCTCTTTTTATATATTTTTTAAATTTTTCATAAAAGGTATCAGCTAAAACTTCTCAAATAAAGTATAAGTTTTTATCTTAGATTTTTTTAATAGTTTTTGATACCATTCCTTAAACCACTTGTCTCTTTTTTGATTTAGAAGAACCAAGGATGCCTGTTGAAATTCTGTATCTTCAATAGTGCCGTTAAAATTTTTAATGGTTTTTATGCCAAAAATCTTAAGGTTTCCTCTGTCCCACACGATATTGTCTATTACTTTGGGAGAGCCTATGTTAGCAATCAATTGGGCTATGTTAGAAGAAAATGTTTGAGGAATCTCCATCCTGGTTAAACGATATTCTTTGGTCTGGAATCCTTCATTTTCAAAAACTTCCTTGGTTAGATCTGTTTTTGATTTAACTTTTTCTAAAAAGGCTTTAGCTTTTTGCTCACACAACTCTTTTCCTTTGCTGTTAAGATAGTCCTGCTTAACCTTTTCTTTTACTTCAGCAAACTCTAAGGACCTTGCGGGTTTTTTATCAATAATTTCTAAGATCATAAACCCTTTAGTGGTTTCAAAAGGAGCAAAAAATTCTCTTTTCGGGGCTTCAAAAACCTTTTTGGCAAGTTGAGGATTTTGAAACTGGTCTAAAAATTCTTTTTTGGTTAACCAATTGGTTTCAAAAAGTTTGCTTTTATTTTTTTCTGCCCATGTCTTTAATTCATTTTCTTTCATAATTTCAGAATAAATCTTGTTAGCCTTTTCCTGAGTAACCTTTCTTGTTTTTTCTGTTTTTAAAAATTTATAAATATCCTCTCTTACTTCCTCAAAAGAAGCTATTCCTTCTGGCTTGATAGCCTCAACTCCTATGATTAAATATCCCGAAGAAACCTTAAAAGGTCCTAAAACCTGCCCTTCCTTGCTTTGTTTAAGTGCAGTTTTTATTTCTTCTGACAATACCCCTTCTTCTACCCATTTAGCAGGAACCTTAAGGTCCTTGGCATGTTTTGTTTCTTCTATGATTTTTTGAGCTTTTTTTAAGGAAGTATCATCTGTGGCTTCAACCAACAAAGTTTTAATCTTAGCACTAAAAGGCCTCTTAAAACGATCTAAATTTTGTTCATAAAACCTTTTAAGCTCAGCCTCTGTTACTTCTGAAGAAGTGTCATAAGGAATAAAAAGATAAGCCAGCTTAATCTTTTCTTCTTCTTTATAAATATCTCTATGGGTAAGATAATAATTTTCCAAGTCTTTTTCTGTATGATTAATCTTTTCTATACAAGCTTTAAGGGGTAAAATACCTTCTAACAACTCAATTTCCTGTTTTGCAAACCTCAAATAATCTTTAACTTCTTCTTCTGAAACCACAATAGGAGTTGTCAAAAGAAGTTTTAATCGTTGTTGCAAAATGTCATAATAAACAAGTTTTTCAAAAAACTTTGGGGTAGTACCTAACTCTCTTAATACCATCTGATATTTTTGGGGATTAAACCTTCCGTTTTCTTGGAAAGATGGAATTTGAGCTATGCTAAGGCTCACTTCTTCTGGTAAAATCTTGAGACCTATTTTATTAGCATAATCTTCTAAGAGTTTTAGTTTGATAAGTTCATCAAGGACTTCTTTTTTTAGATTAAGTTTTTTAAGGTCTTCTTCGCTAATTTCACCAAAGGTTTGCTTTAAACGAAACAACTGAAAGTTGTAAAACTCTTGAAATTCTTTGCCTGTGATAGAAATCCCGTTTACTTTAGCAACGAGGTCTTTTTCTGAAGTAACGAAACTTCCGATACCCCAAAAGACAAAAACAATAATAATTACCGCTAAAAAGATCTTAGCAAAAACTGAAGTAGCGCCTTTTCTTAAAAAATCAAACATAAAACACCTTATAAAGTTTTTATAAATATACCAAAATTTTTTGAATTGTCAAAAAATTTTGGAATCAAAAACACAAACTAAAAAGGATAAAAATCGATAGAAATTTTAAAATGACTATCATAAGAATAGGTAAGAATTGAAAAATTGATAAAAAAGAAAAATAAAAGATCATCTTAACCTAATGGAGATGAGGGGATTCGAACCCCCGACCTCCGGAGTGCGATTCCGGCGCTCTCCCAGGCTGAGCTACATCCCCTTAATATTTTTAATGGGTAGTAGCTTTGTTTTTGGCTGATTCGAACTTTTTAAAAAGTTTAGAGATTTTATTAGCAGCCTTTTTCCAATGGAAAATGCCCTTAGAAACCCCTTTATGAAGTAAGCTTTGAACGATTCTTAATTGGGCTTCAGCTTTTTCTAAGTCATGAGCGTTTAAATAATTTAAAAACTTTTTAATCTCTGTTTTCACCCTGCTTTTGAAGGCTCGATTTCTTAACCTTCTTTTTTCGCTTTGTCTTAACTCTTTCTTGGCAGACTTGTGATGTGGCACTTCGCTACCCTCCCTTTCCTTTGTTTAGTTTTGGATTAAAATTTATAGTAAGTTATAGTTTTGTCAAGGTTTAACCAAAAACTTTTGCTAAAATTATATCATGAAAACCGATGTCAAAGATAAAATTCATCCTTTTCTTTTTTCTCTCATACCTTCTCTGGTTATACATTTTTTTCTATTCCTTGGTGTGCTTGCCATACCCACCTTCAAACATTTCTTAATATCTTACACAGAAGATTTTTTAGACTTAAAAGAAATAACTTTTTCTAAAGAAACTATATCTCAACCCTCAAAAATTACCGTAAAAAAAGAAATCCCTCAAGATTTTAAAACGAAAAACCTTAAAGAAGGGGTTTCATCTTCTGAAATTCAACCTTCTAATAAAGACAACTCCCAAACTTCAGAACAGCCTTCTACTCAACCTGATACCGATACACCTAAGACGGTTTCAGAAACAGAGAACATCCCTCAAGAAAAAAAAGATACCTTAACCGAAAAAGCAGACCTTTGGAAAGCTTCTGAAATGCCAAAAGCTTCTGAACCGACATTGTCTAAAGATATCGTAAGTTTACCTAAAAAACTTGTCTATGAGATTTTTTACGGACCTTTTAAGCTGGGAGAAACGATAATATTGATAGAAAATTCAAAATATTCAGCCATAGTTTACACTACAGGTTTGGGTAATACGGTTTATCCTTATTATGCTAAATGGGAAACCTGGTTAGATGACCAAGGAAATCCTTTTAAAACCCACATCTATTCAAAAGACAGAGAAAAAGAAAGGAAGAAATCCATATTTTTTGATAAAGAAAGACAAGTAGTAAATATAAAAAAAGGAGATATAGAAAAAATTTCAGGAGAAACTTTTAATGTAACCTACCCTATCTATGATGAACTTACTTCTTTTATAATTTCCTGGGTAGTTGATTATCTAAATCAACCTAAAGTAGAGTTTCCTGTGTATGTAAAAGAAAGTAGAAAATTTGTCAAAATAGCCTTAAGTAAAGAAACCTCTTGTATGTATGAAGGTAAAGAGGAACCCTGTTTAGAGCTCAACATTACACTTCCAGAAACCAGTGAACTTTTAAGCAGAAACAGAAAGGTTACCGTGTATCTACTTAAAAAAGAAAAATATCCTATAGAAATAAGGGGGAAACTCCCCCTTATAGGTAGCTTAACCGGAAAACTTAAAGAAGTGGTAAAATAATCTAAAAACTATTTTCAAAAATATAAGCTAACGCCTTCTTAATACGATAAATAGTTTTTTCTCTACCTAAAACTCTTATGATCTCAAAAAGTCCTGGGCTAACGGTTTTTCCGGTAAGGGCTATTCTTATGGCCTGGGCTATGTCTTTTAGTTTAAACCCGTAGGTTTCAGCTAAATTTCTAAAATAGTCTTCTAAAACCTTATTTTCTAAAGTTAGCGTTTTTAAATCTTCGCAGACCTTTTCTAACACAGGAACTATCTGAGGTGTAAAAAACTTGTTTGCGCCGTTTACATCATAAAAAACCTCTTCTGTAAGATAAAAATCCATCATTTCTGCAAGTTCTACTAAAGTTTTACCCCTCGTTTTAACAGTCTCGATAGCCTCTAATAAATATTCTTCGGAAAATTGATCAAGGTTATATTTATTAGATAGAAAAGGTTTAAGATGGTCAAGTAAAAAACGGTTATCGCTATTTTTTATCCAGTAGGCATTAACCGCTAAAAGCTTATCTGGGTCAAAACGTGCAGGAGAGAGATTTACGTCTTTTATGTCAAATTTTTCTATAAGTTCTTTTACAGAAAAGTATTCCTGGTCTCCAAAACCCCAACCAAGCCTTGCCAGATAGTTTATCAAAGCATTAGGTAAGAACCCTGCTTCTTTGTATTCAAGGATGGATTTAGCCCCATGTCTTTTTGAAAGTTTAGCCCCATCAGGCCCAAGGACCATAGGAATATGGGCAAATTTGGGAGGTTCAACTCCAAGGGCTTTATAGATAACCAACTGCTTTGGGGTATTAGAAATATGATCATCCCCTCTTATTACATGGGTTATTCCCATGGTTATGTCATCAATCACCACCGCAAACTGATAGGTTGGGGTCCCATCTGAACGTAAAATCACAAAATCATCCACCTCTTCGGCAGGAAAGACAATCTTACCTCTTAAAAGGTCTTCAAAAACGATTTCTCCAAATTCTGGGGCCTTAATCCTTAAAGCTCTCCCTTCCCCTGGGCCCAAATTTTTATTTCGGCAGGTTTGGTCATACCTTGGTTTTTGCCCGTTTTCAAGCATTTTTTTCTTTTTTTCTTCTAAAACCTCTTTAGGGCATTCACAGTAATAAGCCTTACCTTCTTCAAAAAGCCTTTGAGCATATTGTTGATAAAGTTCAAACCTTTGGCTCTGAAAATAAGGACCTTCATCCCAGTCAAGACCTAACCATTTTAAGGCCTCTAAGATGGAAACAACATACTCTTCTTTAGACCTTTCTC
Source organism: Thermodesulfobacterium hveragerdense DSM 12571 (assembly GCF_000423845.1). Classification (GTDB taxonomy): domain Bacteria; phylum Desulfobacterota; class Thermodesulfobacteria; order Thermodesulfobacteriales; family Thermodesulfobacteriaceae; genus Thermodesulfobacterium; species Thermodesulfobacterium hveragerdense. The sequence goes on along the minus strand of NZ_AUIT01000019.1, from coordinate 22,898 downwards.
TATCTGTATCTTCTAATCTTAGCACAAACTTACCCTTGTGATGCTTTGCGTAAAGCCAGTTAAAAAGTGCAGTCCTTGCTCCTCCTAAATGTAGATGTCCTGTTGGACTTGGTGGGAAACGTGTAACTATTTCAGCCATCAACAGTCCCCCTTTAGATTTAATATAAAATTATTCCTCCGTAACCTACCACTGAGGAGTAATCTCTGATTATATCTCCAGAGGTGGCATAAGCAATAAGTTCTCCATGAGTGGCTCCGAGCTCTTTACAAGCAACTATGGCTATTGCTACCGGAATGACTCCACACATAGATATGTTGTTTTCTTTTACCGTCTTTATAAGACCTTCTTCAGACAAGGATAAGATTTCGTTTATAGCCATAGAATCTTTATGTTTGGCTGTGCCATGGGGTACATAATGACTAAAATCTGTGCTTGCTACGATTAAAATTTTCTTTTCTGAAAAAAGCTGTATGGTTTTAGCCAACGCCTCTCCAACTTCTCTTAGTTCTGCAAGAGAAATCCATCTTAAACAAATCGCTACGATTTCTATCTCAGGGTTTAGATACTGTAAAAAAGGTACCTGAACTTCTATAGAATGTTCATGAGCATGGGCTAAAAGGTCGTCTGAGACCAAAGGACAAATTTCTAACAAACGAGAAACAAAGGTTTTATTTACTTCAGCCTCTCCTAAAGGTGTGATAAAGGAGGTTCCGTTAAAGATAGCGATTGGTTTTCCCATACCTGTATGATTAGGACCAAGGATGACAGCGATATCAGGGGGGACTATCTTACCATAAACAGCTCCAGCAACAGCCCCTGAGTAAAAATATCCTGCATGGGGAACCACTATCCCTTTACCAGATATCTTGGGTTCTGAAAATTTTGTCAGTTCGGCAAGATGCGCTTTTAATTCTTTAGGATTGCTACTATAAAAATATCCTGCTACTGCGGGTTCTCTTTTCATAACTACATCCCTCTTAGTTTTGTAAGTTTTTCTAAATCTTCTGGGGTGTCTACTTCAGGTACATCTTCAGGCACTATGTTTACGGCTATTTTATATCCGTGTTCAAGGGCTCTTAATTGCTCTAATTTTTCTGTAAGTTCGAGGGTTCCTGGAGGAAGTTTAACAAAAAGATCCAAAAATTCCTTTGTATAGGCATAAACACCAATATGTTTTAGGTATAAAGGAGGGTCTCCTGGAGTTCTAAAATAAGGAATAAGGCTTCTTGAAAAATAAAGGGCATAGCCTTGACAGTCTAAAACCACCTTAACTTTATTAGGATTATAAAGATCTTCTTCAGTTTTTATAGGAGTAGCAAGGGTAGCCATTTTAGCCTTTCCAGAGAGCAAAGGCTCTGTTAAGAGTTGAAAATATTCTGAAGGGAAAAAAGGTTGATCTCCTTGAAGATTAACTACTATATCTTCTGGAGATAGTCCAAGAAGTTCGGTGGCTTCAGCTATTCGATCTGTACCACAGATATGGGTCTTAGCAGTCATCAAGGCCTTGCCTCCAAACCTTAAAACCTCCTGTAAAATCCTTTCGTCATCAGTAGCTACCCATATTTCTTCTGTTTTTGAGCTTAAAGCCCTTTCATAAACATGTTGTATCATCGGTTTTCCGTCTATGAGGATCAAGGGCTTTCCTGGGAAACGTGTGGAACCATAACGTGCCGGGATGATGATTACCTGTTTCATGTTTCATAATATTAATCTAAATTTATAAAAATAAAAGAAGGGCTTGAATTTTCGTGCTTTGATATTAAACTTAAGTCATCTTTTAATAAATTGGCTAACTTTGACATTAACCAAAGGTATCTTAATTTTAAACAGGGGCTATTATGGCAAAAAGGGTTAAACTTACTGAACTGGCAGAAGAGCTTCACATAGAACCTAAGGAGTTGGTTAAAAAACTTAAAGCCGAAGGGTTTCCGGTTAAAACTACCCTTTCCTCCTTGTCTGAGGAAGACGCAGAAAAGGTGAGACACCTTTATGGTAAAAAACACGAAATAATCGTGTTTAAAAAAGAGGAAATTGAAGAAAAAAATAAAGAAGAGATAAAAACAGAAGAAAAACCAGAAGAACCTAAAGTAGAAAGTGTAGAGCAACCTCTGGAGCAACCCAAAAAGAAAAAGCTTGTTTTAAAGAAGAAAAAAACATCAGAAGAGCTTAAAATCGAAGAACAACCTAAAGTGGAAGAACCCATTTCAGAAACCAAGGAAGAAAAACCTTCTTTTATAGAAGAACTTCCTACCGAAGAAGTCAGTAAAGCCTCTTTAGAGGCTGAAGATTTAGAAGAGAAAAAGGTAGAAAGTTTGGAAACATCTATTCAAGAAGCTTCTCAGTTTGAACCTTCTCAAACTGAAACGCCCTCTACAGATCCTTTTCAAACAGAAACTGCCCAACCCTCCTATGGAAAAAGAGTGGTTACTGAGTTTAAGCCAAGAAAAGAAAGAGGATTTAAAGGTAAAGAACAACCAGTGGTCTCTCCTCCTAAAGAAGAAATTGTCTTGCCTGAAGAACCTAAGATAGGAGAAAAAGAAGATTTCAGAAAGAAAAAGAAAGAAAAAGATTTTAGAGAAGAAAAGAAAAAAGCAAAGAAAAAAGGTGGTTTTGGTAAAAGAGAAAAAGAGAGGATTGACGAGTTTTTTATAGAAGAGGAGCCAGCAACCCTTTTTGAGGAAAAACCTGAAGTAGAGGTAGTAAAACCTAAGGAAAAAGAAAAAAAAGAAAAGGTTTCTGATAGACCACCTACTTTACCTCCTAAAGAAAGAAAAATAAAGATCTTTGAAACGATTCAGGTTAGCGAACTTGCTAAAATGATGGGAGTTAAAGTTGGTGAGCTCATCAAAAAGGCTTTACAGATGGGTATGCCTGTTACCGCCAATCAGTCTATAGATGCAGATACAGCCGCCATACTGGCTGATGAATTTGGATATCAGATAGAAAGGGCTCCTATCGAAGAAGAAATTCTTTTACAATATATTCCACCTTCACCAGAAGAACTAAAACCCCGTCCTCCGGTTATCACGGTTATGGGGCACGTAGACCATGGTAAAACCAGTCTTTTAGACGCTATAAGAAAAACAGACGTAGCCAGTAGAGAAGCAGGAGGGATCACACAGCACATCGGGGCCTACACGGTTAAATTAGAGGATGGAAGATTTATCACCTTTATAGACACACCGGGGCATGAGGCTTTTACCTCGATGAGAGCAAGGGGAGCTCAGGTTACCGATATAGTAATTTTGGTAGTAGCCGCAGATGATGGAGTGATGGAGCAAACCAGAGAAGCTATAGAACATGCTAAAGCAGCCAAAGTTCCTATAGTGGTAGCTATCAATAAAATAGATAAACCTGAGGCTAACCCTGAAAGAGTTAAATCTCAGTTAGCTGAATTAGGGTTGATTCCTGAAGAATGGGGTGGCGACACTTTAATGGCTAACATTTCAGCAAGAAACAAGATAGGTATCAGCGAGTTGTTAGAGTTGGTACTTCTCCAAGCTGAAATGTTAGAGCTCAAGGCTGCCTACGATAGACCTGCAAGAGGCAGGATCATAGAAAGTAAATTAGATAAAGGAAGAGGACCGGTGGCTACGGTTCTTGTCCAAGAAGGAACCCTTAAGGAAGGGGATATTTTTGTAGCCGGGCTTACCTATGGAAGAGTAAGGGCGATGTTTGATAGCTATGGGAAAAGGGTTAAAGAGGCTACTCCTTCTGTGCCTGTAGAAATCTTAGGTTTCGAAGAGCTCCCTCAGGCTGGAGATGATTTTATAGTTTTAGACAGTGAAGAAAAAGCAAGAAAGATAGCAGAATATAGACAAAGAAAGGCAAGGGAAGCTGAAACAGCTAAGGAAGCCAAAATTTCTCTTGAAAAGCTTTTTGAAAAATTAAAAGAAGGTGAGCTTAAAGAATTAAACATTGTCCTTAAAGCAGATACCCAAGGCACTTTAGAAGCCTTACAAGCCTCTTTACTTAAACTTTCTACTGATAAAGTAAAGGTTAACATCATCCGTGCAGGGATAGGAGCGATTTCTGAGAGCGATGTAATGTTAGCTTCAGCCTCAAATGCTATTATCATCGGTTTTAACGTAAAACCCAGTTCTCAAGCAAGAGACTTAGCTAAAAAAGAACGTGTAGACATTAAGTTTTATGATGTGATTTATCAGCTTATCGATGATGTAAAGAAAGCAATGGCTGGATTGCTTGAACCTGAAATCGTAGAAGAGATTAAAGGTTTGGTAGAAATAAGGGCTATTTTCAAGGTTCCTAAAGTAGGGGTTGTTGCTGGTTGCTATGTCAAAGAAGGAGTTATCAACAGGAACCACAATGTAAGGGTAATAAGAGACGGGGTTGTGGTTTATACAGGTAAAATAGCCTCTCTTAGAAGATTCAAGGAAGATGTCAAAGAGGTAGCTGCTGGTTATGAGTGTGGGGTTAGAATAGAAGGTTTTAATGACATAAAAGAAGGAGATCTTCTGGAAACCTTTGAGTTGAAAAAGGTTTCTCAGGAGCTTTAACTCGTTAAATTAAATGGGTTTTCTAATGGTAGTTGGAGTAGCTAAAATAGAACTTTTTATTCCTGAACCTAATTCTTTAAAAGCCAAAAGACAGGTATTAAAGGCCTTAACTCAAAAGATAGAATCTAAGTTCAAAAAGGTGTCTTTGGCCGAGGTAGACGAGCATGACCTCTGGCAAAAGGCTGTTTTAGGGTTAAGTGTAGTAGGAAAAGACCAAAAATTAGTTGACAGTAAAATAAATGACATTCTTACTTTTATTCAAAAAGATGGTAGGTTAGAAATTATAAAAGCTGAGATAGATTTCATTAACTATTAAGGTTAAAACCAAATGTCACACAGACCAGAAAAGGTAGGCAGTCTTTTACAACAGGTTATAACAGAAATTTTGATGTATGAACTAAACGATCCAATTTTCAAACAGTTTATTACCGTCACAGAGGTTAAAATAGGGGGAGACTTAAGAAAAGCTATAGTTTTTTTTAGGGTATACGGAGATACTGCCCCTGATGAGGTTCAAGAGGCTCTTAATCGTGCCAAAGGTTATATCAAGAAATTAATAGGAGAAAAAATTACTATAAAATACATGCCAGACCTTGAATTTAGATTAGATGATAGAGAAGAAAAAGAAAAACAACTTGACATGTTGTTTGCTAAAATCTCTAAAACCAAAGAGGATGCTTAATTTAACTACCCTTCTTCAAAAAATTGAAAAAAACCAACATTTTATCTTAGTAACTCACATAAACCCAGACATAGATGGCCTTGCTTCTATGCTGTCCTTTGGGTTTTTTTTAAAACAAAAAGGTAAAAATTTTTATCCTGTGGTAGAACTTATACCCCAAAATAGTAAATTTTTAAAGGGTTATCAATGGTTTATTCTACCGGACAATCTGCCTCAAATTGATAAAGCTTTAGTCATATTGTTTGATGCTTCCTCTCCTAAAAGGATTGCCCTTAACATAGCAGAAAGATTGAAACCTTTTAAGGAATATGTAATCATAGACCATCATCAAAAAGAGGAAAATACCTTTGAAGGAGAAACTTTATTTATCGTAGAACCTAACTCACCTTCTACCTCAGCCATTATTTTTGAAATTTTAAAAAAATTAGAAGCTGAGATTACTTCAGAGATGGCTGAAAATCTTTTAGCTGGACTTTATTTTGACACAGGTGGGTTTAAGTATGAAAACACAACCGCCTATACCTTTGAAGTGGCCAAAGAGTTGTGTGAAAAAGGGGCCAACCCTTCGTATATAGCCAAACAACTTTTTGAACAAGTTTCTCTACAGGAAGCAAACCTTCTAAAAATAGCCCTTGATCGTTTAGAAATAATATCAAATAAGCCTTCTTTTGGTATCTCTTACCTTGCCTTCGAAGATTTAGAAAAAAATCCTGTCGAAGACCTTAGTTACATAGCCAATTTTTTAAAAAGTTTAAAAGAGATTGATATAGTAGCTTTCGTAAAAGAATTTGAGAAAGGAAGCATAGCGGTAAGTCTAAGAGGTAAAGAACCTTTTGAGGTTTTAGAGATTGCTAAAAATTTTGGTGGTGGAGGACATAAATATGCCAGTGGGTTTAAACTTAAGATAGAGGGCCTTCAGTCTTTTTTGACAGATTTAAAGGAGTTTTTGAGGGGTTTTTATGAAAAAAGATGAGAGATTAAACGGAATTCTTGTAGTGGATAAACCTGAGGGATTAACCTCTACCCAAACCTTAGAAAAGGTTAAAAAAATTTTAAAGGTTAAAAAGGCTGGTCATGGAGGAACCCTTGATCCCATAGCTACAGGGGTTTTACCCATATTACTTGGCAAGGCCACCAAAGTAGCCCAAATCTTTTTAGAGGGGGATAAGGTTTATCAGGGAGAGATGCGGTTAGGAATTAGCACCCTTACTTTTGATATTACCGGAGAGGTGGTTGCTAAAAAACCTGTCCCTGAGTTTTCTTTGGAAGATCTTACAAAGGTTGCTCGGACCTTTTTAGGGGAATTAGACCAGATTCCCCCTCCTTTTTCTGCTGCCAAGTTTAGAGGAAAACCGCTTTATAAATATGCAAGAGATGGACTTCTTATCCCTAAGGAACCTAAAAAAATTAAAATTTTTCGGTTTGACATTGTAGAGGTCAACCTCCCCTACGTGAGTTTTGAGGTCCACTGTTCTAAAGGAACCTATATCAGGTCTATAGTAAACAGTTTTGGAGAAAAACTTGAATGTGGTGCAACTTTGACTAAGCTTAGAAGAATACAAAAAAGTGTGTTTAAAATAGAAGAAGCTTTAACCATAGAAGAGATAGCCCAGGTTGTTGAAGAAAACTATGAAGAGTTATTTAAAAAGATAGTCCCTATAGAAAGGTCCCTTGAATTTTTACCCAAGATACTTGTAAGTGAGGATTTTTCTAAACGTATCCAAGAAGGAAGAACTATGCATATCTCTTCTTTTCTCTCTTTTATAAAATTTCAAAAACTTACTTTATCTCCTAGTCATGACTGGATAAGGATCTTAAACCCAAAAGGTAAGTTGATTGCTATCATCGAAAATCCGTTAAAGAATCTTTCCAGTGAGTATATAAAATATTTTCGGGTGTTTAAAGACTAAGCATAATGAAAAAGATAAAACATCTTTTAAGTCTGGGTCTAAGATTTATCATTACCTTTGGCATTTTGTTTTTTCTTTTTAAAAAAACCGATTTTGTTAAGCTAAAAGAGATTTTTAAAAATCTATCGCTTCCTTTTTATCTAACTGCCCTTTTCTGTTTTAACAGTTTTCAGTTACTGGTAGCTTTAAGATGGCAAAAGATTTGCAAAAGTTGGGGATTTAAACAAAGCTATCTTTTCTTTTTAAAAAGCTATTTGATGGGATTTTCTTTAAATACGGTGATGCCAGGGATAGTGGGAGGAGACCTTTTAAGGAGTTTTCTCTTAACCCAACAGGGCCTTCCCTTTAAAAAAGCCACCTTTAGCGTAATGATAGACAGATTTTATGGACTTTTAGGTATCTTTTTTATCCTTTCGATTTCTCTTCCTTTATATGGACAATTCTTGCCTGAAAGACTTTATTATTTTTCTACCTTTACTACCTATTCGATAATTTTAGGTTTCTTCTTGGTCTCTTTATTTTTCACTAAAGTCTATTCTAAAGAATATTTTAATCCAGTCTGTTTACCTTACAACTTATTTCCGATAATCCTTGGGGTGTTGATACAAATACTTTTTGTTCTTCAGTTTGTTTTATTGGGTAAAGCCTTACATTTAAACATAAGTTATGTATATTATTTTGTAATGATCCCTATCATTAGTTTTCTTGCTGCCCTACCTATTAGTATTTCAGGTTTAGGTGTGAGAGAAGGCAGTTTAAGTTATTTTGTTTCTTTATTGGGATTTTCTATAGAACATGGTGTTTTATTAGGGATGTTAGGGTATAGTTTAATCCTTATTTCTGCCCTTCCTGGGTTATATTTTTATCTAAAGGCGAAGATTTCATGGAAATAAGCCTTTTGTTTAAAAGTTTTATCGCTCTTTTTACGATCATAGACCCGATAGCTGGGGCCCCTTTCTTTTTAAGTATAACCAGTGGTTATTCTGAAAAAGAAAGGCAAAGGATAGCCTTAAAAGCCTGTGTTACAGCCTTGATTACCCTTTTACTATTTTTTTGGTTAGGTAAATACATTCTCGTTTTGTTCCAAATTTCTCTTTCCTCTTTTAGGATAGCAGGAGGGACTTTACTTTTTATAACTGCCTTAGAGATGCTTTTTGGTAAAACCACTCAGGTTAAAACTTCAGAACAAGAAACCACGAGGATAAAACAGATGGAAGACCCATCTGTAGTTCCTTTAGGTATTCCTTACTTAGCTGGTCCTGGGGCGATTACCACTACCATCATCTTAGGAGAAACCCCTGAGTTAACCACAAAAATAGCCCTTTCAGGGATAATCTTTCTGGTAATAATCATCACCTATCTTATTCTTAAGGCCTCAACCCAGATTTTCAAACATCTGGGAGAACTTGGGACTAAAGCGGTGGTGAGGATTTTAGGTCTTATTTTGGCAAGTATTGCTATAGAATACATCCTCAAGGGATTAAAAGAGGTTTTTTAACGAAATTTTAATAAAACAGGTGTTTTCAATCTAAAAAATTTTTTTATAATATACAATTATGGATATCTTTAGGAAAAAGCCGTTTAGCGCTGTTCAGCAAACCTCTAAACTTAAGCGTGCTCTTTCGTTAAAAGACATTGTTTTAATAGGGATAGGGGCGGTAGTTGGAGCAGGTATTTTTGTGGTAACCGGACAGGCTGCAGCTTCTTATGCTGGTCCTGGGATTTTGCTTTCTTTTATCCTTGCAGGTATAGGTATAGGACTTACAGCTTTGGTATACGCAGAGTTTTGTTCAGCTTTTCCTTTAGCTGGAGGAGCCTATAATTATGTATATTTTGCTTTAGGAGAATTTTGGGCTTGGTTGGTTGGTTGGAATGTGCTTTTAGAATACGGAATTGCTACCGCAGCTGTCGCTACTGGTTGGTCTGGTTACTTAAGGGCTTTTTTAGAAAATAACTTGGGGTGGGTCTTACCTAAAGCCCTTTCAGGTCCTTTTAACCATAACCAAGGGACCTTCGTAGACCTTTTTGCCCTTTTAGGGGTCTTAGGGATCTTTATCTTGGTAACCATTGGGATTAGAAAAAGTGCTTTTTTTAATAATTTAGTGGTGGTCTTAAAGATAATATCTTTATTAGTTTTTATATTATTTGGATTAAAACATGTTAATTGGGAAAATTTTCAACCCTTTTTACCTTTTGGATGGGAAGGAGTATGGAGAGGAGCTGCTCTTATTGTTTTTGCTTACTTAGGCTTTGATGCTTTAGCAACCTTAGCAGAAGAAACTAAAGACGTTAAAAAAACCTTACCTAAGGGGTTAATCCTTTCTCTTATAGTTATCACATTGCTTTATATATTAGTTGCCTTTGTTTTGGTAGGAATTTTACCTTACTGGGAATATGAAGGAAAACCTGATGCTTTAGCCTATGCCATGTATAAGATAAACGAAAAACCTGTAGCAGACTTTATTTCTTTAAGTGCGGTAATTACGATCACCTCGGTTATGTTGGTTATGGCCATAGGGTTTACCAGGATTCTTTACGCTTTAGCAAGAGATGGCCTTATTTTTAAGCCCTTTGCTGAAATACATAAAAAATTTTATACTCCATATAAAGCATCTATAACCGGTGGATTAATCCTTTGTCTCTTTGCTGGGTTTATTCCTTTAAAAATATTGGCAGAGCTTATAAACATCGGGACTCTTTTTGCCTATTTTGTAGTAGGAGTAGCGATCTATTTAGTAAGATATCGCCCTGATTACCAACCTGCTTTTAGGGTTCCTTATGCCCATATACTAATCCCGATTAACCTCTTGTTTTTGCTTTTTATCATGAGTGGGTTACCTATGGATACCTGGATAAGATTCATTCTTTGGAGTTTCTTAGGGATTTTAGTCTACTTTTTGTATGGCTATAAAAATAGCTCAATGAATTTTAAAACGAAATAGGTTGTTTTGGTTAGGTTTAAAAAAACGTTTCAACTCTAAAACAACCTTAAAATCAGATTGACAAAATCGATTTTTAAGGATAAATATTTAAGTAATTACTTACACTTTTTTAAGCCGAAAAATAAGAGGATTTTATGAAGAAAATAATCGGTCTTTTTTTGTTTTTCTTTTTTTGGTTGTTAAGCTCTCAAAACTCTGTTTTTGCTAAAGAAGTATTATCTCTAAAAGAGCTTATTCTTTTAGGACTAAAAAACAACCCTCAAATACAGGTTGCGATAAAAAATAAGGAAAGTTCTGTTTTTTATAAAGACTATGTTAGGTCTGGTTTTTTCCCGTTTTTATATTTAAAGTACGAGTTTGACAGAAAAGATCCAGGTAAGGGGCTTCCTAATCAGGAGGTGCATTCTTTTGGTCCTTATTTAAACTGGAACATTTTTTCAAGCTTTTCTACCTGGTACTCCTATCAAGAGGCCTTAAAATTGATATCAGCCCAAGATTTTATGGTAAAAAAAACCATCTTAGATGTATCTTTAAACATTATCCAGGCCTATTTGGAACACTTTAAACAAAAGGCCTTGTATGAAGCTGCGTTGGTTGACCTGGAAGACGCTAAAACCCTTTTAAGGTTAGCTAAGAAGAAATACGAGGTTGGCCTTTCTCCTTATGCAGATGTGCTTGACGCTGAAGCCAAGGTTAAACAGGCAGAGTTTAACGTAACTAACTATAAGTATACCGCAGACATAGCCAAAGCTAAGGTTCTTACCTTAATAAACTATGATCTCCTCAAGGCAGAAGAAATCGAGTTTTTACCTTTGGACGAAAAAAGCTTGGAGATAAAGGATTTGATTTTTTATCTTAAAACCGCTCTCGAAAAAAGACCAGAGGTTAAAGCCAAAGAAAATGAAGTTTTAGCTCAAGAAGATCGGGTCAAAAGTATAAAAGGAAAGTTTGGCCCTACCGTAGACCTGTTTAGTAGTTATTATCAGGTAGACGATAAATTTTTTCCTGATAAACAAAATGAGTTTACGGCAGGTTTTCGGATAACCCTACCTATTTTTACGGGTTTCCAACGGATAGCAGAGTTAAATAAAGAAAAAACAGGGTTAGACCAAAAAAAATTAGAAAAATTAAATACTGAGCTTCAGATAAAACAGGAGGTCTTTACCAGTTATAAAAACTTTCAAACAACCAAAGAAAACTTTGAAAGCGCCCTTGCCTGGTTAAAAAGTATGGAAGAAGACTATCGGATAGTTCAAAAGAAATACGAAACCGGATTAGCAAGCATCGTAGATGTAACCACCCTTTTAGCCCGGCTTTCAGAGGCAAGGTCGAAGGCAGCAGTGTCTAAGTATAACTTTATATATTCCTTCTACGAACTTTACAGAATGACTGGTGTGATTCCGGAGTTAGATTTATGAAAAAATGGGTGTTTTTATGGTTAATCGTTTGTTTGTTTTCTTTGGGTTGTCAAAAAAAAGCAGAAAAAAAGGCTAACCTTTTACCTTCCTCTTCTACCAAGGTAGAAAGGGGAATGGTTTATTTAGAGGTAACAGCTACCGGAGCGGTAAAACCTCAGGTTGGAGCTCAAGTAAAAGTAGGCTCAAGGGTTTCAGGAAGGGTAGAAAGACTTTTTGTTACCACAGGAGATAAGGTTAAAGCAGGTCAACTTATAGCCATCATAGAACACCAGGACCTTCAAGAAGAGGTTAACAGAGCATTTAACGAATATAAAGAAGCCTTAGCCAATTTAGAAAAGATAACACAGGTCTATCCTCATCAGATCTCAGCACAAACTAAAAAAGTTAAATCATCTATGGCAGAACTTCTTCAAATAGAAAGAGAACTTCAAAGAAACAAGATGCTTTTTCAGGAAGGGCTTATCTCAAAAACTGAGCTTGAACGGTTAGAAAGAGATTATGAGGTAAAAAAATCTACTTTAGAATACGAAAAAGCTAATCTTGAGGCTTTAAAATCTGAGTATGAAAAGCAGTTATCCATCGCCAAAGCTAAGGTAGAGGGTGCTAAAAATGTTTGGAATACCGCTAAGGTGAAACTTAATTATGCTTTTATTTATTCCCCTATTTCTGGGGTGGTTTCAGAGGTTACCACTCAACAAGGAGAAACTGTGGTAGCAGGGTTAAACGCCCCTACTTTTATCACGGTGGTTGACCTCTCAAGACTTCAAGTAGAATGTTATGTAGACGAAACAGACATAGGAAAAATTTCTGTAGGCCAAGAGGCTACTTTTACCGTAGATAGCTATCCCAACAAGGTTTTTAGGGCTAAAGTAAAAAAGATATACCCTGGTGCCATCATCAAAAATAACGTGGTTTTTTATGACGTGGTCCTTGAAATTTTAGATCCCTATGAAAATCTACTGCGTCCTGAGATGACAGCCCAGGTTAACATCATAGCCGGGAAAAAAGAAAACGTACTTTTGGTGCCTTCCAAAGCAGTAAAGATAGACCCACAAGGAAATTATTTTGTAATGGTAAAAAAAGGGGATAAATGGGAAAAAAGATTAATTAAAATAGGCTGGGAATCCAAAGGAAAAATCGAAGTAGTAGAAGGGCTGAAAGAAGGTGAGGAAGTAGGTTTGTGGGAGACAAAATAGTAATCCTGGAAGATATTCAAAAAACCTATCAAATCGGAAAGGTTCCCTATCAGGTTCTAAAAGGAATAGACTTAAAGGTAGAACAGGGAGAGTTTTTGGTAATCATGGGAACTTCTGGGAGTGGAAAAACGACCCTTTTAAACATCATAGGTCTCCTTGATAAACCCACCTCAGGCAGGTATTTTTTAGAAGGAGAAGAGGTGAGTAAGTTTGACAGTAAAAAATTGGCTTATATAAGAAACAAAAAACTGGGGTTCATCTTTCAGGCCTTCCACTTAGTACCATGGGCAACCGCTTTAGAAAACGTGTTATTACCTTTACTTTACAGACCGGATGGATTTTCTAAAAATGATGAAAAAAGAGCTATTTCTTTGCTTGAAAGATTGGGGTTAGGAGAAAGAATTCATGCTAAACCTAAGGAACTTTCAGGAGGACAACAACAAAGAGTGGCAATAGCCCGAGCCTTGATTACCTCTCCTAAACTGCTCTTGGCAGATGAACCTACAGGCAATCTTGACAGCTCAAGCAGTAAAGAGGTAATGAAAATTTTTAAAGAATTAAACGCAGAAGGGCTTACGATCATCATGGTTACTCACGACCCAGAAATTGCCAAAAACGGAAAAAGAATAAAGGTTATCGAAGACGGAATTTTTGTAGATGAAAAACAGATTTAAACAAGCCTTCTTAAAGGACATATTAAAAGAACTTCTTGCTAACAAAGTAAATCTGATTTTTATGCTTTTAGCTTTGATCATAAGTTTAACGGCTTTAAACACCATTTATTCCTTGGGAGCCTCTGCTAAAAAACAAGTTTTAGATGTATTAGCCAACCTGCAGTTTGGTAAAGACGCCATGCTGGTTATTGCTGGAGGAGGAAAAATCATAGGAGTTACTACCACAAGAACAGATACCATGAAAATGAAGGATGTAGAAAACATAGAAAGACTTGAGTTTGTCAAGCTTGTCTCTCCTTGGGTAAGAGGTATCCTTGAAGTCTCCTATGAAGGTTTTTCTGAAAAAATGAGGATAGAGGGTGTGACCCCGTCTTATAGTTTAGCTAACAACTGGTATACCAAAGAAGGAAGGTTCTTTAGTGAGCAAGATTTAAAGAACATGGCTAAGGTATGCGTTTTAGGAGCTGGAATACCTGAAAAAATTAAAACTAAACAGATTATAGGTAAAAAAATTAAAATTGGTGGAGAATATTTTGAGGTTATAGGGATCTTAGAGGCAAAGCCTTCGTTTGGACATTTTAGACATGATGAAAGGATTTTAATACCTTTAACCACAGCGATGAGAAGGGTGTTTAACAAGGACTATTTGGATGCGATGAAAATTCTTTTTAAAGAAAACACAGACATAGATCTGGCTAAAGGAACTATCCGTGATATCCTAAGAAAAAACCATAACCTTTATGGTATTCAGCCTGATGATTTTAGACTTATCACTCCAGATATGGCCATAGAAAGGTTTACAGCAACCACCAGGATACTTACCGTGTTTTTATTAGCTATTTCGGCAATCAGTTTGGTGATAAGTGGGGTTATCATCATGAACTTGATGTATGCTAACATAGAAGAGCGTGCCCCGGTGATAGCTTTAAGATTAGCCTTAGGGGCAACCCCTTCTAACATCATTCAACATTATCTTACCATGGCCTTAATAGTAGCTTTAATAAGTGGTTTTATCGGATGGTGGTTAAGTTTAGGGCTGATGCAGATTATTTCCCTTTTTAGCCCTTTAAAACCTCTTTTTTCCTGGACCACCTTTTTTATAAGCCTTGGTTTTTCTATGTTGACCACCATCATTTTTAGTCTTATCCCAGCTTATAAAGCCACCCAAATAGAACCTTCTATCTTATTAAAGAGCCTATGATGTTAAAATATAGACTACTTTGGGGTGGATTGTTTTATAAGAAGTTAAGGCTTGTTTTGTCTGTCATAGGTATCATCATAGGTGTCTCTTCTTTGCTTTTGATGAACGCCTTTGGAGAAGCGGCTAAAATCAGGACTTTAAAAGAAATAGAAACCTTTGGTCCAGAGGTTTTGATGGTAGTTGCTGGAAACGTAAGGGTTTCTGCAGGAAGAGCCATACAAACAGAGATAACCACTACCCTTAAGCCTGAAGATGCAGAGGCTTTACAAAAGATAGGTGGTATCCGCTTCATCTCTCCCTATTTCACCGGAGATGCTATTGTCAGGTTTGCAGGAAACACGTTGAGCACCATTTTAAATGGTGTTAACGAAGAATATCTGATACTAAGAAAGTTTTCTTTAGAAGAAGGTAGAAACTTTCTAAAAGACGAGATTTTAAGCTATAAAAAAGTGGTAATCTTAGGAAATAAGGTCAAAGCACAACTTTTTGGAAAAGAAAATCCTGTAGGACAGACTATTCTTATAAATAAATTACCTTTTAAAGTTATAGGGGTTTTAAGTCCTATAGGGATAGATGCGAGCAATGCAGACCAGGATGATCAGGTACTTATACCTTATACCATAGCTATTTCTGCGGTTTACAACGTTGATTACATAAGAGGTATTTTTATCTCGGTGGAAGACCCTTCTAATCTTCACTTTATCGAAAAGCAAATCGATTCAATCTTGTCTAAAAGGCATAAGGTTACGGAAAAAAACAAGGATTTTACCATAGTTAAGGCTGAGGACATCCTACAAGCTAAAACCCAAACGACCAACCTTTTTTCTTCTTTGGTAAAAAGTATTTCTGTTCTTTGTTTAGTGGTTGGTGCTTTAGGGGTAACAGCCATCATGACCCTTGCGGTTAATGAACGTAAAAAAGAAATAGGAATAAGAAAAGCTATCGGGGCTAAAGAAAGAGATATATTATTACAGTTTTTGATAGAAAGCGTGATCATTACCCTACTAGGAGGTATTATTGGTGTAGTTTTAGGGGTGGTTTTAACCCTTATCCTGTTGCCTCTTTTTAACTATCCTTTGATATTTCCTGTTATTCCTATCCTCACCTCTACAGGGTTAACGATAATTTTTGGGATTTTTGCAGGAGTTTATCCATCTTATAAAGCTTCTAAGGTAGATCCTATAGTACTCTTAAGGTCCTTTTAGACTTCTTGTAAAAACCTCTTTAAGGCGTTATAATAACACCCATGAAAGTGTTAAAAACAATCCAGTTAGAATTTTTAAGAGACCTAAATCCTGCCCAGCTTGAGGCAGTGCAAACAATTTTTGGTCCCCTTTTGGTAATAGCCGGGGCAGGTTCAGGTAAAACTAAAACTCTTACCTCAAGGATGGCTTATTTAGTAGCACAAGGGGTTCCTCCGGAAAAGATATTGCTTTTAACCTTTACAAAAAGGGCCTCAAAAGAGATGGTTCAAAGAGCCGAACTCCTCTTAAAAATAGACTGCGATAAAATCATGGGAGGAACTTTTCATTCTATAGCTCAATACATGCTTAGGTTTTACGGCTATCTTCTGGGTTACCCTTCTAACTTTACCATTATTGATAGAGGGGATTCTGAAGATTTGATAAATCTTTTGCGGAATAGCTTAGGACTTGCCGAAGCTAAAAAAAAGTTTCCTAAAAAAGAGACGTTAGCAAACATTTACAGTAAAATGATAAACCAACAAAAAACCTTAGAAGAACTTTTAAAAAACCATTATCCCCAGTTTTTAGATTTTTATTACGAGATAGAAAGGCTTTTGATAGAATATCAAAACTACAAAAAAGAACATCATTTAATGGATTATGATGACCTTTTAGTAAACTGGCTTACCATACTTAAAAACTTTCCTCAAGTAAGAGAGGAAGTAGGGAAACGTTTTGAGTTTATCATGGTAGACGAATACCAAGACACCAATACTCTCCAAGGTGAGATCATCAGATATATGGGAGAAAGGCATCAAAACGTGATGGTAGTAGGAGATGATTCTCAAAGTATTTATGGATTTAGAGGAGCTAATTATAGAAATATTTTTGATTTTCCTAAACTCTTTCCTAACACTAAAATCATTAAACTGGAGCAAAACTACCGAAGCACACAACCTATCTTAGACTTAGCCAACCATATCATCGCTAAATCTAAACTAAAGTATACTAAAAATTTATTTACCCTAAGAAAAAACGGGGAAAAACCTCTTTTATTCTTTGCCGAAGACGAGGCAGAGTCAAGCAGGTTTGTTGCAGAAAAAGTTTTAGAACTAAGAGAAAAAGGGATAAAACTTTCACAGATGGCAGTGCTTTTTAGGTCTGCTTCTCATTCTTTTGATTTAGAGATGGAACTTGCTAAAAGAGGAATACCTTTTATAAAATATGGAGGGTTAAAACTTTTAGAAGCAGCTCATATAAAAGATTTCATTTCTATCCTAAGAATAATGGTTAATCCTAAGGACTTTTTGTCCTGGAATAGGGTGCTTTTACTGCTTGAGGGTATTGGACCAAGAACAGCAGAAAAGATATTAGAAGCTATCAAACAAGCCTCTAACAACCTATTTTTTTCTTTAGAAAGACTAACGCATAAATTTCCTTTTTTAGAGTTCAAAAATCTGATTTCTCTCTTAACTGGAGTTACCAGTTTTCAAGAAAAACCTTCTCAATGTTTACTAAAAATCTGGGAGTTTTATCAGCCTGTGTTTCAAAGATTATATTATGAGGATTATCACCGAAGAGAAAGAGACATAGAAGCCCTTATAGACCTTTCGGAAAAATACAATACTTTAGAAGAATTTCTTACAGACTTAATGTTAGAACCTATAGAGATAGCAGAAAAAGATCCTGATAGTCTTACCGATCATTTAGTCCTTTCTACCGTACATTCAGCTAAAGGGTTAGAGTGGCATACCGTTTTTATTCTCTCACTTATAGAAGGTAGATTTCCTTCGGTTTATAGTTTAGAAAACGAAGAAGATTTAGAGGAAGAAAGAAGACTTTTTTATG
This sequence comes from Thermodesulfobacterium hveragerdense DSM 12571, assembly GCF_000423845.1. Taxonomy (GTDB): domain Bacteria; phylum Desulfobacterota; class Thermodesulfobacteria; order Thermodesulfobacteriales; family Thermodesulfobacteriaceae; genus Thermodesulfobacterium; species Thermodesulfobacterium hveragerdense. The sequence continues at coordinate 5,325 of NZ_AUIT01000019.1, read as the reverse complement.
TAGCGGTAACCCGGGCAAGAGAAAATCTATTTCTTATATCTCCTTTAACGACCTATGTAAGAGGTGAAGGGAAAACCCTTGCCCAAGTTTCTCAGTTTGTAAAAGATTTGCCCTCTAAATTGATTAGGGTTTATCACAAAAAAGAGGAACAAAAAAGATATACTAACGACTCAGGGAATGGTAAAAAAATAGGTGAAACTAGCTTTACAGAAAAATTCATTCGTTTTAGGGTAGGAGATATAGTAAAACATCCTCACTTTGGTTTAGGAGAGGTGATGGAGGTCCTTAGTGAAGAAAAAGTTAGGGTAAATTTTACGCAAAAAGGGCCTACCCTTCTCAATCTAAAATATACAAAGTTAGAAAAAGTTATAAACTAAAAGCTTATGCTTGAAAGGGTTGAACTTGTAAAAAAGATTACTTCAAGCATAATCCAAAGAAATGTTTCTTTAGGATCTGTAGAATATCTTCCTCAACATATTAAACAAAATCTTGATATTCATTTAAAAAGCGCCATACTTCTTTATCGTCAAAACAAAGTAGAATATCTTACCATAAAACCTATAACAAGTAACAACCTCGAAATACAAGTCTTTGATAGTTCACATTTCGAGATAGGAAAAATAATACTGATAATCCTTCCAGAAGGGCAAATAAGATATATTTTCCAATGTCTTATCAAAAAAATAGAAAACAATCGGTTAGAGGTCGAGATTTTACCTCCAAGATATGACGAAAGGATAAAAATATCTGGGAACATCCCAGTTTTTATGTCTATAATCCACAAAAAAATAGGTAATCAATTTTTGCAATCAGATTATTACCTGATAAGAGAAAGCAATTTTAACATAAATTCTCTTGAGGAAAACCAAGAAATTTATTTTTATGACCTGGTTATAGATACTCAAAACAACGTTGACCCTGTATTTAAAAGTTATATTTCTAAAAATAACTTGATAGGAGTTTTGATAGACATAAGTAGTGGAGGTGCCTGTGTTAAAGTCCCAAGTTTATTATCCTTTTCTGAAGAAAATTTAGAACAACTTTTTATGTTTTATTTAAAGTTTGAAATCCCTTCAAAAGGAAAAAAAATCAAGTGTGGACTGCTTTCTTCTCTTAGAAATCTTAGACATGAACAAAATTCAACCTATTTCCATTTTATGTTTTTACTTTCTTTTAAAAACGAAGTTTGGCAAAAGATAAAATCTTTACTGACTTTTTCCACCCTCGTTTAAGCTTTCTAAAACTTCAACCGCAAGGTCTATCGGGTTTTTATCTTGAAGTTTAAAACTAATTTTTGTTCCTTTTTTATCTTGTTTTGTGTAAAAAGAAAGTCCTTTTTTATTAAGGACTCTAAATCGAGGTAATATTTCCCTCTTTTTTACCAGAAAAATTAGTTCGTTTCCTCTTAACTCTACTAAAGGTATCTTTAAATCTTTCATGTATATTTTTAAAAGATAGATTTTAACTAAATTTTTTACAGGTTCGGGCATTTCTCCGTATTTATCTCTTAAAAACTCTATAAACTCTAACAAGTCTTCTTTAGTTTTATTTACCACTAACTCTCTGTATAAACTCAACCTCTCTTCAGTCTCAGGAACATACTCCTTAGGAATAAAAGCAGGCACCCTTAGGGTAACCTCTGGCTCCCAGTCTTCTATATCTTCCCCTTTTAAAGCTTTTATAGTATTTTCAAGGAGTTCTAAGTATAATTCATACCCTACCGTATTGATATGTCCTGCTTGTTTTATTCCCAAAAGCTCCCCCGCACCTCTAATCTTTAAATCACTTAAAGCTAATTTAAAACCAGCGCCTAAATCAGTAAATTTCATCAAGGCTTTAAGCCTTTTCTGTGCATCTTCGGGGAGATTCTTTAACGATGGGACAAGCAGATAAGCATAGGCTGTTTCTTGAGAACGTCCAACTCTGCCTCTTAACTGATAAATGTCAGCCACCCCTAACATGTCAGCCCGGTTGATAATAATAGTATTAGCCGAAGGGATATCTATCCCACTTCCTATGATAGGTGTACAAACTAACATGTCTATCTCTTTGTTTAAAAATTTATAAAGGTTTTTCTCTATAAGTTCTGACGGCATCTGTCCGTGAATGATTTCTACTTTGACTCCTGGACATAATTTTTTAACGTAGTTGGCCAAAGAACTTAGACCGTGTATCCTTGGGTTTACCAAAAAAATCTGTCCCCCTCTTTCCAGTTCTTTTTCTATCGCGTATTTTATCACCTCTGGGTCAAATTTTGCCAGAACGGTTTTAATAGGTTTTCTACCTTCAGGAGGAGATTCAATCACCGAAAGATCAAAAACCCCAAGTAAACTTAACTGTAAACTTCTTGGTATAGGAGTAGCTGAAAGAGAAAGAAATTTTACATTTTTCTTCAATCGTTTTAATTTTTCTTTTTGTCTTACCCCAAACTTGTGCTCTTCATCTATAACTATAAGCCCTAAATCTTTAAACTCTACATCATGGGAAAATAGTCTATGGGTACCTATAACTACCTTGATCTCACCTTCAGCCAGAGCTTTTAAAGTTTGTTTTTGCTCTTTTTCGCTTCTTAGCCTTGATAAAACCCCAACCTTTATCCCAAAAGGTTCAAGCCTTTGTTTAAAATTACGATAATGTTGCTCTGCTAAAATGGTAGTAGGAACAAGAAAAGCTACTTGTTTTGCTGAATAAGCCACGATAAAAATAGCCCTCAGGGCTACCTCTGTCTTTCCAAAACCCACATCCCCTACCAAAAGCCTCTCCATCGGTTTATCACTACAAAGATCTTGCAAAATCTCTTCTATAGCCATCTTCTGGTCAGGAGTTTCTTCATAAGGAAAAGTGGCTCTAAACTCTTCATAAGCTAAAGCAGGAAAAGGAATAGAATAGCTTTTTAAAGCCTTCCTTTCTGCATAAAGAGATAACAGTTCTTGTACTACTTCGGTAAGCTCTTTTTCTATTTTTTTCCTTTTTATCAAAAATGCTTTCTTCCCTAAAGCGTCTAACTTAGGAGGTTTTTCGGTTAAACTGACATAAGGATAGAGTTCGTCTAACCTAAATACCGGCAAATAAAGTTTATCTCCTCCCTCATATTCGATCTCTAAAAACTCACCTTCTACACCCTCAATGTTTAATATTTTCAGCCCTAAGTATTTTCCTATACCATAGACCCTATGAACCACTAAATCTCCTGGTTTTAAATCTTCGAACTTCCTAAAATAACCTTTGGCTCTTTTAAGACCTTGCTTAGAACTCCCTTCTCTAAAATAGCTTCTTCCAAAAATTTCAACTTCTGAAGTGACCCAAAACTTTTGGTCTTTTAGATAAAACCCTCGTTTTAAATAACCCTGTTTAAACTCTAACCCTTTAGTATCCTCTACCCCTCTTAGCTTCAATCCCTCTAAAATGGTTTGAGAGATTTGATAATCACCTACAACCAACCAAACCCTATCTCCCTCTTCTAAAGAGGCCTTTAAAAGGTTAAACCCAGCCTCAATTCTTTCGTTAGGAGCTAATATCCCTATTTCCCTTTGCCCTACCTCAAAGTTTAAAGTCTCTTCATTAATAGAAGAAACCCAAAAAAGCTTGCCAACCTTGATTAAATTACCTTTTTCCAAATAATTAAAAAATTCTTGAGTAGTTAAATAAACATCCTCCGGTTCAAAAAAGAAGTTGCCCTTTTCCTTAGCTTTAATGGCATTTATACGAATCTTTTCCCAAAAACTTTCTACCTTATTTTCTATTAACTCTGGTTCGTATACCAAAAAACAAGGTGTTTTTTTTAAGTAATCAAAAAGAGAAGATAGTTCATCATAGAAAACAGGTAGCAAAAACTCGGGATTTTCGGTAAAACTTTTTTGCTCTATTTGGGTTAGTAGCTTAGACAGATAGTCCTCTGGTATCTTTCCTTTCAAACTAAAAATTCTCTGATAAAGTGGTTTTAAGTCTTCTGGCAAAAAAACCTCTTTACAAGGAACAATACTTATCTCTTCTAAGTTTAAAAAGCTTTTTTGGGTCTCTGGGCTAAAATGTTTTAACCCTATTATCTGGTCTCCAAAAAACTCAAGTCTTACTGGATATTCATAATTAGGAGACCATAGATCAACTACACCTCCTTTAACCGTAAAGGTTCCTTTTTCCCTAACAACCCCTACCCTTTCGTATCCAAGGTCTAAAAGCCGTAAAAAAATTTTTTCTCTATCTACCTTTTCTCCTAAGATAAGATAGACATATTCTTTTTTAACCACTTCTTTAGGAACCAATTTTTTTAAAAAACTACAAACATCTCCTGCTACGACTTTATATTGATTAAGGTTCCAGAGAATCCCCAATCTTTCGGTTTCTTCCTGAGAGTAAGACAAGGTGTCTTTAAACGGAAGTAAATCTATCCCCGGGTATAATCCGATCTCTTCCTCAGAAAAAAGTTTAAAAGCATAAAAAAACTCTTCTGCTTGACTAAATTCTGGAAAAATAGCCCAAACAACCTGGTCCTTAGGAAAAGGACCTCTTATAGCCTCAGCTAAAAAATAAGCTAAAAAACCAAGATTGTCAGAATTTAAAAATAAATTAAATTTATTTTTATTAAATAATTTTTTCAAATTTTTAACCAAAAACACTTTAAAGCTCACCTTCTGTTTAAACCTGTTAAAGACTGGCTAAAAATTTAATTAAAAAAACAGAAAATTCAAGGTTAATGTGATTATGTCTTTCTAACTATCTCTGGATAATATTTCTGGATACTTTAAAAGAAGCTCCTCCTCTGGCAACGGCCTCTCTAACAAAAACCCCTGCACATAATTAAAACCTAACTCCCTTATTATAGCAAGCTGCTCCTCTGTTTCAACCCCCTCTGCTAAACTCTCTATCCCTAACCTTCTTGCCAGCAACACAATCACCTCTACCAAATCTCTATCCCTCCTGTTCTCAACCACATCCTTGATAAAACTCCTGTCCACCTTTATCACATCAACAGCCAAATCCCTTAAATAACTTAACGCACAATACCCTGTCGGGAGTAGAATATAAATTGTGTCTTTTAATAAAATATTTTAGAGGCATAATAAAAATTTTTAATATTTTTTAAATTAATGATAACATAAAACCTAAAAGACTAAACTAACCAGGAGGTCTGTAAAATGGAAAACTTAGACTTAGATTTAGAAAAAGTTTTAAGTGAAATCTCAAAAATTGAATCAAAAGAGGGTATCAAAATGGCTGCTGCACTCCTCTTAAACGCTCTCATGAAAAAAGAAAGAGAAATATTCCTTAGAGATAGTATTGATAATAAAGCTAATGGTTACTATGAAAGACAACTTGCCTGTTTCT
>NZ_AUIT01000018.1 GCF_000423845.1 Thermodesulfobacterium hveragerdense DSM 12571 | reverse complement strand
TTTAAGAGGAGTGCAGCAGCCATTTTGATACCCTCTTTTGATTCAATTTTTGAGATTTCACTTAAAACTTTTTCTAAATCTAAGTCTAAGTTTTCCATTTTACAGACCTCCTGGTTAGTTTAGTCTTTTAGGTTTTATGTTATCATTAATTTAAAAAATATTAAAAATTTTTATTATGCCTCTAAAATATTTTATTAAAAGACACAATTTATATTCTACTCCCTACCCTTTAACCAAACAGGCTTCAGGCTCTCTTCCGAAAAGATATCCTAACAGAAAAGAGGATACATCCCACAGATATTTTCCCGAAGGGAACCCAGGTCTTTCAGGGAGGCTGGCATTTCCATGAACAGCATCAACCACATCCCTTATATGAGTTTTTAACTTGTTTAAAAACTCTAAATCATCGAGCACCTCTGCTCTCTCAGGTTCATACCAAATTCCCTGCAACAAAAAAAGCTTAGGCTCTTTTTGGTTAAACTCATATATTGCCTGATAAAACCCTGGAGACTGAAGAGCATATACTCTAATGGTGTTTATTCCCACTTCATGGATTAATTGAAACCATTTCAAATAAGTTTTCGTTTTTATCGGATACTCTCCTGGGAAATAACCAGGAAGACCAAGCCCAAGGTTAACCCCTTTTATCCAGAATTTTTCCCAATGTTTTTGTTTTTTAATGTAAACATAGTCTCCTTCAGCCTTAAATCTAATTTCTTGATTGGAACGTTTAGTTTGCACGTCTTTTAATAGCTCTCCTATCTCTTCTATCTTTTTTTGAGCCTTTTCATTTTGTGGGTCTATTTCAAGTAATTTATGATAAGCCCAAAGGGAAGAGGAAAAATCATTGAGATGATAGTAAGCCTCAGCCACACCTAACCATCCCTCTTTTTTAAATCCTTGATTTATAGCCTCTTTAAATAAGTTTAAAGCTTCTTGATAATCCCCTTTATTTAAAGCCTCTTGTCCTAAAAACAAAAATCTATTCAACACCATTTAGTTATACACCTTGGCTTTTTTGACTATCTCCCACTTCTTATAGCCCAACAAAAACTGGAGGGTAGCCTCAACTCTAAAAAAGCTGGTCATTTGTCTATAACCTAAATTTTCTGCTATTCCATAAAGCAGAAGCCTAAGGACATGAGACCACCGAGGATACCTTTTAAAACTCATTTCTTCCAAAAAAATACCTCCTACGGAAAGAAAAATACCGTAACCTATCGCTAAGATTAAAAATAAAACCAAAAACTCAAAACTTAATATTCCCAAAAAATAACACAAAAAAACTATAGGATAGCCTAAGGTTTCTACCACTGCCCCAACCGCCTCAAAAAGGTAAAAAGGCATAACCAAACATCCTATCCTTCCATATTTAGGATTAAAAAACATTCCTTTATAAAGCCATAAAGTCTGTAATAATCCTAAATGCCATCTCCTTCTTTGTTTGGAAAGCTCTCCCAAGGTTTCAGGGACCTCAGTCCAGCAAACAGGGTCAGGAAGAAACCCTATGTAATAGTCTTCCTTCTTTTCTCTAAAATGTTTATGCAAACGTACTACTATTTCAAAATCTTCTGTAACCGTAAAGTTTTTAAAACCACCTACCTGAAGTAGGGCATCTTTATTAAAAAAGCTAAAAGCACCTGAAAGAATCAAAGTACCATTTAATTTTTCCCAGCCCAATCTTCCGAAAAGAAATCCACGAATGTATTCAACTATCTGAAAAATAGGCAAGGCTTTTTTAGGAAGTTCTATCGAAGAGACTTTGCTTTCTTCTAATTTTACCCCGTTTAAAACCCTAACCACCCCTCCCAAGGCTAAAACAGGAACCTCGCTTTCTAAAATCTTTCTACCTAACCTTAAAAGAGAATCTACTTCAAGTACAGTATCTGCATCTACGGTACAAACATAAGGATATTGAGCAAAGTTTAACCCACAGTTAAGCGCATCAAACTTGCCTCCCCTTTCTTTATCTACTACCAAAAGGTTCGGATACACCAAAGAGCGATAAAATCCTCTTACCTCGGCTGTTTGAAGAGTTTTACGATAGATGAAAAATGGTAGTTTTTTTCAACTGAAATTTTTCAGTCAGAATCTTCCAGGTTTTATCGGTGGAACCGTCGTTAACCACTATTATTTCAAAATAAGGATAATCAAGGCTTAAGGCTGAGTGTATTGTCCTTAGAATTACCTCTTCTTCATTATAAACCGGTATGATAACACTGACAGGAGGAAGCTGTGGATAAAGCTTTAATTCCTGGAAGTTATAAAACCTAAGGTATTTCAAGTATTCAACTATAGCCAAAAAAGAAAGTAACAAAAGTATAGTATAAAAGGTGTTTAAAGTAACATAATAAAAACCAATAAAATAATTAAAACTGATTAAGAAATCTTTTAAACTTTCCATATCCCCTCTCTTATGCCATTTTATAGTTTAACTGCAAAAAAGACATTATATTCTCGACATAACTCTTTAAAGGACCTTTAATCCCACCCTCTTTTAATCTTTCCCAAACCCCACTCATTACCATTTCTTCTACCAAGCTATCTCTACCATATGGGTCTTTAATCTCCAGTAAATAAGGTAATTTGATGATTAGTTCTTCTATAGGAAGCTTAAATAACACCTTAGCTGCCTCTCTTCTTACTAAGGCATTTTTATCTTCTAACAGTGGGGTGACATAATCTACCATCTCAGGGGTTATCTTATTTTCTAAAACCTTTAAGGCTGAAAACCTAACAAACCAAGATGGATGCCTCAAAAAAGGCAAAATTTCCTCTAAACCAACTTCTTTATCAAACTCAACGGCTTTGCTTAACACTTTCAAGGCTTTAGCCAAAATTTCTGGATGCTCTAACTTAAGATGTTCTTTTGCTATCCTAAGCAAGGTTTCATCTGAGTGTTTAGGATGATAAACCCCTTCCAAAAGAGCCATCCTAAAAGAAATAGAAATGGGTTGTTCTTTTAAAAAATCATAGATAGAAAAACTTGCCTGTTCTTTAAACCTATCTATAAAATCGGTGATTATCAAACTAACCGACCTGAGATTCAATACTTTTTTGCTTTGTTTTTCATAAAGAAGGATTAAAAACATTTTAAAATCTGCTTTATCAAGGAGTTTACCGCAACTCAAAAAACCTACAAAAGCTACCTCAGGGTCATCTTCCTTTTTTAAGGCATCTAACATCTTTTCTAAACTTTTTTTCGAACCCAAAATAGCCAGAGTTCTGAAGGCCTCCCCTCTTTCATAGGGTTTAGACGAATTAAGTTTTTTCTCGTATTCCTCTACAAAACCAAGCTCTTGAGCAAAAAGTAAAACCTGTTCAGGGAACTTAGAATAATAATTTAGCAATGTCTCTAAAAAAGCTTGTTTCTCTAACGAAAAAGAAAAAGTTTTTAGCATTGGTTTAATTTTCGACAAATCTGCTGAAGGGGTACGAAAAATCTCTTCTAAAATCTTAGCAAAACGGTTGCGGGTACGGTCTAATCTTTGATATCTTATCTGGGTTAAAAACCTTCTGATAAAATCATAAATAACCAAAAAGAGATTAACCGAAAAGATAGCAAAAATTATAAATGATAACACCTTTACCGTAAAAAACATAAGATAACCCTTTTTTGAAATTTAATTTTTAACTTGCTATGTATTTATTATTTATTATAAGAATACATAATTTTAAAGTCAACTAAAATTTTGCCTATTGTGACTCCCAAAATAAAAAGGGCCTACTTTATTACAATTTTAAACTGTCACACACACACAAAAAGGCCTTCTTAAAAGTTGGAAGATAAAACACCTTATTTCCTTTGACAAACCTCAAATTATCTTTATAATATTTTTATAGGTCAAAACCTTTTTATCGGAGGTAAAAATGAAAAAGATAGTAAAATTTCTCATGGTGTTTACAGTTCTTTGTCTAATGGTTAACCTTAAGGATCTTTCTGCTCAAGAGGTTATAGATGTTACTAAAGAAGTAAAAGTAACAGGTAACAACCCAGACCTTGTGTATTATCCTGTCCCGTTTATTCCTATGTTAAAAGACCTTAGCTTTCAGGGAGAACAAAGTGCCCTTTTAAAAACAGACAAAATCATTACCGGGATGTTGGTTTTTAAAGGAAACTACAAAGCCAATTCTTTGTTAGAGTTTTACAAAGTTCAGATGAAAAACAACGGTTGGGAAGAAGTGGGAAGTTTTACCTCTAAGATTACCTTTATAGCCTACAAACGTCCTGAAGGGCATGCCTTTATCTCTGTGTCTGAAGGTTATTTTTCTACTGAATTAAGGATCGTAATCATCTTCAATAAGAATTAGTTTTAAGCTTTAAAGGAGAAAACATTGATAGCTAATAGTCTTAAGGGGAAAAACATCCTTGTAGGGCTCACAGGTGGAATAGCTGTCTATAAGGTCTGTGAGTTCATAAGAAAGCTTAAAAATTCTGGAGCCAACGTTAAAGTTATACTTTCTAAAGGTGCTGAAAAGTTTGTTACCCCTTTACTTTTGGCAAGTCTCTCTGGAGAAAAAGCTTATACTAACGAAGATTTCTTTAAACCTATCGGAGAAATTTTGCATATAGACCTTGCCAAGTTTCCTGACGTTGTAACAATAGCACCTGCTACAGCTTCTTTTATGGCCAAACTTGCCTCAGGGCAGGCAGACGAGCTTTTACTTTCTACACTTTTAGCTACCAAAAGTCCTGTATACATTTTTCCTTCTATGAATACTAACATGTGGGAACATCCTGCTACCCAGAGAAACGTGGACACCTTAAAATCATGGGGATACAGGGTTTATGAACCTGCCTCTGGAGCTCTTGCCTGCAATACCACAGGTAAAGGCCGTTTGCCAGAGGTAGAGGAAATCTTTGAAACCCTTCAAGCCCACTTTGTAAAAAAAGATATGTTAGGGCAAAAGGTTTTGATTACCGGTGGACCTACCAGAGAGTACATAGACGAGGTTAGGTTTATCACCAACGATTCCTCTGGGAAAATGGCCTTTTTACTGGCTAAGGAGGCTTATTACCGGGGGGCAGAGGTATATCTTATCTGGGGTGGAAAAGAACTTCCAGGTATCTTCCCAAGGATAAACGATTTTTTTGGAATACCTTATCCTAAGATTTTTTCGGTATCTACCACCAAAGAAATGTTAGAAGTAGCTAAAACACTTTTTCCTAAGTGTAATTTGGCAATTTTTGCAGCTGCTCCATGTGATTTTAGACCAAAACAAACCCTGAAAGGTAAAATAAAAAAACAAGAAATTCTAACCTTAGAACTGGAAATCACAGAAGACATAGCCAAAACCCTTTCTTCTCAAAAACAACCAGACCAGATAACCATAGGGTTTGCCTTGGAAACTCCAGAAAATTTAGGAAAATACGCCCTTCTTAAAAAGAAAGAAAAAAACTTCGATTTTATCATAGCCAATCCCATCAAGACCTTGTCTGCCGAAACCTCTGACTTTATCGTTTTCACCCCCAAAGACAAACTTGAGTTCAAAGAGGTTTCGAAGGCTTACTTAGCTAAGGTTTTGTTTGATTTAATCGGGGTGTAAGGGCATAAGGGTTCTTCTTCTAAATAATCACTTGTGGCCTCATAGGCCCTGGCACGGCAACCCCCACAAACCCTTATATATTCACATCTTCCGCATTTTCCCTTGTACTTAGAAAAATCTCTAAGATTATTAAATACCTCTGAATTCTCCCACACCTCTTTAAACGTCTGTTCTCTAAGGTTACCACAAGGGACTTCTAAGTATCCACAAGTTTGTACTATCCCTACATGAGAAATAAAACAAAATCCTGTACCAGCAAGACACCCTCTGGTCATAGCATCAAGTCCAAAGTTTTCAACCGTTACCTCCTTTCCTTCCATTTTAGCCCTTTGTCTTAAAATTCGATAATAAGTAGGGGCACAGGTAGCTTTAAGCTGAAGATTACACTTATCTCTTTGTTCGTAAAACCATCCCAGAAGCTCTTCATATTTTTCTGCATTAATTCCACCTGTGGAAAGGTCCTTCCCTCTTCCTACTGGGACCAACAAAAAGATATGATGTGCAACGGCACCTAAGGATTTTGCAAGTTCATGCACCTTGGAAAGTTCTTCTAAATTTTGCGAGGTAATCGTGGTGTTTATTTGGAAAGGAACTCCAAATTTTTTTAAGTTTTCTATCCCTTTTAAAGCCCCTTCAAATGCCCCTGGAACTTTTCTAAAACTATCATGGCTTTCCGGGGTACTTCCATCAAGACTAATACTAACCCTGGAAATACCTGTTTCTTTAATCTGTTTGGCTACTTCCTCAGTTATCAACGTGCCGTTGGTAGCAAGCACCGGTTTAAAACCTAAATCTATCGACCGTTTAGCTATTTGAAAAAGGTCTTTTCTTAATAAAGGTTCCCCACCTGTAAGGATGATGATAGGTTCTGCCACCTCTTTGATTTCTTCAAGTATCCTAAAAACCTCTTCTGTGTTAAGTTCATTTGCATAAGGGCCTTTAGAGGCTGCTGCCCTACAATGCACACAATCCAGATTGCAACTTCTGGTAAGTTCCCAGGCAATAAGCCTTGGCTTAAATGTTTTTTCCATCCTTTTTCCCCTTACATTTTATATCTTTCTCGAAAAAGAACTGCTCTATTTTCAGGCTGCTTTTCATTTTTTATATTTATTAGTTCTATGATAACCACATCAGGAGGAGTTAAAAATCTCATCGGAGGGCCTCCGGTGCCAACCCCTTTTGAGACAAAAAGATAAGCCCCCTTTCCTAAATACTTTAATCCCCTATCAGTTTCGTATAAAAGTTTAACCAAAAAAGAGCCTATTCCTTTATATAGTCCTCCGTGGGTATGACCAGAAAGCATAAGGTCAAAACATCCGATGGTTTCTTTTTGAACCACCGGTTGATGTTTTAAAACTAACACAAACTTATCTCGAGGGATTTTACACAAAAAAGTGTTTTCATCAAAACCTGAGCTACAGGCCTTATAATAACGACAATCTCTATCGTCAAGACCAACTAAAACCAAAAAACTTCCTACTACCTCTGATTCGTCTTTTAATACCTTAAACCCTGACTTTTCTATAAACTCTAAAGCCTGTTTCCAGCCTCTGTAGTATTCATGATTTCCCATCACAGCATACTTACCAAAAGGTGTGGTGATTTTAGCAAGTTTTTCTGCCAGATGGTCCTTTTTTCTCATGTTTCCATCAACCAAATCTCCGGTATTTACTATCAGATCTGGTTTTTCCTTTTCCCAAACTTTTTTAACCAGTTCAATCTTTTCTTGACCCAAAAAAGGCCCTAAATGCAGGTCAGAAATCTGCATGATCTTAACCTGACTTACTTGAAGAGGAAGTTTATCTGTTCTTATCTGAAGCCTTATCACCTCTAAACCAAGGGTTTCATAGTAACTGTATGCAGAAAACCCTAAGGCTAACGGAACGGCACCTAACAAAATCTTTTTTGAAGTAAGGGCTTCCCAGCGAAAAACGATCTTTATTAAGTCAAAAACTACACAAAAAACGCAAAGATAAAGCACAAAACCGATCCATATAAGCACCAAAAAAGCCAACCACTTCGAAAATAGAGGGTCTAAATATTGGTCAGCATACCTTATTAAAAGCGGGGAGAATACAAGTAGGCTAAACAAAAAAACAAAAAATTTACGGAGATTACGTCTTTTAACTAAGGGCCTAATCTTAGTAAGATAAAGATAGAAATAAATCAGAGAAGATACAGTAAAAAAGACTAAAATAAACCAGAACATAATAATTAAAAATTTATGGTTTTAACCTGTTTTCCTCCCAGTATTTATAAATTTTAATTTTTATTTCTTCTGGAAGAGGAACATAAGCAAGCTTAACTGCTATAGCATCACCCTGTTTAAAGGCCCATTCAAAAAATTTAACCACCTCCTTATTAACCTCCTCTTTATCTTTATCCTTAGATAGAAGGATATAGGTTAACCCTGCAATAGGCCAGGCTTTTTCTCCAGGGGCGTTGGTAATCCAAGCATAGAAATGTTTTTTTGGGTCTAAGTCTGCAGACTTAACCGCCTCTTTAAAGGATTCTTCAGAAGGGGTAACCAAAGCCCCTGAGGCATTTTTTAAACTTACCATAGAAAGTTTATTCTGTATAGCGTAAGCATACTCTATGTATCCAAGTGTATAAGGGGTCTTTTTTACATAGTTAGAAACCCCCTCGTTTCCTTTAGCCCCAACCCCGGTTTTCCAGCTTACTGAGGTCCCTGTGCCTACCTCCTTCTTCCATTCAGGACATACCTGAGAAAGATAATGGGTAAATATGGCTGTAGTCCCAGAACCATCGGCCCTATAAACCACTAAAATTTCTTTATCCGGCAAAGGCAGATCAGGGTTAAGTTTTTTTATCTCTGGATCGTTAAACTTTTTAATCTTACCTAAAAAGAGATAACATAAAGTCTTTCCATCTAAAACTAGACTTTTTTCTTTAATATCCGGAATATTCACTACTGGAACCACCCCTCCAATAACCGTAGGAAATTGAATAAGTTTGTTTTCTTCCACCTCTTTAGGAGTTAAAGGCTTGTCAGTAGCGCCAAAATCAACGGTTTTTTCGATAATCTGTCTTATACCCCCTCCAGACCCTATAGATTGATAGTTTATCTTAATACCGGTAGACTTATAGTATTCGTTTGCCCAGTTAGCATAAAGAATGTAAGGGAAACTTGCCCCTGCTCCGTTAATGAATTTAGAGGGCTTGGCAGGCTTTTCCCCTCCCCCTTTACAACCATAAAGACCTAAAAGTACCACCCAAACTAAAAAAAGTCCTAATAAGGATTTTATGTTCATAAGCTTACCCCCTGCATCTTTCTTTCATAAGCCTTAATGATTTCAGAAAAGGTAAAAATTGGCATGAATTCATATCCCTTCTCTTCTATTTTTTCCTTACCTCCTTCTTCTCGGTCAACCAAAGCCATAACCTTTACTATCTTGATATCTTCCTTTTCCAAGGCTTCTATAGCCTTTATCACAGATTTCCCGGTAGTAACCACATCTTCTACCAAAACAACCTCCATACCAGGAAAAACATTTCCCTCTATTTGTTTAGAGGTCCCATATTTTTTAGGTTCCTTCCTGATCAAAAGCCCTTCTAAAGGATAATCCTCTTCCTGAGCTTTAGAAAGAACAGCACAAACTATAGGGTCAGCCCCTATACTCATACCTGCAACTCCATCGACTCCAAGAAACCTTATTTCTTGCCAAAAGGCACAACCTATTAACTCAAAGCTTTTAGAATAAAGGGTAACCTTTCTGCAGTCTAAGTAATAAGGACTTTCTCTTCCGCTTGCCAAAACAAAAGGCTTATCTGGAGAATAAAGAAAGGCCCTTTCTAAAATAAACTCTAAAAGAGCATCCCTCTTGGCTTTTATACAGATTTCAATGACACTCTGCACTAAAGGATGAGCTTTTCCTAAAAACCTTCTTAGTTCCTTAAACGCTTTATCTTCAGAAGGAAGGTTATAATAAATCAAATTTTTTAGATGTTCAAAACTCTCTGGAGAAATATAGGTAAACTTTATTCCAAACCCTTGTCCTGGTACCGTCCTAACCACCATCCCTTTGATAAAAATCTTTACTTCAGGACTTAAAAACACAACTAATACCACCTCTTTATCAGGGGCAGGACAGAAATCACTTTCTAAGAATACCCCTCCATAACTTATGTCTTTAATCTTTGCTGAGTAACTTACGTTTCCTATCAAAAACTCCACATCTACTGGAATGGGAATACGGGTAAATTGACGTTTTTCCATCAGAGCCAACCCCACCTATGCTTTTTTTTCTTACAAGGCTTACATTCACATTCAATCCTAACCATTTTACCCAAAAGATCTACCACTATATTTTTAGCTACATCGAAACTTATAACCACCCTGGAATTCTCGTTTTTAAGTAAAAAATTTCTTCCCCAAACCCTTAAGACCTCAAACACATCTCCTTTTCTTAATCCCATCGCCTCTATTTTTTTTATTATAGCATCTTCTCCTAAAAATTCTTCTATCTTTACCTTATCACCACATTTAGCCTCTACCAACAACATAGAAAAAACCTCCCCTATTCCTTATACTTACAACGACTACATATCCCAAAGATTTCAAGATGGTAGGTCAGAGGAGAAAAAGAAATTTTCTTCATCTCCTTTTTTAAAAACTCATCTAATTTATTTTCTACCATCTCTTCTACTTGGTTACACTTTATACAGATAAAATGTAAATGAGGCCTTTTTTTCAAGGTTACCTCATAGTAAGAACGCCCCCCCTGTCTGTAAACTTCTTGAATATAACCCCCTTCTACCAAAAGAGGAATGGTTCTGTAAACTGAGGCTTTAGAAATTTTATGTCCCTTGTTCTTTAGATTAAGATAGATGTCCTCCACATCAAAATGATCAGAACAACTTAAAACTTCTTTAAATATCTCTTCTCTCTCTGGGGTATATTTTAGCCCCTTAGACTTGATAAACCTGCGAAAAGTTTCCACCTCTTCTAACATATAGACAAACTCCATTTAGCTTATTTGATTTTCAAATTCAATTAATTAAATAATACTTACTCAAACCTAATGTGTCAAGGGGATAAGCTTCAAACTTCTCTGCGGGTTAGGGCAAAATGTTTTTCTCTTTTTTTTCTTCTTTTTTCTACCTGTTTAACAAAAAACAGAAAGTCTTTCTGGGTTAACCCTGAATAAAGACTTACATAAACCGTCCAAATGCGTTTTGTTGTCTCTTTCATACCACTCCATTCTAAAGTCATAGCAAGGGCTGATAGGTCTTTTAGACGGAGCTTTTTATCGAGAGGGGGGTTATACACCTTTAATCCGTCAAGGTCAAAAATCTTAAACCCTTCCTCGTTTGTATGATAAAAATTATTAAACTTGGTATCTCTTATAAAAACACCCTTTTGATGAAGTCTAAACAAAAACCTGACCAGAGCTTCTAAAAAACCTTCTCTTTCTAAAAAGTCTTTAAAACCTAAAAAACCTTGGGAAAGATAGGGAAAAACAATTCCACCGTAAAAGGTCTCTTTTTTTAGAAACGCAACTTGAGGACTTCTCCAAAACACAAACAAAGGTTCAATTATAGGGACCTCTAATTTTTTTAAAGATTTTACTACCTCCAAATAACTTTTAACCCTATTTTTTTTAAAAAACCTGGGGACAAAAGCTTTAAGAAAAAAGTCTATTTTTCCGGAAGATTCCAAAGATATCAAAAAGTTTAGATGAGACGGAGTAATTTTATTAGGTTTAGCCAAAAAGGGGGCTGTTTTAAGCTGATTAAAAACCTCTTTAGCTTCTTCAGAAAAAAAGTAAAACCTAAAACTATTCCAGTTGGGAAATAAGGCAGTCCACATAACTATCCCAGGTTAGATGACTTACAGTTTGCGAAATCCTTTCTGGATCAAACCTAAGGCTCAAGGCCTTTAAAATTGCCTGCTTTAAGTCTTCTTTTGTTCGGTTTACCACAAATCCATTAAGTCCCTCCTTAACAAACTCACTTGTCCCATCATAAAAAGTGGTAACCACAGGAGTTCCCGTAGCTAAAGCTTCAAGCGTTGCCATGGCTCCAGGGTCATACCTCGTAGGAAGAACAAAAAGATCTGCCATACCATAGTATTTTTCTACTTCTTGAATTTTACCTAAAAAACGCACCCTTCTGGTTGAGACTCCTTCTCTCCCCACAACAAGTAACTTAACCCTTTCGGGAAGCTCTGGTAAAACCTCCATCAAAAGAGAAAGCCCTTTCCTTTTGGCATCATACCCCACAAAAAGAAGCAAAAAATCTTTTTCGTCAAAGCCTTTTTCTTTTCTATAAATTGTTTTTAGCTTTTTCAAAGATGGGTTAAATCTTTTAAAATCCATTCCCCTATGACAAACTACAGTTTTACTGTAGACCTCTGGATAAAACTGTTTGATCAACTCTTTGCCAAGACAAAAAAGAGAAACCACCTTTTTTGCGTTAATAAGTGCTTTTTTTTCAAGGGTTAGAAGGATTTTATATCTAAGGCTAAAACGTCTAAAAATTGAAGCTTTTTGTTGCTGTAAAAAGGCTATCAAAGGGTCGCAAAGGATAAAGAGGTCAGAAGGATAGGGATAGCGAAAAAAGCTTATGAGTTTATAAGAAGAAAGATTGGCAAGGATTTTTTTGGCTTGATAGATAAAAAAAAGATGTTTGGGTACTGACCCAAAGCCTTTCCATTTTATCTGATATAACTTCAGTTCTTTTAAAATCTCTTCTGGGAAAGATATGGTATGGGCAATCAGTCCTACCTTAAACCCACGTTCTAAAAGCTTTAAGGCTACGTTTGCTGCGTGGGCCTCAGCCCCTCCGATTCCAAAACCTATTTTTGGCCTTAAAAGAATGATTTTTTTCATCCAAAAACGCTATAAAACATAAACTTTGATACCTGAGGATTCTAACCGTTGTTTTAAAACAAAGGTGTTTTCTTTAAATATCTCTCGTTCCAGGATAGCAAATTTATATCCTTTAGAAGTGATGTAGTTTACCACCTCATCCACAGGTTTTTTCCCAAGTTTAACATAAAAATCTCGCCATTCGATTGCGGGACACAGAGGAACCTTTTTGTAGTTTGAAACATAGAAAAGAATTCTTCCTTCTCTGGTAAAAACTAAATTTTTACAGGCTTTTTCCGAGCAAACCTTTAGTTCTTCCTCTGGAAGAGACCTTGCTATATCTAAGGCTACCTGTTTAATCCCTAATTTATCTACCCTTTCTGGCTGAAACACCTTAATACCTGAAAAAATTATGATATAGGCCATAAGAAGTCCTATAATCTTGGTAGAAGAAAGCCTAAATCTCCGTTCTAAAAAGGCTTTAACGTTAAGAATCCCTAATCCCACGATAGGGCTTACAAAATAGAGAAGGGGCAACATATATCTTTTTTCCATATACCATTTAGCAAAGGTAAAATACCAGAGTCCCACAAAATATCCCACTGAAACTACCAAAAAGTAGGTAGTTAAAGGGTTTTCCTTAAGAAAACTTCTTAAGTTTTTAAACCCTGCTAAAAATAAAAGAAAGATAGGGAAGTGTAGAGCAGGGATAAACTTATAAAAAAAAGTGGTTCCAAAGGCAATCAGCCAAAGGTTCTGTTTTAAAATGTCCCAGAAATAAGGAGAAGGCATAGGAATGTCTAAATACCTGAAGTTTTTTAACTCTTTTGCGAAGGGCTGTTCAAAGGGGTTTAAGCAAGAAAGCTTGCCCTTTAATTCAACCAAAAAAAACCCTTTATAAAAACTTACATAACCTATACCCACTAAAAGAAGGATAAAAGGTATTATAGAAAAGCTAACCAAGGTGTTTAAGGCTGATTTTTTGTCTTTTCCAAAGATAAAACAGAAAAGAAGGTACAAGAAAGTTAACCCTATGAGAAATACTCCTTCAATCCTTACCCAAGAAGATAAAACCCAGAAAAGATTGGCTAACACAAAAAGAATAACCTTTTTTTTGCTTGACTCCTGATAACCTTTTATAAAAAACCAGACTCCCAAAAGGACTAAAAAGGTAAAAAAAGACTCCCTCATCACCTCTGCAGACTCTTTTATCAAGGTTGGATTAAAGCTATAGGCTAATAAAACTAAATAAAGGATAGGAGCTTTAAAAACTCTTCTCATGATTGAATAAAGCAAAACCAAAGAAAGAGAGCTTGAGACAAAAGAAACCAACTTTCCTGCAACTTCCCAATCTCTAAAAAGATAATAAAACGGAACGATCGCAACTGAAAAGAGGTTAATTTCTTTGATCCTTGAAGAAAGGCCACAAAGGTCTAAAAGATTGAGATTGCCTGTAGCAAGGACCATCGCCTGATAAAGATAAAGGGGAGAATCGCGAGAAATAAGCTCTATGGACCAGAACTCGAAGGGTCTGAGGACAAATCCAACGAGTAAAACTACTATCCCGATTTTATCAATCCTGTCTTTCATACCCGCTATTTTAGCTTAATTTCAAGAAATTAAAATTATAGTTTTTTTCCTCTTTTTTTGGCTTTGAGTGTTCTTCTTCTGATTAACCAGACCTTGAGTTTTACTAAAAATTTTAGCAACCCTTTAGAAGACTGGTTAACCAGACCTAAATAATAAGATAGGAACTTCTCAAATAGGATCGGTCCGCTATTTCCAAAATACTCCTCAAAAGAATAGCCAAGCTGGCCTAAATCCTTAATTTGATAACTTAGGGGAATTTTGGGATCTTTGATAACCCTTGATACGTCTAAAAACCCTAAGTTTTGGCTATGTTCATCCCAGAAAAAATGGTTTAGATAACAATCTTGATGAAAAAAATTTTTTAAATGCATTCTTGAAATCAGCTCTGCAAGTCTGTAGAGTAAATTTTCTTGGTTTTGTTGGCTCTTTGGTATTAAACTTGAAAGGGGGACTCCTTTTAGGGCAAATGTTGCTATTTTAACCTTATCGAAAGATTTGTGCCTGAAAAAAGGTTCAGGGACAGAAAACCCTAAAGTTTTTAGTTTTAAAAGATTTTCCCACTCAGCCTCTGCCTCATCAAAGTGGGCAGTATAGATTTTGATATAAAATTTCTGTCCGTTTACCTCATAACCTTTGATTTGTCTGTAGCGTTTTTCTCGTTCAAAAAAAGGAGCAGGGAGGTTGAGTCTTAACAAATTAGGGTCGAAAATTTTATAAAAAAACGGCAAATGTGCATCAACAACTTCAAAATCAGAGATCTTTGAAACATACATGTTTAATATTTTATTCAATTTTCTTTAGAAGTTTCTAAAAATTTTTTAACTCCGGCTACGATTTTTTCGGGGTCTATCAATTTAACACAGGTTCTTATGTTGTTTTTACAAAAGCTAACGGTTTTAAAAACAAAACTACAAGGTGCGCAACTGAGGTTTTCCCTAACCCAAAATATTCTACTCTCTGTAGGATGTTGCTCAGAGATGTCTATGGGTCCCGGGATGTAAACAATAGGAATTTTTAAAGCATCTGCCATGTAGGTTATTCCTGTATCAACTCCTATAAAGACAGAAAATCTTTCAAGTAGGGCTGGTAGTTCTCCTAAACTAAATCTTCCTGTCAAATCTAAAACTTTTTCTTTATTTTTAACCAGTTTTAATACCTCTTGTGCCTTAAGTTTATCTTGAGAGGATCCGATCAGAACGATATAACAATCTTTTTCTTGTAAAATTTTATTTATAACTTCTGCGATTTTTTCGTTTTCTAACTCCTTAAGTTTATTTCCACTACTAACTGATATTCCAACAAGTGGTTTGGTTATACCTTGTAAGACTTCTGTTACTTTTTTGTCTGCATATGAAGTTTTATAAACTTCTTTAGAAAGGTTGTTGCTTTGGATTCCTATCTTTCCTAAGAGTTTTAAATAGGTTTCAACCACCAGCTGACCTGAAACATGAGTTTCTAAATAGGTATAAAATTTAGAGGCAAGGCGAAAGGTTAACCCGCAAAAATTAGGCAATATAGAAATCCTTGTAGGAACCAACCCCCATAAAAGACCTATGGTAAAAGGTACATTCGGATTAAGTGCTATACCTAAATCATATTCTCCTTTTCTTATATGATTGGCAAGTTTGATCTTACCTAAAAACCCTTTATAGTCCTTGGGTGAAAAAAAAACAACTTCATCGATGTAAGGATTATTTTCTGCAAGTTCTTTTACCACAGGATTAACCATTACAGTTAAACGAGACTCAGGATAGGTTTTTTTAATCTCTCTAAACACATGCGTAGTACAAATAAAATCCCCTATTTTTGCAGCCTGAATGACCAAAATTTTTCGAAATTCTTTGTTTCTATTCTTTAAACTGATAATAAACTGGATTAAAGGATAAAAAAGGTAACTTAACAATAGGTAAAGCATATCAAGTTTACTTTTTTCCTAAAACTTCTGTGAAAACTTTTTCTACTCCCTCTACATATTTTTCAAGAGAAAAATTCTCCAAAACCCTTTTTCTTCCCTGTTCTCCCAGTTTTTTTCTCAACTGAGGATCCTTTATAAAAAGCGAAATTTTTTCTACAAATCCTTGAAGGTTCTTAGGGGGAACAAGAAAACCTGTCTCTCCATCTATCACCAAACTAAGAACTCCAGGTATCTTTGAGGCCACAACCGGTTTCCCCATAAGCATAGATTCTAAAATAACACGACCGAATCCCTCCCTTTCTGATGTCAACACAAACACATCAAAGGCTTTAATATACGAAATAGGGTCAGACTGAAAACCAGCAAAAATAATCTCTTTTTCTAAATTCCTCTCTCTAACCAATTTCATCAACTCTTCCTTTTCTGGGCCATCTCCTACTATAACTGCTTTAAAAGGTTCTTTGACTTGCTTTTTTAACAAAAATATTGCCTCAATAAAATCATCCACTCTTTTTATTTTACGTAAAGTCCCAACTGTCCCTATAACGACATCTTTTTCAGAAATGCCTAAATTTTTTCTTATTTCGTTAGGAGGCATAGAAGGTTTTAAATGTATATCTATTCCATCGTAAACCACCACACATTTTTCTGAGAAAATACCATTTTCTACCAAAAAATTCCTTACGCCATCTGAAACACAGATTATTTTTTCTAACCAGAGATTAGTTTGTTTTATTAAAAATTTATTTAACTTAGGTATTGTTCTACAATGAAGCACAGCAGGAACATTTGTCATTTTTGCAGCTAAGATTCCTTCAAGATTGGTTGCAGGCTGATTGTTCATGTATATCAAGTCTATCTTTAAATCTTTTACAATTTTTGCGATAATTTTGGCGTTAGGTTTTATGCGAAAGAAATAATCTACCCAAAAAATTGCATATTTTCTTAATTTTTGATTGAAAAACAGAAGAACTCTCAAAAATTCCTTTATCAATTTGGTTTTCAACGATTTAGGTTGTTGTGGCAAAACAATAAACTTTACCCCTAAAGTTTCAAGTTCCTTTTGAACGTTAGATTCAAACCCTTTATTATAGTTGTGATAAAACAAAGCAGTAAAATAATATTTTTCCTTATTTATGCGTTTTAAAAGTTCAATTAAGGAAACAGTCCCTCCGCCCCATTCTTTTCCTGTATCAAAGATTAGGATCTTATGGCTCATATGTTTTCAAACTCGTTAGTTTTTATTCAAACTCAAAATTAAATATAGCTTGAAAAAAGTTTTTTAAAAGCCTCTGAAACAGCAAAAAACAGGGGTTGCAATTTTTTTAAATAGGTATTAACTAAAATTTTAAGTTAAAAAAAGTTTAATCGAAGACTTAGAGGAGGGTTTATCATGATCATCATTATGGAACCTCACGTTACTCAAGAAAGCCCAGAGTTTCATTCTCTATTAAAATATCTCGAACGATTTCCCCATTTACATATCAAGGTGATCGAAAACAAAGGGGTTACTCGTACGCTACTTGAAGTACACCTGATAGGAGAAGACTATATGGTGTCTCAGGAAGATATAGAAAGCTTACCAGGGGTTGAAAAAGCCATAAAGGTTACTGCTAAATATAGGTTGATAGGAAGGCATGGGGTTCTTACTGACCTGAGGTTCACCTATAAAGACCTAAAATTTAGCCAAGATTCCTTCCATATCTTTGCAGGGCTTTGTGCTGTAGATACTTATGAGAATGCTGAAGCTATTTTTAAAGCTTTAAAAGAGAACGGGGTGTGTTGTGCTAGAATGGGGGCTTATAAACCAAGAACCTCGCCTTATGACTTCCAGGGCTTAGGGAAAGAATGCCTTCCCTGGCTGTTTGACTTAGCAGGAAAATATGGGATTAAAGTAATAGTGATGGAGGTGCTCTCTCCTCATCATATAGATGAAATTAGAGAAGCCCTGGACCTAACAGGCCATCCTTGTGGGGTTATCCTACAAATAGGGACAAGAAACGCCCAAAACTTTGAGTTGTTAAAGGCTGTAGGCAGGCAGTTAGATTTTCCTGTGCTTTACAAAAGAGGATATGGACTCTCTTTAGAGGAAAGCCTGAATGCCGCCGAATACATAGCCTCAGAAGGAAATACCAACATCATCTTTTGCCTAAGAGGTGTTAGAACTCACTTAGGAGACCCCCATAGAAACCTGGTAGATTTTTCCCATGTTCCTGTAGTCAAAAGACTTACCAGATTACCTGTATGCATAGACCCTTCTCATCCTATAGGTTCCAGGATAAAAGCCCCAGACGGTATAAGAGATATCTATCATGTAACTGCACAGGGGGTAATTGCCGGAGCCAATGCCATCCTGGTAGAGTTTCATCCCTGCCCAGAAAAGGCTTTATGTGATGGTCCTCAGGCATTACCGTTAGCAGAGCTTCCTCTTTATCTTGAGTACATATACAAGGTGAGAGAAACCTACTTAGAGCTTAAAAAGTTGATAAAAAATAAGGGTGTTTAGTGCCTTTTTTTTACCCTCTTTTGACTGGATACAGATAGAAGTTTCTGGTCTGTGTAATGCAAAATGTCTTTATTGTCCCCATACCGTCTGGCAAAAAGACTGGTTAGGGGCCAACTTAAGTTTAGCTACTTTTAAAACCCTCCTTCCTTATTTAAAAAAAACAAAACTTGTTTATCTACAGGGCTGGGGGGAGCCCCTACTTAATCCTGAGTTTTTTGAGATGGTAAACCTGGCTAAAGCCCATGGTGTTAAAGTAGGTTTTACCACAAATGGCACCTTAATAAACGAACACATCGCAGAAAAAATAGTGTTTTCTCAGGTTGACGTTTTAGCCCTTTCTTTGGCAGGGATAGAAACCAATGACCGTATAAGAAAAGGAACTTCTCTTAATCAGGTTTTAAAAGCTATAGAAACCATAAACTCTGCTAAGGCGAGATTAAAACAACAAAACCCTCAAATTCATATAGCTTACATGCTTCTCAGATCAAACGAATATGAACTGGAAAGATTACCTGAATTTTTGGCAGGATATGGTATACAAGAAATCATAGTTAGCCTTCTTGATTTTGTCCCCTCTAAAGAGTTAGAGGAGGAATGTCTTGCCCCTCAAACTGAAGAGGATTTTAACCTCCTTAAAAAGCGGGCTGAAAAAGTGGCTGAAAAAGCTAACTCTCTTGGTTTAAAGATGATTTTTAACCTACCGTCGCCTCGTTCTCAAGGAAGGGTATGTAGCGAAAATCCGATAAAAAGCCTTTTTATCAACTCTCTTGGGATGGTATCCCCATGTGTGTTTACAGGAATTCCAGTCAAGCAAAAAACAAACGTCTATTTTGGTAGCATCTATCAAGAACCCCTTAAGTCTATATGGAATAAACAGGAATATAAAAAGTTTCGAAAAACTCATCTTTCTCGAGATAAACCACCGGTTTGTGTAACCTGTCCCAAAGCAAGGATTGAGTTAGTCTTTTAATCCCTAAAGTAGTAAAATTAAAAAATAGAGGTAAAATAAAGTCCCTATGATTATATCCTTTTTACCTACTTTTAAAGGTAACGTTAACTATTTTTTGTTTGAGCCCTTAGATAGGGATTTTTTTGAACTTTTATCCAAAGCCAAGGCAGTAATCTTCCCTCCTACAGTTACTTCAGACCTTTATTTTTTGGCAAAAAATTCAGGTGTTCCTGTTTTTCCTGAATATACTTTAAGGTTTCAATATCCCGGGAAAATCGGACAAATTTTTATGTGTAAAAACCTAAGACTTCCCCATCCAGAGAGTGTGGTGTTGCCAAGGCTTTGTGGGTTAGAAGAAAACCCATATCGTAAAGGGATAAAACTCAGGTTTCCTGTGGTGGTGAAAGGCAACTGGGGTGATGAGGGGGCAGAGGTTTTTCTTTTAAAAACTAAGGAGGATTTTCACAACTTTTTACCTATGCTTAAGACTTGGGAGAGGTCTGGTAGATATGGGGTGGTCTTCCAGGAATACATACCTGAGGAGTTTGACGCAAGAAGTGTGGTTATTGGGGATACCATTTTGGTTTTCTTCAGGGCAGGAGGGTTTAAGAAAAACCTGGTGCAAGAAGGTACCATAATCCCTCCTCCTCAACGGGGGTTAAAAAGAAGGGTGGTTGAACTTACCAAAAGAATTATAGCCAAAACAAGATTTAATCTGGTAGCCATAGACTTTCTTTTTAAAGACAAAAAACCCCTGGTAAACGAATTTAATTTTACCTTTGGAAGGCGAGCTTTAGGAGAAAAACGCTACGAGACCTTACTCAAAAAAGCTATCAAAAAATTTTTAGAAGAAGTTTTATGAAAAATCATGAAAAAGTTTTTTATCAAAACCTTAGGATGTAAGGTAAACCAAGTAGAAAGTGCTTACATCGTAGAAAAACTCACAAAAAAAGGGTATATACTGACTGAAAAAGAGGAAGAAGCTGATTTTTTCATCCTTAATTCCTGTATAGTTACCGCAAGAGCAGAAGCTGAGGGAAGGAAGCTTATTAAAAGATGGAATAAGTTAAACCCCGATTTAATCATCGTTGCAGGTTGTTACCCTCAGGCTTATCCGGATAACCTTAAAGGTTGGGGAGAAAAGGCTCAGATTAAAAATCTTCTTCTCTTAGGGCAGAAAGAAAAATTAAAAATTGACATCTTTTTAGAAGAACTTCCTTTTTTAAAAGGCTATACCTTTTCTGAACCAAAGGTTTTTATCGAAGGTCTTTCTAAAGAAAAAGAAGTTGAGGCCCTTTTTATAGAAAGATACTTTTCTCGCTCAAGGGCCTTTATCAAAATTCAGGATGGGTGCGACCAATTTTGTAGTTATTGTATAGTTCCTTATTCAAGAGGAACGCCTCGGAGTTTGCCTTTAGAAAAGGTTTTAGCAGAAATCGAGAAAGTCTTGCTTGCTGGCTACGAAGAAATAGTACTTACAGGGATCCATCTTGGGCAGTGGGGAAAAGATTTGATGCCAAAACAGAGTTTACCAGACCTACTCTGGGAAATAGAAAAACTATTTAAAAAACCAAAAAAAGACCTGATTTTAAGGCTCTCTTCTTTAGAAGTAACAGAAATAACCCCTGAATTTTTAGAGTTTGCTAAAAGCAGTGCCTTTTTAGCCCCCCATTTTCATATCCCTCTACAGAGTGGTTCTGACAGAATCTTAGCCCTTATGAACAGACACTATACCGCTAAAGATTATTTAACTGTTTTAGAAAAACTCTATAATCTTTATCCCCAGGCAACCTTTGGAGCAGATGTAATCGTAGGATTTCCGTCAGAGGATGAATGGGATTTTCAAAAAAACAAAGAAGTTATAGAAAAGTCTCCTTTAAACTGGCTCCATGTTTTCCCTTTTTCTCCAAGGCCTGGCACTCAAGCAGAAAAAATAACCCCAAAGGTCCCCCCTGAGATAATAAAATCTCGGGTAAACTTTTTAAAAAACTTAGGGAGCCAAAAAAGGGAAGTTTTTTTATCCCAAGAAGTGGGCCAAATTAGAAGGGCGGTGGTTGAGACCATCAAAGAAACTGAGGCTCAAGCCCTTTCAGAAAACTACATCTCCCATAAAATCATGTTACCTCAAGGTTTATGTTTAGCCAAAGGGAAGGTATTAAAGGTCAGGTTTATAGCTAAAGAAGGAGACTATTTATTAGGTGAAGTCTTATAAATCTTAATAAAAAGCAAGGTGTAATGAAAACCAGAGGCTAAGGTAAAAAAGATAACCAGCTGGCCAAACACAAAAATAAACGTAGGGTTTAACCGAAGAACCAACAAATGGAAAAGATAGGTAAAGATAAACCCTATCTGTAAGGCAGTTGAAACCTTTCCTAGGTAGGTTGGTTGAAACTCTATCCTTTTTGAAGACCGTAAATAAAGATAAACAGCCCCAAGAAGAATACCTAAGTCTCTAACTAAAACGATGACGAAGAAATCAAAAGGTAGAAGACGATCATAATAAAGCAAGAAAAACATCACGTTTATAAACGTTTTATCTGCTATAGGGTCAAGGATCTTTCCCAGCTTGGTTTCCCAGTGAAAAGTCCTGGCAAGAAATCCATCTAAAGCATCGCTAAGTCCCCCTGTCAGAAGAAGAAGCAAAAACACATAAACCGGAAGATTTTTGGTCCATAAAATCGGAAAAACTATCGCAAGAATCAGTCGATAAAGGCTTAAAAGATTGGGAAGTTTTAGCATGTCTTTTAACATAAGGTTCATAGATTTTAAATAATACCGTATTTTTAAAAACAATAAAGTTTTTAGACTTCGGAAATTTCAAGGATCTTTTCTATGTTAAAAACCCTTTCCTTACTTCGAAGTTTACAAAAAGCTCTTAGACCAAGGAAGGTTTTACCTTGATAACTCATCTCTTTCATTTCTAAAGGCACAATCCTTCTGCAAGTTTTTATGTTTGAACTTTTTAAATAAACAATTTCTATTTCTCTGTTTTGTTCTATAGCCTTTCTAATGGCTTCAATTTTTTCGTTTAAGCCAAGTTTTTCGCTTGCCTTGATATATTGAAAGTTTGTTAAAAATTTTACCACCTTTTTGTCTAACTTTATATGGCTCTTTTTAACAGGTTTGGTAAGCACGATCCCATCAAGACTAATCCCTCGAGAAAGAGCGACATATAACTGTCCATGGGCAAAGGTGCCTCTTTCTAAGTCTATTACGAGGTTTTTAAACGTTAGACCTTGACTTTTATGGATGGTTATCGCCCAGGCCAGTTTTAAAGGAAACTGGACAAAATGTCCTACAGATCTTACCTCTATTTTAGAAGAGGTTTTATCAAAATAATGTTCATATATATCCCATTTAAAAGGAGTTACCTCAACAAGATAGCCTCGCTGTAAATCTACTTCTATTAACTGCTCTTCAGGGTCTATGTATACCACCCTTCCTATGTCTCCGTTTACCCATCTACCTTGAGGGTCGTTGGCTACAAGCATTACCTGGGCACCTTCTTTAATCTTTAATTCTAACGGAGCTGGTAAATCCTCTGTTTCTATCTTACCGTGGATCTTGCCACAAAACTCAAAGGATTTGCCTGGAAGTCTTTCTAACCTGGTAAGGTTTATCTGTTCTGCTTTAGCGTTGGTGGTGGTAAGATAGACATATACCTCGTCTTCTTCAGGCTCAAAATTAGGTATTACCCTTTGATTAAGTATTTCTAAAGTTTCGTCTTTTAACATCCCGTTTCTTATCTGGTTTAAGATTTCGATAAAAGTCAAGTCAGTTTGACGATAGACCTTCTCAAACTCGATAAACTCAAAAGGGGTTTCTTTAAAGGCTTTAGAGGAGAAAAAATAAGGTGTTTCATAAAGATGGTTAAAGATTTCTTTTTCTTTTGAGGTAACCACCGGAGGTAGTTGGTACAGGTCTCCGATAAGCACCATCTGAACTCCGCCAAAGGGTTTCTTAGGGGAAGGGCCCCATCTTCTTAAAAAAGCCTCTATACAATCAAAAAGGTCTGCCCTTACCATAGAAATTTCGTCGATAATCAATGTGTTAAGGTGTTTATAAACCTCTCTTAGATCTTCGTTGGGTTGAAGCCGATATACCTTATCTAAGGTTATGTCTGGCTTAAAACCAAAAAACGAATGGATGGTTTGTCCCCTTACGTTAAGAGCCGCAACCCCAGTAGGAGCAAGGACTACCATAGACTTAGGAAGTGCATTTATCAAATACCTAAGAAAGGTGGACTTGCCAGTCCCAGCACGACCGGTTATTAAAAGATTTTGATGAGAGTAGGCAACAAGCTCCCAGGCCTTTTTAAACTGCGGATTAAACTCAATATCCTTCATAATCCTTAGCCTTATTTTAACCTCTATATTCTAAAAATAAAAAATAAAACTCAGAATAGCCAACGGTTGCCATAAACTTAGATGGTGCTATTTTTAAAATACCTGATATTAGCGATACCAATATTAGAAAAACGGTTATTTACTGGTAAAAATCCTTTATCGTTGAATCTGCTTATTTTGACCGGTAGTACCTGATATTAACACATTTTATAAAAATTTTAAGGCAAAACACGGTAATGGGTAAAAAGCTATTTATCGTTGAATCTCCTACCAAGGTCAAAACTTTACAGAAGATCTTATCCTCAAAAGAGTTTATCTTTAGAGCCACCTTTGGTCATATTAAAGACTTGCCTCCAAAAACCTTAGGGGTTGATTTAAACACCTTTCACCCTTCCTTTTATTACCTGAGTTCAAAGAAAAAAATACTTGCAGACCTTAAAAAATTAGCTTCTAAAGTCGAAGAAGTTTATTTAGCTACCGACCCAGACCGAGAGGGAGAAGCCATAAGTTTTCACCTCTATGAATACCTAAGTTCTGTTAACAAAACCTTAATCTTTAAACGGGTAGATCTGATAGAAATTACTGAGTTCGGGGTAAAACAGGCCTTAAATTCTGTGAGAGACCTTGATAAAGGGCTTTACCTTGCTTACCAATCAAGAAGGGTCTTAGACCGTATCATAGGATATCTAATTTCTCCTAAACTTTCTAAAGCCCTTAACCTTCCTCTTTCAGCAGGAAGGGTCCAAAGTCCTGCTTTGAGGCTGATTGTTGAACGTGAAGAAGAGATAGAAAACTTTGTTCCTGAAACCAGTTTTTCCTTAAAGGTTAAGGTAAAAGATAAAAATAACAACGTTTACGAACTCGATTTATGGTTTAAAAAAGAGCTATATAAAAACAAAGACCCTAAAAAGTTAGAGAAAATTTTTAACCAGTATTTAGCGGGTAAAACTCTTTCGTTAGAAAACATAATCAAAAAAAAGGTCCTTAAACAACCTCCCTATCCTTTAAAAACTACCACCCTTATAGATGCAGCAGGAAGTTCCTTAGATTTTAGTCCCAAGGAGACGATGGTACTTGCTCAGGCTCTTTATGAGAAAGGATTGATTACCTATATGCGGACTGATTCGGTAAGGGTTAGTCCTGTAGCCAAAAAGGCTGCTAAGGATTTTATACTTGCGAATTTCGGAGAAAAATACGTGGGAAAGGAAAGGAGAATTAAAGCCTCTAAGTTTGAACAAGGCGCCCACGAATGCATAAGACCTACCAACCTTTTCCAAGAGCCCAAAAATTTGACCTCAAAAGAAAAAGCCCTTTATACGTTGATTAAAAACTTTTTCTTAGCAAGCCAAATGAGTCAGGCGGAATTTTTGGAGTTAACCTATGTTTTTGGAAAAGAACTTTTGCCTAAGGGATGGTTTTTGGTTACCAAGCAGAAAACCTTGGTTTTTGAAGGATTTTTAAAGGTTTTAAAAGGAACAGAGAACTATGACCTACCTCTTGGGCTAAAAGAAGGAGACCAACTCAAGGTGCTCTCTTTTGAAATAAGGGAACATAAGACCAAACCTCCTGAAAGATATACCCCCCACAGCTTGGTAAAAAAACTTGAAAGCTTAGGGATTGGAAGGCCGTCTACCTATGCAACCATCCTGGATGTGCTGTTTAAAAGAAACTACGTAGAAAAAGAAGGCAAGTTTCTTAAACCTACCTTATTAGGAAGATTGGCATGTCGCTTACTTTTAGAAGGAGCTAAAGTTTTTATGGACTATAAATATACCGCAGAGATGGAAGAAAAGCTTGACCTTGTTGCCAGGGGAGAAGCTACTTATGAAAATGTAGTAAAAGAGGGCTATGAAGTGATAAAGACCTGTCGTTTTCCCCGAGGGTTTCCACATAGGGACGATAAATTTTATTTTTAAACCTGCCTTGACAAAAAAAGAGAAAAGAGTAAATTTAAAAATATCATCTCTGGGCCGTTAGCTCAAACGGTAGAGCAATGGACTCTTAATCCATAGGTTGGAGGTTCGAGTCCTCCACGGCCCATTTTTCCTAAAGTATTCAATCCCCTTCTCTAATAATTTAGTCTAAAACATGAAACTAAATACACTCTGGTATGTATTGTCTAATTCCCGTCATCATAAATCTGTCCTTTATTGAACTCAAAAACCCTTAAAGTATTTTCTAACCTATTTTTCTTACAAAACTTTTTAACATCAGTCCAAGAAATATAACCCCAATTTTCTACCTCCCAGTCTTTATTTTTACTGAGTCTATAATTTTTCAAGGTTTCCTGATAAAATTTATTAAGCTCTGAAGTATTACTTGGAACCAAAGCTACAAATAATGCGTCTTTACTATATGGAAGTAATAGTTTTGTTGCTGTTAAAACCACCTCGTTATTCCCAATTTTTCTGGGCAAACACTTTTTATGAGTTCTTTTATCTTGTTTTGATAAACATTCTGGGAAAACTACGCCTTCTTTTAATTGTTTCATGCCTCCAGTTTGTAAAGCTCGAACCATTTTGACTTTGAAGTATAATTGAACAAACAAATTTGATTTTGATGAAGAACTTTTAGAGATTTTAGATGCCTCTTGATTATTTTCAATAAATAATGCTTCAAACTTATCAAACTCATCTTTTATATTCCAAGACGATTTTTGAAAAGTTTTTACTTTTGCTTCAATAAAAATAACTTGCTTTTTATCTTGATTATCAAGCAAAAGCACCACATCTGCATCGCCAAAATCAGAGAAAGATTGCTCAATTAATATTTTTGCTTCGGATATTTGAAAATCGACAGTTCGATATGGAAAAGACATCAAAGATAAAAACTGGTTAAGAAGATTTATACTTTTCTGAGAATACTTTATCTCATAAAATAGTGAATTAATAATCCCTCTTTCTGAGTACCCTATGATTTCCATTTCCCCTCCTTCTTAATTTTGAGTTTAATTTTATCATTTTTACCAGGAGAGAAAGCCCTTTACCCTAAAATTTAGACACAATTAATGAAACACTACCTCTTTAAGTCTAAAGATTACAGAAAGATTTTTGATTTTATCCTCTATCGGCAAATTAAGGGGTTAGAAAGCTTCCTTGAGTTTTTGAAAATATGGGTTATATTTTCAAAATTAAATAAAATTTTTGGAGAGGTGTAAAGAGATGAAAAAGGATATTCATCCCAAATACTATCCTGATGCAGTTATTAGGTGTGCTTGTGGTAATGAACTAAGGGTAGGGACTACTAAACCTGAAATTAAAGTAGAGATTTGCTCTAAGTGCCATCCCTTCTTTACCGGTGAGATGAAATTTGTTGATACCGAAGGAAGGATCGAAAAATTTATGAAAAAATACGCAAACTTTTATCAGAACCAAAGCAAATAAGTATGAGTTTATCTAATCTTTATTTAACCAAACTGGAGACGATAGAAAAGAAGTTTGAAGACTTAGCGACTAAACTTTCAGACCCTGAAATTATTTCAGACCCTTCAGCTTATGCTAAGCTTGCTAAAGAACATTCTGAACTTACAGAGATTGTATCTGCTTTTAAAGAATACAAAAAAGTCCTTAAGGAAATAGAAGAAAACAAAGTTATCATAGAAGAAGAAACTGACGAGGAACTGGTAGATTTAGCCAAAGAAGAACTAAAGATTTTAGAAAAACGTTTAGAAGAGCTGGAAAAATTGCTCCCTATACTTCTTCTTCCTAAGGACCCTAACGACGAAAAAAACGTTATCTTAGAAATCAGGGCTGGAGCAGGAGGAGAGGAGGCAGCCCTTTTTGCTGCAGATCTCTTAAGGATGTACCAGAGGTATGCTGAAAGAACAGGCTGGAAGTTTGAAGTCCTTGATGCCAACGAAACCGGGCTTGGCGGTTTTAAAGAAGTTGTGGCTAAAATAGAAGGGAAAGGGGCTTATTCTCGTCTAAAGTATGAAAGTGGGGTGCATAGGGTACAAAGAGTACCTGTTACAGAAAGTTCTGGTAGGATTCACACCTCTACGGTAACGGTAGCTGTTCTTCCTGAGGTAGACGAGGTCGATATCGACATCAACCCTGATGAGCTTAAGATTGAAACCATGCGTGCAAGCGGGCACGGGGGACAACATGTAAACAAAACAGAAAGCGCGGTAAGAATTACCCATATTCCCACTGGCATCGTGGTTACCTGCCAAAACGAAAGAAGCCAACATCAAAACAAAGCTACCGCGATGAAAATTTTAAGGGCCAAACTTTATGAACTTGCTCAAAGGCAACAACATGAAAAAATTCAAAAAGAAAGAAAAGCTCAGGTAGGCACCGGAGAGCGCTGTGAAAAAATAAGAACCTATAACTTTCCTCAAAACCGGGTCACTGACCATCGTGTCGGTATCACCATCTACAACTTGCCAGAGGTCCTTGACGGAGACTTAGACGAGTTTATAGATGCTTTGATTGCCCATCACAGAGCAGAAATGTTAAAACAAGAAGAAAGTCTCAGCATGGCAGCCTAAACCCTCGATAAGGAGGGGCATATGATCGAACATTATAGCTTTGGAAGTCTTACTTTCAAAGGGCAAAACTATACCAAAGACCTTATCATACTCCGTACTCAAGAAGAAGAAAAAGTCTTTAGTTCTTGGTGGAGAAAAGAAGGGCACAAACTTCATGTGGAAGATTTAGAAGAAATCTGGAATAAAGGAATCAAGTTTTTGATAGTAGGCATGGGAGCAAATGGATTGATGCAAGTTACCCCAGAAGTAGAAGCCAAAGCTAAACAGTTAGATATAACTCTTGAAGCCTATCCTACTGCTCAAGCCACCGAAAGGTTTAATGAACTTTATTCCCTAGGTGTGGCTTTAGCTGGGGCCTTTCATCTCACTTGTTAATCTCTGTTAGGATCAGTTCCAACTCCAGGGATTCTCTTTGTTATAAGGTGTAGAAACTACTGGTTGTTCTGTTTGTATAGTTTTTGGCCTTTCCTGCAGTTCCTGAGAATAGGGTTGAGGTTTTCCGGTATATCCCTGTGGGTGAGGCTCAGAAGGGATGGATTGGGGTTGATAGAGTGGGGAAGGGGTGTTTGAGACAGGGGTAGAAGAGGAGGGTTGCGTTTGAACTGAAGGTGGAGTATAAGGTTGGGGTGGAAGTTGAGGCACTTGAATGACCTGTGTCTGATATCCCTGCGGGGCCTTTTCTTTTTTCTCTTTTATAAAAGGAAACTGAGAGAGAAACTTGGAAAGTATCCCGTCTTCCTCTTCTTGATAATAGTAATATGGAGAAGCAGAGTAAGGATAGTAAGGAACACCTCCATAATATCCTGGATAGGGTGCTGTTAACCCAGAGGTTGCGTTGGTTTGATTTGAAGAGGAAGATTTACGGTTAGTTTCTTCGTCTTCAGCCCAGCCAACAGTTCCCTTAGTAACGTCTATTACCAACCCTTTAGAAAGAGACTCTTCTACCTCTACATCTGTAAAGCCTTTAGCCCTTTTTACCTTAGACTTAGATTCACCGGTACGAGGAGGGAAAAGATAGGGATAATAGTAGTAGTATCCTCTCTCTGGATGTTCTTTGCTTATACCATAAGAAGACATAGCATACATAGGTTCAGCACGATAAAAATCTTCTTCTGTGCCTTCTATGTAGACCTTTGCTTTAAAGGCAAAACGCGTAAGCTGAGGTATAACCTCAGAAACTCCCTTTAATTCTTGGAAAAACTGAACTGGCTTTTTAGAAGCGGTTAAACTAAGCATTTGAGCATCTATGCTTACCGCCTCTCCTAAAACCGTAACACTTCCCCAGATCACGTAATCTACATTAAACCTTTGCCCAAGGGATTGAGCTGTTTCTTTGTTGATTTTTTTTACTTCTTTTACTACCCCTTTTACCAACTCAGGATCAATCACCTCTATTTTATTAGGAGCAAACAACCTGCTAACAAGCATCTCAGGGATGGCTTCCCTTATATAAGATAAATCTCTCTCTGCATACACCTCAAAAGGTAGAATCAAAACCTTTTTTACTGTCCCATTATCTCTTACCTCTTCAGCTTGTAACGAGGAAATCTTCGAACATGAGAAAATTAAGAATAAACCAAACAAGATAAAGTTAATAACAAAAGTCATAAAAAACTTAGACACTACTTTCATATATACCTCACCTTAAGCTAATTTGAAAATCTTTTTTAATCTAAAGGTTAACCTATTTTTACATTTTGTCAAAAAACTTAAAGAACGCAATGTTATCCTCAAGACAACTTTAAATTTAAAAACAAATTATATAGGCAACCTTGACGCAATCTCAAATAACATAGTATTTGGTTGAGCTTTTAATAACGATAGCCCTGAAAAAAAAGTAGCGTTTGTAATCTTTATCGATTAGTAACCTTCGATCAAAGAGGTGGCAGTCTGCGTTAGAGTAGAAATTTTTAAGGTAGGTCTGGTGACAGAAAACATACATTTGAAAAAACTGTCACAAGAGTTCTTGGATGATAAGAAACACGATATAAAGGTTATTAAATAAACGTAACCCATGTTTAGGATCAAAAACCACAATTCTAAAGCTTTTCAAATTTAAGATACTTTCACAACATCCTATTTTGGAAAGACATTTAACATTTGTCTGTTTAGATAACCTTTGGTCTTGTAGAGGGGGACCTGAAAATCATAGTAATACTGATAATCCAGAGATAGACTCTTTAGTCAATTAAAGATTTGGATAAGATCTACCTTGTCTAATTTGGAAAAACCCAGGTTTTGAGAGTTGTGATAGCAAAAAATCTGTGTTTTAAAATCTTGTCTCCTCTAACATTCAAAAAATTATAAAAAGGTACAAAATTTTACAAAAAGCTACAATTCAACTGATTTTAGATTTCTCAAAAATCAAAGCTTTTTTCTGGCACCAAATTTGAGATTACGATTATAAAAATACGAAGTAAAAAGGTTAAGGAGGATGAAGATGTTAAAGTTTTTAGTTAACTGGAAAATGGGTAAAGATTTAAACAAAAATGGGAAAAAGCCTTACAACAATCATTTTATGAAAGAGGTAATAAAAAACTCTATAAACCTTGTCGAACTTGCTCCTTTAATCAATAAAGAATCAGAAATTCTTAATGAAGTTACCAAAGAACTTAATCTTGAGATTAAAAGAATTAAAAAGGAAGTTAACTCTTTAAAAGAAACAGCCAGCCAAATTTCTTTTTCCTCTATGGAAAACTTGAAAAGGGTGGGGATAGTTAATGAAAA
Organism: Thermodesulfobacterium hveragerdense DSM 12571; assembly: GCF_000423845.1. Taxonomy (GTDB): domain Bacteria; phylum Desulfobacterota; class Thermodesulfobacteria; order Thermodesulfobacteriales; family Thermodesulfobacteriaceae; genus Thermodesulfobacterium; species Thermodesulfobacterium hveragerdense. Next base: position 8,492 of record NZ_AUIT01000018.1, on the reverse strand, counting down.
CGTGGAACACATAAAAAGAAGTTTTAAAGATACAGAACAGAGCATGCTTTTTGTTAAAAAAGCTGTAGATGAGCTTGTTGAGGCCACTAAAGAAATATATAATACAGTCGAAATTATATCCACTCTTACCAAAACCATAAACAAGATTGCTGATAAAACCAAAATTTTAGCTCTAAATGCTTCTATAGAAGCTGTAAGAGCAGGACAAAATGGCAAAGGATTTGTGGTAATAGCTCAAGAGGTGGGAGGGTTAGCCCAGGCAACCGCAGAAGCTACCAAAGATGTTACCGTAAAAGCAAAAGAAGTTTTTGGCACCATAGAAAGAATAAAAGAAAAAATGCGCTCCATAGACGATCAAGTTCAAAGAACCTACAACCTTGTTTGTTTAAACCGAGAAAAATTAGAACAAATTAATCAACCTATTAAAGAACTAACTCTCAATGCAGAAAGTCTAAATGAAATTTCAGCTAACCTTGACGGAACCACAGCTACTCTTTCTAATACCATCTCCAAACTCTCCGAGTTTATCGAAAAAACCACTCATTCGTCTTCAACATTAAAAACTTATTCAGAAAGGTTACACTCCTTATCAGAAGAGCAGATTTTAACGGTTGGAAAGGCCAGGGTTGACATCTACGATTATGCAAAAGGAATAATTCAAGAAGCTGCTTCTTCGTTTGAGCTAAAGTCTATGCATAGACCTACCATGGAAAACTATCTAAGAAGATTGATACAACAACATGAAATATTTGAACTTCTTTACATCACAGACGACCAGGGTATCCAGATTACAGACAACATTGCCAGGTGGGATTTTAGAGCAGCCTATGGCTCCACAGGATATGGAGAAAACTGGTCAAGCAGACCATGGTTTGTAAACGTAAAGGAAAGCCTTGATACCTATATTTCAGATATCTATATCTCCTTAGCCACCAATTCTTATTGCCTTACTATTTCTTGCCCTATATTCGACGACAAACACAGATTGATAGGTGTACTTGGTGCAGATTTAGACCTAAAGAAGATAATAGAAGGTGAAAAGTTATTGACCCAAAAAGTAAAAGGCCTTGATAACGTTGATATAAAAACCCTCTCTAAAAAACATGTCTAACTAATCTCCATGGTGAGTTTCTAAAATAGGTCTCTATATCCAGTCTTACCCATAACTACTAAAAATATCAATCTTTTTTTACACTCAACCCCTTTTAAACCTTGACTTTTTGTGAAAATTGATTATTTATTATAACAAATAATGCTATTTAATGGTAACCATGATAACACTTGAGAGTTTTCTTAAAGATGCGTTTCCTATAATTTATCATATTTCTGTTACTGGAAAATGTAATGCAAGTTGTGAAGGTTGTTTAAACGGGTTAATCTATGGGGAGAGAAGGTCTTTTGCATCTTCTTGGGAGGAAGCTCCTGAAAAAAACTTTCAGGCGATAAACTGGCTATTACATCAAACAAACGGAAATCCTGTCTTTATAGCTTTTTATGGAGGAGAACCTCTTCTTGTTTTTGAAAAAGTCCGAGATATTTTTTACAGAATAAAAAATTATTATCCTCATAAAAACCTAAAGTTTTTTCTTTACACTAACGGAACTCTCCTTAGAAAAGCTGTAGAAAAGGATCCAGAATTTTTTAGCCAGTTAGAATTATTGATCGTCTCGATCGATGGGACAAAGGACCAGCACGAAAGGGTAAGGAAAGGGACCTCATTAGACCGGATTGAAGCAAATCTGGAGTTTTTAAAATCTCACAGCCCCACAAAAGTCCTTATGTGGTCTACCTTAAGAGAAGAAATGAGCTTTAGAGACTGCTTGGAGGAGTTTTTTAACCTTTATCAAAGAGAGCTGGTTGATTTTTTCTTTTGGCATTTGATAGAAAAAGATTATCCTATAAGAGATTTCTCTGGTTTTAGAGAAGGTTACTTAAAAGACCTGACTTATCTTTTTGAAAGATTTGTAGCTGGGCTTTTCCAAGGAAAATTTCTTCCAGTACTTCCGTTAGCTGAGCTATTCTTCTTTTTATTAAAAGGCATCAAAAGAGGCCAAACTGGGTGCGGAATAGAAAAAATGAGAAGTTTCGATGTGCTTGCAGGAAAAATTCTCCCGTGCGTGGACATGGGAGAAGAATTGATTTTAACTGATTTTCGCAAAGATGAATTTAAAAATCTCGATTTATCAAAATTGCAGGACAGACTTTTATCCTTAGTTTCTTATAAAGAGGAAGTGGGCTGTAACACCTGTGAGGCAGAGTTTTTCTGTGGAGGGAGATGCCCTGTACTTATTAAAACCTCACCTGAAAGAGCTAAACAATACTGTGTTCTTATTAAAGATCTGGTTAGTCTGGCCCAAAGCTTTTTACCTGAAGTCAAAAGAGCCCTAAAGACACACAACCTCTCAGAAGAAAATCTCTATTATCCCTATGGCTACCTTAACCTTCTTACAGACGTAATCCCTTAACATTAGAACATCTTCTGTTCACCTCAATCGGTTAAACAAACTTGACCGGTAGATTATATAAAATATAATTAAGTTTTCTAAAGTAGGAAATCAAAAAACCGAAAAAATTAAAAAGACCGAAAAAATTGAAAAGGAGTTGGTATGAAAAAACTTTATTTTGCCATACCTACCTGGAACAGGGCTAAAAAGCTTGAAAAGTGTATAAGAGCCATCGCAACTCAGATAGTTGAGCTTGGGGAACAAGATAACATCGGGATTTTCGTTTCAGACAACTGTTCAACAGATGATACCTTTAAAGTTCTGGCTAAACTAAAAAAAGAATTCCCTTTTCTTGAATACACCCGGCTATCTAAACATGTGGATATGGCTACAAACGGAGCCAATGTGGTTAGGTTTTCTAACGGTGAATATGTTTGGATTTTTGGAGACGATGATATTTTACTTAAAGATGGGTTAAGGATGGTATGGTATGTTTTAAACACCAAAGAGGTAGATATCATCCATGCAGGAAATGGCTGGCTTAAACCTCATAGTTATAAAATCTACGAAGGCACTGTCCTTGATTTTGCCAATAAGATGGGGTTTAATCAATTTCTTGGATGGATAACCTCTGTGGTTCATAAAAAAGAGCTACATAAAATACCTTGCAACATCCCTCCAAAATATCAAGAAAGTTTTATTAAATCTGCCTTTTCTCATGTGTTGCGATTTCTTTGTGTAGCTGCCTATGCCCCTGCGGTGGTGATAGACTTCCCTATAGCAGAACCGATGGAAGTACAAACAAATACAGACATAAAAAGATGGGATGAAGAGAACATAGTTTGGAAATACTATCTTACTGTTGAGGGGTTGCAGGCCCTTTTTGAGATGGGGATCATAAAAGAAAAATTAAAGCCTACGTTTTTCAAATATCTCGAGTATTATCTATGGGATAGGTTTATACTCAACATGATAGCCGCAGAGCTTAATGAAATACCGTTTCCAGAAAAAGGGTGGAATTTAATCTTTGCTATGGCAGACATGATCGATGACCCTGGACTTGCTAAAAAGATTCGTGAAACTACCATGGCGGCAAGACAGTTGTGTGAAACAAGAAGGTTTCTGAAAAACCATCTCAAAGAAATTGAGGAAACCCTGACTCAACTTTATCACGAAGCTAATACCTTACTTTTTGAACCAGGATGGGGAGGTAAATCCTAATTGAAGGCTGTGATCCTTGCTGGAGGATTAGGCACAAGGCTTGCCGAAGAAACCCATCTCAAGCCCAAACCTATGGTAGAAATCGGAGGAAAACCCATTCTCTGGCACATCATGAAAATCTACTCAGCCCACGGAATAAACGATTTCATCATCTGCTGCGGATACAAAGGTCATATCATCAAAGAATTCTTTGCCAACTACTTCATCCATACCTCAGACATAACGATAGACCTAAAGTCTAATCAAATGATAATACATAACTCTCAAATTGAGCCCTGGACGGTTACCTTGGTTGACACAGGAGAGTTTACCCAAACAGGAGGTAGGCTTAAAAGGGTTGCTAAATACTTGCTAGGAGAAGAAATCTTCTGTTTTACCTATGGAGATGGGTTAACAGATGCAAACCTAAGGGAGGAGATAGAATTTCACAAACAGCATGGTAAACTGGCTACTGTTCTTGCTGTGCGTCCGCCTGGTAGGTTTGGGGCCTTGGTACTTGAAGGTTCTACGGTTAAAGCTTTCAAGGAAAAACCTGTAGGAGATGGAGGATGGATAAACGGAGGTTTTTTTGTGCTTTCTACTAAAGTAATAAAATTTATAGAAGGAGACCACACAAAATGGGAAGAAAAGCCCTTAGAGAGACTTGCTCAGCTTGGGGAGCTCGTTGCCTTTAAACACGAAGGATTTTGGCATCCTATGGACACGTTAAGAGACAAAAACTACTTAGAAGAACTATGGAGAAGAGGAAAAGCCCCTTGGAAAGTATGGTAAACTCTGACTTCTGGTTAGACAGACCTGTTTTTATAACCGGAGCCACCGGTCTTTTAGGAAGTTGGTTAGTTAAAAGATTGGTAGAACTAAAGGCTGATGTGGTATGTTTAGTAAGAGACTGGGTACCTCAAAGTGAACTTGTGCTTTCAAAAACGATTGAAAGGGTAAAGATAGTAAGAGGGGATGTTAGGGACCAAAAGCTTTTAGAAAGGGTTTTAGGAGAATATGAGATAGATACGGTGTTTCATCTGGCAGCCCAAACCATAGTAGGAATAGCCAACCGGAATCCTGTTTCAACCTTTGAGACAAACATTCAGGGCACCTGGTCGCTTCTTGAGGCCTGCAGGCGTTCTCCCCTGGTAAAACAAATAGTTGTTGCCTCCTCAGACAAGGCCTACGGAGAACATGAAAACCTCCCCTATACCGAAGAAACGCCCCTTCAAGGCAAACATCCCTACGATGTTAGTAAAGCCTGCGCAGACCTGATTGCTCAAACCTATGCTTATACCTATGGACTTCCGGTAGTAATAACCAGGTGTGGAAACCTTTATGGAGGAGGAGACTTAAACTGGAATAGAGTTATCCCTGGTACCATCAAGTCTATTTTAAAAGAACAAAGGCCTGTGATAAGGTCTGACGGAAATTATGTACGAGACTACTTTTACGTAGAAGATGGAGTAAATGCCTATTTAAGTCTTGCTGAAAAACTCTCTAAAACCAAAGATTTAGCAGGACAGGCTTTCAATTTCTCTAACGAAGAACCGATAAGTGTAATAAACCTTGTAAAGCTTATTCTTAACCTTATGGATTCTAACCTTGAACCTCTGATTTTAAACAAAGCGATTAACGAAATTAGAGAACAGTATCTAAGTTCTAAGAAAGCACGGGAAATCCTCAAATGGAAACCCAAGTTTTCTCTTGTAGAGGGATTAACCCTTACGATAAAATGGTACAAAGATTTTTTTGAAAAATCCGGTTTAAAATAAGTTTGGAAATATGAACCTTATCTCGTTCTATAACCCAAAACCTATCGATCCAGAAACAAACCTTTATGTACATCTTGACCCTCTTCATAAACTTGGTATTAGCGGTTGGATTGTAGAAGAAAAAACCCTAAACTCGAGAATTATAGAAGTTTGGGTTAACCAAACGAAATTTTTCGAAAGGGCGGCTAACCTTTACAGAGCAGATATAAGCGCTGTTTTAGGGAAAAAACTAAACTGCGGATTTTTTATAACCTGGAAGGAAATAAATCTACCTTGTTTGCTAGAACATAACCAAGTTTTAAAGATTAAGATCATAGATAAACTAAGTGGTGCTAAACTTGAAAGCCTATACATAACCTCTGACTCTTTTTTAAAAATACTTCAGGATAAAAAGATAGAAGAGGAGTATCAGATAATTAAGGATAGCTGGCTTTTTGATGAAACCTGGTATTTTAAAAGCTATCCTGATGTTAAAGAACAGCACTGGGACCCTATAACCCATTATATCCTGGTTGGATGGAAGGAAGGTAGAGACCCGTCTCCTAATTTTGATACGGATTACTACCTGTTTTCAAACGTAGAAATAGTCTTAGCTCAAAAAAATCCTCTGACTCACTACATTTTAGAAGGAAGATATAAAGGCAGACGGGCTAAACCTGTTTTTTCTGACTCAGATTACAAGTTAAGCTATTTTCAAGGTTTAAAGGTTGCTCAAAAAGGACCCTCCTTTGAGTTTTTTCCAGAAACTGATGTAGACCTTTCAGAAACCAGAAAACATCTACCTTTTAAACTGATTGCCTTTTATCTTCCCCAGTTTCATCCTATTCCGGAAAATGACCTGTGGTGGGGGAAAGGTTTTACTGAATGGACTAACGTTACCAAGGCTATGCCTAATTTCTTGGGGCACTATCAACCTAATTTACCGATAGATTTAGGGTTTTACGACCTCAGGGTGCCTGAGGTTAGAAAAAGACAGATAGAAATGGCTAAAAAATATGGAATTGCTGGTTTCTGTTTTTATGTATACTGGTTTAGCGGAAAACGACTGCTTGAAAAACCTGTTGATGCCTTTTTTGAAGATGAAGTCTTAGACTTTAATTTCTGCATCAGTTGGGCAAATGAAAACTGGACCCGTAGATGGGATGGCAAAGCCAATGAGGTTCTCATGCCCCAGATACATACCTATGAAACTGACTGTCGGTTCATCCATGATATGGCCAAATATCTTGCTCACAAGAATTACCTGAAGATAGAAGGTAGACCTGTAATTTTAGTGCAAAGGGCCCATGATTTAGCAGACCCTGTTAGAACGGCAGAATACTGGAAATCCTTTTGTATTAAACAAAGGTTAGGGGAACCAATCTTGGTTGCAGTACACTGCTTTAATTTTTATGAAGACCCTAACCAAATAGGCTTTGACGCCGCTTTAGAGTTTCCCCCTCTCTTTCGTAAACCTACCCTTGAAAAAATCAACCAACATGCCTTGCTGTTAAACCCTGACTTTCAGGGCGCAATCTTTGACTATAACCAGGCGGTTGAAGTTTCTTTAAACAAGCCTAAACCTGATTACAGGTATATAAGAACAGCCTTGGTAAGTTGGGATAATACCCCAAGGAGACAAGATCAAGCAACCATTTTTGCCTTTAGTAGCCCCTATCTTTACAAAAAGTGGTTAAGCTTTCTCATAAAAAAAACTTTTGAGGCTAAGTTCCCAGAAGAAAGACTTGTTTTTATCAACGCATGGAACGAATGGGCAGAAGGGAACCATCTTGAGCCTGACAGAAAACATGGATATGCCTACCTTCAAGCCACAGCAGAAGCTATCCTTGAAAACCTACCTTCAGATGTCAAGGTAAAAAAACCGAAGGTGATGCTGTTTAAAAAGGGTCAGCGGATATTTTATGAAAACATAGACCTGAACCAAATCATAAAACAGGCTGATTTAGCAGTTATTCTTCATTTATATTATCCAGATCTATGGGAAGAGTTTAAACAATACTTGAGAAATCTTACCCGCAGTTATGACCTTTTTGTGTCTATACCTGTAGAGGTCTGTTTTGATACCGATCAAATCTTTGATTTTCATGCTAACTCCTACGTTTATAGAAACCTCAACCGAGGAAGAGACATTGCCCCTTTTTTCGAAATTTTTAAAACTATCTATCCGATGGGATATCTATACGGACTAAAAATACACTCAAAAAAAAGCATTCACAGACCAGACGGAGAGGTATGGAGGAAAAAGGCTATCAAAGCCTTAGTTGGAAGTCCAGAGATAGTAGAAAAAATCCTTAAAACCTTCGAAAAGGACAAAAGATTAGGAATAATCTCAGGTAAAGACATGTTAACTACATATCAGTCCCATGTAGGGACAAACCAGCACTATCTAAAACTTTTATGCCATAAACTCGATATTCAGTGGGATGGGAAGGATTTCTTATTTCCTGCTGGGTCTATGTTTTGGTTTAGGTTTGAGGCATTAAAGGACTTACTAAAGCTTGAGTTGTCTTTCAGAGATTTTGAGCCTGAGTTTTATCAAATAGATGGATGTTTACATCATGCTTTAGAGAGGTTTTTTGGGCTGCTTGTCAGTAAAACCGATTATTTTTGCAAATCTTTGGATTAGACTTATACCCCTAAGTATTTGACGCAATGATCAAAATACACTTTGGCCCTTTTCTTAGGTATTTCAGGAACATCAAAATTGAGAGCAACATATCTTTGCATTAATTTTATCGGGAGTAGAATATAAATTGTGTCTTTTAATAAAATATTTTAGAGGCATAATAAAAATTTTTAATATTTTTTAAATTAATGATAACATAAAACCTAAAAGACTAAACTAACCAGGAGGTCTGTAAAATGGAAAACTTAGACTTAGATTTAGAAAAAGTTTTAAGTGAAATCTCAAAAATTGAATCAAAAGAGGGTATCAAAATGGCTGCTGCACTCCTCTTAAACGCTCTCATGAAAAAAGAAAGAGAAATATTCCTTAGAGATAGTATTGATAATAAAGCTAATGGTTACTATGAAAGACAACTTGCCTGTTTCTTAGGTAACCTTGGTATCT
>NZ_KE384098.1:19890-40360 GCF_000423845.1 Thermodesulfobacterium hveragerdense DSM 12571 | reverse complement strand
GTAATCTTTAAGTTCAGACTGTTTTTTATAACCTCTCTTATCTGCTGGTCTACTGATATGTCTTCTCCTTCAAACAGTTTGTACTGCACATCATAGGTAAACACAAACGGGCAGGACCATTCTACAGGGTCCTCAAGCTCTAAGACCTTATGGATAAACATCGCCTCTTCATCAAGAATTTTGTCTCCTACCTTGACAGGCACTTTGCCTATCAACTTCATATAACCAACTTTACTTCCTTTTTCTTTCAGGTTTAAAGCAAGGCCTAAGGCTAAGACGTTTCTTCCGGTAAACGGTCTGTTTGATACCAAAAATATGGATTTCATCTCCTTACCCCCTTGTTTTTTTCGATCTTTTTAAGCTTCCACAGGTATCACCCTATGATAATCCTTGCATCTAAAGCTACGCCCCCTACTTCTTTTACTAAATAAGGATTAATGTCTATTTCTTTTATGACAGGAAACTCTTCAACCAACTGAGATAGCCTTAGGATTTTATCTACTATAGCATCTTTGTCACAAGGTTTTTCTCCTCTCACCCCTTCTAAGAGTTTTTTCCCTTTTATTTCTTCTATCATTTCGTAAGCTTCTCTTTTACCTACAGGTGTAAGTCTAAAACTTACATCCTTTAGCACTTCCACATAAACCCCACCTAATCCAAACATTATCATATGACCAAAGGTATTATCGTAAGTTACCCCTAAGATAACTTCTTTTCCTCCGGTTACCATTTCATAGATATTGACTCCTTTAATGTAGGCATTAGGCATGGCCCTTTTAACGTTTATAGTCATCTCAAGAAAGGCTTCTCTTACTTCTTTTTCGTCCTTAAGACCTACTTTTACCCCTCCTACATCGGTTTTATGGATAATATGGGGTGAGCTGATTTTCATAACTACCGGATAACCTATTTGTTCAGCGATTTTAACTGCTTCATCGGCAGTTCTGGCAAGCCCCCTTATGGGAAACTCTATTCCATAAAGACTCAATATTTTCATAGCGTTTTCTTCTCCTATTACACTTACCCCAGCATCTCTAAGTGCTTCAAGCATCAACCCTATTTCTTTCTTAACCTCTTCAGAAACAGGAAAATTTATGTATTCATCTTCTTCTCTGTGTTTATATTTGACGTAATGTACCAACTTACTGTAGGCATTTATAGCTATTAGTGGGTCTTCATAACAAGCTATGTTGTTTGTTTTTAAGTAAGAGGTTGATTCTCTGACTTTGGGTCCTCCTATAAAACAACCTACAAAAGGTTTTTCCGTCTGGTTACTTTTTTCTACCATTATTTGGGCTACATTTTCTACATCTGTCATCGCCTGAGGAGTAAGGATTACACAAACTCCGTCTACATTAGGATCAACCACTGCCCTTTCTAAAACTACCGCATATCTTTCTGAGGTCGCATCTCCTATTACGTCTACAGGGTTATAAAGGGCGGCTGTAGGAGGCAACTTTTCTGCTAAGTATTCGATAGATTCTTTTGACATAGGATATAGTTTTAGTCCATTTTTTTCTGCAGTGTCTGCAGCAATAATCCCTGGACCACCTGCATTGGTTACGATAAGGAGTTTCTCTCCTGAAGGAAACTTTCCGCTTTTAAAAACCTCTGCTACCTCAAAAAGTTCTTTTATCCCTTCTACCCTTATAACTCCAGCCTTTCTAAAAGCTTCCGCAAAAGCCCTGTCTGATCCAGCTAAAGCCCCTGTATGAGAGGAAGCTGCTCTGGCACCAGCCTCGGTTGCGCCAGATTTTATGAGGATGACAGGTTTTTTCTTGGCTACTCTTTTTGCTACTTCGATAAAACGTTTCCCGTCTTTAACGTCCTCTATATATCCAAGGATAATGTCTGTATCCTCGTCTTCTCCAAAGTACTCTAAAAAATCTGTTTCGTTTAGGTCAGCTTTGTTTCCAAAACTAACAAATTTTCCAAAACCAAATTCACTGCCTATAGCCCAGTCTATTAAAGCTACCCCTAAGGCTCCAGATTGAGAAAAGAAAGAAATCCTTCCTTTGGGAGGTAGTTCTGGAGCAAAAGTAGCATTCATGCCTATCTCTGTGTTTATTACCCCTAAACAATTAGGTCCAACCATCCTTATCCCATACTTTTTGATGAGGTCTAAAATCTCCCTTTCAAGTTTAGCTCCTTCTTCTCCAGTTTCCTTAAATCCTGCGGTAATAACAACTACTCCTTTAACCCCAGCTTCTCCGCAGTCTTTTATAACCGAAGGTACTACTTTGGCCGGAACTACAATCACAGCTAAATCTATTTTTTCTCCTACTGCAGAAACCGAGGAATAACATTTAAGCCCTAATATTTCTTTACGTTTTGGGTTTATCGGAAAGAGCTTGCCTGCATAGCCTTGGGTTAAAAGGTTTTTTAGGATAACATGACCGATCTTTTTCTCTTCTTCAGAGGCCCCTACCACCGCTATGCTCTCAGGTTTAAAGATAAAATTCAGCATTTTATTCCCCTCTTTAAGTTATTTTTTTCACAGTATCTTGTCCTAATTTGCCTTAAAAATAAAACAGATCGATTTTAAAGTCAAACAGAAAAATTTGCTAATTTTTAGAACTAACATTTTTTTTTGTTCTGATTCGTGTTATTTCAAAAATTTTTGCTGATTTTTGTTAATTTTCTTTATAGTTTACTTTTTAAATACTTTTTTATGTTATTTTGTTTAATTTTAAAATATATATTGATATATCATTAATCCAAAAAATATTTTGTGTGGAGGGCAAAAGAAGTTAAAGTTTTTTGAGAATATTTTTAAATTTTAAATTTTGGTGACATGTTCTCAATCTTGTTGATAGAAAATAAGATCAAAAATTTCTTATGATTTTTAGACTTAAAAAGCTTTCCCTCTGTTTATATTCTATAATAATTATTTATACATATTATAAAAATATTATTCCCATATCCTCTTTAAAAAACTTCCAGATATGGCCTTCACCAACAAGCATAATAAGTTTAGAATAAGGGTAGATTTGATATATTGCGAAGGGTGTATCCTTTGTTTGAAACAGGTAAAGGCATAATTTGGTCTATTAAGGTTTTTATTACGAGATATTTAGGGAGATATTTAGTAAGTCATCGACGAGAGCAAGTGCTCAAAGAAGTTTAAAGGTTAGTTAGTTCTTGAGATTTTGAAGTTAAGAGAGTTTGATGGCCTCTGATAGGTGAATGTTATAAAATCCTTAGAGCAACTGAAAAATAGGGGAATCATGAATGATCATAAATTCCTGTTGGCAGTTTAGGGTTATTAAGTTTTTTGAAGTTTCTTTAAAATGAAAAAGTAAGAAAAAGTAAAATAAAAAGAGGAAGAAAGACATTGAGATATTTTTCTCTAAAGTTTTTTCAGAAATTTAATAAATTATTAAATAATTTTGGACTTGACTTTAGTTTAAAAAGGATTAAAAGTGGCAATTAAGAAAAAAAGTTATTAAAAATCCTTTAAAAGGAGGGTAGGCTTATGGCTTGGCAGATGGATGTGAATCCTTTAGGTAGTATTGGGTTGTCGGCCTTGGTAGCAGCCATTCCTATTTTTTTCCTTTTTTGGGCTTTAGCTTACAAAAGGATGAAGGGGCATTGGGCTGCGTTAGGTGCTGTCTTTATAGCTTTGTTAATAGCGGTTATTTTTTACAAGATGCCTGTTAACCTGGCGGTGCTTTCTACTTTTTATGGTTTTCTCTTTGGCCTCTGGCCTGTTTCATGGATTGTTATTACCGCCATTTATCTTTATAATCTTTCTGTAGAAACTAAGCAGTTTGAAATCATCAAAAACTCTTTAGCCGCGATAAGTAATGACCGAAGGGTTCAGGCTATCCTTATAGCCTTTTGTTTCGGAGCGTTTTTAGAAGGTGCGGCTGGATTTGGTACTCCGGTTGCTATCTCTGCAGCCATGCTTGCAGGTATTGGATTTAATCCTGTTTATGCCTCTGGTATAGCTCTTTTGGCAAACACTGCTCCGGTTGCCTTTGGTGCTATTGGAATTCCTATCGTGGTTGGTGCTCAGGTGTCAGGAGTAGACTTGATGGCCTTATCCAAGATGGTAGGAAGACAGCTCCCTTTCTTTAGTTTGCTTATTCCTTTTTATATGTCGGTGGTTATGGCAGGATGGAAAAAAACCTTAGAAATCTGGCCGGTTCTTTTTGTTGCTGGTGGTTCTTTCGCCATTACCCAGTTTTTGGTTTCTAACTATTTAGGTCCATATCTTCCAGATATTCTATCTGCTATCGCAACCATTGTCTGTACAGCTATTTTTGTAAGGATTTGGCATCCTAAAGAAGTTTGGAGCTTTGAGCATGAAGAAGTAACAGAAAAGGCTAAGCTACAGTACTCCTTAGGTCAGGTTTTTAGAGCATGGGCTCCCTTTATACTTCTTTCTATCTTTGTCGCTGCCTGGGGAGTAAAGTCTGTTAAAGCTGCTTTAGATCAATTTTTAACTTTAAAGTTCCCTATCGTTGGGCTTGATAAAGAGGTTATAGATCATTTAGGTAAGCCGAAGGCAGCAGTTTATACCTGGAATATCCTTAGCGCTGCAGGTACCTCTATTCTTTTTGCTGCTATTCTTACTATACCTGTAGTAGGAGCCTCATTTTCTACCGCAATCAGGGTTGCAGGAAAAACCCTTAACTCTCTTAAATGGGCAATTCTTACCATCGGAGTCATCTTAGGATTTGCTTATCTTATGAACTATTCTGGTATGGCTATTACTTTGGGATTGGCTTTTGCTTCTACCGGATTTTTATTCCCGCTTTTCTCTGCCTTCCTTGGTTGGTTAGGAGTGTTTATGACTGGTTCTGATACCTCTACCAACGCTCTTTTTGGTAAACTTCAGGAGGTTACCGCAAGACAGATCGGTATAGACCCTGTGCTTACGGTAGCTACCAACTCCTCTGGTGGCGTTATGGGTAAGATGATTTCTCCTCAGTCTATAGCTGTGGCTACCGCAGCAACCGGTCTTGGCGGAAAAGAGGGAGATATTTTCAGGTTTACCTTTAAACATTCTGTAATTTTAACTTTCTTGATGGGAATTCTTGCGATGTTACAGGCCTATGTGTTTACTTGGATGATACTTGTCTGGGAAAAGGCAGTAGAGACTGCTAAAGCTGCTTCAGCTGCACAAGCGGCGGTTCAGGAAGGTTATAACATACTTATAGCTACCTTTGTAGCTTCGATTTTATTGGTAATCATTTCAAGGATTGTAGGCAAGGGGGCAAATTATGTTAAGTAATGCCTTTATCAACGCTTGTGTTTCTCTTTTAGGAGAGAAGAATGTTTTAACCAAAGAGGCAGAACTTATACCCTATAGTTATGATGCCACTCCAGGTATTCCCAGGGAAATTCCTGGGGCAGTGGTTTTTCCTGAAACTACAGAGCAGGTACAAGGAATAGTTAAACTTTGTCGAGAGTATAAAGTGCCTATCTACCCGAGAGGAGCAGGGACTTGTTTAAGCGGGGGCCCTGTCCCCCTAAGTAAGGGGGTAGTAATCTCCTTTCAGAGGATGAACAAAATTTTAGAAATAGATACTGATAATCTTACTGCAACCGTACAACCTGGGGTGGTAGTAGCTACCCTTAATGCAGAGGTAGCTAAGTACGGATTGATCTATCCTCCAGACCCTGGTTCGATGTCAGTAGCTACCATAGGAGGAACGGTGGCAGAAAATGCAGGTGGTTTAAGAGGGCTTAAGTATGGAGTTACCAAACACTATGTAATGGGTATGGAGGTGGTCCTTCCTACTGGAGAGGTGTTTAGGTTTGGAGGGAAAACCGTTAAAAACGTCACAGCTTATGATTTTACCGGACTATTTGTAGGGTCTGAAGGAACCTTGGGGATTATTACAGAGGTGATTTTAAAACTTATCCCTGCACCTAAATACAGAAAATCGATGATAGCCTTTTTTGATACCCTTGAAGATGCAGGGCAAACGGTTACAGACATCATAAGGGCTCACGTGATCCCTGCTACCTTAGAGATTATGGATAACATGACCATAAGGACTGTGGAAAACTTTGCCAAAGTAGGTCTACCTACTGATGCCGCTGCGTTGTTACTTATTGAGGTTGACGGAAACGGAAAAGATGGGGTAGAGGAAGAGGCAAAGAAGGTAGTAGAGGTAATACAGAAAAACAGAGGAAAATACAAAGTTGCAGAAACAGACCAGGAAAGAGACAACCTCTGGGCAGCAAGGAGGGCTGCCCTTCCGGCTTTAGCCCAGGTAAAGCCAGCTACAGTGTTAGAGGACGCAACGGTTCCCAGGACAAAGATCGTAGATATGCTAAGGGCTATCCAGGAGATCGCTAAAAAATACAACCTTACCATAGGAACCTTTGGTCATGCAGGGGACGGGAATCTTCATCCCACCATCTTGGTTGACCCTATGGATAAAGACGAGATGGCAAGACTTGATAAAGCCATAGACGAAATCTTTGATGCCGCATTAAAACTTGGAGGGACTCTTTCAGGAGAACATGGAATAGGGGTAGCCAAGAAAAAGTATCTAAAGAATGAACTTGGAAGTTCCGGTATCGAGGTTATGAAACGTCTTAAAAAGGCTTTGGACCCTGACAATATTTTAAATCCTGGCAAATTAGTCCCTATGGAGGATTAAACAGTGGGAAAGAGTATCTTTGAAAACGATGAGGTTTTAAAGAGAGAACTTATAAGGTGTATGAAGTGTGGCAACTGCATGGCTGTTTGCCCTGTTTATGGGGCTGAGGTAAAGGAAAGTGCGGTTGCCAGAGGCAAAATTGCCTTAGGAGAGGCCTATTTAGAGGGAAAAATTCGCGACAAGGATCTTATGAACCTTATCTATAACTGTTTGGTCTGTAAGTCCTGCATGCTTGCCTGCCCTACAGGGGTAAAGTACGATAAAATTATTTTGGCATTAAGACATAAACTTGCCAAAGATTTAGGTAAACCCTGGATTAAAAAGTTGGCCTTTTGGTCCTTAACCCATCCGTCCCTTTTTGATAAAGGTTTAAAGGCTTTTTCTAAAATGCAAGGGTTCTTTTTAGAAAAACGAGGGCCTAAACTTAGGGCCCCAAGGGCTTTCTTGAGAACCCTTGGAAAGAGGTTTGATGAATCCTTTGTCCTTCCAGAGTTTGCTTCTAAGTCCTTCAGAGATATTACACCCGAGGTGATAGAGGTCCCCAACCCTCAGTCAACGGCTTTATTTTTTACCGGATGTTCTATAAACTATCTTTATCCAGAAATAGGGGGAGATATTCTGCTGGTCTTAAAGAAAAACGAGATTAAAACTTTAATCCCTAAGGAGCAGAATTGTTGTGGTATGCCGGTTATGGTACATGGAGACATAGAAAAGGCAAAGGAGCTGGCTAAAAAAAACTTAGACCTCTTTGAAAGGATAAACCCAGAATATATAATTACAGGGTGTGCTTCTTGTGGAAGTGCCTTGAAGCATGAATACCCTTTAATCTTTGAGGTTGATCAAGAATACGAGACAAAAGCTAAAAAATGGGCTGAAAAGGTATACGATATTACCAGTTTTCTTTTAAAAGTTATTAAGCTTAAAAAGCCAAAGGCAGAGTTAAAGCTTAAGGTAACCTATCATGATCCCTGTCATCTTAAAAAAGCTATGAAGGTTTGGGTAGAGCCAAGAGAAATCTTAAAAGCTATCCCAGGGGTTGAGTTGGTCGAGATGAAAAAACCAGATGCCTGTTGTGGAAGCGGTGGTTCTTATCACTTAGCTTACGCAGATACCAGCTTAAAGATACTTCAGTCCAAGATGGAAGACGTAAAAAATACCAGAGCAGAGGTGGTAGCCACAGAATGTCCTGCCTGCATGATGCAGTTAGGAGAAGGTACACAAAGGTATAAGGTTAATGCAAAGGTAAAACATGTGATAAGCCTGCTTGCAGAGGCTTACAGGAGGGAATCATAATGTTTGAACTTTTTAAAGAAAAGGCTTCTGCTTTGATGGCAGAGGTATATTCTTTTAAAAACCGAAAAGAAGCTTTAGAGTTTATAAAAGGGTTTATCAAAGAAAACACCTCATATGAAGACAAAAATTCAGTTGTTTGGTATGATACCTGGTTTTTGGATGGGGAGAGAAAAGAAGACCTTTTAGCAGAACTCCCTCAGATTACCTTTGAATTTACCCCAGAAATAGCAAGTCAAGCTAAAATAGGTATAAACGAAGTAGACGGGGCTATAGCTGAGTCAGGTTCTTTGATAGAGGTGTCTAACCGGATCCAGAAAAGATTGGTTTCTTCTTTAACTGAAATTCACATAGCAATACTTCCTAAAAGTAGGATCTTCCCAGACCTTAAAACCGCTCTTCGTTCCTTTAATCTTACTAATGTTCCTTATGTAACCCTAATCAGCGGTCCCAGTAGGACGGCAGACATAGAAAGGGTGTTAACCATAGGGGTTCACGGTCCAGAAAGGGTGATAATTGTTTGTGTTGAAAATTTATAGATTTGTTTTGATTTATTATTGATTTGAAAATGTTTAAAAATAAAAAGGCGGGGTTGTTATTATGCTTAAAGAAGAAATCAAAAAAGCTTTAGAAAATCCGGTTATTTCTAAGGCTCTTACGAATTTTTATGAAGCTTATGTAGTTGCTCGAGAAAAGGCTTATGCAGGGCTTGATTTTGAAGAGATAAGAAATGAGATAGTTCGGGTAAAAAGCTATGCCGCAGAACATTTTGACGAATTGATAAAAAAATTTACAGAACAAGCCACCAAAAGAGGGGCTAAGGTTTTTTATACTAAAGACCCAAAAGAGGTTATAAACTATGTTTTAGAGGTAGCCAAGACTCATAACGTAAAGACTATAGTGAAATCAAAATCCATGGCTACTGAAGAGATCCATCTTAACAAACATCTTAAAGAAGCGGGTTTAGAGGTTCACGAAACAGATTTAGGGGAGTGGATCATCCAGCTTGCAGGTCAGCGTCCTTCTCACATGGTTTTACCTGCCATTCATCTTACCCGTTATGAGGTTTCAGATATCTTTACCAAAAAGGTCGATGCCGTTGAGCCTGACATAAAAAAGATGGTAAAGTTTGCCAGAAAAAACTTGAGAGACAAGTTTCTCAAAGCAGACCTGGGGATTACAGGAGCAAATATTGCTGTAGCAGAGACAGGAAGTATTGTAATTTTTACCAATGAAGGTAATGCAAGGTTGGTTTTAACCCTACCCAAAGTTCATATAGCAGTAGTCGGTATAGAAAAACTGGTAGACAAGCTTGAGGACATAGATCCTATCGTTAAAGCCTTACCAAGAAACGCAACCGCACAACCTATTACTACCTATGTGTCTTTTATCACCGGAGAAAGAGAACACTGGGATGGGACCAAAAAGGAGGTTCATATCATCCTTTTTGATAACGGTCGTTCTGAGATGGCAAAAGACCCTGTTTTTAAAGAGGCCTTACAGTGTATCAGATGCGCTTCCTGTTTAAACGTATGTCCTGTTTTTAGGCTGATAAGTGGGCTTGTTTTTGGAAGGGTTTATACAGGAGGAATCGGAACTATCCTTACTGCCTGGACTGAAGGACTTAAGGCTACTAAAGACATTCAGAATCTCTGTATCCAGTGTGGTAATTGCGTGAAAATTTGTCCAGGCAAGATAAACATCCCTGACCTGATCTTGGAGATAAGGAGAAGGCTTGCCGAAGAAGAGGGGTTGCCTTTAAAGGTAAAGGCTATTTATTCTGTGGTAAACAACCGCAAACTTTTTCATACAGCCTTAAGGATGGCCTCAAAACTACAAAAACCTTTCAAACAAGGGCCTTTCATAAGGCACCTGCCTTTAGCTTTTGCCGAACTTACCCAAGAAAGAAGTCTTCCTGCCATAGCAGACAAACCTTTTAGGGACCAGGTTAAAAAGATAAAACAGCCTGATGCCAAGGAAAAGGTAGCCTTTTTTGCAGGATGTCTCATAGATTTTGCCTATCCAGAGATAGGAGAAGCCTTGGTTAAGCTGCTTAACCAGGCAGGTATTAAAGTGATTTTCCCTCAAGACCAAACCTGTTGTGGGGCACCTGCCCTTTATAACGGCGTTATGGATGTTGCTGCTAACAACATGTTGCAAAACTTAAAGGCTTTAGAACAGGAAAATCCAGATTTTATCATTTCAGCCTGTCCTACCTGTACTCTGGTTTTAAAGAAAAAAGGCTTGTTGGCCCTAAGGAATCAAAAAGTTTCTCAGGATCTTATCGCAAAAGCAGAAAAAATGGCAGAAAAAGTGATAGATGCTTCATACTTTATCCATAAGCTTATCAAAGAAGGTAGAATCACCTTTAGCAAGCCTTTAGAAGAGGAATTTACCTATCATGATCCATGTCATCTAAAGCGTTCGTTAAACATCTGGCAAGAGCCAAGAGAATCTTTACAAAAAGCAGGGCTTAAGCTCAAAGAAATGTTTGAGTCTGATATATGTTGCGGCATGGGAGGTTCTTATTCTTTAAAATTTCCGGAGATCTCGGTAAAAATCCTTGAAAGAAAATTGAAAAACATACAGGATACAGGGGTAAATCTTGTATGTACTGACTGCCCTGGATGTATTATGCAGATAAGGGGTGGAGCTGATAAAAAAGGATTAGACTTTAAGGTAAAACATTCATTGGAAGTTCTTGCAGAGAGGTTGTAACCCATGGAAATTATAAAAGAATACAGAGTAAAGAAAATTTTTCAGGGAAGGGTTCCCAAAGGAGAAGATCTTTTCAGGTGGTTAACCCAAAAAGTTAAAGAATTGGGTATTAAAGCCGGGATGGTTTCAGGAATTGGGGCTGTAACCAGGGCTACGATAGGATATTATGACCAGAAAAAAAGGGAATATGTGATCAAAAGTTTTGAACAGCCCATGGAGGTTCTAAGTTTGAAAGGAAACGTTTCGGTTAAAGATGGAGTCTCTTTTGTGCATCTTCATGTAGTTTTAGGTAAAGAAGATCTTACTGCCATCGGAGGCCATCTTTTTGAAGGTTCTGAGGTGTTTGCCTTTGAGTTTGAGATCGTAGAGTTTGAAGGAGAGGCTTTTCAAAGAGGTTTTGACGAACCAACAGGTTTGTATCTCTGGCAACCTTAATTTTTGATATTTTAGGTCAGAGGCCCTTCAAGGCACCTCTGACCTGAATAAGTTTTTAAATTTTTACTAAGATGTTTGAGGGCACGTTCTTTACTGAAGCCACCCCGGTTAACAACATGTTTTGAATGAGTTCGTTTTTTATTTTATCAAAATACATCTTAAGACCTTCTCTCATCCCACCAAAAACAGCTATGACAACAGGTCTACCTATAAGCACTGTATCAGCCCCAAGGGCAAGTAGTTTTAACACATCAGCACCACTTCTCACTCCACCGTCTGCGATGATGGTCATTTTTCCTTTAAACCTTGCAGTGATTTCTGGCAAAACATCAGCCACCCCTGGTGTATGGTCTAAAACCCTTCCTCCATGGTTAGAGACCACTATACAGGAAACCCCACAGTTATAAGCAATCTCTGCATCTTTTACCGTCATGATACCCTTAAGGATAAAGGGTAAAGAGGTAGCTTTTACCAACTCTTCGATTTCCTTAGGATTTTTAGGACTTACAGGTTGTCCTTTTAAAGCCATGGTAATAAGTCCTGCACCGTCTATGTCTACCCCAACTGCTAAAGCGCCTGCTTCTTCTGCCATACGGATCCTTTTGATTATTTCTTCTTGAGACCTTGGTTTGATGATAGGGATACCTTTGCCATCAAACTTTTTTATGGCATTGATACCACTTGAATACATCAAAGGGTCGGCCCCGTCTCCTGTCCATCCGATGGTTCCAGCCATAAGAGACCCAGCTATAACCTCTTCGGTATAAACATCTTCGGTGATAGCACCTCCCATGTTATAGGTAGTCCCGGTTATA
Organism: Thermodesulfobacterium hveragerdense DSM 12571; assembly: GCF_000423845.1. Lineage (GTDB taxonomy): Bacteria > Desulfobacterota > Thermodesulfobacteria > Thermodesulfobacteriales > Thermodesulfobacteriaceae > Thermodesulfobacterium > Thermodesulfobacterium hveragerdense. The sequence continues at coordinate 28,482 of NZ_KE384098.1, read as the reverse complement.
GGTGCTGCCATAACAGGAAGGGCTAAGGTTTGACCAAATAATTCTGTTTCGGTAGAAGGGGTTTTAACCTCGTGAATTGCAGTAAGGTTAAATTTATAACGGTTTAAGGCCTCTAAATTAGCCTTAAAGGCAGACCCAGTTCCAAGTCCACCCATCCCAGGCACTTCACCTGCACAGGCAACCCCATTACACACCGGACAAACCCTGCAAAATCCTTTTAGTTTTTCTTTAGCATTCTGTTTTACCTCTTCCCAAGTCATACTAAGCCCCCCTCTTTATAAATTTGTAGTAAAGTACTTACTTACTAATGTTATCAGTTCTATACCGTTTTTCAAGCCTTATAAAAATGTTTTTTTTACCTTTTGTAAAATTTACCAGCAAATTTTTGTAAACATTACAAAAGACAGGTTTTTTATCGTTAAAAGAAGTCCAGTTCTCAAAGATTTTTGAAGGTTTGGGTAGGATGATAAACAGGCACGGATTTTGTTAAAATAATTAATAAAACTACAAAACCAAACCAGGAGGTGTGGGATGAACATCAAAAAAACTTTAGCGGTGGTGTTAGGTTTGGGTACTCTTTTAACCGGGCCGGTTTTTGCTTACAAAGGCATGGGGCCTCAAGGCATGGGGCGTCCTATGGCTCCACCGGTTGATCAAGCTAAGTTACAGGAATTCTGCAAGGAAGTACAACCTCTTTATCAAAGAGAGGCGCAATTAAGGGCAGAGGCTCGTTCTCTTATTCTTCAGCCAACCCCTAACTGGGATACTATTCTTGCAAAAGAACAAGAACTTGCTAAAATCCGTGTAGAAATAATGAAGAAAGGACACGAGAAAGGATTGCCACTTGGTAAGCATGGTCACTGGAGAAAATACTGCGGTTGGTAAGATGAAGGTTAAGTCCCGGGCTTTTGGCCCGGGTTTTTGGATATTCTTAAGTTTCTTTTTGATCCTAATTCTAACTCCCTCTTTAAACGCTCATCAATTTAAGTTTTTTCAAGAACTTCCCTATGACCCTAACTTAGAGATTACTTTCAAAGGTAAGATTTTGTCTGTTTATCTCCCTCCCAGAGGATTAGCCTCTCTTGAAATAGAAAGAGAAGGTAAAGCCTATACGGTTTTTTTGTGCCCAGTCCATTATTATCGTTTCCTAAATCCTGATTTTAGGGAAGGGCATCAGGTAGAGGTTACTGGGGCTAAAACCTATTTTCCTAAGTATGGCGTCATTTTTATGGCAAGACATGTTAAAAACTTAACCACAGGTAAACTATATCTTTTTAGAAGTCCTGTAACACCTTACAAACCGGTGTGGGAATAAATTATTCTTTAAATCCTAAATCTTTTAGTTTGTTATAAAGGGTCTTAAGGGATATCCCAAGAAGTTTGGCTGCTTCAGGTTTATTTCCCTTAGTAAGTTCAAGGGCTTTAAGGATGGCTTTTTTCTCTAAGTTTTTAATCTGTAAGTCATCTTTCAGGGTCGTCTTGTCTTGAAACAGGTCCTTTGATTTAAAGGGAATTTCTACTTCTATCATATCTCCTTTACTAAGTATCACTGCCCTTTCAAGGATGTTCTCAAGTTCTCTTATGTTTCCTGGGAAAGAATAGTTTTCAAGTTTTTCCCAGGAGGAAGGACTTATTGGTTTTAAAGTTTTTCCAAGTTTGTGAGAAATTTTTTCTAAGAGGTATTGGACGATGGTTTTTAGATGTTTTTTCCTATCCCTAAGTGGAGGAAGATAAAAAGAAAAAACGTTAATCCTGTAAAATAGGTCTTCTCGAAAACTTCCTTCAGTTACAAGTTTTTCTAAGTCTTTGTTGGTAGCTACGATAAATCTTGCGTCTGTTTTCAGGGTTTCAAGGCCTCCTAATCTTTCAAAGGCTTTATCTTGAAGCACTCTTAAGAATTTAGCCTGCACGGTAAGGCTCATCTCCGAGATTTCGTCAAGAAAAAGGGTGCCTTCTCTTGCGAGTTCAACCTTACCAGGTTTAGTTTTTATAGCACCGGTAAAAGCCCCTTTTTCATAGCCAAAAAGTTCAGCTTCTACTAAATTTTCAGGCAAAGCAGCACAGTTTATTTCTACAAAAGGCCCTTTTCTTCCGCTTAAAACATGGATTATCTTGGCGATTAAACTTTTTCCGGTGCCTGTTTCTCCTAAGAGGCAGACGGTGGCATCTGTAGGGGCGATTTCGATCAGCCTTTCATAGAGGTCCTCTATCCCTGCAAAAACTACCTCAAGCGGGGGCAAATCTGCTGGATAAAAGGATGGGGATTTTTTAAATTTTTTAAGGTATAGTTTTACTTTAGCTAAAAGTTCTTCTGGAGAAGAAAGAGGTTTGGTAAGGTAGTCCACCGCCCCTGCTTTCATGGCGTCAACCGCTGAAGGGATGGTGCCAAAAGCTGTAATCACAAGAAAAACCGATTCTGGAAGGATCTTTTTAGCTTTTTTGATAAAGGTGATGCCATCAAGCCCTGGCATTTTAAGGTCGGTGATTACGATATCTGGATTAATCTCAGGAAGCTGCAGTAAAGCAGTTTCAGGGTTATGAAAAACCCAAACTTTATATTTTTCCTCCTGAAAGGTCATCTCTAAGAAACTTGCAAATGAGGTGTCGTCTTCTACGATAACTATCGAGGGATTTTTATCCATACCTCTGTCCCAGAAGATGGGTTTGATTTAAGATCAATCCTGCAATTTAGTTCCTCACATAGTTTCTTTACTATGGTCAAACCAAGGCCCATGCCTTTGGCTTTGGTAGTAAAAAAGGGTTTCCAAATCTTAGCTATCAACTCTTGAGGGATCCCTTTTCCAAAGTCTTTTATGTAAATAATATAAAAATTTTTTTCAGAAATTAAACCTAAATCCACCCTTAAGTTACCTGCCTCTTGAGAGGCTTGCCAGGCATTTTCCAAAAGGTTTATCAGTATTTCTTTTAGTTTATATTGGTCAGAAACTATCATAAAGTTTTTTTCCTCAAGAGTTACTCTCAGCTCTGCCTCAGGATAAAGAAGTTTAAAGGTTTCGATAACCTCTGTTAAGAGGTTGTATAAGTCAAAAGAGGAGAAAATTGGCTTTTGGGGATGGGTATAAGAATTCAGGGTTTGTAAAAGTTTCTCCATCCTTAAGGTTTCTTTTAGGATAAGATTAAGGGCCTTTAGGGTATTTTCTTCTGGAGTTTTTTTAAGGATTAACTGGGTAAAACCTTTTATGCTGGCTAAAGGATTTTTCATCTCATGTGCAAGGACCTGAGAGATAAACTTCCATCTCTCAAGGTCTTCGATCCTCTGTATCAACCTTTCAGACCGTTTAAAAAACCAAAAACCAACGACCCCTAATCCAAAGAACCCTAACCCAAGAAAAAACTCTAAATAAACATGTTTTTTAGCATAACCTAAAATTTTCTCTACGGGAAATATATGGAGCGCTACCCTCAAGATCGCTTGTTGATTTTCTGTTTTTAATAGATTTTCGTAAACGAACAATTTTTCTTCAGTCAGGGTAGTTTGATAAAAACTTCGAGGAAAGGTAGCATTAAAGGAAACCCTTTCTTGGATCTTTGCCCCTATAAGCTCTGGGTTAGAATGAAGTAATATTTTACCCTCTGTATCATAGATTGCTACATAAGCCACTCCTTCCCATTCTTCTCCTAAGAGGAGCTCGGCAAAAAAGTTTTTTTCCTTTTTTATTAGGTCTAAACCAAAGTTTTTGATCAGACTTTTAAGGGTAATTTCTACCCCTATGGCCTGAAGTTTTAAACCTGTATCTAAAGTCTTATGGATGTTTTGATAGTTAGAGATTGCAGCAAGGATGAAAAAAACTCCGGCTAACAGAGAGATACCTAAAAACATAAAAGGTAAGAGAGGTTTTTTAAAATAAATTTTTATTTTGTCTATTTGGGAGGACATATTTTTAGCTTAACCTAAAATCTTAAAATGTAAAATTAAGGGTATACCCCATAAAAGGATCTTCTTAGGCTTGACAAACCAAGAAAAAGAGGAATTTTTGTATAAAACTGAAGAGGGTTGGAGACGATGCATCACCATCATGGCCATGATGAAAAAACTGAGATTAGAGGGAAAAATCTTTTTTACGTAGCCCTTTTAAACCTTTTGATAACTGTTTTTGAATTTATCGGTGGTTTAATTTCAGGAAGTATGGCTCTTTTGTCTGATGCCTTTCATAATTTAGGTGATGTAATGTCTGTGGTGATTACCTATTTTGCCCATAAAATTTCTTTTAAAAATCCTAACGAGAGAAAGACCTTCGGTTATAAACGCATAACCATTTTAGCAAGTCTTTTTAACTCGGTTACGCTGTTAATAATATGTTTTTTCCTGATTAAGGAGTCTATCGAAAGACTGGTTACTCCATCTCTTATAGACGTTAAAACCGTGTTTGTGGTAGGAAGTATAGGGTTTTTAGGTAATCTTTTGAGCTTAAAATTTTTAAAAAGTTCTGCCAGAAAAGACTTAAACGTAAAAAGTGCTTATCTACACATGTTAGGAGATGCTTTATCCTCTTTGGCTGTGATAGCAGGGGCTGTTTTTATTTATTATTTTGGGTGGTTAAGAGTTGACCCGGTTATCAGTGTAATAATAGCCTTTTATATTGCTAAAGAGAGTTTAGAGGTTTTGTTAAAGTCAGTTGACATCATCATGCAAGCAACCCCTTTTCATGTCGAAATCCCTAAGATAGTAGAGGGACTGATGAAAATTCAAGACATACAAGATGTTCATCATATACATGTGTGGAGTCTTGATGATAAAACCCATTTTTTTGAGGGTCATGTTAACCTAAAGTCTGATATCAACGTAAGTGAAACGGCAAAAGTTTTGCAAAACATACAAGAAGAGTTAAAAAAGTTTGATATTCACCATATAACCATCCAGTTTGAATATCAGGGAGTATGCCCAGAATGTGAGGTGTTTCATAATACCTGTTTAAAAAGGGACAAAGATGGTTAGTAGAAGTATAGTAGACCTGCCTTTGCATGGAGGGAAATGCCCTCCCTGGCTTTTTGAGAGGATGGTAAGGTTAAGCAGGGCTATTTTATTGTTTGTGTATCAGGAGTTTGGGGCTAAGGAATTGATCAAAAGGTTGTCTGACCCTTTTTGGTTTCAGGCTTTAGGTTGTTTGCTTGGTTTTGATTGGCATTCTTCAGGCCTCACCACAACCGTTGGAGGTGCTATAAAAGAGGCTTTGAAACCCTATTTTAACGACTTAGGGATTTATGTTTGCGGAGGAAAAGGTAAGAGGGCTTTAAACACCCCTCAAGAAATTATATTCTGGGGAGAAAAAAAGGGACTTCCTCAACAAGCCTATAGGTTTGTAACCTTAAGCAGGCTTACCGCAAGGATAGACAATAACGCCATCCAAGATGGTTTCCAACTTTATTTTCATCTTTTTCTGTTCTCCAAAGACGGCCAATGGGGGGTAATACAACAAGGTATGGATGAAAAAACCGCCTATGCAAGACGGTATCAATGGTATAGCGAAAAGGTGTTAGACCTTTGCGAAAACCCCCATTCAGGAATTGTTTCTTCTGTCAAAAAAGAAAACGTACTTAATCTGGTGGCTAAGGAAAGTAAACCTGTGCAAAATTCGTTGGTAAGGTTGCTAACAGAAGACCTAAGTTTAGTTATAAAGGAGTTAACTCCGAAGGTGCATCTTATATTTAAAGAGGACCATACCTTAACCTTCAAAGACCTATCGGTTAAATCCTTGAAGAAAGTTTTGGAAAAGGTCTATGAAAATCCTCCGTCTGATTTTCAGGCATTACTGTTAACCGAAGGTATTGGAGCCAAAACCTTAAGAGCCCTTACCTTAGCTTCAGAGCTTATCTATGAGGTTAAGGCCTCAAGAGAAGACCCGGTAGTTTATAGCTATGCCCATGGAGGTAAAGACGGGCACCCATACAGGATAAACAGAAAACTTTATGATAGGACCATTAAGGAGCTAGAAGAGATACTAAGGAAAGCGAAGTTAGGAGAAACAGAAAAGCTAAATCTGTTTAGAAGGCTTCCTAAACTTTTTAACATAACGTAAAAGCGTATTGCCCTTGTCTGTCTTTTAATAAAGTTTTATATTTTAGGTAAGATTATCTTTTGGTGAATTCGATGATTAGAGGGTTTATAGGCACAAGTTTGGTAGATTATCCAGGGAAGATTTCTTCTGTGATTTTTACCTATGGATGTAATTTTAGATGCCCCTTTTGTTATAACGTCGATTTGGTCCTACCTGAAAGGTATAAAAATTTAAAAAACCTTTCTGAAGAATGGGTTATAGAGGAGTTAAACAGGAGAAAAGGTTTTATTAAAGGGGTGGTGATTACCGGAGGAGAGCCTACCCTTTGGGGAAAAAAGCTTGTTAGTTTTATAGAAGAAGTTCGCTCTCAAACCGGGCTTCCTGTTAAGCTTGATACCAACGGTAGCTCTCCAGAGTTGGTAGAAGAGCTGGTAAACACCGGCTTGATAGATTTTTTTGCCATAGACTTTAAGACTTCCCCTGATAAATATGCGGAACTTGGAGGGGATTTTGCTCTTGTTGAGCAAACTTTTAAGGTTTTAAAAAACATTACAGATAAGGTAGAAATAAGGGTTACTCTGTATCCCCCCCTTTTAACAGAAAAAGACTTAGAAGAGATGGTCCCCTATCTTGCATGGTTTAAGAGGATAGCCCTGCAGAAGTTTGTCCAGGAAAACACATTAAAAAAAGACCTGGTGGGGGAGGTAACCCCAGAGTTTTACCACCGAGTAGATGCTTATTTAAAAGAAAGATTGCCAGAGGTTTCTATGGTAAGGAGATATTAGATGGTTTTAAAAGGTTTTTATGTGATAACCGATGAGGTTTTAACCCCTTATCAAGACGGAGAAATCTTTCGAATGGTTGAAAAAGCGTTAAAAGGAGGGGCTAAGGTTGTTCAATTAAGAGATAAAAATTCCGATTTAGAGGTTTTAACAAACATAGCCATAGAACTAAAGAAGCTTTGTCACAGGTTTGATGCCTATTTTATCGTTAACGACAGAGTAGATTTGGCAGCCAAAGTCTTGGCAGACGGCGTACATGTAGGTAAAGACGATCAGCCTCTTAGCCGGGTTAAAGAGATTTTTAAAGGCCCTATCATCGGGGTTTCCTGTTATGGAGACCTTAAGAGAGCCATAGAGGTAGAAAAGCAGGGAGCCACTTATGTGGCCTTCGGAAGTTTTTACCCCTCTCCTACCAAACCCAACTCAACCGTAGTAGATAAAACCTTGATCCCTCTTGCTAAAAAGACTTTAAAAATTCCTGTATGTGTTATAGGTGGCATAACCTTAGAGCGAGCAAAGGAGCTTGTCCAATTAGGGGCAGACATGGTAGCTGTTATAAGCGACCTATGGAAGGATAACGACATAGAAGGCAAAGCAAGAGCCTATGCTAAACTTTTTGAATAAAGGTTAAGGAGTAGGGTCTAAGTTTAGTCCTAAAAATTGAGCTAATTCTTCTTTAGACTTGGTTAAGTCCTTTTTTTCAAAGATAGAGAGTTTTTCTCCTAAAGCTTTAGCCTTTTCTAAACCTTCAGGGTGTTTAAGTATTTCTCCCTTTTTATCAATCCCTCTTAAAAAAATTCCTCCTATATATTCTCCGTCTATGGTGTCAAGCACGTATTTAAAACTTCTTACTAAACATTCAAACACTTTTTTGCCTTTGGTTGCACCTAAGGCAAGAAGTATACCTTTTGGTTTTTGAGAGGGAGGTGGAGCTTTAAGAAGATATTTAGAGACCCAGAAGGCCTGAAATCTTTCGAAAAAGGCCTGCAAAAAAGAAGGATGGGAATAAAAGAAAATGGGGGTTGCTACCACCAGAAAGTTAGCCTTAAGAATTTTAGGGTAAACTTCAGTTAGGTCATCTTTTAGAATACACGTTCCGTCTTTTTCACAACCTCCGCATTCAACACAAGGGGAGAAATTAAGTTCCGCAAGTTTTATCCTTTCGGTTTTTATTTTTTGGTGAGTAAGGGTAGAGAGAAAAGTATCAAGGAAAATTTCAGAATTGCCCTGATTTCTTGGGCTTGCGTGGATGGCTAAAAGTTGCATCTATTTGGTGAGGGTTTTTTTTATAACAGAAAAGACCTGGGTGAAAACCTCTTCAAAGGTAGCAGGGGAACAGCGTCCCATTTCGATAAACTTGATGACGATTTCTTTGGTGGTTTTGAGGGTGATTTCTTCTAAAGGAGAAAGTTTAAAGTCTTCGGTAGGTTTATTCTTGTTTTCCAGATTAACTATTTTTCCTGTGCTCATTTACCTCACCTTTAAAGGAATTTAAAAAATAATCATAGCTTAAATTAAAGAATTTGCAAGAACCACAGACGTTATTATCTAAGTCCATTGTTTAGGGCGGTTGTTTATCCAGACACGGGCCTTTAACATCGCAATCCCTTTTGAAGTAGGGCAGGTTTCTACTTGGGCAAATCGTCCAAGGGAGAAAACCTAGGACATGTCGCAATCCCTTTTGAAGTAGGGCAGGTTTCTACAGAGGGTATAAAAGTTCGTGGGAAATTTGTCCATATTGTTTTGTCGCAATCCCTTTTGAAGTAGGGCAGGTTTCTACAACTGTAAAAATT
>NZ_KE384098.1:0-19039 GCF_000423845.1 Thermodesulfobacterium hveragerdense DSM 12571 | reverse complement strand
CTTGAAACCCTGATAAAATCTAACTTTTTTAAGTTTAGTATAAAACTAAATTTTTAAAAATGACCTTTTGAAACCCTGATGAAATCTATGTTTGAGAGTCAGGGATAACAAAAATTTCCTACATAAAATCAATAACTTACAAGGATACTTTCGGGCAGGTTTAATTGCAAATGAGACTCAATAAAATACCTCTAAAAATACCCTTCTCTATGTCGCATCAAGTCTTGCTTGTAGGGAGGGGTAAAAATTATCCATTTATTTACTAAATATATGTACACACACCCTTGAAAAGGGTATACCATCCCCTTAAAAAACTAACAACTTAACTTCAACCCCTGCCCCGTAGCCTATTCTCTTGTCAAAGACCTAATAACCACTTATTAATTATATAATATATAAAAATTTTTATAAAACAACCCTTTAAAAGACAAAATTTTTAAGTTCAGTTAGATTTTTCTTGTAAAAGCCTAAAATTGTAGTACCTTTTTAATTTAGATTGAAAATCAATTTTGATAAAAGGTAGGTTGAAATGACAAACGAGATAGCACAAAAATTAACCAAGGTAAGGGCTTGTTTTGAGAGATGGGGAGTTGATGGTTTTCTTTTTTCTTCTCAGGCAAACGTATTTTATCTTTCCCACTTTAGGTCAACCAATGCCTATGTTTTGATGACAGGGGATAACGTCTGTTTTCTGACAGATTCTCGTTATATTGAAAAGGCTAAAAAAGAGCTTGCCTCCTGGGAGGTAGTTGAGATTAAAGGAGATACGATAGGGTTCCTTAAGAAGTTTATTCAGAAGGCAGGGGTTAAGCGATTAGGTTTTGAAAAGGATAAGGTAAGCTGTGCTTTTAAGGAAAAGCTTAGAAGTAATAAATTCAAACTGGTGGGGGTGGTTGACCCCCTTGGTTTGATAAGAATGATTAAATCTAAAGAAGAAATCGAGGTTTTAAAAGAAGGGGTTAAAAAGACTGACAAGGTTTTTAACAAGGTTTTACAGGAGATAGAAAGATCTTTTGCAGAAGGTTATCCCATTTCAGAGCTTAAGATAAGAGGTTTTTTAGTGTCGCAGATGTTTATTGTAGGAGGAAGGGGAGAAAGTTTTCCTGCTATAGTTGCCTTTGGAAAAAATAGTTCTGTTCCTCATTGGGAGACTTCAGAAGCTCTTATCGAAAGAAATGGGGTGTTGCTTTTAGACTTTGGGATGGTGTGGAAAGGTTATGCTACTGACTTTACCCGCACGATATATCTTGGGGATCCTCCTGCTGAGTTTGTTAAACTTTACAACATCCTTAAAGATGCATGGTTTTTAGGTTTTGAAAAGGTAAAGGTTGGAGAAAAGGTTGCTGAGATAGACCGTGCCATAAGGGATTATCTTGTTCAAAAGGACCTTGCTAAGTATTTCATCCATGCTACAGGACATGGGATAGGGGTTGAGGTGCACGAAGCACCAAGGGTGATTTACACGGTAGATCCAGACTTAAGGATCGAAGAAGGCATGGTTTTTACGATTGAACCAGGGCTTTATTTTCCGGATAACTTTGGGATAAGGCTTGAAAATATGGTGTTTGTAGAGGGAGGAAGAGGCGAGATCGTTTCTGAGGTGTCTTTAGATTTAATAACTCTTTAAATGCAGGGGGAAATGGATGAAAACCATCAAGGTGGCTTTGATAGGTAATCCTAATGTAGGGAAAACAAGTATTTTAAATCATTTGGTAGGGGCAAATCTTAAGATAGGAAACTGGGCTGGGGTTACCGTTGAGAAGAAAGAGGGGAAGACCTTTTTTCAGGATTATGAGGTCTATTTTGTAGACCTTCCAGGAGTTTATACTCTGGAAGAGGTAGTATCTGAAGACGAAAAGGTAACCTTAGATTTTTTGCTTTCTGGTGACTATGACGTAATCCTTAACGTGATAGAAACCCCAAGGATAGAAAGAGACCTCTATCTTACCTGTCAGCTTTTAGATCTTGGCAAACCTATGGTGCTGGCTTTAAACATGATAGATGAGGCTCAAAAGATAGGGATTTCTATCGATTTAGAGAGGTTGGCAGAGCTTTTAAAGGTTAGGGTGGTAAAAACTGTAGGGAGAACTGGAGAAGGGGTAAAAGAGATTTTGCCTGCTGTGGTTGAGGCTTATGAGAAACAGACTATACCGTTTCAGATCTCTTATCCCCCTGAGTTAGAGGAGAAGGTTAAGGCGTTTAGAGAGTCTACGGGAGAAAACTTGAGTAAATTTGAAACACTACGTTTACTTGAAAGTGAGGCCCAAGAGTTAAGCAGGATTATAAAAGAAAAACGGCTTAGTTTTACCAGAGGAGTAGCTAACGAGGTAGTTAAACGCAAACTTATCCCAAAGGAAAGTCTTACTGAAACGTTAGACAGATTTTTATTGCATCCTTTTTTTGGTTTTTTATCTTTTGGCTTTATCATGTATTTATTCTTTAAAACCTCGTTTGATTTCTCTAAGCCTATCATAGACTGGATAGATGGTTTTTTGCAGGAATTTTTGGCACCTCTTTGTGCTCAGGTTTTAGAAGATTTAGGTGTTTCTGAGTTTTTAAGAAGTTTTATAGCAAACGCGGTTTTTGGTGGGGTAGGGGTGGTGCTTTCTTTTTTACCCTTGATTACGGTTATGTACTTTTTCTTAACCCTTCTTGAAACCTCAGGCTATCTCCCAAGGGTTTCTTTTTTGATGGACAGGTTTACCCATAAGATAGGGTTGCATGGCCAAAGTGTAATCCCTCTTATCCTTGGACTTGGTTGTAACGTCCCTGCTATACTTGCTACCAGGACTTTTCAAGAAACTAAAGATAAACTTTTAGTCATAGCTATGGTGCCTTTTATTTCTTGCCCTGCAAGGCTGGTGGTTTTTTCTTTCTTTGCTTTTGTGTTCTTTCAAAATCCTGTAGCGGTTATCTTGGGATTGTATTTCTTAGGGATTATTTTTTCCGTGTTGACAGGGGTCCTTTTGAGAAAGACCTTATTAAAGAAGGAACTATCTCACTTTGTGATGGACCTTCCTCCTTACAGGATGCCTGCGTGGAGGACAGTCTTTAACATCACCAAGGTTTATGTCAAAGATTTCCTCTATAGGGCAGGGACGGTGATCTTTGGGGTTTCGGTTTTGGTATGGTTGCTTTTAAATCTTCCGATAGGTGAGAAAAACATAGAAAATACCTATGCCGCTAAGCTTGGTAAAGCCTTGAGTTATGTTCTTTCTCCTGTCGGGCTTGGAGATTGGAGGATTAGCACCTCTCTTGTCTCAGGTTTTTTAGCAAGAGAGGCTATTTTAAGTAACTTAGGGGTTATCGTATCTGAAGAGAAAGAAGATGGTTTAGAAAAGATAGACCCAAAGGAAAAAGCCAAAGAGGAGTTCTTTAAACTGGGAGAGGCTTTGAAACAGAGTTTTACCTCTTTGTTTAGTTTTTTCCCTGCTTCTTTTTCTGTAGAAGAGGAAGAAGGCTCTTTGAAAGAAAAAATAAAGGGACTTATGAATTTTAAACAGGCTCTGTCTTTGCTGGTCTTTGTGCTGATCTATAATTCCTGCGCTGCTACTGTTATTACGATGGCAAGAGAAGGTAATGTAAAGTTTGCGTTAGGTTTCTTGGTGTATAGTTTTGTTTTGGCCTGGATGCTTGCTTTTCTTGTTTTCAGATTGGTTTAAAATAATTCATCTTATGTTAAAATGCATAAGAACACTCTTTGGGAGGGGACTTAAATGCGAGTTTTAGTGATAGGAGCTGTAGCTTGTGGGACGAGAGCTGCCTGCAGGCTTAAAAGGTTGCGTCCAGATGCAGAAATCCTGATGATAGACCAGGATCAGTACATCTCCTATGGTGGTTGCGGTATGCCCTATTATCTTACTGGAGACGTATCTCACATAGATGAATTAAGAAGAACTACCTTTCATGCTATAAGAGACGAAAGGTTTTTTAAAGAAGCTAAAGGTATAGAGGTCTTAACAAGGGTTAAGGCAGAAGAGATAGATAGGAGAAAAAAGACCGTAAAGGTTAGATGGTTAGACACAGGTAAGACCGAAGAGATAGGTTATGACAAACTGGTACTTGCTACCGGCACTAAACCAAAGGTTCCTCCTATTCCTGGGGTTGACCTTGAGGGGGTGCATACCCTTTCTAATCTCCATGATGCTATCAGGATTAAAGAAAAACTTGTTAAGGGAGAGGTTAAAAACCCTCTGGTTATAGGGGCTGGTTTTATAGGACTTGAGGTAGTAGAGGCTTTTGGGGAGTCCTGGGGGCTTCCTGTAACCCTTTTAGAATACTTTCCTCAGGTGTTGCCAAGGCTTATCGATCCTGTGCTTTCAAGGATTATAGAAAATCACTTGAGGAAAAAGGGGGTTAAGGTAGTTTTAAATGCCAGGATTAAAGAAATCGTAGGGAAAAACGGGAAGGTAGTAGGGGTCAGGACAGAAGATGGGTTTTATCCTGCAGACCTGGTTCTCTTAGCTACAGGAGTCATCCCTAACACTGACCTTGCAAAACAGGCAGGTCTTCTGGTCTCTCCTCTTACCGGTGGGATCGTGGTTAACGAAAGGATGCAAACCTCAGACCCAGATATATACGCCGGTGGAGACTGCGTAGAGGTAGTCCATTTGATCACCGGTAAAAGGATGCTCATGCCTCAAGGGTCTTTAGCTAACAAACAAGGAAGGGTTATAGGCACTAATCTTGCAGGAGGATATGCCAGGTTTAAAGGCACCATCGGTGCTTTTATTTTAAAGTGTTTTGACATGTCTATAGGTGGCTGTGGGATTAGTTTAGGGGTAGCTAAAGCAGAGGGGTTTGTAGATGCAACCTATGCCCTTAACATCCAGCACGAAAGGGCTCATTTCTTTTCTATAGGCTGTTCCTATTATAACTTAGTGTTTGATAAAAGGACAGGTAAGGTTTTGGGTTTTCAGTCTGTAGGGCCCTATACTGATGGTACTTTGGCCAGGGTGCATGCCATGTCAACCTTGTTGTTAGAAAAACCTTCGGTGGCAGATTTAGTAGAGCTTGAGTTGGCCTACTCACCACCTTTTAACACAGCTCTTGACCCGATTAACGTTGTGGGGCATGTGGCAGAAAATTTGATTTTTGAAAGGTTTAAACCGATAGAGTGGGAGGAGGTTTTAAGAAGATTAAGGGAAAGGGACCGAGATTTGTTGATAGTAGACGTAAGAACCCCAGAAGAAGCCAAAGAGATGGTACAGAGGTATCCCAACTGGATTAACCTTCCCTATCAAGGAGCAAAGGAAGCGATAAAAACCCTTCCCAAGGATAAGGACTTGGTGGTGGTTTGTAGTGTGGGAACGAGGTCTTATGAGGTGGTACGCTGGTTAAAGGCCGAAGGATATACCAGAGTGTTTATGCCTATGGGTGGGGTTGTGCTTGCTAAATCCTGGGGAGAAGATGTTAGATGAAGCTGCAGGCAGTAAGAGGTTTTAAGGACTGGTTGCCTGAAGATTTCGTAAAGTATGAATATTTGATAGAAAAAGCGCGGCTATGGTGTAAACTTTTTAATTTTAAAGAGATTAAAATCCCTATACTTGAAAAAACAGAGCTTTTTGTAAGGTCCATAGGAGAGGTCACCGATATCGTTCAAAAGGAAACCTATTCTTTTGAAGACAGAAACAAAGACTGGTTGACCTTACGTCCTGAGGCTACCGCAGGAATCTGTCGGATGGTTATAGAGCATGGTTTGTATGTAAGGCCTAAGCCTTTGAAGTTTTTTACCATAGGCCCGATGTTTCGTCATGAACGCCCTCAAAAGGGAAGATTAAGGGAGTTTTTTCAGATAGACCTTGAAGTTTTTTCAGAGTTGAATCCTTATTTAGAGGCAGAAGTTATCTTTCTTGCCTTAAAGATTTTAAAAAGTCCTTTGCCTAAAGAATCTGATCAGCTTTATACGTTAGAACTAAATACCCTCGGTTGTCCTGAGTGTAGGCCTAAATATAGGGAGGCGCTGTTATCCTTTCTTAGAGAGCATAAAGATGAGGTTTGCGAGACCTGTAAAGAGAGGATCGAGAGAAACCCTTTAAGGGTGCTTGATTGTAAAAATGAGGGCTGTAAAAAGGTCGTTTCAGGAAGTCCTTTGATTACAGATTTCTTATGCGAAGACTGCAAAACACACTTTCAGGAGCTTAAGGAGGCCTTGGAATCCTTAGACATCGAGTTTTCTCTAAACCCAAGGTTGGTAAGGGGTTTAGACTATTATGTGAGGACTATCTTTGAGATTAAGGCTAAAGGTTTAGGGGCTCAGGATACGGTGTGTGCTGGCGGTAGATATGATTATCTCGTTAAAGAACTTGGTGGACCGGAGTTGCCGGCTATAGGGTTTGCTATAGGACTTGAAAGATGGGCTATTTCACTTTTCGGAGACGAAGAAAATAAGGGACTTCTTGACCCAAATACACTTACAGAAAAACTTTGTCCTGACCTTTATCTGGTATTTTTAGGTAAACCTTTGATAAAACAAGGAGTAATCCTTTCTCAGAAGCTCAGAGAAAAAGGTCTAAGATGTGAGACAACCTATGAAGAAAAGTCTTTAAAAGCGCAGCTAAAAAATGCGGATAAACTTGGGGCTAATTTTGTCCTGATTTTAGGAGAAAAAGAGTGGGCTGAGAAAAGAGCTGTTTTTAGAGATTTAAAGAAAAGTGCCCAGAAAGAGATAGGTTTTGATGGTTTAGATGACCTTGTGGCGAAAGTGGTTAAAGAGGTAAAGGGATAGTCTATGAGCTTAAAGGTTTTTCCAGAGAAAGAGGTCTTTATAGACCTTGCCAAAAAGCACAACCTTGTTCCCGTTTATACTGAAGTTGCCTGTGATTTAGACACACCTATATCTCTTTTTTATAAAATAGGAGAAGGCTCTTATTCCTTTTTGCTTGAGAGTTTAGAAGGAGGGGAAAAGTGGGCAAGGTATAGTTTTATAGGAATAGACCCTTACTTAGTGTTTAAAAGCAAAGGAAATCAGATAAACCTTTTAGAAAAACAAGGGGATAGGTTAGTTTCTAAACAAGAATTTTTTAGTGATAATCCTTTTTATGAATTAAGAAAATTTATCAAAAAGATAGATTGTGCTGTTTTAGATGGATTACCCCGGTTTTTTGGAGGGGCTGTTGGTTTTATAGGTTATGAAGTGGTCAGGCTTTTTGAAAAGATCCCTGTAGGGGAAGATGTGCTTGGTTTTTCTGACCTACATTTTATGTTTCCTGAAGTGGTTTTAATCTATGATAGGTTTAAACATACCTTGAAAATTGTATATAACGCAAATATAGACTTAAACGAGGACCCTTCTAAAATCTATCAGAAAGCTATACACAGGTTAAGTGAAATAAAACATCGCCTCTCAGGTTTTTACTCAAACGGTCAGTCTGTTGAAAAAGTTAACGTTTCTTCTCCTCAACCTGAGATCACAAAAGAAGAATTTTGTTCGATGGTAGAGCAGGCTAAAAGGTATATTTTAGAAGGAGACATCATTCAGGTGGTGCTTTCTCAACGGTTTAGGTTTAGGTCACAAGGATCTCCTTTTCTTTTTTATCGGGCGTTAAGAAAGATAAACCCTTCTCCTTATCTTTTCTTTTTAAAGCTTGATGATGAGGTGCTTATCGGTTCTTCTCCAGAGATTTTAGTGAGGATGGAAGGTAGTTTGGTTGAAACTCGCCCGATTGCTGGGACAAGAAGAAGAGGTAAAACCGAAAAAGAAGATAAGGAGTTAGAAGAGGATTTAAAAAGAGATGAAAAGGAGCTTGCTGAACATATCATGCTGGTTGACCTTGGGAGAAACGACCTGGGTAGGGTTTGTAAGTATGGAAGTGTAGAGGTTTATGAGTTGATGGTGGTAGAGAGGTATTCTCATGTGATGCACCTTGTGTCTGGGGTGAAAGGAGAGGTCTTACCAGGTTTAGATATGTTTGACGTGTTTGCTGCTACCTTTCCTGCAGGTACTGTGTCTGGAGCCCCTAAGATAAGGGCGATGGAGATTATCTCTGAGCTTGAAAAAACGGTCAGAGGTCCTTATGCAGGTGCGGTAGGTTATTTTGGTTTTTCAGGTAACATGGACTTTTGCATTACCATAAGAACTCTCTTTCAGAAGGGAGAGCTGTGTTATTTGCAGGCTGGAGCAGGGATTGTGGCTGATTCTGACCCTGAAAAAGAATATGAAGAAACTTTAAACAAAGCTAAAGCTATTTTTAAAGCTATAGAAACCTTAGGAGAATTTTGTTAAAAAAATGAAAAGGATAATCGTAATTGACAACTACGATTCTTTTACCTATAATCTGGTTCAACTTATCGGGATTATGCTTGAAAAACTTTGGGGAGGAGAGATAAAGGTTTTTAGAAATGATGCTATTTCTGCAGAAGAGGTACTTAAGTTAAAGCCGGATTATTTAGTGATTTCGCCAGGCCCGTGTACCCCTAAGGAGGCAGGAATTTCAGTGGAACTTATCAAAAAGGCAGCAGGTAAAGTCCCGATTTTAGGGGTTTGTTTGGGGCACCAAAGCATAGGGTATGCTTTTGGGGCAAAGATAGTTAAAGCTAAAAGGCTTATGCATGGAAAAGTTTCCCAAATTTATCATGACGGTAAAGGAGTTTTTACCGGACTTCCTAATCCTTTTCAGGCTATGCGTTATCATTCCTTAGCCATAGACCCAGGAACCTTGCCGGAGTATTTTGAGGTTACCGCTCGGGCTGAAGACGGTGAGATTATGGGAATAAGGCATAAAGAATATCCTATAGAAGGGGTACAGTTCCATCCAGAGTCTATCGGTACCTCTCTTGAGAGATGGATGAAGTATTCTCTACCCCCTAAGGATTGGGATTTTTCTAAAGAGGACCTACCAGAAGGGGTGATACTTTTAAGAAATTTCTTTACCGTTTATTGAGATTATGGAAAAGGTGGCTGAGGTTCTAAGAAATTTTTTGTGCTGGGTCTATTGTTTAGTAACCGTTCCTGTTTTCGGAAGTTTAGCTTTATTGATAAGAAAACATTTTTGGGCAAGAGTCTGGTGTAAGGGGTTGTTAAAGGTTTTAGGGATAGAGATAAAGGTCTACCAAGAGGTAGATTTACCTAAGGGTAATTATGTTTTTATGAGTAATCATCAGAGTCAACTCGATATCCCAGTTTTAGAAAAGGTGCTTGAACCTTATAACATAAGGTTTTTAGCCAAAAAAAGTCTTTTTAACATCCCTTTTTTTGGATGGGGATTAAAGGCGTTAGGATATGTGCCTGTGGAAAGAGAAGACCCTAAGGAGGGGTTTAAAAGTATCTTAGCCTGCGTAGAAAGGTTAAAAGAAGGGGTTTCTCTGGTAGTTTTTCCTGAAGGTACACGAAGTAAGGACGGAGATCTTTTGCCTTTTAAGCTTGGGGGGTTTTTAATCCCGATTAAAGCTCAGGTGAAGGTAGTGCCTGTTTCTCTGTGGGGGACAAAAGATATTTTACCTAAGGGGTCTCTTTGGTTAAAGGTAGGAAAAAGAAGGAAGGTAGGGGTTTATTTAGGAGCACCTATAGAGACTACTGGTTTGTCTTTAAGGGATAAACAGGTTTTAGCTCAACAGGTAAAAGAGTCAATTTTAAAAGGGATAGAGTACCTTAAGAAGGAGGGCTAAGTAAGGTATGTCAGAAGTAGTAGCAGTTTCTTTAGAAGAAGAACTCAAAGAAGCTTATTTAGACTATGCGATGAGTGTTATTGTGGGTAGAGCTCTTCCTGACGTAAGGGATGGATTAAAGCCTGTGCAAAGAAGAATTCTTTATGCTATGTATGAAACAGGGAACGACTGGAACAAGCCCTACAAAAAAAGTGCAAGAATTGTGGGAGAGGTTATTGGTAAATACCATCCTCATGGGGACATGCCTGTTTATGAGTCTATCGTAAGGATGGCTCAAGATTTTACCATGAGATATCCTCTTATAGATGGCCAGGGGAACTTTGGGTCTATCGACGGGGATGCCCCTGCTGCGATGAGATATACTGAGGTAAGGCTTGCTAAGATAGCCCATGAACTTTTGGCAGATATAGAAAAAGAAACGGTAGAGTTTGCACCTAACTATGATAACACCTTGAAAGAACCTTTGGTTTTACCTTCCAAAATACCTAATCTTTTGATAAACGGTTCATCAGGAATCGCGGTTGGTATGGCAACCAACATCCCACCTCACAACCTTTCTGAAGTAATCGATGGACTGCTTTTCCTTTTGAGAAATCCTGAGGCATCAGTAGAAGATTTGATGCAATATATAAAAGGTCCAGACTTTCCTACCGGAGCCTATATCGTAGGCACTGAAGGCATAAAACAGGCCTATACCACAGGAAGAGGTAGTTTAAAGCTTAAGGCTAAGCATAAGATAGAACGAGAAAAAGATAAGGTTAGGATAGTTTTTGACGAAATCCCCTATCAGGTTAGCAAAGCTAAGGTGGTAGAAAAGATAGCTCAGTTGGCTAAAGATAAGAAAATCGAGGGGATCGCAGAAGTAAGAGATGAGTCTGACAGAGAGGGTATAAGAATTGTGATTGAACTTAAGAAAGAATGGGGAAACGCCCCTTATACCATCTTAAAAAAGATCTACGAGATGACTCCTCTTCAGACCTCGTTTGGTGTTATCATGTTGGCTTTGGTTAACGGTAAACCAGAGGTCCTTACTCTTAAGGATATCTTACAAAACTTCTTAAACTGGAGAAAGACGGTTGTTATAAGAAGGACGCAATATGACCTTAGGAAATCTAAGGAAAGACTTCATATTTTAGAAGGTTTTTTAAAGGCCCTCTCTCATATAGACGAAATCATAGAACTTATCAAGAAATCTCAAACTCCTAAGGAAGCAAAAGAAGCCCTTATAAAAAGGTTTGATTTTAGCGAGATACAAGCTCAAGAGATTTTAAACCTAAGACTTCAAAGGCTGACAGCCTTAGAAAGAGAAAAGATACTCTTGGAATATGAGGATATCAAAAGGGCCATAAGTTATTATGAGAAAATCCTAACTCACGAACCTACGCTTTTGGCTGTAATAGAAGAAGAATTAAAGGAAATAAGGGAAAAATATGGAGACCAGAGAAAGACTCAGATTATTTTAGAAGATGAGGCTGAAGAAGTAAGCCAGGAAGAGAAGTTACCTTCAGAAGAGGTTTTGTTTTTGATAAGTGAAGAAGGTTATGTTAGAAAGCTTCCTTTAGAACTTTTCAGCCCGCAAAAAAGAGGGGGAAAAGGTAGTTTGGCCTTTACCTCTGAAGAGAGGTTAAAAGTTGCCATACAAACAGAGGCTAAAGCGTTTTTATGGATTTTTACAGAAGACGGGAAGGTATACCCATTTGACCTTAGAGAGCTTTCCTTTTCCGGAAAAACGGTTAAGGGAACTCATATCAAGAATTTGCTCCCTAACCTGGAAAGTCCTGTGTGTTTTGTGCTTCCACCTGCTGAAGAAGGAAATTTAGTTTTGGCAACAGCCAAAGGTATCGTTAAAAAACTTGAGGTAGAAGAACTAAAAAACCTAAGAAAAAACGGTCTTATAGTGATAAACCTAAAAAAAGGAGATAGACTTTGTAAGGGTGTAATTACCAACGGTAAAGATCGTCTGCTTTTTTTGACCAAGAAAGGGATGAGCCTTCATTTTGAGGAAAAGGAACTTGGTGTAACCAAAAGGCAGGCTGAAGGGGTAATAGGTATTAGGTTAGACGCAAACGATGAAGTTTTAGGATTGATAAAGACCTCTTCTCAAGGATATCTTTTTACGATCACAGAAAAAGGTTTTGGTAAAAAAACCCCGTTTTCTGAGTTTAGGCTACAAGGAAGAGGAGGAAAGGGTATCATAGCTCACGGAGTAAACGAAAAAACAGGATATTTAGCAGATGGGGTGGCTACTTTTGAAAAAGAAGACTTTGTGGTTTTTTCAAGTTCTGGTAAAGCAATAAGGATTTCCTCGCAAGATGTGCCTCAGCAAGGGAGGTCTACCAAAGGAGTAAGGATTATAACGTTGTTGCCTGGAGAAATAGTGATGGGAATAACTCCTATAAGGATAGAAGAAAAAACTGGAGAAATTTAAACTGAATAAACACTGTTGGATTGATATTATCATGGTTTATGATATTTTTATAAAGTCGAAAAATTGTTTTAGGAGGACTATATAATGTCTAAGACTGTAAAGGTGGCTATTGCTGGGGTAGGAAACTGTGCAAGTTCTTTAGTCCAAGGGGTTTTTTATTATAAAGAGGCAGATCTTTCGAAGATTCATGGTATCATGTTTGCTAAAATAGGAGATTATAAGCCTTCAGACATAGAATTTGTGGCTGCCTGGGATGTAGACGCAAGAAAGGTAGGTAAAGATTTGTCTGAGGCTATCTTTAGCCCTCCTAATTGTACTGCTATTTTTTACAGAGACGTTCCCAAGCTTAACGTGAAAGTAAGGAAAGGTAAGGTTTTAGACGGTGTGGCTAATCATATGTCTAATTTCCCTGAGGATAAAAGTTTTCAAGTTTCTCCAGAAAAAGAAGACAGTTTGGAAGACATGGTGGCTGTTCTTAAGGAAACCCAGGCAGACGTGTTGATAAACTATGTGCCAGTAGGGTCTGAACAGGCAGCCAGGTTTTATGCCGAGGTTTGTTTAAAGGCAGGGGTTGCTTTTGTAAACGCCATGCCCACCTTTATAGTTTCAGACCCTGAATGGGGAGCAAAGTTTGAAAAAGAAGGCATCCCTGCGGTGGGAGATGACATAAAATCTCAGCTTGGTGCAACCATCTTACATAGAACGTTGGTTCAGCTCTTTGTAGACAGAGGTATTCCTTTAAAAAGGACTTATCAGTTAAACTTTGGTGGAAACACTGACTTTTTAAACATGTTAGAAAGAGACCGTTTAAAAACTAAAAAGATCTCTAAGACCGAGGCAGTAACCAGTCTTTTACCTTATGACATAGGGTGGGAAAACGTGCATATAGGTCCTTCAGACTGGGTTCCCTGGTTAAAGGACAAAAAAATTGCCTATATCAGGCTTGAGGGGGAACATTTTGGGGGAGTTCCTCTTTCTGTAGAGGTTAAGTTAGAGGTAGAAGATTCTCCTAACTCTGCAGGGTCAGCCTTAGATGCGATAAGATGTGCTAAGCTTGCTAAAGATAGAGGTGTGGGTGGTCCTTTAATTTCCATCTCTGCTTATACGATGAAACATCCTCCTAAACAGTTCCCTGATCATATAGCCAGAGAGATGGTTTTAGAATTTATCGAAGGGAAAAGAGAACGATAAAGGAGGTTTAAAATGGAACTTTCTAACAGATTAAAAAAAGTTCCTCCCTATCTTTTTGTGGAGATAGACCGTTTGAAATCAGAAAAACTTAAAGAAGGGGCAGATGTTATAGACCTTGGCATAGGAGATCCTGACTTACCTACTCCCGATGAAATCGTAGAGGTAGCCAAAAAAGCTTTGGAAAAACCAGAGCATCATAAATATCCCTCAAACGCAGGAGCAATTTTTTACCGTAAAGCCTGTGCAGATTACATGAAAAGACGTTTTGGGCTTGATTTTGACCCTGCAACCGAAGTAACCACCCTGATAGGGTCTAAGGAAGGCATAGCTCATTTTCCGATAGCTTTTATAAATCCAGGTGACGTAGTCCTCTGTCCAGATCCTGGGTATCCGGTTTATCACTTAGGGGCTATTTTTACCGACGGAGAGCCTTTTTATCTCCCTCTCACCTGGGAAAACGATTTCTTGCCAGATTTTACAAAAGTTCCTACACAGATCTTAGAAAGAACTAAAATTTTATGGTTAAACTACCCTAACAACCCTACCGGTGCCACGGCTTCTAAGGAGTTCTTCAAAGAGGTTATAGCCCTTGCTAAAAGGTATGACTTTATCGTGGCTCACGATGCCGCTTATATAGAAATGTATTATGAAGAGCCTCCGGCAAGTATCTTTGAGGTTGAAGGAGCTAAAGAGGTAGCTATAGAATTTCATAGTTTATCTAAGACCTTTTGTATGACAGGTTGGAGGATAGGTTTTGCGGTAGGTAATGCCACTTTTGTTTCTGCTTTAGCTAAGGTAAAGAGCAACATAGATTCAGGAGCCTTTACAGCCATACAGGAAGCAGGGGCTTATGCGTTAAATAATCTTGAGAACATAACCCCTTCTTTGGTTAAGGTGTTTAAGGAAAGAAGAGACTTTTTATGTGTAGAACTTGAACGCCTGGGATATCAGTTAAAAAAGCCTTCTGCTACCTTTTATCTTTGGGTAAAGGTTCCAGGAGGGATGGATTCAAAAGAGTTTTGTAAAAAGGTTTTACAGGATTTAGCAATAGTGGTAACCCCTGGTATAGGTTTTGGTTCTGCTGGGGAAGGCTATTTTAGAATAGCCCTTACGGTAGACATTCAAAGGTTAAAGGAGGCAGTAGAGAGGTTATCTACCCTCAAGTTTTAAAAAAGGCGGTTCTTAGTTTGGGGTCAAACTTAGGTAACCGACGAGAAAATCTAAAACAAGCGATATTTTGTTTACAACAGATAGGGGTAAAAATTAAGGCTATTTCAAGTATTTACGAAACTTCACCCTGGGGGTTTACAACCCCCTATTCTTTTTACAATCTGATAGCTTTAGTAGAAACCTCTTTATCCCCTTTTGCCCTTCTTTTTGAGGTCAAAAAGATCGAGGCCACCCTGGGAAAGATCCCAAGGATTACTCAAGGAGATTATCAGGACCGTTTTATCGACATCGACCTCATTTTTTATGAGGACCTAACCTTAGAGACGACCGTTTTAACCCTCCCTCATCCTTTAGCACACTTAAGAGATTTTGTTATGATCCCGGTGGTTGAACTTATTCCAGACTTGGTACACCCTGTGTTAAGAAAAACTTTAAAAGAGATTTTTGAAGAAAAAAGAAATCTTTTTGCAAAAAACGTAAAAAAGATAGGTGTGCTGCGATGAAACTTTTTTTGATATTAGTGTTGGTTTTGTTAGTATATTATCTTTATTTTAAAAAACGGAAAAAAGTTGTAAGGGCAAAGGATGAAAAAAGAGTGGCAGACTTGGTTTTTGACGAAGCCTGCCAGACCTACGTAAAAAAAGAAGAAGCCTTAAAGATAGAAGTTCAAGGCAAAACCTACTATTTTTGCTCTAAAGCCTGTGCAGAAAAGTTTTTAGCTAAGACCAAGAACCTTTCTTAAGCTTGAACCATCACCTCTTTTAGCCTGTCTATCTCATCAAGGGCTTTGCCTGCTCCTAAGGCTACACAATGAAGAGGATTTTCTGCTATACTTACGTTAAGCCCGGTTTCTTTTTGAATAAGTTTGTCTAAATTTTTAAGCAAAGCCCCACCTCCGCTTAAAACAATCCCTCGGTCTACCATGTCAGCCGCTAACTCAGGAGGAGTATCTTCTAACACCTGTTTTATCACCTGGATTATCATGTCAACAGGTTCTTTGATAGCCTCCTGTATCTCCTTAGAGGTAATAATAATAGTTTTAGGTATCCCTGTGACCAGATCCCTTCCTTTTATTTCCATCGTAGCATAAGGTTCTTCAGGTAAAACATCTCCTACGTTGATTTTTATCTGTTCTGCTGTAGCATCTCCTATCAAAAGGTTGTATTTCTTTTTGATATAACTTGCGATAGCCTCATCTATTTTGTCCCCTGCAACTTTAAGGGAATGGCTGACCACTATTCCTCCAAGGGAGATAACAGCTACCTCGGTTGTTCCTCCTCCGATGTCTACGATCATGTTAGCCACCGGTTCAGTCACCGGAAGTCCTGCCCCTATGGCTGCTGCCATGGGCTCTTCTATCAGATATACCTCTCTTGCCCCGGCGGTTTCTGCACTTTCTTTTACCGCCCTCCTTTCAACCTGGGTGGTCCCAGAAGGTACACTTATGATAATCCTTGGTTTTACAAAATATCCCCTGTTGTGCACCTTCTGAATAAAGTATCTGATCATCGCTTCTGTTACCTCAAAATCCGCTATAACCCCTTCTCTTAAAGGCCTTATAGCCTTAATGCTTCCAGGAGTTTTTCCCACCATCTTTTTAGCTTCTTCTCCTACAGCTATTACCTTTTTAAACCTTCCATCTTCTTTAACCGCTACTACAGAGGGTTCACTAAGGATGATCCCTCTGCCTTTTAGGTAGATAAGGGTGTTCGCAGTCCCTAAATCTATAGCCATATCTTTAGAAAACCAACTAAAAAATTTTGCTAACATCTCTTTAACCTCTTAAAATTTAGTTTTATAAATTTTAAAACTTTTTTTTAATTTTAAAAGTTTGTGGTAAGTTTTAAAAATAAACTTTAAATAGGAAAAGTGGAAATGACTGACTATCCTTATCAAATACTTATAAACATTAAAAGACCTTCTCGGTACTTAGGAGAAGAACCTTTTTTTAAAAAGAAAGACTGGGAAAATACAGTTCTAAAGGTTTGCTTTTGCTACCCAGACCTCTATGAAATAGGTCGTTCCCATTTAGGGATTAACATTTTAGCTTATTTGGTCAACCAGAAAAAAGAATATTTAGCAGACTTAGGTTTTGCTGTAGCCCTTGACTTAGAAAACGCCTTAAAGACTAAAGGCTATCCTTTATTAAGTTGGAACTATCGAAAACCTCTTAGAGATTTTGACATCATAGGTATAAGCTATGCTTACGAGCTTTCAGCTACCGGGATTTTACAGATATTAGACCTTGCCGGAGTTCCTCTAAAGGCCCAAAACAGAGAACGAAATGACCCCATGGTTTTAGGGGGAGGTCCAAGTTGTGGAAATCCAGAGCCTGTAGCAGAGTTTTTTGATGCTTTTATCATAGGAGACGCAGAAGAGGCTATTTTTGAGGTGTTTGAGGTTTATAAAAACTGGAAAAATAGTGGAAAGTCTCGTACCACCCTCTGGGAAGAACTAACAAAAATAGAGGGAGTTTATGTTCCTTTGATAAAAAACCAGGTGAAAAGAAGGATTTTAAAGGATTTAAACTTGGAAACCTTGATCTGGGAGTTTGGGATCCCTGTAATCGAGCTTTCTCACGACCGAATCCCTATGGAAATTTCAAGAGGTTGTACCAGGGGATGTCGTTTTTGCGAGGCAAGTTTTTACTATCGCCCTGTAAGAGAAAAAGCCCCGGTTTATCTGCTAACCCAGATAAAGAAAAATTTTCTAACTACCGGGATTACAGAAGCCTCTTTGATGAGCCTTTCTGCTGGAGATTATACCGCACTAAAAGCGTTGGTAAAAAAACTAAAAGAAGAGTTTTATCTAAACACACCTTGTAGAAAGTATTCATTTTCTCTTCCCTCTTTAAGGGTAGGCAGCATCGATGAGGAAATTTTAGAGTTTATAAAACTTGGAAGAAAAACCGGCCTTACCTTTGCCCCAGAAGCAGGAACAGAAAGGCTGAGAAGGGTGATAAATAAAGATATAGATATTACTCAGCTTACAGAAGACATAAAACTTGCCAAAAAACATGGTTGGACCAAGGTCAAACTTTATTTTATGATCGGCCTCCCCACAGAAAAAGAAGAAGATTTAGAAGGCATCTATCAGCTTTTTCGAACCCTTAGAAAAGAGGTCCCCCAAATTAGTATCACCGTCTCAGTTTCAACGTTTATCCCTAAACCTCATACTCCATTTCAATGGGAAAGGCAGATTTCCTTAGAAGAAACCTATGAGAAAATTAAATTTTTAAAAAGAAAGTTAGGGAAGAACCTTCGGTACCATCATCCTGAGCAAAGTTTTCTCGAAGGAGTGATTGCCAGAGGAGATAGAACCATAGGTTTGGTGATAGAAAGAGCTTATCAGAAAGGGGCAAGATTTGATAGCTGGAAAGACTTTTTTAACTTAAGCCTTTGGGTTGAGGCTGCTAAAGAGTTTGGGGTTGACCTAAATACCTACCTAAGAGAAAGGTCTTTAGAAGAAATTCTCCCTTGGGAGCATATAGACCTGAGAGTTTCTAAAGAATATTTAATAAAAGAAAGAACCAAGGCTTACCAAGGTGAAATTACTAAAGATTGTAGGTTTGATCGATGCAGTAAGTGCGGGGTTTGTAATAAAGAAATTAAAAATTTATTGAGCAAAAAAGACCTCGAAGAAGTAAGGTTAGGTATAGAGAATAAACTTTCCCCTCCATCTAAAGAGCTTAAAGAATGTTGGTATGAGATTTATTATACCAAAAAAGATAAGGCTGTTTTTCTTTCTCAGCTTGAGGTGATAAGGCTCTTTGTGTTGGTCTTAAACAAACTTGGATTCCCCTTGGTTTATACCTCAGGTTTTCACCCACATCCTAAAATAGTCGTGGATGATGCCCTACCTATAGGTGTTTTTGCTGAGAAGGAAACCATCGGTTTAGCCATGTATGAGCCAGGTCTTTCTCCCAAATTGCAAGGATTAGAGTTTTACCCAGGTCTTCGTATCGTTAAAGTAGTAGAAAGACAAGAAAAACCAAGTTTAAAAAGAGAGGAAAAAGTCTACAAAATCGAACCTTTAACAGAAAAAGAACTCTGGTTAAAGAGGTTTGCTACCTTTAACTTTCCAGAAGGCACAGAGATTGAAATAAAAAAACAAGAAGTTTGGGTTAGAGTTTATATTCCTAACTTTTCTCTGTTAAAATTTTTAAGACAAAATTTCGAACTTGACAATCCGCTTTCGGTTTTTAAAATTGTTAAATATTAATTTAATAATAAAATAAAATAAACATTAAGTGCTTATACGATGCAAGATTCGTTGCCTTGTCAA
This sequence comes from Thermodesulfobacterium hveragerdense DSM 12571, assembly GCF_000423845.1. Classification (GTDB taxonomy): domain Bacteria; phylum Desulfobacterota; class Thermodesulfobacteria; order Thermodesulfobacteriales; family Thermodesulfobacteriaceae; genus Thermodesulfobacterium; species Thermodesulfobacterium hveragerdense. Next base: position 360 of record NZ_KE384098.1, on the reverse strand, counting down.
AAGAATAAGATTCTTTTAGTAGATGATGATAGGATTATATTAAAGGCTGTCTCCAAACTTATTTCTCAAAGGCTTTCTCTACCGGTAATTACTGCAGAAAACCTATCAGACACCCAAACCTGGTTGGAGAAGGAAAGGCAAAACATCGGGCTTGCGGTATGTGATTACCATCTCCCAGATGCAGAAAAAGGCGAGGCGACACTTGTCAAGAGAATTGTGTCTCCTTATAAAATCTCTTTACAAACATTTGCCTCAATTCGTATAAAGCAGACTTAATTAAAGGAAGTGGTTTTTGCCATCTCGTTTTCTGAATCCGACTTACTGTTATGTATATCGCAACCTCTGCTGTCTTGATTGATT
>NZ_AUIT01000015.1 GCF_000423845.1 Thermodesulfobacterium hveragerdense DSM 12571 | reverse complement strand
AAAACGAGGTGGGACATGGTTGAGATTAGATTGCATGGAAGAGGTGGGCAGGGGGCGGTTACCTCTGCTGAGCTTATCGCGGTTGCTGCCATCTCCCAGGGAGATTATGCCCAGGCCTTCCCAAGTTTTGGCCCTGAAAGAAGAGGCGCTCCTGTTCAGGCCTTCGCAAGAATCGACAAAAATCCTATCCGCTCAAGAGAAAAAATCTATGAACCTGACGTCATCCTCGTCCTTGACCCTACCCTACCCAAAATCGTTAACATAACCCAAGGCCTTAAACCCTCTGGTATCGCCATCCTTAACTCCAACCTCCCTGAACCTGAACTCCGTAAACTCCTTCATAACTTCCAAGGTAAAATCGCTGTGGTTGACGCTACCAAAATAGCCATCGAAGAACTGGGACTCCCTATCACCAACACCACCATGCTCGGTGCCTTCCTAAAAGCTACAGGTCTTGTCTCCCTTGAGGCCATCGAACAAGCTATCACCGCACGCTTCGGTCGCCTCGCTGAAAAAAACATCAAAGCCCTTAAAAGGGCTATCGATGAAACCAAAATCTATTAAAGGAGTTAAGCCATGCCAAAAGACCAAGGTCTTATAAGCTGGAAAGAACTTGCACCTGGTATGTATATCCTCGAACCAGGCAACTCTAAAAAATTTAAAACCGGTGACTGGAGAGCCTTTAGGCCTGTCCTTGATAAAGATAAATGCATCAAATGCGGTATGTGCTACATCCTCTGCCCTGACATCTGCTATCAACAAGACCAGGATGGCTTCTTCATCTGTAATCTTTTCTACTGCAAAGGCTGCGGCATCTGTGCCGCTAACTGCCCTAAAAAAGCCATTACTATGGTCTTAGAGGAGGAATAACATGACTAAAAAATTCGCTAAAGAAGTCTCCATTGCCGTGGCTGAGGCTGTGGCCCAGTGCAAAGTAGACGTAATCTCTGCCTACCCTATTACCCCTCAAACCCACATCGTCGAACACCTCGCTGAACTCGTTAACAACGGTGAACTCGATGCCGAATACATACCTGTTGAGTCAGAACATGCTGCCATGAGTGCCTGTATCGGGGCTGCCGCAACAGGTGCTCGTACCTTCACCTCTACCTCTGCTCAAGGCCTACTCCTTATGTACGAAACCCTCTTCATCGCATCTGGCATGAGACTACCCATCGTCATGGCTCTTGTCAACCGCTCAGTCTCTGCTCCTATCAGTATCTGGAACGACCACTCCGATGTAATGTCCATGAGAGATGCTGGCTGGATCCATTTCTTCGCTGAAAACGGCCAACAAGCCGTTGACCTCATCTATCATGCCTATAAAGTCGCCGAAAAAACCCTACTTCCTGTCGCCGTAAACATCGATGGCTTCATCCTCTCCCATGTGGTCGAACCTGTCACCTTCTTAGACCAAAACTTACTCGATAAATACCTCCCACCCCTTAAAATCAAATACAAACTTGACCCCAAAAACCCTATAACCATCGGTGCTATCGGTGTCCCTGAAATCTACACCGAGGCTAAAAAAGCTCAGGATGAAGCCCTTAAAGCCAGCTATAAAATAATCCTTCAAGCCTGGAAAGATTTCGAAAAACTTACCGGAAGAAAGTATCTCCCTGTTGAAACCTATCAGATGGAAGATGCTGAAGTAGCTATCGTCATCATGGGTAGCCTTGCTGAAAACGCCATGAATGCCGTTGATATCCTCAGGGCTAAAGGGAAAAAAGTAGGTGTGGTAAGAATCAGACTCTGGAGACCATTTCCTACCAAAGACTTCCTCAAAGCCATCGGTAAAGTCAAAACCCTCTGCGTGGTTGACAGGGCTGTCAGTCATGGCGCAACCGGTGGACCAGTAGGTATAGAGGTACGCTCTGCCCTGTATCAGTCTAACAAAAGACCTCGTGTCCTTAACCTGATTGCAGGTCTTAGCGGTAGAGACGTCACCAAAGAAGACTTCGTTGAAATCTTCGAAAAAACCTTTGAAACCTTAACCAAAAAACCAACCACACCTTATGAAATCTACGGTGTAAAGGAGTAAGCCTATGAGACCAGAACTCAAAAACTTTAAAGGCTTTACCTTAAAAAACTTACCTGAATATGAAGGCTTTGCTCAAGGCCATAGAGCCTGTCAAGGTTGTGGCACCGTGCTTCCTCTAAGGCTCGCCCTAAAAGCACTTGGCCCCAATACCATCGCTGTCACCTCAACTGGCTGCATGGAAATCGTCTCAAGCCCCTTCCCCTATACCTCCTGGAATGTACCCTGGATCCATGTTGCCTTCGAAAACTCCGCTACCGTTGCATCAGGTATCGAGGCTGCCATCAAAGCTCTTAAACGTAAAGGCAAACTTAAATCCAAAGAAAAAATAAACGTCGTTGTGTTTGCAGGAGATGGAGCTACCTTTGACATAGGTCTTCAGTGGCTCTCAGGTGCCCTTGAAAGAGGCCATGACTTTGTCTACATCTGCCTTGATAACGAGGCCTACATGAATACAGGGGTGCAAAGGTCTGGAGCTACCCCCTTTGGAGCACACACCACCACAAGCCCTGCAGGTAAAATCATCAAAGGTCAAACCACCTGGAAAAAAAACCTGATGGGCATCGTGATAGCTCATAACATACCCTATGCCGCAACCGCAAACCCTGCCTTCCCTATCGATCTCATGAATAAGGTTAAAAAAGCAGCCTTGGTAAACGGTCCTGCCTTCATCCATGTCTATGCAACCTGTCCCACCGGATGGGGAACAAAAAGCGAAGACAGCCTTCTTACAGCTAAACTTGCGGTAGAAACAAGGGTCTTTCCTCTTTATGAGGTCATAGACGGAAAATACATCATCAACCGTAAAGTCGATAAACCTAAACCTGTAGAAGAATATCTCAAGATCCAAAGAAGGTTTAGACACCTTACCCCTGAACAAATAGCCTACATCCAGGAGAGGGTAAACCAGGAATACGAAAAACTCCTTAAACTTGCTGAAAGCTTTGGCGAAACTCAAACAGAACAAAAAGATGAGTAAAGGTATGGGGAATAACCTTTTAGACAAAGCAAAAGAACTTAAAAACTTAGGAGCTCGTTATATTACTACGGTTGCCTATCTAAACCCTGATACCGGTGACAAAATAGTGGTAAAACATATTTTTGATTTAAAAGGCAAACTTGAAGAATTAATCTATGAAGCAGAATTCTCAGGAGCTTTAGAAAGTATAAAAGAAGTATATCCTGCGGTTGAATGGTCAGAACGAGAGGTAATGGAACTTTATGGAATAGAATTTAGTGGTTACCCCGAAGAAGAAAAAAATCTTCTTTTATCTTCGGGGGGCCATCCTTTTCCTCTTTTAGAGGTAGAAAAACAAAAACTCTTAAAGAAAAAACATGGATAAAAATAAAAGGTTTGTCCTGCCTATAGGACCTATCCATATAGCTTTAGAAGAACCTATTCAGTTAAGGTTAGAAACTGAGGGTAATATAGTAAAAAACGTGCAGCTTAAGATAGGATATGTACATCGAGCTATAGAGTTTCTTTTAGCTAATAAAGATTTTTATCAAGGAATTATTGTGGTTGAAAGGGTTTGTGGAATTTGCTCTCATTCCCATCCTACTTGTTTTGTTCAGGCTCTTGAGCAAATAGCAGAGATTGAAGTTCCGTTAAGGGCAAGATATTTAAGAACTCTGATAGGTGAACTTGAGAGAATCCACTCCCATCTTCTAAACACCGCCATTACTTGTGAAATTTTAGGATTTAAAACCTTGTTTGTAAGGTTTATGAACGCAAGAGAAAACATCAAAGACCTGATGGAAGGCATCTCCGGACATAGAGGCAATTATGCCTTCAATACCATAGGAGGGGTTAGAAAAGATTTGTTTGAAGATGAAATCCATGAGGTTAAAAAATCTATAGACAGTCTTGAACCTGAGATTTTTCAACTAATAGAAACTGTTCTTAGCAATTCAATCTTAATCAGCAGAACCAAAGGGATTGGCGTTTTAACCTATCAAGATGCAATAGATCTTTCGGTAGTAGGTCCTGTAGCAAGGGCTTCAGGTGTAGACCTCGACCTAAGAAAAGATGTTGCCATGCCAGGTGCAGCTTACGAGTTTCTTGAATTCGAAAAAGTCGTAGAAAAAGATGGGGATGTTTTAAGTCGGGTTAAGGTAAGACTCCTTGAGATGGTAGAAAGTTTTAAAATAATAAAACAGATCTTAAAGGACCTTCCTAAGGGAACGATTCTAACCAAAAAGTTTGTACCTATTCCCAAAGGAATCGGGATAAGTAGATGGGAGGCCCCAAGAGGAGGCCTCATCTATTATTGTATAACCGATGGAACAGACATTCCCTATAGAGTAAAAATAAGGGCACCGAGTTTTGTAAACATCTATGCTCTTAATCGAATCCTGATAAACCAAGATGTAGCTGATGTAACCCTTATTTCTGGAAGCATAGATCCCTGTTTTTCTTGTATGCAAAGATAGAGGAGACGCAAGTGAGATTAAAAATAGACCCCGGTCTCTGCAAAGGATGTACCGCTTGTGAAAAAATCTGTATGAAAGTACATAATTCTACTGCGCCCAGGATTTTTGTGGTTAAAAAAGGAGAAAAAGTAAAAATTTCTGTCTGTAATCAGTGTGGTCTTTGTGCTAAGGTATGTTCTGTCGGCGCAATCACCAAAGATGGGGAGGCTTATATTATTAATCCTTCTTTATGTGTGGGATGTAAGCTCTGTTATTATGTTTGTCCTTTTGGGGTCATAGAAATGGTCTCATCTTTTAACAAATATAACCCTATCATAGCCCAGAAGTGTGACCTATGTAAAGATAAAAGGTTTAGTCCTTCTTGTGCTAAAGTTTGTAGAACCAAAGCCATTACTGTAGAGGAGAAGTGAAAATGTTTCTTGGTTTTAGTGTTGGGGTGCTGTTTTTAGGGGCTTTAATTTCTGGTTTGTGTTACAGGATAAATAGTCCAAAGTTTCATGGCAGTTTAGCCTTTCTTACCTCTGCTGTAGCCTTATACTTTTTAAACCTTACTTTTTTTGAATTTCTTAAAACAGGGGAATTTGGTTGGCATCTCCCCCTTTTTAGGTGGATAAGAGACTTTATTAACCTTGAACTGATTTTTAAAGCAAATGGGTTAAACCTGTTTTTTGCTCTTTTTGGAGCATATGTTAGTGTAGGAATTAATCTTTATGCTATAAAATACATGACCCATGAAAAAGAAGGTTTTGGCAGGTTTTATGCTTTTATTCAATTATTTATAGGCTCCTATCTGGGGTTAACCCTTAGTGAAAACCTATTTTGGTCTTATGTGTTTTTTGAACTTACAGGGTTATGTTCTTATCAACTGATAGCCTTTTGGTACCAGTCTGACCTTTCAAGTTTTTCTGCTAAAAAGGCTTTCTTGATGACTCACATCGCTGGTTATGGGTTTCTGTTAGGTGCTCTTGTGTTTAACTTTTCTCCTGACCCTAAGGCTTATCAACATTTAATTTTGGCTGGAGTTTTGGTAGCTGTTTTGGCTAAATCAGTTCAATGGCCTCTTTACACCTGGATACCATATGCGATGAACGCTCCTACCCCGGTAAGTGCCCTACTTCATGCAGCCTGTTTGGTAAAATGCGGGGTGTATCTTTTGTTCAAATTTTATCTTTTACTTGGTGGCTTTCCTGAATTCTGGAAAAACCTTCTGATTTATTTGGGGATGTTTTCTTCTCTTATGGGAGTTCTATTTGCCTTAAAACAGGCTGACGTAAAAAAACTTTTAGCCTATCACACAGTTAGCCAGATAGGATATATGGTCTCAGGAATAGGGCTTGGGACCTCTCTTGGGTTAGCTTCTTCTCTCTTTCACACCTTAAACCATGCCTTTTTTAAAGGCCTCCTTTTTTTGGTTGCTGGGATCCTCCAGCAGGCAACCCATACCAGAGACCTTTCTCTGATGGGAGGGATTGCATCAAAACTACCGAAAACCACGGTTCTTTACCTGATAGGTGCAGCCTCTATCTCAGGAATACCTGGGTTTAACGGCTTTGTAAGTAAATGGATGTTTTACCAGGCTGCGATAGAGGCTAACCATCCATTAGCTGCAGCTTTAGGACTTTTCATAAGTACTCTAACCACCCTTTCGTTTATCAAAGTGCTTGATACCGCATTTTTGGGTAAAATTGACGAAAAAAATAAACAGCTTTCTGAAAAACCTTTTTACCTTATGGTTACAGGAGGAATCATCCTGGCCATTCCATGTGTAGTGTTTGGTCTTTTCCCTCAAATAGCTATAACCTTTCTTATAAATCCAGCCTTATCTCTTTTAAACCTCCAAGGGGTTAACATCAGCTTTTATCAACTCCCTACCGTTTTAATAGGAGCTTTGTTTATTTTGTTCTTAGGCTTAGGGCTTTTAATTTATTTTACCTGGCTTAAACCTAAGGAAATTATTAAAGAAACCGAGGTTTTTAAAGGAGGAGAGGACGAAACCGTTTTTAATCCTACTGCAGATGATTTTGTGGCTGACATAGAAAACCGTTTAGCAACCTTTTATAAAAAGGCCGACCCAGACCAATACCTCCTAAAAATTTGCAATTTTATTGAAGGCTTAATCCTGAAAGTTTATAGCTCCATAAAAAAGTTAGAACAGATATGGAGTAAACCATGTTGAAGGCTTTAGCCCCCTTCTTAACCATAATCTATATAGCTATAACGTTTTTATGTGGGGTGTTTTACCTCAGAGATTTTAACAAAAAATTGATGATCTTACTCTGTCTTGTGGTTTTAACCTTTTCTAACCTCTTTTTACTCTGGGGAGAGACTTCTTATGGGCTATTTTTTGATGGGATTAGCGTAATAGCTTTGCTAACGCTGTTTTGGGTTCTTGGTTATAAAGAAGCTTTTAAAATCTTAGGGGTTATAGAAATCTCTTATTTAGTTCTACTTATCTTAGGAAAAACTGTTTTTGCTCATACCCCTGAAGGTATTGTTTTATTGGTTATAGCTTTCTTTCTAAAACTTGCGGTTTTCCCACTTTTTCTCTGGCTACCGATCGTGGTAAAAATTATAGATGCTATCACCGCTGGGTTTCTTATATGTATTTTTGAAATCGTAGATTTTGTGTTGTTATGGAGGACAGTGGAAAAGGCTTCCTGGTTTCCTCAATTTTTTGAAAACCTGAGAGAGGTTTCTCTATACATAGGTTTTCTAACCTTACTTTTAGGAGCTGTGCTTGCCCTTTGCGAAAAGAATTTGAAAAAACTTTTGGCCTACGCAACGATCGACGACACAGGGTATCTCTTGATAGGACTAAGCCTTTTTTCTCCGGTAAGCCTTTATGGAACTATCATCCTGTGGATTAATCACCTAATAGCAAAATTGGGTCTGTTTTTCATAGCCTATAGGATAGAAAAGAATACTTCTGTAATATCCTTAGGAAAGGTAAAAGGTCTTGCCAAAGACTATCCTGGTTTGGCTTTTTCTTTCTTGGTATTCGCTCTAACCTTGATAGGTATACCTATTTTACCCGGATTTTGGGGGAAACTCTTTCTTTATCAGGAGGTATTTAAAATTTCTAAGGGTCTCTTTGGGCTTATGATATTAGGAGGTTGTCTTACCTTGGTGTATTTTATAAGGGCTTACCATAGCCTGTTTTTAGGAGAAAAAGGACCAGAAACCGTTAAAACTCCTTTACCTAAATTAGATTTGATTTTAGTCATGCTTTTAAGTTTTACGATAGTTTTAGGTTGTTTAATAATCGCTTTTTAAAAGGTGGTAGGTTATGTTTTTAGATGCTATAAAGCAATTTCTAAGATATTCTCAAAAAAAATCACTTTGGGTCTTTCATGTAAACACTGGATCTTGCAATGGATGTGATATCGAAATTTTGGCCCTTTTTTCTTCTAAATACGATGCCGAACGTTTTGGTATAAAACTGGTTGGAAGTCCTAAGCATGCAGACATTTTGTTAGTTACCGGACCTGTAACCACTAAATCCAGAGACCCTTTATTAAGGGCTTATGACATGATGCCTAAACCTAAAGCTGTGGTTAGTGTAGGGGTGTGTTCTCTTAGTGGAGGAGTTTTTGCCAAAAGTTACAATGTCTTAGGGCCTGTAGATAACTTTATTCCAGTTCATGTTTATATAGGAGGCTGTTCTGCCCATCCTAACATGATTTTAGAAGGCCTTTTAAGAGCAGCACAAATCTTGTGCGAAGAGGAAGAACTATGGAGTTTCTAAAAGACCTGTTTTTATATCCTGGATTTTTATTTGGGTTTGTGTTAGGGGGGCTTTTAGAAGGGTTTAAAAGAAAGCTTAAAGCAAGGATGCAGTTAAGAAAAGGTCCCCCTGTAACCCAACCTTTTTATGACCTGAGCAAATTGTTACTAAAAAATATAACCAAACCTTATACCATATCTTCGTTTACCTATCTTTTAATACCTTTCGTGCCTACCGTAGGGCTTTTGGTAGGGGTACTTCTTATGCCCTATCCGTTTTACCAGGAAAAGGCTTCCTTTTCTTTTGACCTCATTCTTATTTTTTACCTTACAGAACTACCTCTTCTTTCCCAGATCATCTTTGGCTATTTTAGCAAATCTCCTTATGGAATGGTAGGTGCAGCAAGAGCAGCACAAATGTTTTTTTATTATAACGGAGTTTTTATCATGGTTATCACCACGCTATGTCTGCTTGAAGGACCTCCCTATTCTTTTTGCTTAAAAAGCATAGCTGAGGCCTGGGATTCTTTAGATGTCTTGATAAAAATTTTAACCATACCCTTTTTTGTGTTTTCTGTTTTAGCTAAACTAAAACTAAATCCCTTTTCCATACCTGATGCAGAGGCTGAAATCTTAGAAGGACCTTTAACCGAGGCTTCTGGTGTTGCTTTAGCTCTTTTTAAGCTTAACTACTTGCTTGAACTGGCAATCTTTGGTTCCCTCTTTGCTTTTTTTTATTTGCCTGTGTTAAAAACCTCTCCTCAAATGGGATTAAGCCTGATTTTATTAGGAGCTTTTTTCCTTTTCTTCATGTTTGCTTTAGTTGAAAACTTTACTGCCAGGCTAAGACTTTCGCAATTTTCGGCTCTTTACCTAAAGTTTTTAATACCATCGGCTACGCTGATTTTAGTAATAACCTGGGTTTTAAAAACCTGGTAAGGATGGGGACTACCTATGGTAAAGTTAATAGGTTGGCTTTTAACCAATTTGTTTAAAAAACCTTTAACCTTTGAATTTAAAGGGAAAAGCCTTAAAGCAGTAAGGGCTACTTATCGTGGTTATCCCACCCATAGAGGAGAAAGATGTGCAGCCTGCAGGCTTTGTATCTACGTATGTCCCTCTGATGCTATAAGGATAGAAGGAAGCCTTTTTATCATCAACAAATGTAAGTGCACCGCCTGTAAAGACTGTGCTGATGCCTGTCCTTTTGGTGCCATGCAGTTTATCCCTCGACTTATAGGTACAGCTATCTCTAAAAACGAGTACATGGAAATCACTGAGATAAAACTGGTAAAATGTGAAAACTGCGGCGAACCAATGCCTAAACCGGAACTTTTGTTAGGAAGACTATTAGGAAAACCTCCTAAAACCATACCTCCCTACCTTAGGCTTTGTCCTAAATGTAGGAGGCAATTCTTTAACCCTACCTAAACTATAGCTTGGTAAGTTTTTATGTTTGTTTTATTGCGTATTTATAATTTACTTTGGCAGTATTTATAGAAAAGAAAATTATTTACTAAGGAGGGACTTATGGGGATGGTGGTTTTTACCTATGTAGCTTTTTTGGTTTGTGTAGTGGGGATAGCTTATAGATTTTATCGTTTTTATAAACTTCCTGTAAACATCAGATGGGAAGTTTATCCGGTGCCTCATGAGCCAGGAGAAAAGAAACAATACGGAGGTTCTTACTTAGAGGATGTTGCTTGGTATGAAAAGGAACTCAAAAAAGACCATGTGGGGGAATGGCTTGAACCTTTAAAGGAGATTTTGTGGCTTGAGAGGGTTAAAAAGTATAATCGTTATGGGTTATGGATTTGGTCTTTTTGTCTGCACTGGGGTTTATGGTTGATGTTTTTGTTTGTAGTTTTAATGCTTATAAACACAAAAATTTTTATACCTTTAGGGTTGATAAAAACCGCAGGAATTTTAGGCTACGGGTTAGGTAGTTTAGGGGTTTTAGGACTGTTGGTTAAACGGACTATCCATCCAACCCTTAAACTTTACACCAGTCCGATAGATCGGGTTAACCTTTTACTTTTGTTGGCCCTATTTGTTACGGGTTTTTTGATGGTTGTTTCAGACGAGGGGTTAAAACACGCTTTTTTTTACTTTAATGCTATACTCTCTTTCGCCCCACAAGAGACTAAAGTTAAAGGTGTAGTTTTCTGGCATTTTTTCATATTTAATATATTTATATTATATCTTCCTTTTTCCAAATTTTTTCACGGTCCAGCCAAGTATCTTACTTACCACAAAATTTTGTGGGATGACATGCCTCAGTCTAAAGGAAGTAAAATAGAAAAACTTATAGAAAAACAACTGGGCTACCAGGTAGGATGGTCTGGCCCTCATGTAAAACCTGAAAAAACCTGGCTTGAAAACGCACAAAACTAAATCGATAAAACCAAAAAAGGAGGTAAACATGAGTCTTTGCAACTTTATAAGACAGGAATTAGAAGAAAAAAACGGAGAAGATAAGGTATGTTTTAAAGAACTTTCTAAACCTGGGAAGGAACCTCTGTTCAAATTAGAAGAAAAAGAAATGTTAAAAATTCCTGGCATAGAAGAAGTTAAAGATCAAACCCCAGAAAACTGGTATCAAACCTATAATCTAAGTTTAGACGGCTACAGTATGTTCCCTCAGCCAGATACTATCTCTGAGGAGGATAAGGTAGAAATAGTAAAGAGGTTTTTAAACGGCCTTGAAAAGTTGCTTAACCCAAAGTTTAACTGGACGTTTATAAGACCTTTTAAGCTTTCTTTAGAAAACTGTGTAAGATGTAACACCTGTGCTGAGGCTTGTCATCTATACTTAGCAAGTGGCCGTAAAGAGATCTACCGTCCTAACTTCAGGTCAGAAATATTGAGAAAGATCTACGAAAAACATTTCACTTTAACCGGCAAGCTGAATGCCTTGTTAGGAGAAGAAATAGACATTACTTATGATCTCATAAGAAGGCTTTTTGAATTAGCTTATAGGTGTACTCTTTGTAGAAGGTGTGTTCTTTATTGCCCTATAGGGGTAGACAATGGGCTTATAGCAAGAGAGCTTAGAAAACTTTTTAGTCAAGAATTGGGATGGGCTCCTCCTGAGGTACATCAAAAGGGAACAAGACTTCATCTAAAGGCTGGTTCTTCAACTGGTATGAACCCTCAAGGGATAAGAGATACGATAGCCTTTTTGGAAGAAGAAATAGCAGAAAAAACCGGCAAAAAAATAAAAATTCCTGTAGATAAAAAAGGAGCAGAGTATCTTTTTATTCACAATGCTGGAGAATATATTTCCTGGCCAGACCACATGGAAGCCTTTTTTCTCTTATTTGATGCCGTAGGTATCAACTATACCTTAAGCAGTGAACCCTTGGGTTATGATGGAGTTAACTACGGTGCATGGTATGACGATGTGGAACTGGCAAGAATTGCGGTAAATCATCTAAAGATAGCACATTCTTTAGGAGTAAAAAAGATCCTGGTTGGTGAATGCGGTCATGCACATAAGGTTTTCTGCGTAGTACTGGATCGATTACTTCCTGCAAGCTCGCCTTTAGCTGAAATAAAAAGAGAAAGCTGCCTTCCTTTAGTTTGGGAAATAGTCAAAAGTGGAAAACTTAAACTTGACCCTTCTCGCAACGACTTTTACTTTACTCTACATGATTCCTGCAACATAGTAAGGCTTATGGGAATTGTAAGGCCTCAGAGAGAGGTTTTAAACAGAATAGTACCTCAAGGAAGGATTAAAGAGATGAACCCAAATGGCGTTAAAAACTATTGCTGCGGAGGAGGAAGTGGTTTTGCTATAATGGGAAGCTTAAACTTCCCAACCTTTCGCAAAAAAGTAGGCATCAAAGTCAAACTTTGCCAGATAATGGAAACCTTTCAAGATGTCCTTAAAGAAGATAAAATAAAACTGGTAGTAGCCACCTGCTCTAACTGCAAAGGGACCATAAGGGAGATGGAACATACTTATCACCTATTCGAAAAGTATAAAATAACCCATTGCGGACTGGTGGACTTGGTGGTAAACGCGATGACAGACATACCTCCATTTTTAAACTTTGAAGAAATGATATAAAATAAAATAATATAATATAAAAACCTTTTTAAGATTTCCGAAGGGGGATTAGATGGAAGAAAAAACTAAAATCAAGACTAAACTCTGGAACTTGATGATTTTCAACATTTTAATCTTGGTTTTGCTTAACATAGTCTTTTTATACCTATCTTGGAAAGTACAACCTGGTATCAAAGAAAAACCTCTCAAAGATTTTTTGACCTACGGAACGATTATTTTATCCCTTTTTTCTTTTATAGCAATTCTGGTTGAGCTGGTCTGGAGCTGGAGGGTTATCGACAACATAGGGAAAAGTGCCCAAGAACTCAAAAGGGTTTTAGCTACCCTTCATAAAGGAGATTTTACGGTTGACATACAGGTTTACGGTAACGATGAGCTTGGGATAGCCTCTCAACTTCTCCATGAGATAATACTTAAAAGAAGAAAATTTTTCTCTCAGGCTAAGGATATTTCAGAAAATCTCTTTAGTTATTCTACAACCATATCTAAGGTCTCAACAGAGCTAACAGAAAACCTAAGGTTTTTAACCGAAAAATCATCTCAGATGACTATGTTTGCCAACCATATTTCTGAAGCCCTGTCTAACATCGTTCAAAATCTATCCCAAATACGAGATTTTAGCAGTGAAACCTCTGACAGTTCTAAAGAGGGGATGGAGTTTTCTTCTTATCTCTCACAAGAAATAAAAGGTCTAAAAGACATCTTTGAGAGGTTAGGAATGGTGGTTAACGAATTAAGAAAAAGTTCAGACCATATAGGTTCTATCGTGATGTTGATAAAAGACATCGCTGAACAGACCAACCTGTTAGCCCTTAATGCAACTATCGAGGCAGCAAGAGCTGGAGAGCATGGTAAAGGGTTTGCTGTTGTGGCTGAAGAAGTAAGAAAATTAGCTGATAATACCACCAAAGCTACAGATAAAATCGAAGAGGTTATAAAAGAAATACAAGTGAAAGTCTTTTCAGTAGAAGATTCTCTAAAAGGGTCTATAGAAAAGGTTAATAAAGGAGCAGAAATGGCTCAACAAACTGAAAACATGTTAAAAGACATCTATGAAAAGACCCAAGAATTAAAGGAAAAGATAAACTTTATTGCTTCCTCAAGTGAAGACATCTCAGTGAATATCGAAAACATCTCTAAGGATCTCAATGAAATAGCAGAAAGAGTAAAGGCCCTTTATACAGCTCAAGAAAACACAAGCCTGGTAGCCTCTCAAGTGCTAAAAGAAAGTGAAATCCTAAAAGAAGCCGTGGGATTACATAAAGCTAAAAATTAGCCTTACTTAACCGCCTGATATAAGGTGACTATGCCAAAGGTTAAAGAACTATAGGTAACTTTTGAAAAACCTGAGTTTAAAAGCATTTTCTTTATTTCTTCAGGAGGCGGGAAGGCCTTTATAGAATCGGCTAAATACCTGTAAGCCTCTTCGTCTCCGGTTAAGGCCCCTCCTAAAAAGGGCATATAATAACTTAGGTAAAAATCATAAAATCTTTGCACCAAAAAATTTTTAGGCCAAGAAAATTCAAGGATGATTAGCTTTCCTCCTGGCTTTAAAACCCTAAAAAATTCTTTTATAGCTTTATTTTTGTTGGGAAGGTTTCTTAACCCGAAGGCTATGCTAACCCCTCCAAAATGGTTGTTCTTGAAAGGCAATTCTTCTGCGTCTCCACAAACAGGATAGATAAAGGTATCTTTTATTCGAGGTTTACCGAAGGCAAGCATCTCAAAGCTAAAGTCTAAGGCAAAGGTCTTAGCTAAATTACTCTTTCGATAGACCTCTAAGGTTAGTGTAAAAGGTCCACAACAAAGGTCAAGCAGAGGAAAGGCTTCGGCTAACAGTAAAGCAACCTTACGTCTCCATAATCTGTCTTGACCTAAACTTCCTATAAGGTTTACCAGATCATACCTTCGAACTATCCGGTCAAACTTGTTTTTGACAAAGTTTTTTTCAACCTTCATAACGTTTAAAACCTTATCCTAAGTTAAAAAAGTTAAGTTCAGGCATAAAAGATATAAGTTTTTTCTTGTATAAAATCTCGCAAAAATATAGATAAGCCCTTTGTTTTAACCCTGAAAAATCGTACTCTAAATGAGTTAGATAGTTGTATACGAAATCCTTAGGAAGATGAAGATGGGAATGGGTTACCACCTCTTTTAAGTTTGAAAAAGCTTTAGCCCTGGCAGAATACAGATTTAAGCAAAAATAAGCCAGTTCTTGTTTAAAGGATACAAACTCCTTTTTTAGAATAAACAAAGCAAAAACAAAAGGAAAATGCGTATGTTTTAACCATAGTTCTGCAAGGTCAGTGATCTTATACCTCTCATCTTTCTGGTGCTGAAGGATTAAAGCTTCATCCCCTATAGCTAAATAGCCCTTTAATTCCTCTCTCTCTGGGTCTGAAAGAGCTCCCCAATTTTTAATAAGTTCTACATACTTAGGTTTTACACCTATAAACTCTTCAAGCAAAACTCTTAACAGCCAAAAAGAACTTTCGGTCTCTGGGGTTATCCCTACGAGTTGTCCGTCAAGGGCTTGAAGGTCCTCTTTATGATAAAGCACTACACTTTTTACCTCTCCTACGGCACTTATCGATAGGTCTGGTAAAATGCAGAATTCTTGAGGATTTTTAGCAAAGACTACACTTGAACTTAGACTTGCACACAAAACATTCTGTCTAATAAGTTGATTAAGCTTCTTAGGAACCTCTAACATAAGTTCTATTCTCTTATTTTCCTTAGGAAGGTAAAAAAGTAAGGGGAGCGTGTTTATGTAAAGAGGAATACCTATTTTTAGTTTATCCATAAATCCTATACTTAACCTCCTTGTTAGAGTTGATAAGAGATAGCATCGTCTCCTGAGGGTCATCTATCAGGTAATCTAAAACCTCGACCACAAGAAGGTTAGGTAAATATCCAGGGGCAATTGCGCCAAGGTTTTCATATCCCAAAATTTTGGCTCCGGTTAAGGTAGCCATCTGAATAAGGATTTCTGGAGACACTTCAGGAAAGGCTGAATAAAGGGTCTTCAACTCTTCCCAGATAGATAAAGAGGTGTTACTGGCTAAACTATCTGTTCCTATCCCTACTTCAAGACCTGTCTTTAATAATAAAGGCAAGTTGGGAAGGCCTACCCCTGTAAAAACATTACTTCTTGGGCAAACACAAACCTTAGGTTTATAGGTTTTAAGAACCTCTAAATCTTCTTCGTCTAATTGGACAACATGGACTAACAAAGTTTTGTAATCAAGAAGATTTAAATTAGCTAAGTATTTTATCGGGCTTATCCCAGGAGGAGAAAAGCTTTCGTTCCATTGATTTCTTTCTTCTAACAAGTGTTTTATTGGGCCGTCGCCAGTCTTAAAAAACTCTACCTCTTCTTTAGACTCTGCACAATGGATACAAAAAACCTGATTTCTTTTTCTGGTGTAGGCTTTTATTGCCTGAAGAAGTAAGGGAGAAACGGTATAAGGTGCGTGGGCTGAATAGGTTAACTTAAACCTTGAGTCCAAATCTTGCTTATCAAGAGGTTGCAGCTTAACCCCTCCTTTAAAACTTATCATTTCTCGAAACACATACCCATACAAAGAACTTCCTTTGAGAAGGTCTAAGGTAAGCCCTGAATTAGTAACCTCTCCAATAAGACCTATTCCCTCTTTCCATAACTCTAAAATTCCAAATTTTACGCTCTCCCTTAACTCTATCGGAGAAGTTTCTTCTTTTAGTTTAATTACCTGTCTTACCCAGGTTATAAAATCTTCCGAAGGTTTGATCCTAAACCTAAAACTGGTGAGTTCAAGATGGGTATGAAGGTTGGTTAAACAGGGAAGGATCACCGCTTCTTCAAAATCTATCAACTTAGCTCCTACAGTTTCTTTAGACAGGGTTGAAAACTCCCCAACCCTAACAATCTTCCCCTCTCTAATCTCTACGGCTCCGTCTAAAATCGGAGGCAAGACTACAGGGACTACCCATTTAGCGCGAAGTAAAAAATGATGATAAGGAAGAACTTGAATTTCTTTCATGCTTATTCTAAAAGGGTATAATCCATCCTTCTTCTTTTAGGAATATAACCTGCAGATAAGATATGATGTCTGATCTCCTCTTCACTCATCCTATGAGAAACCCCGGCAGCAGCTACTACGTTTTCCTCTATCATGGTAGAACCAAAATCATTACCCCCAAATTCAAGAGCAATTTGAGCGATATGAGGACCTTGAGTAACCCAAGAAACCTGAATGTTTTTAACGTTATCAAGCACTATACGAGATACAGCTAACACTTTTAAATAATAGGCAGACCCTGCTTTTATCAGGTGATTCAACCCTGTGTTTTTAGGCTGAAAAGTCCAGGGAATAAACGCAGTAAAACCTCCTGTTTTGTCTTGAAGGGATCGTATCTTCAGAAGATGGTCTATAATTTCCTCTTGGGTCTCGATATGTCCAAACATCATGGTAGCGGTGGTTTTAAGTCCAAGGTTATGAGCCACCTCCATCACCTTTAACCATTCCTCTGTGGTAGCCTTGTTTGGTGAAATAAGGCATCTTACCCTATCTGAAAGAATCTCTGCCCCACCTCCAGGAATAGAGTCAAGACCTGCTTTGATTAACCTTTCCAAAACCTCCTCTATAGACAACCCAAATCGTTTACTGAAAAACACTATCTCAGGAGGAGAAAAACCATGAACATGCACTTGAGGAAAGTTGCTTTTAACAAAACGCAGCATGTCTTCATAAAAAGAAAAAGGTAGGTCAGGATGAAGTCCTCCTTGCAAAAGAATTTGATACCCACCTAAGCTTAAAGTCTCTTCTATCTTTTTTCCCAACTCTTCAAAAGAAAGCACATACCCATCTTTTGAACCTGGAGGCTTATAATAGGCACAAAACTTACATCCTGAAACACATATATTAGTGTAGTTAATATTTCGATCAACCACATAAGTTACCACCCGTTCAGGTTTAAGTCTAAACCTAACCTCTCGGGCTAACCATCCAATTTCTTGAAGAGGGAATTTAAAAAGTTCTAAAGCCTCTTCTTTATTTAGTCTGATGCCTTCTATTACCTTTCTTACTACCGCATCCTTTATCATCTTTCTATCCCTATTCTATCCCTAATCCCTTGATCATAGTAATGTTTAATCTTTTTCATTTCAGTCACCAGGTGGGCAAATTCAATAAGACTTCTTGGGGCATCTCTTCCAGTAATGACTATTTCAATCTCTTCTGGCTTATCCTTTAAGACTTGCAAAACCTCTTTTTCTTCAACCAAACCCCAATTAAGAGCAAACGTAAACTCATCTAAAACAATTATATTATACTCTTTAGAAAATACCAGTCTTTTAGCTTCTTCCCAACCTTTTTGGATAATTTCTTTTAGATCAGAAGTTACTTCTGACACAAATCCCTTCGCCCCAAAGTGCTGATAATACAAATTATCGAAAGTCTTGAGGATTTTTACTTCAGAAGAGGTTCCATCTTTAAAAAACTGAAGAAAAGCCACCTTCAATCCAGCCCCTAAAGCTCTTATACTTAACCCCACAGCCGCGGTGGTCTTCCCTTTTCCATCTCCTGTATAGACCTGAACATACCCTCGAGCAAACATTTTTCCTCCTACTTAAAAAACATTATCAGAGAAACCCCTGTTAACATCAAACCTGCAGCTATCAGCCTTAATCCAAAATAAGACTCCTTAAAAAGGAAATAACCTAAAACCACCGAAAAAAGGATGCTTGTTCTTTTAAGAGCTATCATATAGGCAGTCTCAAGCTGACTTAAGGATATCATATGACAATAACACATGAGAGCCTGAGTAAGGCCTACCAATAATATGCCTTTGGTTTGAGTTTTTAAAAAAGAGCCTACCTCTATTTGATAAAAAACCTTAACCACAAGTCCTGACGAAATCCCAAGCAAGGTAAAATAAAAAGAAGAAAACCATAAGGGGTCTGTCAGAAGAAGGCCCTTTTTCCCAAGCACAGACGTAATAGAATATATAAGGGCTACTTGTATTAAAAGAAAACTCCCCTTTTCCTTTTTGATGGCTCTAATTGGTTCTAACCACCCTAACCTAACAGAAGGAAGATTGATTACATAACTACCAGCTACCACCAGTAAAATCCCCATACCACCCTCAAAAGAAACCTTTTCTCCAAGCAAAAAATATCCGGTAAGGATGATAAAAACAGGGGTAAAAGAAAGAAAAGGCACAGAAACAGAAAGGGGAGAAACCTTTATTCCTTTCATATAAAGAAAGGTAGCTAAAATTTCTAAACCAAGCAAAATACCTACTACTACCATAAACTGAGGGGAAAAATATCCTACCCCTACACCTTTAAAAAAGGTAAGATACAAAAAAAGAGGCAAAAGGAAAGGCACACTCCCTACAGTCCTTGCAAACACCATGTAAGGAGTCCCTTTATCAGAAAAATATTTCTTATTTAAAGCATCGCTTAAAGCTACCAAGAATCCGGCAAGGAGAGCAAAGATAAATCCTATCATAGAGTGCCCAACTTAAAGCCCTTTCAGAGGGCAGGGATCACATAAAGGGGAGTTTTTTTTGCAAAAGCTTTTTCCACAGGCTACTAAAAGAGCATGGTATTCATTAAAAAGCTGCGGGTCTGGAGGGAGATTTTCCATAAAAAGGGCTTGGATTTCGTCATAAGTAGTTTCTTCAGGCACAAGAAAATGTCGGTTTAAGATTCTATAAGTATAGGCGTCAACCACGAAAACAGGAAGGTTGCCTCCATATAAAAGGATGCTGTCTATCGTCTCTTTGCCCAAACCTTTTATATTTAAAAGCTCTGCCCTTAAGTGCGAAATAGGCTTTTTAAACATAAGATCAAGGTTGCCTTGATAGTTTAACATCAAAAATTCTACAAAGGACTTAAGCCTTTTAGCTTTTAGGTTGTAAAAACCGCTTGGTTTGATAAGTTCAGCCAATTTCTCTACAGGAAGCTGATAAAGGGCCGGAGGACTAAGCAGTCCCTTTTGTTTTAAGTTGCTAATGGCTTTTTCTACGTTTTTCCAGGCAGCGTTCTGAGTAAGAATAGCCCCTACACAAACCTCAAAAGGGGTCTCAGCAGGCCACCAGTTTTGAGGCCCAAAAAACTCAAAAAGCCTCTGATAAATCTCTTGTAATACCTCTGATATCTTTCTGGTCATACCTCTAAACTCACCACCTCCGTACCCCAGGGGAAATCAAACACCCAAAATCCTTTAGCAAGCAATTTTTTTCTTATCTGGTCTGCTTCTTCAAAATTTTCTTTTTTTCTGGCTTCATCTCTTAACCGTACCAGCCTGAGTATTTCTTCGTCCATGACTTTTTTAGAAAACCTTAACACCTTTAACACCCTGTTAAGGGCTTGAAGATTTTCAAAAACCTTTTCTTTAAACTCGACACTAATCCCTTGCTTTAAATAAGGATAAAGTTTTTTTAAGAAAGAGATAAGCTCTGAAATAACCACAGGGGTGTTTAAATCCTCTTTTAAGGCCTTTTCCCAGCTTTTACCAAAATTTTCTAAAAAAGACCAAGTAGAAGGATCTTCTTTGTTATTTCTTGCTGAAGCCTCTATTAAACCAAGATGCTGGTCGATCTTTTGTAAAATTTTTGCACTTTCCTCAAGTCCTTTCCAACTAAAATTAAAGGGATTTCTGTAGTGAGTTCTTAAAAAGTAAAACCTTAGTTCTCTTCCGCTAAACCCTTTTGCCTTAATGTCTTCAACGGTTATCCTATTTTCTGAAGAAAGTTTTTTCCCCTGATAAAACACCATACCGGTATGAAGCCAGTAACGAGCACCCTCCTTTCCAGTCAATGCTTTTAAAACCGCCCTGGTGTTTTCATGATGAGGGAAAAGAAGGTCTATTCCACTTGTAAAGAAATCTATCTCCTCTCCTAAATACTTAAGTATCAAAGCAGCACAGTGGATATGCCAGGTAGGTCTGACCTTTCCGATAGAGGTATCTACAAAATACCCCTCCTTTAACTCAAGAATATGCACTCTTTTAAGCAAGGCAAAGTCAAAAGGTTCTTCTTTATCATATTCTTCAACGTCTATGGTAGCCCCAGGTTTTAAACGAGAAAGATCAACCTTAGAAAGTTTTCCGTAATCCTCAAGCCTGGAAATATCAAAATAAACACTCCCATATTTTACGTAAGCTTTATCTTTCTCAACCACCTTTAAAGCCAGGTCCGCCATTTCTGAAAGATGTTGGCTTACTTTGGGATAAAGGTCTGCCTTGCTAAGGTTTAAAAACTCAACATCTTGATAAAACTCGTCCTCTACTTTTATGGTTATCTCCTGTAAGGGGATTTTTTCTTCTAAGGCTTTTTTTATGATTTTATCATCAAAATCAGTAAGATTAATCAGATGTCTCACCTGATAACCTTTAATCCTCAAAAACTCTTTAAGTACGTCTGCGGTAATAAGCCTTCTATAAAGACCGATGTGAGGACGCAGATTTAAAGTAGGCCCGCAGGTGTATATCTTAATCTCAGAAGAATTTAGAGGAAAAAAGGGTTCTCTTTTTTCAGACAGGGTATTAAAAACAATAAGGCATGTCTCTTCTCTTTTTTTGTCTTTTACCTCAAAAGACCAAAGGGGGGTAGAAAGATAACGCTCTCCCCCATCTGGAAAAATAACCACTATCAAACCTTGGTCTAAAGTTTCTGCCAGTTTTAAAGCTCCTGCCAAAGCTGCCCCTGAACTTATCCCGACAAAGATTCCTTCTTCCCGAGCAAGCCATCTTGCCCAGTAAAAGGCTTCTTCGTCTTCTACGTTGATTACCCTCTCAAGGAGTTTTTTATTATAAATACTCGGAGGATAAGACTCTTTCATGTTCTTTAGTCCTTGGATCTTATGCTTTGGATAAGGTTCAATCCCTACTACTTTAAAAGGTAGATTGTTATCTTTGGCGAATCGGGCTATTCCCATGGCTGTTCCTGTAGTTCCAAGCCCACATACCACATGAGTGACCCTACCCTCAGTGTCTCTCCAGATCTCTGGGCCTGTAGTATAATAGTGACTTTTCCAGTTAGCCTCGTTGTTAAACTGGTCTGGACAAAAATATTTGTCAGGCTCTTTCCTCAAAAGTTCATATACCGCCTCTATAGCACCGTCAGTACCTTTTTCTGCAGGAGTAAGAAGGATCTGAGCCCCAAAGGCCTGCATGATTTTTCTTCTTTCTATAGAGGCTGACTCAGACATAGCAATCATACATCTATACCCCTTAACCGCACAGACTAAAGAAAGGCCTATTCCTGTGTTTCCGCTTGACGCCTCTATGACTATTTTATCCTTAGTAAGAAGTCCTTTTTTCTCGGCATCTTCTATCATAAAAAGCGCTGGTCGATCCTTAATCGACCCACCTGGGTTCTGACTTTCGATTTTTCCCCAAATTTCTATCGAAGGCTTGACTTTTAGCTTGGATAGTTTAATTATTGGGGTATTACCTATTTTTTGCAAAACATTATGAAAACGCATAAACTCTTCCCCTCAACGTTAATTTTTCTATTTTACCTCTTATTATCATCTTTCCAAGCTTTTGCCACCTCTCCCTTACAGTTTATTCCTATAGTTCCTGACAAACACATTTATCTTAAAAATCAGACCTATACCATAAAGGAAGGTGACACCTTAGTTGATTTGGCAGTGACCTTTGAAGTAGGGTATCAACATTTATTGCTTGCCAACCCCGAAGTTGACCCCTGGCTTCCTAAAACCAACCAGACCATAATCATTCCTTATCAGGTCTTAGTCCCTAAAGAGTTTGTTCTCAAATCCATAGACCCTTATATTATAGTAAACCTTCCAGAAATGAGACTTTATTTTTTTAATCCCCCTTTTATGTTTATAGCTCCCATTGGTATTGGAGATGAAGGGAAACTCCCTCCTTTAGACACCTACTTTATCAAAGGAAAAAAAGAAAAACCCTACTGGTATCCTCCTCCCTCTATCAAAGCTGAGGACCCAGCCCTTCCTGATGTAGTCCCCCCTGGACCTGAAAACCCCATGGGAGAATACGCCCTTTATCTATCAAAAGGACTTTATGCCATCCACGGAACCAACAAAATCTACAGCATCGGTCGAAGAAGCACCCATGGATGCATTAGGATGTATCCCCAACACATCAAATTTTTATACGAAAACGTACCCATAGGCACCAAAGTTTTCATATTTTATGAACCCTATAAAATCACCGTGGAAAAAAACAAAATCTATCTTCAAGCCTTTCCTGATATAGAAAATAAAATCAAAAACCCTCTGGTTTATATCCTAAAAAAGTTAGACCAACTCTTAGATGAAAAAGACTACAAGGTAGACCTTTTAAAACTTGAAAAACAGTTTGAAAACCCTGACGGACTCGTACACCAGATAGGAGAGGTAAAAATCTCTAAGTAGCTTAATCGATAAGACTAAAATTTCTTTCTTTTAGAAACCAACAAAAAAGTTAAAGCCCTCTCTTCTGTCTCTTCTACCAGACCAGAGGCATAAAGGCTTTTTAAAGCCTCTATGTGCAACCTGTGGTGAGAAGAGATTGCCTCTACCTCAGCTATTAAACCTCCTCCTAAACCAAACAAATCCCCTACAAGGTCAAGTACCTTATGTCTCACAAATTCATCCTCACTTCTCAGCCCTTCTGGATTTATTACCTTTTCTCTATCAAGAACGATAGCCGTTGAAAGATCTCCCCCTTTTAAGATGCCTTTCTTGATTCGTTCTAACAAAATGTCTTTAAACCCAAAAGTCCGGGCAAAACAAACCTCTCTGATATAATTGGTAGGATTGATTTCCAGTGAAATTTCTTGGTCTCCTATCACAGGATGGTCAAAAGAAATAGAGGCTTTAATCTTCAAGGTGTCCGAAGGTTTAAACACGATAGTTCCATGCCCGTTTTTATAACTAAAAGTCTTTTTTATTCTAAACTTCTTTTTAGGATAAAATAAATATTGGTAGCCCTTTTCTTGGATTTGTCTTACCCAAGGATAGGCTGAACCGTCTAAAAGAGGAACCTCCTCTCCATATACCCTGATGATGGCGTTATCGATCTGTAATCCGTGTAAAGCAGATAAAAGATGTTCCACTAAATAAATAAAATGTGTTCCATCGGTAATAGCTGTAGCACCATCAAGACCGAAGATATTCTCTATCTTTAATGGAATCTCTGGTTTCTCAGGCAAATCTTCTCTGACAAAAACAATCCCTGTATCTATCCCTGCAGGTTCTATCTCCACCCTTATGGTCTTCCCTGTAAAAATGCCCTGTCCTTCTAAACTAACCTTTCCTGATAAAGTCTTTTGATATTGCATCAATCCTCCTCAACCTTAGGTTATCTGAGTAATTTTTAGCAAAAAATATACCCAAAATTTCTAAGAAATTTCTTAGGGTTTAAGGATAAAAACAAAGGGATGGTGATAAAAATTTTTAACACCTGTGTAGAAAACTACACAGGTTGATTAAATTCCCAAACTTTTTCTCCGATCACAGCTAAAACTGTAATTCCTTGAAGTTCTTTATTTAGAAAAGGGGTATTTTTACTTTTAGACTGAATAACATCAGGTCCTAACACATAGGTTTTATTAGGGTCAAAAACGATGAGCTCTGCTTTTTTACCGGGTTTAAGACTTGGGGGTTCAACGTTTATTACCTTGGCTGGGTTGGTTATCAAACACTCTGTTAGTTTTAAAGGATTCAGCCACCCTTCTTTTACCAGGGTCAAACTCAAAGGAAGTAAAGTCTGCAATCCTATCATTCCTGGTGAGGCTAAGCTAAACTCTACCTCTTTTTCTAAAACGCTATGAGGAGCATGATCACTGGCAATAACCTGTATCAAACCCTCTTTTAGAGCCTCTTTTATCGCCAAAACATCTTCTTCTCTTCTTAAAGGTGGGTTAACCTTGGCTAAAGTATTATATTCGTCTACCTCTTTTTCTGTTAGGCAAAAATAATGAGGACAGGTCTCGGCAGTAAAAGGAATGTCTTCTTCTTTAGCCCATCTTAAAAAAGGGAAAACCTCTTTACAGGACAGATGGGCTAAGTGTACCGGCTGTCCGGTTTCTTTAGCCAAAAGTAAATCTCTTACTACAGCAGCCACCTCTGCAGACCAGGGTATGCCTTTTAGTCCTAACTTGGCTGAGAAAAAGCCTTCGTTTATCTGTCCTCCTTGGGAAAGGGTTGGGTCTTCACAATGGGAGATGACCGCAAGATTAAACTGTTTAGCGTAAAGTAAAGCCCTTTTCATTACCTCTGAGTGAGCTACCCATTTTCCGTCGTCAGATACCGCTACCACCCCAGCCTCTTTAAGTCTTCCAAACTCTGTAAGTTCCTCCCCTTTTTGACCTTGGGTGATACAACCGATAGGATATACCTTTACGTAACCCTTTTCTTCAACCTTTTTAAGGATATAGCTGGTGATTTCTGGGGTATCGTTGGGGGGCACGGTGTTTGGCATGCAAGCAACCCTTAAAACCCCTCCATAAAGAGCAGCCCTGGTCCCGGTTTCTATGTCTTCCTTCCACTCCTGTCCTGGGTCTCTCAAATGGACATGAATATCTACCAAACCTGGTAAAACCCACTTTTCTTTAGCCCAAAAAACCTTTGTATATTGGTCTGAAGGAATATCGTCTGCTATTCCTTTAATAATACCTTCCTCAACCAAGAGATCTCCTATCTGGTCTATTCCTTGAGAAGGGTCGATTATCCTTCCTTTTTTAATGAGTAACTTCATAGGTTTTGCCACCTGTTAAAAGTTTAAGGAGTATTGCCATTCTTATGGCTACACCATTTTCTACCTGATCAAGAATAACTTGAAAAGGATATTGCTCTACTTCTGGAGAAAGCTCAACCCCCCAATTAATCGGGCCAGGATGCATAAGAAGAGCACCTTCTTTTATTAACTCTAACTCTTTAAAGGTCAACCCAAAAAAGGTTTGATATTCTGTAAAACTGGGGATAAGAGGTTTCCCGTGCCGTTCTCTTTGGACCCTTAAAGCAATCACTATGTCTGCATCTCTTATAGCTTCCTTAGGATCATAACAAATTTTAAAACCTCCGGGATAGATTCTGAAATATTCCTCCTCTAAAGGAGTAGGTAAAAGATACGCGGGACCTGATACATATACTTTGGCTCCCATCTTTTGAAAGGCCAGTATGTCTGATTTGGCTACTCGGCTATGTTTTATATCCCCTAAAATCGCTACCTTTAGGCCTGTAAAATCCCCCAACCTTTCTTTTACCGTAAGAAGGTCTAACAACGCCTGGGTAGGGTGTTCGTGAGTTCCATCTCCTGCGTTAACTACCGGAATGTTGGCATTTTTAGCGATAAAATGAGGAGCTCCCTCCATCGGATGTCGTATAACTACAAGTTCTGCCCCTATAGCCTTTAAGTTTTTAACCGTATCAAGCAGACTTTCTCCTTTTTCTATACTTGAACCTTTGGCAGAAAAAGTTAGGGTGTCTGCGGAAAGGGCTTTTGCTGCCCTGTCAAAAGAAAACCTTGTTCTGGTAGAAGGTTCATAAAACAACAAAACAATCAACCGTCCTCTAAGAGTCGGAACCTTAGGAATAGGCCTTTTTAAAATCTCTTTAAGGGTCTCACCGAGTTCTAAAAAACTTTTTATTTCTTCTGAAGAAAGAGAGGCAATGTCTAAAACATGCTGAGGTTTAGAGGTTAAATCCATAAGTATTCCTTTATGTATTCTAAAGTCTCTTCTGGAGTTTCTACTATCCTAAAAAGCTCGATGTCCTTAGGAGAGATTTTATTATTCATAAGCAGATAATCTTTAAACCAATTTTGGAGAGGAGTCCAGAAGTCTTTCCCTACCAAAGCTATAGGTACAGGTTTTATCTTTTTAGTCTGAACTAAAGTCAATACCTCAAACATCTCATCTAAGGTACCGAAACCACCAGGGAAAAACACAAAGGCTACTGAATATTTTGCCATCATTACTTTTCTGACAAAAAAATATCTAAACTCCAGTTTTATATTAGCATAAGGGTTCGGAGCCTGCTCAAAAGGAAGTTTAATGTTTAGCCCAACAGAGTATCCGTTAGCCTCGGCTGCCCCTTTATTAGCAGCTTCCATGATACCTGGACCACCGCCGGTTATCACAGAAAACCCGGATTTTACAAGTAATTTCCCTAACTCTACCGCTTTTTGATAATCTGGATGGTCAGGAGCAGTTCTGGCAGAACCAAAGATAGTTACCCCAGGATAAACCCGAGGTAACACCTCAAACCCCTCTACAAACTCTGCAAGTATTTTAAAAAGTCGCCATGACTCTTTAGCTGCAAGACCTTCAAGAACATACTGTTTTTCTTCAAAAAGTTTTTCATTCATCAATTTTTCCATCTTAACCTAACCCCTTTAAACTCTAAATGTTTCTTTTAAGGTCTGTAAAGAATTGAATTCAAAAACTAAAAAATAATTAAAAAACCTTTCAGTAAGGCTGTTTAAAATTTTTAAATCTTCAAAGGTTAAGGCCTTTTTTTCCATAACTTTTTTCAAATCTTCCTTATTCTTAGACATTTTACTAAAAATTTTTAAAACCTCAACTTGTTCTGCTGAAAGTCTGAAATCTCCTTCTTGCCTGCAGCGATAACAAATTATCCCTCCTTCTTTTACAGAAAAATAAAAAATCCTCTTAGGCTGATAACCACATCTTACGCAAGCCTCTATCTGAGGGCTCCAACCTAAAAATCCAAGCATTTTCCACTCAAAAAAAAACTTGTGAAATAAGGTTAACTTAGGTTCCCTGTCTAAAAATTTAACCCAGTCTTTAATAAAATTAAAATATTCTGCCTCTAACCCTTTAAAACTTACCTTAGAAAGAACTTCTCCCATATAAGAGAAAAAAATATACTTTTCTAAGTTACCCCATATACTTTCTGGAATAAAAATAAGGTCTGCCTTTTCTAAAATAGGAAGAGCACCTTTGAGGGTTTTTCTTAAATGAAGGTTTAGTAGATTAAACTCTTCAAGAAGGTTAACAAACCTTTTTCTACTTTTTTGAGCTCCTTTAGCTATCGCCCAAAGTTTTCCTTTAGGGGTGAGGATTTCAACCAAAACGTCTATTTCACCTATTTTTTCCTTAGAAAGGACTAACCCCTCGACAGAAAAAAACATCTGAATTAAAGATAAATCTTTACATACCTTTTTTCTTTTAGCTCTTTAATCCAATTTTCGATGAACTTTTGAGCTTTTTCTTCAAAAAGTTTTTGTTTAAGTTTTGGCTTTAACTCCTCAAAAGAAGGAGGCTCGTTTTCCCCTTTTTTGCTCAATTTAATAAGATAAAAATTTTCTCCAACCTTAAAAGGTTTTGACAACTCCCCAGGATTTAACTCTTTAACCTTTTCTAAAATCTTTGGATCGAGGTCTTCCTCTTTAAAACTTTCATTAAAAAAGCTTACTTTTTCCTTAGGAAGGCCTTTTATCAACTCTTCCAAAGGTTTTCCTTTAATAGATTCTTCATACACGGTGTTAGCCAGAGGTTCTTCCTTGGTGATAAGAACAGAAAGCCAGTACCTGAAAGATTTATCGTATTTTTTGATTTCTTCGGCATAAAGTGGCTTTAACTCATCATCCGTAACCACCACCTTTTCCTTTAACATAAACTGGACAAGCTTAATCTTAAGAAGATTTTCTTTGACCTTCTTCTTATATTCTTCTAAGGTTAAGCCTTTTTCTTTCAACGTTTGTTTAAAGTTATCTTCTCCTCCTGCGGCTTTAATCTCTTCTTTTAAATAGGCCTCCAACTCTTCGTCTTCTACCTTAAAACCGTATTTTTTAGCCTCTAAACCTACCAACGTATCCTCTATCCATTCGTTTAAAACCCTCTTTCTGATCTCCTCTTTTATTTTTTCTTTTTCCTCTAAAGGCATTTCTGATTTTATAAACCTCTGATAAATCGGTGCACAAAGTTCCTCAAGCTCATACAAAGTCAAAAACTCCTCTCCTACAACCGCTACTATCTGATTTATTTTGGTTGCAGCCTGAAGAGAGGCCCCGAAAAAAAGCATTAAAACAAAACTAACAAACAAGTTCTTCAATAAAACCTTTTTCATAGCTGTTACATCCCCTCAAGACTTAGAGAAACGAACCTTCTTCCTCCGTTTACCTTTATCCCCAGCAAAACCGTTTTAGATTGAGCGGCTTTTTTAAGGCCTGCGATAAAGTCTTTAAGATTGGAAACTTTAACTCCGTTTACCTCGTCGATAACCATCCCTGGGGTGAGGTTGGCGTGATCAGCCGGAGACTCAGGAATAACCTCGGTAATCACTACTCCTTTGGTTTGTTTTAACCCTAATCTTTTGGCAAGAGCTGGGGTAAGTTCTTCTACGTCAAACCCTAACTGTTCTAAAATTTCTTGAGCTTCTTCAACCTCTGCCCTTGAAAGAATAGCATTCTCTGGAGGAGATCCTACCACTACTTTAATCTTTTCAACCCGATTTCCTCTCACAACGTCAAGCACAACCTCTGTTCCAGGTTTGGTAATTAAAATGTAACTTTTTAACTCCGAAGCATTTTTCACAGGCTTTCCGTTAAACCCTATAATAACATCCTTTTCTTTTAAGCCTGCTTTATAGGCTGGTGAGTTTGGAACTACCTCTGTTATTACTGCACCTTCGGTAACATTTTTAACCCCAAGCACCTTGGCAAGATTAGGAGTTAAATCTTGAATGGTAACTCCTAAAAAACCTCTTTCGACCTTTCCTTTAGACTTAAGTTGTTCTACCACAGTTTTTACTATGTTACTTGGAATAGCAAACCCTATCCCCATGTATCCGCCAGAACGGCTGAAAATAGCAGTATTCATGCCAATAACTTCTCCTTTAAGATTGATAAGTGGACCACCTGAGTTACCAGGATTAATCGCTGCATCTGTCTGGATAAAATCCTCTACATCGGAAATTCCTATGCCACTTCTGCTTTTAGCACTTATAACGCCTACAGTTATGGTGTGGGTAAGACCAAATGGGTTTCCGATAGCTATGACCCATTCACCTGTTTTAATAAGGTCTGAATCACCAAAAGAAAGCGTTGGAAGATTCTTGGCGTTAATTTTAAGCAGTGCCACGTCAGATAAAGGGTCTGCTCCTATCTTTTCTGCAGGAAAAGTTCTGCCATCAAGAAGTTTTACTGTAATCCTCTGAGCTTGCTGAATTACATGATTGTTGGTTACGATATACCCGTCAGAAGAAACGATAAAACCTGAACCTGCACCTCTTTCTTTATATCTTGGTAAAGACGGAAAGTTTCTAAAGAAGGGATCTCTAAAAAAGTCAAAGGGAAAAGGAGTTGCTGCAACCGTCCTTTCTGTTTCTATGTAAACCACAGCCGGAGCCGCTTTTTCTGCTAAGTAAGAAAAAGCCTCAGAAAGCTTAAGAGCTAAGTTCAAACTTTCTTGGTTGACTACCTTTCCATCCTGAGCGATAAGCTTTGATTTAAAACTACTTTTTTCCAAAAAAGTCTTGCTGGCAAACCCTAAGGCAAAACAAAATAAAATAAGAAAGATAACTTTATACTGTTTAAAATACCGCTGAAGGTCTAACCTCATCTATCTCTCCTCCTTTTTGCCCTTCTTTTCTTTGCTCAGCAAGTTTATTAACTACATAATCGAACACTTTCTTTAAATTTACCACATCCTCTTTATTATAGAAGATAAGTTTTTTTAGAGCCTTTTTGTCTTTTGCTTCCACCCATCTTTGCCAAAGCTTTACCGCGTCATACCCATTCATACCCTCTGTCTCTCTTGCTATCCCTATAGCTTTTTCTATCTTCTTAAGCCCTCCGTTTAACCCCACCAATTTAGAGACTACATAAAGGTCTAAATGAACTACCGGCATCGAAACTTCAGGAAAACGTTTTCTGATAAACGGAAGATCAAACCTCTCCCCACCAAAGGTAACCCAGACAGGAGAAACCTTTAGAAGGGAAAGGGAACGCTCTAAGTTTAAACCTTTAATAAAGGGCAAATATTTCCCCTGAGTATAGACCCCTATAAGGGTGATGTCGTTTTTTTCCTTAGATAGACCTTCTGTTTCTATGTCTAAAAACAACAAAGAGGTGGTATTTTTGGCGCAAAGAAAGCACAGGTCTACCAAATTTAAACTTTCTACACCTTTAAGATCTACCATCTTCTTTCCCTTTAAAAGCTTGTGTCTTAATACACCTTAGGAGTATATTTTTGAGAAAGCTTTTCTATCAGGTCTTTCATCAAAGCCTCTTCCTTTTCCTCCCTTAAATCATACTCTACCTGCTTTTTAGCTTGCTCAAAAGTTAAGGCCTTTGCAGGGATCTTCTTTTCTACTTTTATGAGATGATATCCATAGTTTGACCTCATAGGATGACTTACTTCTCCAGGCTTAAGGCTAAAGATCTTGGCTTCAAACTGAGGGTCTGTCTCTCCTCTTTTAATTATCCCTAAGCTTCCTCCTTTTTCCTTAGAATTAGGATCTTCTGAATAGATTTTAGCTAACTCTTCAAACTTGGTGCCTTTAAGCACCTGCGCCCTAATTTGATTAGCCTTTTTAAGCACTTTCTCCACCTCTTCTTTCTTGGCATTTGAAGGAAGAGAAAACAAAATATGCCTAAGCTCAACCGCCTCAGGTTCTACATATTTATCCTTATGTTTCTGATAATATTCTTTTAACTCTTCTTCGGTTATTTTGATACCTTCGAGCTTGGTTTTAAGGTATTTTTGAGCAAGTATTTGTTTTTCTATGTTGATTAAATCCCTTTGAACCTCAGGAAGCTTATCTATACCTTCTTCTTTAGCAGCCAACCCTAATAAACTTAAGGTTATCCATTTATCTATCAACGTCTTTTTAATCTTCTCTTTAGCCTCTGGAGAAGACTTAAGAATCTCCTGAACCTGAGGGTCCTGGTTAAGAATCTTCTCGACCTCTTCTTCATAAAGCTTATATGGGCCAACCTCTGCCAAAACCTTAAGTTCTGCTCCATAAACCGCTTGTATTCCAAAGATAAACATCCAAACTAAAAACCCCACTAACCAACCTTTTTTCATTTAAAACCTCCGATTATTTTATTTTAGTAAAAGGGCCAAAAAAGCCAGGACCAGCCACCCGTCCAGGGAAGACAAAAGAAGATTTGCCTAAAACAGTCCCTGGTTGTAAGACCGAATTACAACCTGTCTGGCAACCATCTCCTAAAACCGCCCCAAACTTCCTGAGTCCTGTCTTTATGGTCTCTCCCTCTATGTTTAACACTATTTCTTTTTTGTTAAACTTTAGATTAGCCAGCTTGGTTCCTGCCCCAAGGTTAACCTGCGCCCCAAGTATGCTATCTCCTACATAAGCAAAATGAGCAGCCTTAGCTTGAGCTAAAAAGATAGAATTTTTTACCTCGGTGGTATGACCTACCACACAACCAACCCCGGTATACAGACTACCCCTTACATAAGCCCCTTGCCGAATTTCTGTGTTTTGCGAAAAATAGGCAGGACCTTCTATCATCGCAAAAGGCTCAACTTTTACCCCTTTTTCAAAAAAGATCTTCTCGCTACCAAAAAACGCTCCTGCCATAAGGATAGCCCCTTCTACCCTTTCCCCTTTAAAATAATATCCTTCTTCTCTAAATTCCAGTTCTTTCAAAGGAATGACCTCTCCTTCTCCGGTAAGCAATACAGTTTCTGGCAAAGGACATCTTAAAAGAATCTTTTTAGGAAGAGGAGGGACTATATCGTTTAAAAAGGACTTCAGATTTTTTAAGGCATCCCAGGGCAAATCAGTCTCAAAAATAGAAACTATCTTTTCTTTTTCTAAACCTTCAAAAAAGTCTACTAATTTAATCATATTAGAAATAATTATAAACCTAAAAAAAAGACTTGTCAAAACAAAAAATTTGATTAAAATTTAACCTGTAGACAAGTTCACTTTGATTAAGTGCCCCTGTAGCTCAACAGGATAGAGCAGCGGCCTTCTAAGCCGTAGGTTGGGGGTTCGAGTCCCTCCGGGGGCGCTTTTTTTATCTTTCAAAAATCTTTCATTTTAAACTAAACAAAACCTTCTCCATTTTCTACCAACAACTTCATTCTATAAACGATTCCTCTTGACCTAAAAAATATTGTTCTCTATTCTCTTTAACCCCCATATATGGCCTCAACCGATAAGCATAAGAAGGATAGGTTAAAGTATTGCCAGGCGCTATAACCTCTGTTTGAACCAGGTAAAGACATAAAATTATTTATAAATCGTTTAGACAGATTGGAAAATAGGGAAAACATGAAAGAATATAAATTTCTATCGGCAAATTAGGGTAACCATAAGTTATTGACATAAAACCAGGCTGTGGTAAAAAGTTAGGGAAAGCAGGCTGGATGTAAGGGAAGAGGGGTGAAAATCCCCCGCTGCCCCGCAGCCGTGACCGGGGACGAAAGCCGCTTGGAGGTCTACCTGACCTCTGGGGAAGGAGGTCCCAAGTAGGGATTTCCCGAAAAGAGGCTTCCTTCCTTGGGCTAAAGGCTTGATATAAACAGCCTTTAGCCGACAGACCACTGGTGCCGAAAGACACTGGGAAGGTGCGGCAAGTAGGTTGATCCGGAAGCCGGAAGACCTATCCAGCCTCTAAAAACCTCGAGGGGGGTATACCTATGGCTAAAACACCACCTTAAAATCATTTTATCTCTTTTTATCTTTGTCTAACAGAGGTTCTTAAATCTCTAAACATCAAAATTGCAGGAGGGATGATTATGCAAACTTTGGCCTATGGTTTTCCCAAGTTAGGAAAAAAAAGGGAATTTAAACAATTGCTTGAAAACTTTTGGAAAGGAGCCCTTGAAGAGGAAGCCTTTTATCAAGGGATTAAAGACCTAAAATTAGAGAGAGCTAAAATCTATCAAAAAAACGTAGACCTTTTCCCTTCAAACGAAGTTTC
This sequence comes from Thermodesulfobacterium hveragerdense DSM 12571, assembly GCF_000423845.1. Taxonomy (GTDB): domain Bacteria; phylum Desulfobacterota; class Thermodesulfobacteria; order Thermodesulfobacteriales; family Thermodesulfobacteriaceae; genus Thermodesulfobacterium; species Thermodesulfobacterium hveragerdense. Next base: position 8,338 of record NZ_AUIT01000015.1, on the reverse strand, counting down.
TCTATACGACTTTATCCTCGATACTGCCATTATGGTGGGTGCTATCCCAAGTAGGTTTCAACCCTATCAGGGGCTAAAAACTTATTTTAAAATGGCTAAAGGCAAACAAGCCTTTGAGCTTACCAAATGGTTTAACACTAACTACCATTATTTTGTCCCAGAGATAGAAACCAAAGCTTTTTCCCTTTTTGAAAACTTCCCGCTTAAAGACTTTCTTTTTTATCACAATTTTGGGATTAACACCCTTCCTAAGTTAGTAGGTCCCTTTACCTTTCTAAAATTAGCCAAACTGATTAAAACTTCTTCAGAAGGGATAACCGTAGAAAAAATCACCAATCCTAAAGTTTTTGAAGAAATTTTAGAAAGTCTTGTCCCGGTTTATCAAGAAATCCTTAAGACTCTTAAGGAGGTTAAACCCCAAGCAGTTTTGATTGAGGAACCTGCGTTAGTGATGGATTTAGAACCTTGGGAATGGAAGTTGGTTAAAAAGGTTTACGAAAATCTTTCAGGTTTTACAGACCTTTGGGTTTTAACCTACTATGACAGTGTTTCTGATTACCAGGCTTTTATAGATTTACCGGTTAAAGGTTTAGGATTGGACCTGGTGTCTAATTCAGAAAACTTTAACAACCTAAAACAACTTGGGTTCCCAGAGGACAAGGTACTTATAGCTGGTATTATTAATGGAAGACAGGTGTGGAGGGCTAATTTAGAAGCTAAACTTAGAGAAATAGGATTTCTCTTGAAGATCAATCAAAATTTAGTGATAACCAACTCTTGTCCGCTGTTTCATCTTCCGGTTTCTTTAGAAGGAGAAGACCACCTACCTATAGAACTTAAGAATAAACTTGCCTTTGCTGAAGAAAAATTAACAGAGTTAAACCTTTTAAAAAAAGGTTTAGAAGGAGACTTAGGGGCCTTAGATTTGATAGCTGACTTTAAAGACAAACTACAGGTCTCTTTTGGTCAAAACGAGGAGGTAAAAGCCAGGATTTCTAATCTTACAGAACAAGACTTTACCCGAGACCTTCCCTATCAGGAAAGGATAAAACTCCAACAACAAAGCCTTAACCTTCCTATTTTCCCTACAACTACCATAGGGTCTTTCCCACAAACAGAAGAGGTAAGGGGGATGCGTGCTAAGTTTAACAAAGGAGAAATAAGCCTCGATGAGTATAAAGATTTTATCCGGCAAAAAATAGTCGAGGTTATTAAACTACAGGAAGCGCTTGGGCTTGATGTTTTGGTCCATGGAGAGTTTGAAAGAACTGACATGGTAGAATTTTTTGCCCAAAAATTAGAAGGTATCGTTACTACCAAGCAAGGATGGGTACTTTCATATGGGTCAAGGGTTTATCGTCCTCCTATCATCTATGGAGATGTATGGAGAAAAGCGCCTATGACTTTAGAAGAAATTACCTATGCTCAAAGCCTTACCCAAAAACCAGTAAAAGGAATGCTTACTGGTCCGGTTACCATCCTAAACTGGAGTTACTACCGCGAAGACCTACCGAAAGAACAGATAGCCTATCAAATAGCCCTTGCTTTGCTTGATGAGGTTAAAGACTTAGAAAAGGCTGGGATTAAAATTATCCAGATAGACGAACCAGCCTTTAGAGAAGGTGCTCCTATTAAAAGAAAGGAGTGGGATACCTACTTTAACTGGGCGGTAAAGGCTTTTAGACTGTGTGCTAAGGCCCTTCCAGAAACTCAAATCCATACCCATATGTGCTATTCAGAGTTTAACGAAATCATCTCCTACATCGCTGCAATGGATTTTGACGTCATTTCTATAGAAGCCTCAAGAAGCAAAGGAGAAATCATCGAAGCCTTTGAAACCTTCTCAGGGTGGGATAGACAAGTAGGCCTTGGAGTTTATGACATCCATTCTCCAGCCATACCAGATAAAGAAGAAATGAAAACAATCGTCAAAAGAGCCTTAAAAATCCTTCCCAAAGAACTCTTATGGATAAACCCAGACTGTGGTTTAAAGACCAGAAAATGGGAAGAGGTAATACCTGCCCTTAAAAACATGGCAGAGGTAGCTCAAGAACTAAGACAAGAAGTTTAATTTTAGGGTTTTTGTGGTATGCTAAAAGTTGATGCGGGTAGCTGTTCACATAACCCATGAAGCCTTATATAAAATAGGAGGGATAGGAGAGGTGATAAACAACCTGTGCACCTCTCCTTCCTACCTCTCATACTTTGATAAAACCCTTCTTTACGGTCCACTTTTCGAATATCTGGGTTCTCCAAGCAGCCGTTTGGGAAAAGATGGAATAGTTTTTTATAGTAGCAAAGATAACTACGATACAGGACATTTTGGAATACACTTTAATCCTATTTTGGAAAAATATAACATAGATGTGGTTTATGGGAAGAGGAGGGTGGTTAATGAGCTAAACCCTAAAAATAAAGCCACCGTAGACATACTTCTTGTAGATATAAACCATATAAAAAAAGAGGTTCTCAACTTTTATAAGTATCTTTTCTGGGAAAAATTTGGTTTGGCTTCAGACCGTTATGAAGCAGACTGGGATTATGAACAGTATTTTAGGATTGGGCTACCTTTTTTAGATTTAATAAACCTTCTTTTTCCATCCGCTAAGGAATTTGTGTTTTTTGGGCATGAATACATGGGTATGCCAGCCCTGCTAAGTTTAGGACTTCATCCCAATTATCATCCTCAAAAACACAAAAGGATTTTTTATGCTCATGAGGTAGCACCGGTAAGAAGGTTAGTAGAAAACTTAGGTGGTGGAGACATAAGTTTTTATAACATCCTTAAAAAAGCTAAAGAGGAAAATCTTTCTTTAGAAAATGTCTTTGGGCCTCAAGATGACTGGTATAGAACCCCTCTGGTTAAGCTTGCACAAAGGGTTGACTCTGTGTTTGCGGTTGGTGATTGGGTGGTAGAAGAATATCTTTTTCTATGTCCAAGCACAGAAAAGAAAAAGGTAAAATTGGTTTACAACGGGGTTTCGTCAGACCATATAGATTTCGACAGAAAAGAGATATCTAAAGAGAAGATAGGTAAATGGCTGAGTTGTTATTATGGTTTTGTCCCAGACCTTTTGATTACCCATGTTTGTCGTTTAGTTAAGAGTAAAGGTATCTGGAGAGACCTTGTCCTTTTGAACTACTTAGACGAACTTTTTGTTAAAAACAAGTTTAAGGGAGTTTACATCTTACTTTCTTCTTTAGTAGCTCAGGGGAGGCCTCTTCATGAAGTAGAAAAAATGGTAAAGTCATATCCCTGGCCGTTTGAACATAGAGAAGGATGGCCTGACCTTATCGGATATGAAATAGAGGTTTACCGCTGGGTAGAAACTTTTAACAAAACCTCTAAAAACTTAAAAGCTCTTTTTATCAACCAAGTAGGCTTTTCTAACTATAAATGTCCCTTTATGGAAAAAGAGGATTTAGAAACCATAGACTTAAGGCTTGCCTCTGACCTTGAGCTGGGAATGTCTATCTATGAACCTTTTGGTATAGCCCACATCGAGGTACTTCCTTTTGGTGGCCTTGCTGTGCCTTCTACCTCCTGTGGGGTATATTTCTTTCTTGAAAAAAACTTTGAAAAAGATTTCAAACCCTTTTATGGAATTGATTTTATTTCAGCAGGTGAAAAATTCAGTTTATCCAGACTAAAAAACTTGACTGCTGAACAAAGAATTGGGTTAGAAGAATTTGTTTTGGCAAGCAAAGCAGAGGAAATTTTTGGTAAAATACCTAAAAACCGGCAAGAAAGAGAAAACCTTGCCAAAAAAGCCGAAGAATACAAAAATAAACTCAGCTGGGAAAGAGTAGTAAAGGAGTTTTTATTAGAAAATCTAAAAACTCTGTAGCACCGGAGGAAATATGGTTTTAATAGCGCCTTCTATCTTGTCGGCAGATTTTAAAAGACTGGGAGAAGAGGTAAAACTGGCAGAAGAGGCAGGGGCAGACCTTATCCATGTAGATGTTATGGATGGTCAATTTGTGCCAAACATTACCATAGGCCCCCTGGTAGTAGAGGCTGTAAAAACCTCCACCAACCTTCCTCTTGACGTACACTTGATGATCGTGTCTCCTGAACGCTATGTTAGTGATTTTATAAAAGCTGGGGCAGACTATCTGGTAGTTCATGTTGAGGCCTCCATACACCTTCATCGCACGGTATGGCAGATTAAAGAGGCAGGGGCTAAAGCTGGAGTAGCCCTAAACCCTGCAACCCCTCTTTCTCTGATAGAAGACATTTTAGAAGATTTAGACCTACTTCTTATAATGTCGGTAAACCCAGGTTTTGGAGGGCAAAAGTTTATTCCCTTTTGCCTGGAAAAAATTAAAAAAGCCAAAACTCTGATAAAAGAAAAGGGAATAAATACCCTGTTAGAGGTTGACGGAGGAGTAAAGCTTGAAAACGCAAAAGAGATAGCTAACGCCGGGGCAGATATCTTAGTCATGGGGTCAGCCTTTTTTGGAGCTAAAGACTATAAAAGCTTTATGAAAACCCTTAGAACTGAGCTCTCTAAATAGAGATTTTTATGAGGCCCTAAGGCATAAGGTAAAGAACCGGATTATAGGTTTTTTCCCAGTTTTTATAAAATTCTTGATGGATGGTGTCGATGATTTTGTTATATTCCTCCGTAGAAACCTTAGCTCCTTTAATTCCACCTTTAAGGTTGATCTCTGAAAGATAAGGTCCCTCTCCGTATATATAAATAAGATCAAGGTGAGCGTACGGGAATTTTCCTCTTTCCATTACTTTTTGACAAAAGGAGAGCTCATCATCAGAAAGTTGATAAGGGACTGCAATACCTCCCCAAAAAATGTTTTTTCTAAAATTAAGTTCATTCTTTCTTTCATAGGCTTCTACGTAAAGATTCCCTAAAACAATAACCCGGATGTCCCGGATGTTAGGAAAAAAGGGTTGTAACACAAAAGGGAAAGGTAAAACCTGAGTGCCTGCTACGTTAAAAATTTCTTCCAAAGAATTCCACAGTTTTACCCCTAAACCGCAGTTTGCCTGATCCTCTTTGGTGACAAACTTGGTAAATCCTTCCTCGCGAGAAAGTTTAGCTAAGCTGGCAAGAAGAGAAGTTTTATCCCTGATTACAAAAGTAAAGGGTGGCATGAACTCTCTTAAAACCTCAGCCTGAAGGGTTTTAGAACTGCATAAAAGCTGGCTTAAAAAAGAAGGAAAAGCCTCTACTTTTCGGTATATAAGGTCTACGATAAGACCATGTTCTTCCTTTTTTAACGGTAGTCTTATCCCCACAAGGTCTCCTTCTTTTAGTTCAGAAAAATGTTTTCTAAAGGCTTGAGAGCTTAAAATGATATAGTAGGGACGCATAAATTTTATTTATTTCTCAATTGAGTAAGTTCGGTATTACAGTTAGCACAGAAAAACTTAACCGGGCCTAACACCTCAATTTCTTCTTCTATCGCCTCTAAACTCCCGTCTTCGTTTTGCAGGTAATAGACAAAGATGGTTGCATTTTCAATCACCTCATAGAAATCTTCACTGTTTTGATAGTTAGGGCAGACTATTTTTTCCCTGTATAAGATCTTAAACGGCTTTTTAATCTTGATACTGTGCTTTCTGATAGAAGACAAATTTTCTGCCATCAACCACCCTCTTACTTTTTGTTTTTTATTTGAGCTATGTTTTTTTCAGCCTCTAAATACATTTTATCTGTTTTAGGTAAAAAAGAAAGGGCTTTTTCGTAGTGATAAATGGCTGGCTTTAGATCTCCTTTAAGCTGGTAATGTTTACCAAAATAAAAATGGGCCTCACCCATCTTGTTAAGTTGAGAGGCAACCTTACCCAAGTTATAAAAAAAGTATGGGTCATAACTAAGAGCCTGCAGGTTTAAAAGTTTTTGCATAATGCCATAAGCCTGTTGAGGCTCCCCTGTTTCTGTTAAGGCTAAAGCCCTAAGATACTCTAATTTTGCAAGATATATCCCTTCATATGGTTTAGAAGAGGTAGAAGGAGAGATTTGGTTTAAAATCTTTAAGGCTTGCTCAGGTTCTCCTGAGGCTAAATATATTTCGGCTAAGTCTAAGAGAAAATAGGTTTTAAAAGGAAGCTCCTGCAGGGCCTTAACCAGCTCAACCAGGGCCTCTTTAAAATACCTTTGTTCCTTTAGCGCTAAAGCTAAGGTGTATCTTATCCAAGGGTCGTTCTTTTCTTTGAGGACTGCCCTCAGGTTGGTTATCCAAGATGCCAGATCTTTCTTTTTAGAAAGGACCTGAGCTCTGATAACCAGTCTTTTAAAATAATCTGGATCTTGGGCAACCAAAGACCTCGGAGATCGATCAGAGGTATACCTCTCAGCAAGGCTGATAAGATAGGCCACCCTTTCTTGAGGTAACGGATGGGTTAAAAGATATTTATACTCAAGCTCTATGGCTAAATTACCTTGTTTAGAAAGTCTTTCCATAACCGTTGCCATACCCCAAGGGTTATAGTTAGCTTTGGTTATGATGTGAAAACCTGTTCTATCAGCCTCCTCTTCGTCAGCCCGACTATAGGCAAGAAGTTTGGTTTGAGCGATAGCCGCTGAGGCTATGTTTAGAGCTGCAGCTTTTTCACCACCAAGAAGCAGGCCTGCTAACGTGGCTGCCGTAACCAATACCTGCATCTTTTTTATATCTTCTATCCTTCTTGCAATGTGGCGACATAGGTTATGGGCCATTTCGTGTGCCATAATCCCGGCAAGTTCGTCTTCAAACTCGATACTGTTAAAAATACCAGAGTTAATAAAAATATATCCTCCAGGCACAGAAAAAGCATTAAAACTGGGCTCATTAATCAAAAAAAACTTGAATTCAAACGGAGAAAAGGTTAAGCCCTGTTTTTTAAGAACCTCTCCTATGGTGTTGATATATAGGTTTAACTCTAAATCATCTATAAACTCGACTTCTTTGACAAGCTCAGCCAAAACGTCTTTACTGATTTTTTCTTCCTCTTCCAAAGAAATAATGGCTCGAACTGTCTGTGAAGGAAACACCAGAAGAAAAATTAAAAATAAAATTAGAAGATGCAGTTTTGTCTTAAAGAAAAAGGACATTTTATTTTATAAAGGTTTTTTGGCGGAGGCGTATGGGAATTGAACCCACCCACCCCTTTTGGGGGTGCACCGGGTTTGAAGCCCGGGAGAGGCACCAGCCCCCTCACGCCTCCTGATTTTAACTCAAAAAAGGGGCTATTGGGTACCTGCGGCACCCGGAGAGCCTGGCTACCGTTGCTCCCTTTCGGGCCTGGCGGGGTTCACCAGGATCCGTTGCACAGGCCCCAATAGCCTTAGTTTAAAATATACTACATTTTTTCAGATATTAAACCCCTTAAGTCCATCTCTTTCCGATAAACCTGCCCGGCAAAAAGCGCAACCAACCTCCCTGTTTCTTTCTCAAAAACCTTTACCTCATAAAGTCCTGTCCTTTTAGTAAGACTTCTTTCCTTAGCCTCAGCATAAAGATACTCTCCTAACTTAGCAGCAGAGGAAAAATAGATGGAAGAAGAAATAGCTAAAGCTAACTTTCCGTGAGAATTTGAAGCAACGGCAAAAGCAAAATCTGCCAAAGAAAAAATAGCCCCACCCTGACACACTCCAGCTGCATTAAGCATGTCTTCTCTAACCTTCATTCCTATTAACGCATACCCAAGGTCTACCTCAATCAAATCTACCCCTAACCAAACGGCAACCTTATCATGGTCTCTCATAAACTTGGCGATGTTCCATACCTGTTCTTTTCTTGAAGCTTCCATCTTTTTACCCTCTATTTTGTTGAATTTTTACTCTACTAACAACCCCCTTCTTCCCTAACTTTAAACTCATTAAACCTTTTGTCAAACCTTTTTAAACCGCCCCAACTTTTACTTAATCGAAAGGCTATACGGGTTAAGCCTGTATTTTGAATTTTCCGGGTTATTCCTATTGATTTTAAAACCAATGTTTTTAAAATATTTTATACATAAAATAAACAAGCCTTACAATCGGAGGCAAGTATGGATAAAAAGGCCTTAGAAGAGGAAATGACACTTGTCAAGAGAATTGTGTCTCCTTATAAAATCTCTTTACAAACATTTGCCTCAATTCGTATAAAGCAGACTTAATTAAAGGAAGTGGTTTTTGCCATCTCGTTTTCTGAATCCGACTTACTGTTATGTATATCGCAACCTCTGCTGTCTTGATTGATTGAAAATATCCCCCTGTATTTACCCTTATCAGCTCTATCCTGCTATTTATATTCTCAACCACATTCGTCGTGTATATATACCTCCTCACCCCCTCAGGATATTTCTTATAAACAAAATAATGCTCCTTCTTTTTCAAAAGTCCCTTTATAT
>NZ_AUIT01000014.1 GCF_000423845.1 Thermodesulfobacterium hveragerdense DSM 12571 | reverse complement strand
TAGATTAGTTTCTGGGAGGGTAGTCAGGTTGTTTAACGTGATAGATGTTTTTAGTCGAAGAGCCTTTGAGCCGCTGGTTGATTATTCACTGACTGGGAGAACAGTTGCTGAGTATTTGGACAGGCTTTGTGAGATTTATGGGTCACCGAGGATTTTTAGGCGGGATGATGGGCTTGAGTTTAGGGAGAAGGAGTTTAGCAGGGTGATTAAGAAGTGGAGGATTGAGGAAGAAGTGATACCGCCGGGGCAACCTTTTCACATGGGCATATAGAGAGTTTTCATCGGAGCATGAGGGAGGAATTGCTTGATAGGTAGAAATTTGTGAGCCTTGAAGAAGTTCGGGAAATAGTGAAGAAGTGGGTGGAGAACTACAACAAGCAGCGTCCTCATTCAGCTCTTGAATATAGGGCACCAATGGAGGTGTGGCATGTTTCAGAGGAGTAGTGACATAAAAGGTGTCTCAAGATGGGGACATCTCAAAAAATACTCCTCATCACTAAATAAATCCAGCTGCTTTTTCTTCTGCCTCAACACCACAAGCCTAAACGCTCCCTCCCTTTTGTTCATCACATGTACCGTCTCCCCTATCTCCCTTTCTGTCTTTATCCCATCTCTATCCCTGTATGGCCTCCATTCCCTTATCCTCTTTATCGCCTTCCTTACCGCTCTGTCTAAATCTGCTACTATACAAAATGTTACCCCTCTTTTCATCAAATAATTTAGCACCGAAGAACTGTAATACTCAGAATCAAGCGATGGATGCACTATCCTCTTGCCCTCAGGCAAAACCTCAAAAGCTGCTTATATCGCCCTTACATGTCCGTCATGCCTATTGCCTTCCTTAAACTCATGATAGACTATCAAAGGTATCTCTTTAAATGCCGTAATCATGGGTCTATATTCACGAAATCTCTTGCAAGTCATCTTGGCTGTCTTTTTTTCTGCTTGTATATTGCCAGGCGGTGTAAACTCTGTTTGAACCAGGTAAAGGCATCAACAAAAGCAAGCCCTGAACGAGAGGTTAGGTTTTCGTTAGTTCTAAGTATTTTGAAGTTAAGAGAGTTTTGAGGCATAACGAAATCCTCTTAGGTTTAGGGAATTTTCACCTAATGGGTGATATTATAAATCGTTTAGACAGATTGGAAAATGGGAAAAACATGAAAGGAAATTTTTATCGGCAAATTAGGGACTGGTTCAAGTTGTTGCAAAGGGCTTAAGTTTGACTATAATAACCAAAATTATCTAAAAATTTTTTATAAAAGGTCATGGATACAGCCTTTCTTATTTTTTCCTTTACATATTTATTGATGGCTATAGGACAACCTCCGTTATTTAGGATTGACCGCACAGGAGCAGCTATCATAGGTGCCTCTCTTATGGTAATCTCTGGGGTTTTATCTGTATATGAAGCTTATGAAGCCATAGATTATAAAACCATTTTAATCCTCTTTGGGATGATGATCTTGATCGCTAACCTAAGGTTATCTGGATTTTTTAACCTTGTGTTATCTTTTTTAGCCCAAAGAGTACAAAACCCTTCAAAACTACTTTACCTTTTGATTTTTACTTCAGGCATGTTATCTGCTTTTTTTATAAACGATACGGTTTGTTTAATCTTTACTCCTTTTATCCTTGTGTTAACAAAAAAAATGAACCTAAACCCTAAACCTTATCTTTTAGCCCTTTGCATGTCAGCTAACATAGGTAGTGTAGGTACCATCACAGGAAACCCTCAAAACATCATAATCGGAGCGGCTTCAGGTATCTCCTACAGTAAATTCTTTTTTCATCTATTCCCAGTAGCTTTAGCAGGACTTTTTATCTGTGCTGGGGTAATCCACTGGTTTTACAAAAAAGATTTAACCTCACCAGTAAAAACCCCCGAAGAAACCTTAAAATATAGATACAATAAGCCTTTGGTTATAAAATCTTCTTTGGTAGCCCTGATCACAGTAATTCTCTTCTTTTTAAACGTACCTATGGAAATTGTTTCTATAGGTGTAGGTTCCTTTCTGTTGATTACCAGGAGGGTTAAGCCTGAAAAGGTGTATAACCTGATAGACTTTAGACTTTTAATCCTTTTTATAGGGCTTTTTATCGTTATAAAAGGAGTTGAAAAATCTGTAGTTTTTTATAGGTTGGTAGAACATTTTCAGATGTTAGTAACTGCCCCTCTATCTTTGGTATTTTCTTCTCTCTTACTTTCTAACGTTGTAAGCAACGTTCCTGCGGTTTTGATCTTTAAGCCCCTTATAGTTAATTACTTTAACGACGAAAAAGCCTGGTTTTTCTTAGCGATGTCCTCGACTTTTGCAGGAAATTTAACCATCCTTGGGTCTATCGCTAACATCATCGTTATCGAAGGAGCCTCTCCAAAAGTAAAGATTGGCTTTTTTGAATACCTAAAAATCGGGCTTCCGGTAACCCTACTGTCCGTTTTAGTTGGACTTGTGATTTTAAGCTTATTTTGATTTTTACCTCTTGTTTAAAATCAATTTTTTAATAATATAGTCTTATATGAGTCGGACAGAAAAATGGGAAAAAATTGAAGAAGCGAGAAGGATTTTAAACCTACCTAAAAAAACTACAAGAAGGGAAATCAAAGAGGCTTACCATCGTTTGGTTAAAAAACACCATCCTGACGTTGGAGGAGATAATTCTACGATAAAAAAATTAAACGAAGCCTATACCCTTCTTATGGAATATTGTGATAATTACTTGATAAATTTAGAACCTAATGATAATATACTTAATCCAGAGGATTGGTGGTTTGAACATTTTGGAGAGGATCCTATCTGGGGTAAAGGGAGGTAAAATATGTTAATAGTTCAAAAATACGGTGGTACCTCGGTAGCCAACATAGAAAGGATTAAAAAAGTAGCAGAGAGGGTAATCAAGTATAAAAGAGAAGGGCATGACCTGGTGGTGGTAGTTTCTGCGATGGCAGGAGAAACAGACCGGTTGATCAATTTAGCCAAAGAAATCACCCCAACTCCCCCTTTAAGGGAATTAGACCTTTTGGTTTCGACAGGAGAACAGGTTACTTCCTCTTTACTGGCCATAACCCTTCAAAGCATGGGGTTTGACGCGGTAGCTTTCTTAGGTTACCAAATACCTATCTACACCACCAACCTTTTTACCAAAGCCAAAATAAAGGACATCAGGGTAGATAAACTAAAAAAAGAACTCAACCAGGGTAAAATCGTAGTAGTAGCAGGGTTTCAAGGAGTTACTGAAGAGGGAGATATAACAACACTTGGAAGGGGTGGTTCTGATACCACTGCAGTAGCTTTAGCTGCTGCACTAAAGGCTGACCTTTGTGAGATTTACACAGACGTTGAAGGTGTATACACCGCTGACCCACGTATAGTGAGTAACGCCCGTAAGCTTAAGAAAATATCCTATGAAGAGATGCTTGAGATGGCAAGTAGTGGGGCCAAGGTTTTAGAAATGCGGTCTGTAGAATTAGCCATGATCTATAAAGTAAATTTAGTAGTAAAATCAAGTTTTACAGAAGCAGAAGGAACCTTAATAACCGAGGAGGATGAAGAGATGGAAAAGGTAGTGGTATCAGGTATAACCTATAGTAGAAATGAAGCGCGTATAAGCATCTACGGGGTTCCAGATAAACCAGGCATTGCAGCTCAGATCTTTGGCCCTATAGGCGAGAAAGGTATTATTGTAGACATGATCATTCAAACTGTACACCCTGACAATAAAGCTGATATAACTTTTACTGTCCCAAGAACAGACTATACTCAAGCCTTAGAAATAGTAAAGGAGGTGGCTAAAAAACTCAAGGCTGAAAGGGTAGAAGGGGATGATAAAATCGCTAAAGTTTCTATCGTCGGAGCTGGTATGCGTACCCATTCAGGGGTAGCAACCAAGATGTTTGAAACTTTGGCCAAACATGGTATTAATATTATGATGATTTCTACCTCTGAAATCAAGATCTCCTGCGTGATCGACGAAAAATATACCGAACTTGCGGTGAGAACTTTACACGAGGCCTTTCAATTAGACCAAGAGCATATAAAAGAGGAAAAAACTCCTAAAAAAAGACCTAAAAAAACTAAATAAACACCATGAAACGGGTTGAAATATACGACACTACCTTAAGAGACGGCAGTCAAGCTGAAGAGGTTAATTTTTCTTTAGAAGACAAAATAAGGGTAGCCCTTAAACTTGATGAGTTTAAGATAGACTACATAGAAGGGGGATGGCCTGGTTCCAACCCCAAAGACTTTCAGTTTTTTAAAGAGATAAAAGACTATAATCTTAAACATGCCAAGATAGCGGCCTTTGGAAGCACTTACCATCCTAAAAAATCTCCAGAAACAGACGAAATATTTAAACAACTTTTACAGGTGAAAGTACCTATAGTTACCATCTTTGGTAAATCCTGGACTATACACGTAAAGGAAGCCTTAAAGATTTCTTTAGACCAAAACTTAGAGCTTATCTCTAACTCTATCAAATACCTTAAATCTCAGGTAGAGAAGGTTTTCTATGATGCGGAACACTTTTTTGATGGGTTTAAAGCAGATCCTCAATATGCCTTAGCTACTCTTAAAAAAGCAAAAGAAGCAGGGGCAGATTGTTTAATTCTTTGTGATACCAACGGAGGTACTCTACCCCATGAGATTGTAGAAATTATCACCCAGGTAAAAAAAGAATTAGGCGAGGATTTAGTTTTTGGGATACATGCTCATAACGATTCTGAGTGTGCCGTAGCCAACAGTTTAGAAGCTGTAAGATTAGGGGCCACCCAAGTTCAAGGGACGATAAACGGTATAGGAGAAAGGTGTGGTAACGCCAACCTCTGCTCTATCATACCTAACTTAGTTCTTAAGATGGGATATAGCTGTAGCTGTGCTGAAATGCTTTATAAACTTACAGAGGTCTCTAAATATGTCTTTGAAATGGCGAACCTTTCTCATCCTTCAAGACTTCCTTTTGTAGGGCGCTCTGCTTTTGCCCATAAGGGAGGGGTACATGTTTCTGCAGTTTTAAAGTCTCCTGCAACTTATGAACATATAGACCCGGTGCTTGTGGGAAATACCAGAAGAGTCTTGGTTTCAGAACTTTCTGGTAAAAGCAACATCATCTACAAAGCCAAAGAACTTGGGATTGACTTAGAATTAGATAGTCCACTTTTAAGTAAAATAGTAGAGGAAATCAAAAAATTAGAGGCAGATGGATTTGAGTTTGAAGCTGCAGAAGCCAGTTTAGAGCTTTTAATCTATCGTTTGATGGGAGAGCCTAAACAGTACTTTGAGCTTTTAAGTTACAAAGTGCTTGACCTAAAGTCTCACAACCAAGAGGCTCAGTCTGAAGCTACAGTGATCGTAAGGGTCCCACCTGGAGTAGGAGAAGTAGAACATACTGCAGCCTTAGGCAATGGACCTGTTAACGCCCTTGACAACGCCTTAAGAAAGGCCTTGGAAAGGTTTTATCCTCAAATCAAAGAGATGGAGCTTGAAGACTATAAAGTAAGGGTACTTCCAGGACTTCCTGGTACCTCCTCTAAGGTGAGGGTGTTTATCCTTTCTAAAAGTAAAGACAAAAAGTGGGGGACTGTCGGGGTATCAACAGACATTTTAGAGGCAAGCTGTCAAGCTTTGATAGACTCCTATACTTATAAACTTTTCCTTGACAAAAGAAAAAGATAAAATGTCTATTAAAATTTCACTGGTAGGTAAAGGAGGAACAGGGAAAACCACCGTCTGTGCTTTGCTTATCAATTATTTGATAGAAAAAAACTTTACTCCCCTTTTAGCCGTAGATGCAGACCCTAATTACAACCTAAACGAACTCTTAGGAATTAAGAGTTTTAAGACGTTAAGTGAAATAAGAGAAGAGGTGCTTGCTCATAAAGTACCTGAGTTTATGTCTCGTCATGAATTTGTTGAGATGAAAATAAACGAAATTTTAATAGAAAACCCAGGCTTTGACCTTTTAGTAATGGGTTATCCTGAACAAGCAGGTTGTTATTGTCCTATACACTCTTTTCTTTCGCAAGCTTTAGGCAGGTTGTTTAAAAACTATCCATACGTGGTTATAGACAACGAAGCAGGCATGGAGCATCTTTCCAGGTTAAACCTAACTCAAATGGACCATCTTATCATCGTTTCAGACCCAAATCCCCGAGGAATACTTACAGCCGAAAGGATTTGGAAGTTGGTGCAATCTCTTAAGGTTGAAGCAAAAAAAATCTGGTTATTAATAAACAAAGCGTCAACCAACATGGAAGAAGAGATAGAAGAATTGGTTAAAAAAAACATAAAAGATCCTCAAATTAGGCTATTAGGATTTTTGCCAGAAACAAATACTTTGATTGAATATGAGTTAAATTCTTATCCTGTTTTTGAATGGGATCAAAATTTTAAAAACCAAGCCTACAAAATTTTTGATAACCTCTGGGAGCACTGAGATGAAAGAAAAAACCTTAAAACTTTACAACACGTTAACCAAAAAATTGGAGGAATTTTCCCCTTTAAACCCCCCAAAAGTAACGATGTATGTGTGCGGTATCACTGCATACGATTCTCCTCATTTAGGACATATACGATCTGCTGTGGTTTTTGACGTTTTGACTCGAGTATTAACCTATTTAGGATATGAAGTAGTTTATGTAAGAAATATTACAGACATTGACGATAAAATCATCAATCGATCCAACCAGGAAGGTATCTTCTGGAAAGATTTGGTAGAAAAATATGTTAAAGAATATGAAACAGCCGTTGAAAAACTGAATTTATTAAAACCTACCTATACCCCTAAAGCCTCAGAACATATCCCAGATATAATAGCCATTATACAAAATTTAATAGACCGGGGATTAGCTTATAAAAGTAACGGAGATGTTTATTTTAGGGTAGAAAAATTTCCTTATTATGGAAAGCTCTCCGGGCGAAAAACTGAAGAATTACTTTCTGGGGTAAGGATCGAGGTTTCAGAAAAGAAAGAGAATCCTTTAGACTTCGCTTTATGGAAAGCCGCCAAGCCAGGAGAACCTTTCTGGGAAAGTCCTTGGGGATTAGGCCGTCCAGGATGGCATATAGAGTGTTCTGCCATGGCCTTAAAATATCTTGGAGAAACCATCGACATACATGGAGGTGGGCTTGATCTAATTTTTCCTCATCACGAAAACGAGATAGCCCAAAGCGAAGGGGCTACAGGAAAACCTTTTGTCAGATACTTTGTCCATCATGGATTGATCACCATAAACGGAGAAAAAATGTCTAAAAGTCTTGGAAACTTTGTAACGATGGAATGGCTTTTTGAACGTTTCCATCCCGAGGTCATCAAAACCTTTCTTCTTTCTATGCATTACAGAAGTCCCTTAGACTATTCAGAAGAAAGCCTGAAAAATATAGAAAAGGCTGTATATGGATTTTATGAAACTTTATACTGGGCTGAAAAAGTTCAAAGCTTAAAGGAAGGACTCCTTTCAGAAAAAGCAAGACGCTTAGAAAAAACATATCAAGAGTTTAAAGCCAAATTTATCTCTGCCCTTTTAGAAGACCTAAACACGGCAATGGCCTTGGGATATCTGTTTAACCTGGAAAAGGAACTATACAACTTTGTAAGTAAAACTCCTCAACTTACGTCTGAAGAAGAACTTCTGATTAAAACCTTCGCGAAAGACCTAAGAGAGGAGGCTTATAGAGTTTTAGGTCTTTTCCAAACTGACCCTACTTTTTTTTGGAAAACTGAAAGACAAAGGAAACTTAAACCTTTAGGTTTAACCTTAGAAGAAGTAGAAAGATTAGTAAGAGAGAGAGAAAAAGCAAGAAAAGAAAAAAACTTTGAGCAAGCAGACCTTATAAGAGAAGAGCTACAAAAAAAGGGCATTATTCTAAAGGACACAAAAACAGAAACCTTTTGGTGGGTAGAATAAAATGATATGGTTTGACTATGTAGCCTTAGCTATTTTGAGTTATTTTACGCTAAGAGGTTTTTTGTCAGGTTTTGTAAAAACCATAGCTTCTCTTTTAGGGATGGTGGTAGCCTTTCTTTACTCAGGATGGCTTTCTATAAAGATAGCACCCTTTGTAGGAAGTATCACCACCTCAAACTCTAAGGTTCTTCCGGTCCTAAGTTTTATCTTATCCTTTGCGATGATATATCTTAGTTTTGTGTTAGGAGGGTTTCTCCTAACAATCTTCTTGGGAAAATTGCATCTTACGTTGGCAGATAGAATTTTAGGAAGTCTATTAGGCCTTATTAAAGCCTCTCTTTTTATTACCTTTATCTATCTTCTCTTAGTAATTCCCTATCCAGCCTCTAAAAACATCTTAAAAACCGCTTTAACCTACCCTATCGTAGAAAAAACCCTAAAATTTTCTTCTCCCTTTATTCCTGAGAGCTGGAAAACCTTTCTTAAAAAAAGAGAGGTGTTAACTTAAAGGATACCTTTGGTGGAAAATACCTCTTGAGAAAGAGGGCTTAAAGCCTTTCTAAAAGCATGAGCTAAAGCTTTAAATACACTTTCAGCTATATGATGAGAATTTTTACCATAAAAATTTCTTACATGAAGAGTGAACCTACCGTTTACAGCTAAGGCCCTTAGGAACTCTTCTATAAGCTCTACATCAAAACCTCCTATCTTTTCAGTAGGAAAGTTAACCAAAAAAACAAAATAAGGTCTCTTAGCAAGGTCTATTACCACCTGAGTTAAAGCCTCTTCCATAGGGATGGTTGCTTCTCCATAACGGGCCATGCCACGTCTATCTTCCAAAGCTTCATCTAACGCTTCTCCTAAGGTAATTCCTATGTCTTCTACGGTGTGATGGTAGTCTACCTCAAGGTCTCCTCTTGCTTCTACTTGAAGTTTTATCCCTGAATGGTAGGCAAAAAGCTCAAGCATATGGTCTAAAAACCCTATCCCTGTGTTGATTACGTTTTCCTCTAACCACTCTCCGGTTAAATCTAACTTTATTTCTACTTCAGTCTCTAAAGTATATCGCTTCTTTTCGACGGTTTTCATGTTTAACTCCTTATACAGATTAGATTTTAACCTCAAAAGAAGGATAACTCTCTAACACCTTAACGTCAAGATATCCAACTTTTTTTAAAATCAAACCCTGAGGAGGAGCTGGAGGTGGTGCTACTTTTCGATCTTTTGCGTTAAGGATGTTTTCAAAATCCTCTACCGTAAGACGACCTTTTCCTACTTCAACCAAAGCTCCTACTAAGTTTCTCACCATATAACGCATAAAACCCCTACCCTCTATCGTAAAAACTATCATGTTAGGATTTTCTAATGATCTTTCTAAGGTTGTCTGATAAATCGTTCTAACCGTAGTTTTAACCTCAGTTCCAGCCTTTCTGAAACTGGCAAAATCTTTTTCTCCGATGATTAAAGGCAAACAGCTTTTCATGGCTTCTAAATCAAGTGGCTCCGGAACCCACCAAGAATAAAGTCTTAAAAGAGGATTTTTTATAGGATAATTATAGATCTGATAGACATAAGTTTTTTTATATGCATGCTTCTGTGCATGAAACTTAAAATCAACCTCCTCTACCTTCCAAACAGAAATGTCCTTAGGCAGGAGACTGTTTAAAGCTTTAAAGATTATCTCTAAAGGTCTGTCTGAGGTAGTCAAAAAATGAGCGACTTGATGAAGGGCGTGAACTCCCGCATCTGTTCTACCTGAAGCCTTCAACGTTACTTTATGTCCGAGGATCTTAGATAAAACTTCTTGGATGACTCCTTGGACTGTTGGCCCCTTAGGTTGTACCTGCCAACCTAAATAGTTAGTCCCATCATAAGCTATAAATAACCGAATATTTCTTATGTTGACCTCAGCCATTTTTAAACAAACACAGAAGAAAAAGGCAGTCCAGTTTCTTCAGGAAAACCAAACATCAGGTTAAAATTTTGTAAAGCCTGACCACTTGCACCTTTAACCAGGTTATCAATCACAGAGGTGATTACCACAAAACCTCTTTTTCTGTCTTCAAAAAGACCTATTTTGCAAAGATTGGTGCCTTTAACCTCTTTAATCGTGGGGACTGTGCCTTCAGGAGTTAAACGTACAAAAGGTCTATTTTGATAAAAAGTTTGTAAACAATCTCTTAAAACTTTTACCGGATGTTTAGCCTTTACATAGATCGTAGAAAAAATCCCACGGTTTATAGGTAAAAGATGGGGAGTAAAAACCACCTTTACCTGTTTTTTGGCAAACAAAGAAAGTTTTTCTTCTATTTCTGGATTATGTCTGTGAGAAGCTATCTTATAAGCCTTAAAATCTTCGTTTACTTCACAAAAACTGTAATAAAGGTCTGCCTTTCTTCCAGCCCCTGAGGTTCCACTTTTTGAGTCAGCTATGATGAAATCGGTCTCTATAAGTCCTTCCTTAACCAAAGGGATTAGGGGTAAAAGAATAGAGGTTGGATAGCATCCTGGGTTTGCCACCAAATCTGCCTTTTTAATGTCCTCTGTAAAAACCTCGCACAAACCATAAACTGCTTTATCGTTAAGTTCTGGATAGACATAAGGCAGTTGATATGTTTCTTCAAACAATGACGTATGTTTAAACCTAAAATCTGCTGAAAAATCGATAACTCTTACTTTATTGGTTAAAAACTGATAAGCTAACTCTTGAGCCTTACCAGCAGGAACACATAAAAAAGCCACATCTACCTTAGAAGCTATGTTTTCTACCACAGGAACTTCAAATACAAGATCTTTGTATTTTCCACTCCAACGGCAAACTTCTTTTAAAGATTTACCATGATTTTCTCGAGAGGTGATAACCTCGATCTGAAGTCCAGGATGTTTTTCAACTAACCTTAACAGTTCAAGCCCTGTATATCCTGTAGCCCCTACAATAGCTGCTTTTATCATAAAAGATAGTTTGAATTTTAAAAATTTTAAAGGGGCTACCTCAGGTAGCCCCAAATAGCCCTTAACGTTTGGAGTACTGTTGACCTCTTCTGGCTCCTCTCAATCCATATTTCTTTCTTTCTTTTTCACGTGGATCGCGGGTTATAAAGCCGGCTTTCTTAAGCACTACTTTCAACTCAGGTGAATATAGGACCAAAGCACGGGCTATTCCATGTCTTATGGCCTCAGCCTGAGCAGCCTTTCCTCCACCTTCTACCGTACATTTCACATCAAACTTGCCTAACAGATTGGTAATTCTAAAAGGGGCAAACAACACATCCTCTGCTACGATATGGTCATAGAAGTATTCAGTATAAGGTTTATCATTTACAATAATCTGTCCTGTACCAGGATAGATCCATACCCTGGCTATAGAGGTCTTTCTTTTTCCGGTGGCGTAAATTCTTTCCATGTTATACTACCTCCTTAAAGATCCAAAGGTTTAAAGTTTTGAGCTACATGAGGGTGGGTGGAACCAGCATATATTTTAAGTTTTTTAAGCAGCTTATTTCTCATCCTGTTGCGAGGAAGCATCCTTTTTACCGCAAGAAGGATAACCTTTGCAGGATCCTTAGCTAAAAGCTGCTTAGCTGTCTCCAATTTTAAACCACCCATATAGCCAGTATGACGCCAGTAAACCTTCTGATCAAGTTTTTTACCTGTAAGTTTAACCTGTTCTGCATTGATAATAACTATAAAATCAGCCTGGTCTACATGGGGAGAATAATCTGGACGATTTTTCCCTTGCAAAAAAGTAGCTATTTTACTGGCTAATCTACCAAGCACTTTGTCTTTAGCATCTACTAAATACCATTCTCTTTTTACCTCTTCCTTTTTTACCCAAGGAGTTTGAGGGGTTAATACTGAAGACATACTTCTTGCCTCCTGCCTTTAAAAATTAAAAATGTAGTTTTATAACTTTATGCCAAAAATTCATTTTGTCAAGCAAAGCTTGAGATTGTTTAACAAAATTTTTCTCTTTTTAGAAATGAGTTGCCAATACAAACCTTTTACTTTTGATGAAGCTCTCTATCCTTTCTTACAGGTTGATCTTTTTCTATAATTAAGCTTTCCTAATCCTATAATTTCTAACTCTCAGGGACATAGAATTTGATTTAACTTGGAGACATTTTTGATCGAATGTGCACCCTTGACCTTTTAATATTTTTACTAATAATTTTAAAGTATATATGATTAAAAACTGGTGCCTCAATTTTATCGATCCTTTATTCAACGCCTTTTATCTTAACCTTTATAAAGTCTTTAAACCTTTTATCTGGTTAAATGTTTTACCTTTAAACCTTAAAAAACCAAAAAACAGGAGGGTACTATGAGTTTTACGTTAATCTTTATTGTGGTTTTGATCTTACTGTTTTTACAAACCTCAGTAAAGGTAATTAATGAATATGAAAGAGCAGTTGTTCTTAGGTTAGGTAAATTTTTAGCGGTTAAAGGTCCAGGACTTATTATACTCCTTCCAATAATAGATAAAATGGTAAAGATAGACCTAAGAACAGTAACTTTAGATGTTCCTCCGCAAGAGGTTATTACTAAGGATAACGTTTCTATCAGGGTAAGTGCCGTAGTATATTATAGGGTTTTAGACCCAGAAAAATCATTTCTTCAAGTAGAAGATTATCATTATGCTACCAGTCAATTAGCCCAAACCACCTTAAGAAGCATCTGTGGTCAAGCAGAACTTGATGAGGTGTTAGCCGAAAGAGAGAAACTTAATCTAAAAATTCAAGAAATCCTTGATGCAGACACAGAACCTTGGGGGGTCAAGGTTTCCAAGGTAGAGATCAAAGAAATAGACCTTCCAGAAGAGATGAAAAGAGCTATGGCTAAACAAGCTGAAGCTGAAAGAGAAAGGAGAGCTAAGGTGATCAGCGCTGATGGTGAGTACCAAGCTTCTAAAACCTTACTCGAAGCTGCCCAAATCATGGCACAAAATCCAATAACCATTCAACTAAGGTACCTACAAACCCTTACAGAGATTGCAAGTGAAAAAAATTCCACAATACTCTTTCCTTTACCTATTGAGATGTTAAAAGCCTTAACCAACAACCCTAAATAAACCGACACAATGAGGTACAAATCCTTGGGTTAAAGATTTTTTTCACATGATATGTTTTTTAAAAATATACCTATTATCCTTTAAAAGGAGGGAAGGAAGATGGACAAGGAACTGGTTAAAAAATTTTCCGATAAGTATCCAGAAATCAGCGAGCTTCTTGAGAAACATCAGGAGATGGAAAACAAAGTAGCTGAACTTTCTCAAAAAGCTTATCTTACCCCAGAAGAAGAGGTTAAACTTAAGGAACTTAAAAAAGAAAAACTTTATATTAAAGAAAAAATATATAAAATAATAAAAACAAACGAAGGGATAGAGATAGACTAAAAATCTCTATCATTTAGAAAAAATTTTAAGGTTATACACTCTTTAGGGGGGATTGCTTTGAGTGAAGTTATGACTGGTGCCAAAATGGTGATAGAGGCTTTAAAACGTGAGGGAGTAGAGGTTCTTTTTGGATATCCTGGTGGGGCAATCTTAGATATTTATGACGAGCTTTACAAAGCACCAGAACTAAAACATGTATTAGTAAGACATGAACAAGGAGCTACTCATGCTGCCGATGGTTACGCAAGGTCTACAGGTAAGGTAGGGGTAGTTTTGGTTACTTCAGGGCCTGGGGCTACCAACACGGTTACAGGAATTGCTACCGCTTATATGGATTCTATTCCGATAGTAATACTAACCGGCCAAGTTCCTACCAGATTAATCGGAAATGATGCCTTTCAAGAAGTAGATATTACCGGGATAACCAGGCCTATTACCAAGCATAATTTTTTGGTAAAACGTATAGAAGACCTTCCTACCATCATAAAAGCAGCCTTTTACATAGCCAAAACAGGCAGACCTGGACCGGTTTTAGTAGACATACCGAAAGACATACAACAAGCCAAAGGAGAGTTTAATTATCCTGAAGAAATAAAACTAAGAAGTTACAACCCTGTTTATGAACCTCATATAAAGCAGATAGAAAGGGCTTATCAACTTTTAGAACAAGCAGAACGACCTATCTTGTTGTTAGGAGGAGGGGTAATTTCATCTAACGCTTCTGAAGAAGCGATAAAATTAGCGGAAAAATTAAAATTACCGGTGGTTATGACCCTGATGGGGCTAAGTGCTTTTCCTGGCGACCACGACCAGAGTTTGGGAATGTTAGGAATGCACGGTACCTATTATGCAAACATGGCAGTAGCCAACTGTGACGTACTTTTAGCCGTGGGAGTACGGTTTGATGACCGAGTAACTGGCAAAGTAGATGCCTTTGCACCTGGGGCAAAAATCGTTCATATAGATATAGACCCAAGTTCTATTCAGAAAAACGTAAAAGTTGACGTTCCTATAGTCGCAGACTGTAAAAAGGCTTTAAAACGGTTATTAGAGTTTGTAAAACAAGGAGGAAAAGATAAGAAATACTGGGAAGAAAGATTTACTGATTGGTGGGAACAGATTAACATCTGGAAAAGACGATATCCCTTGGTCTACAAACAAGAAGGAGATTACATAAAACCTCAGTTTGTGATAGAAAAACTATGGGAACTTACTAAGGGAGAGGCTATCATTTCCACCGAGGTAGGACAAAATCAGATGTGGACTGCCCTTTTTTATAAGTTTAAACATCCTCGGTCTCTTATTACCTCAGGTGGATTAGGAACGATGGGATTTGGGTTCCCGGCTGCGATCGGAGCCCAAATGGGTAACCCTGGTAAGTTGGTAATAGATATAGCAGGAGATGGTTCTATTCAGATGAACATTCAAGAATTAGCAACCGCTGTAGAGCAAAGGCTTCCTATTAAAATCATCATCCTAAACAACGGATTTTTAGGAATGGTCCGTCAATGGCAAGAACTTTTTTACGGTAAAAGATACTCTTCAGTTAGATTTCAGGTTATCCCTGATTTTGTTAAGTTAGCTGAGGCTTATGGGGCTGTAGGAATGAGAATAACCCGACCAGAAGAGGTTGAGCCAGCGTTAAAAAAAGTTCTACAAACGAATTCTCTGGTAATCCTTGATGTCCATATCGCTCCAGAAGAAGGGGTCTTTCCGATGGTACCTGCAGGAAAGGCCACCACAGAAATGATACTTTTATAACCTGGAAAAGGGGGAATTTATGCAAGAAAAAAGATATACCCTTTCAGTCCTTGTAGAAAACACCCCAGGAGCTCTTGCCAGAATAGCAGGACTCTTTAGCGGAAGAGGTTTTAACATAGACAGCCTTTGTGTGGCCGAAACTTTAGACCCTACCCTTTCTCATCTTACCTTAGTAACCCATGGAGACGATCAAATATTAGAACAAATCTTAAAACAATTGAGAAGGCTTATAGACGTTTATAAAGTGGTTAACGTAACCGAAGAAGGAGATCACGTGGAAAGGGAAATGGCCCTTATTAAAGTAAAGGCTGAAAAGGAAAATCGGGACGAAATCTTTAGAATATGCGAAATTTTTCGTTGTAAAATAGTAGACGTAAGCCCTAAAACCTATGTAGTAGAAGTCACAGGAGATAGAGACAAGTTGGAAGCAGTGATAGAATTACTTAAACCTATGGGAATCAAAGAAATCGTAAGAACAGGGGTTATAGCTATCAGAAGAGAAAAAAAATCTGCTTAAAAATTAAGTCTTTCCTCTTGATTTTTCCAGGTCTCAAGTTATAAATGTTAAATCAATTTTTATGGTCGAGGTGTAAACAATGCTTAAAATCGACGTAAAACAGAAAAGTCTTACTGAAGAACAGATAAAATGGTTTGAAGAAGCTTTTAAAAGATGTGCTAAAAGAATTATACTTTCTACCACTTTGGCAGGATGTGGACATCCAGGTGGGTCTCTTTCTTCTTTAAGTTTACTTTTGGTGGTCTATTCCTTAGCTAAGATTAACCCACAAGATCCTAGGGCTTTAGAAAGAGATAGAGTTGTTATTAGCCATGGACATATAAGTCCTGGAGTTTATAGCGTGCTTTGTGAATACGGCTTCTTTCCTGAAGAGCCCTTTCTGATGGAATTCAGAAGGGCTGGTTCTGCTTTCGCAGGGCATGTAGAACAATCTGTACCCGGGGTAGAATGGAACACAGGTAACCTTGGTCAAGGCCTTTCAGCGGCTTGTGGTATGGCTCAAGCCTTAAAACTTAAAAATCTTCCTAATCTTGTGTTTTGTTTTATGGGAGACGGAGAACAACAAAAGGGTCAAGTAATCGAGGCCAGAAGATGGGCGGTTAAATTTAAACTTAACAATCTTATTACTCTTATAGACTATAACCAGTTACAAATAGGGGGCAAAATTTCGGAAGTGATGCCACAGGACTTAAAGGCAGAAATAGAAGCCACAAAATGGAATGTCTTAGAAATCGATGGGCATGATTTTCAACAAATTTTTCATGCACTCAAGTTAGCCATCGAAAAAAGAGTATCTAATCCTGAATATCCTACAGCCATCATAGCCCATACGGTGATGGGCAAAGGGATCTCTTTTATGGAAAATGATCCTAAGTGGCATGGGATGGCTCTCCCAGAAGATTTAGCCAAAAAGGCTTTAGAAGAGTTAGGATTTGACCCTGGGGAGCTTGATGTTTTAAAAGAAAAAAGAAAAACCTGGAAGGTCAGTTTTGAACATCAAAATCATGAGCCCCTACCTATAAAACTAAAAATACCAGGCCCTACGATTTATCTCCTTGAGGTTAAAACAGATTGTAGAAGTGCATATGGCAAAGCCTTGTTAAACCTTGCTAAAGAAAACAACCCTCCAACAGGAACTCCAAAAATTTTAGGGTTAACCTGCGATCTTGAAGGTTCGGTAAAAATGACAGATTTTAAAAAATGGTCTCCTCAGGCTTTTTTTGAATCAGGAATACAAGAACATCATACAGCCTCTGTAGCAGGCGCCCTTTCTAAAGAAGGCTTTTCGGTATTCTTTTCTACCTTTGGAGTGTTTGCGATAGATGAGGTTTACAACCAACTAAGAATAAACAGTATCAATCGAACAGCGTTAAAGGTGGTAGCTACTCACCTTGGAGTTGACGTAGGAGAAGATGGGCCTACCCATCAATGTATAGATTATATAGGTCTTTTGTTAAATCTTTATGATTTTGAAATTTACCTTCCTGCTGATCCCAACCAAACAGACCATATCATAAGATATATAGCAGACAAACCAAGGAACATCTTCGTAGGAATGGGACGGTCTAAACTTCCTGTAGTTACCAAAGAAGATGGAAGTCCTTACTTTGACGAAAGTTATACCTTTATTCCTGGCAAGGCTGATTGGATAAGACAGGGTGATCAAGGAGTTATTATTACCTATGGTACGATGATGCCTTATGCTTTAAAAGCTTGGGAAATTCTAAATTCTGAAGGAATTAAGGTAAGTCTTTTAAACGTAGCTTCTATAAGGCCTTTACCAGAAAAAGACTTATTAAAAGCCTCTGAATTAAAAAATCTCATCGTAGTAGAGGATCATCTGGTAGAAACAGGTCTTGGAACAAAGATAGCCAGTTTTTTTGGTCTCAATCATGTTAAAGTAAACCTTAAACTTTTAGGCCATAAAACTATTTGCTCCTCTGGGAAGCCTTCAGAACTTTTTAAACAAGCAGGTTTAGACCCAGAAAGCATTGCTCATGCCATGAAACAAATGTTAAAATAATGAATTCTCAGATCAAAGAAGCAGAAGAGAAAAAACTAAGTCTAATCGAACACTTATTAGAGCTCAGAGCTTGTCTAATAAAGGCCTTTATTGGTTGGACTATTGCCTCTGTAATTGCTTACTTTTTGGGCGATCACATTATAGACTTGTTACTAAAACCTTTAATGAAAGCTATACCTCAACAGAATTATGTATTTTTCCGCACCTTTCCTGAAGTTTTTGCTTCTTATCTTAAACTTTCTATAATAGCAGGTTTTATTTTAGGCAGTCCTTATATCTTTTATCAACTGTGGTCTTTTATAGCCCCTGGGCTCTATCCTCATGAACAAAAATGGGTAAAAACTGCCGTATTTTTAACCTCTTTTGCGTTTATTCTAGGAGATCTTTTGGCTTATTTCTTTTTTTTACCTTTTATTCTTAAATTCCTTTATTCTTTTGGGGAAAAGTTTTTGGTTTTCAAACCTTTTTTAAAAGATTATATAAGTTTTTGTCTCCGTTTTTTTTTAATCATAGGGGCGGTGTTTCAAATACCGTCCTTTATGGTTCTGCTTAATCGGTTAGAAATAGTAAACTACGAAGGATTTAAAAAATTTAGACCTTATGCAATCCTTCTCGCCTTTTTTATAAGCGCTATCCTAACTGGTGGAGGAGATCCTTTTAACCAAATTATTTTAGCCATACCCTTGACACTACTATATGAAACAGGTATAATTTTAGTCAGGTTGTTTAAACCACTCAAATAAAAGGAGGTTTTCTGATATGCTACCCAGCTTAGGAGGTCAAGAACTTTTTATCAT
The DNA here is from genome assembly GCF_000423845.1 of Thermodesulfobacterium hveragerdense DSM 12571. Taxonomy (GTDB): domain Bacteria; phylum Desulfobacterota; class Thermodesulfobacteria; order Thermodesulfobacteriales; family Thermodesulfobacteriaceae; genus Thermodesulfobacterium; species Thermodesulfobacterium hveragerdense. The sequence continues at coordinate 27,716 of NZ_AUIT01000014.1, read as the reverse complement.
ACTTTTCTTAGCTTTAATCTTGTTTGGAGCTAAACGTTTGCCTGAAGTAGGAGCAGGGTTAGGGAAAGGTATAAGATCTTTTAAAGAAGCTCTTCGTTCTACCGACGTGAAAGAAGATTTAGAAAAATTAGAAAACCAGAAAGAAGAAAAATCTAAAACTCAAGAAACTTCTAATAAAGTTTAAAGTTTAATAATCTCTTGACTGTCATCATTCTTTAAGTTTAAACTTTTTGTTAAAAAAAATAATAAAAAAGAGGGACTTAAAGTCCCCCTTTTTTATTAAACTATTGGCTTAATTATTCAGGTTTTTCTACTCCTGCTTCCAACCCCATTCCTACGCCAGGTAGTCCGAACATAACTGTACTACCGGTAGAGAAGTACTCCAACTTCCCTTCTCTTACTAACTCGTTAGCAGCATTTTTAATCTCACGAGGATTGGCATCAGGTATTTCTCTTTGTAAATCTTTTAGATAAATCTTAGTTTTACCACCTTTTTTAACCTTTTCTTCCATTATCTGAATTATCTTCTGTTTCAATTCTTCCTTGTCCATAACACACTCCTTTTTAAAATTTTATACTTTAATCTTACTTAAACTGTTCTACCTTATAAATTTCTGGAGCATTAAACACCTCATCTACATGTTTGGTAAACTTAAAGTGCATAGAAGTCCTGTAAGTAGTATAAGCAAGTCTGTAATCGTCGATACATTTTTCAGTAAAAGGAATACCGGTTAATTCAAAGAATCTTTCCCAACCAATTCTGTTAATCCAGGTACCAATCCTTTCATACTTATTAGCATACTGAGAATAGACTTCAATAATCTTTTTAAGCCATTTAACGGTGGTTGGCCAACGAGGTGGTTCGTTAGGAATAAAAGGTATTACTACTCTTGAGAACTCAGGAGGAGAAATCCTGTTAGAAACCTTTCCACCTACCACGATAGTAATACCATCACCTTCTCCATCAGAAATAGGTAAAGCTGGGCACATGGTATAGCAGTTACCACAGAACATACAACGATCTACATTTATCCTTACTGTCTTTTTCTTCTTACCATCTATTTCAGCAGTTGCAGGCTTAATAGCACCTAAAGGACATGAAGCTATAACCAAAGGTATTTCACAAACATGTTCTAACCTTTCATCTTCAACCAAAGGTGGCTTTCTGTGAATACCCACCAAAGCAAGGTCAGAACAATGTACAGCACCACACATGTTAAGACAACAGGCAAGGGCTAACTTAGTCTTTGCAGGAAGCTTGTGAGACCCAAAGTATTCAAAAAGTTCATCCATGATAGCCTTAACTATACCAGAAGCATCGATAGCAGGAGTATGACAGTGGATCCATCCCTGGGTATGAACTATGTTGCTAATACCTGCTCCAGTACCACCAATAGGGAACTTGTAAGAACCATTAGGATGTTTCCTGTTTTTCAAGTCTTCTATAAGGGCCTTTAAAGTTTCTTCATCTGTTACATGAAATTCTACGTTATTACGGGTAGTCCAGCGTACATACCCGCCACAATATTTATCTGCGATCTCACAAATTTCTCTGATATAGTCTGTAGTTTCCAAACGAGGGGTACCACATCTTACCACATAAACTACATCACCTGTTTCAGACTTATACTTTAAAACTCCAGGTTGGATTATCTCATGAGAAACCCATTTACCATAGTTTTTCTGAATAACAGGTGGCATAAACTGCCAGAAATAAGGAGGTCCTATATCGGTAATCCTGTTTTCCATCGGTTTTTCAGGGTTATACAACTTTTCTGCCAAAGTTGGATCATAAGGCTGTGTATAAATCGGGTCTAACTCTTTAAATTTTTCAATTCCCATTTTACCCTCCTTTTATTTTAAAATATTTAGGTCTTTATTCATCAAATCCATCCTCACCTTAAGCAGGGTGGCGTTTTCTAAATTCAGCCACGTCTCTGGTCCAACCACCTTCAACCTCTTCTTCCTTCCAGAAGATGTATGGGTTGTCACGAGGTACTCTTACATGCTGAGGAATAGGTGTAAGCCCCATAACCTCGGTGATAAACTTGTTCAAACCAATCCTCTGGATAAGTTCACCGATACGTTCACGGTTCTTTCCATTTTCCATCCAATAATCCCAGGCCTTATAGATAAAATCTTTAAGTTCATCATAAGGTGATTCCACCTTCATAAAAGGAACGATAAGGGTAGAAAGCTGAGCACCTTCTAAGATCGGTGCTTTAGCTCCGATCAAAATAGCAATACCGGTATCTTGACCAGGTCTTAAAGCCTCTGGCATAACAGCTATACAGTGCATACACCTGTTACATTCACTGTTGTTGATGTAAAGCTTTTGTTCGTTTTCATCCCAATACATACACTTGGTAGGACAAAGGTCGATAACTTCCTTCTTAATATCAAAAGGTCCCCAGTCTCTGTCAGAAAAAGCACCTGCATTAGGTTTAAGCTCACCCCTTACATAAGCCCTTACTGCTTCTTGGTCTATCCTAATATCGTCTCTCCAGGTACCGATAAAAGACATGTCAGCTCTTGCCACAGAAGCCACACAATCTAAAGGACATGCAGAAAACTTAAACTTAAACTTATATGGAAATGCAGGGCGGTGCAATTCATCTTGGAAAGCCATGGTTAACTCATAGTCTAATTCTTGAACGTCTACCAAAGCCCATTCACAACGGGACTTACCCATACAGCAAGCAGGACTTCTCAAGTTAGAACCAGAACCACCAAGGTCCCAGTGAAGTTGATGAGTTAAATCAAAAAAGATAGGCTCAAGCTGGTCAGTAACCGTACCTAAAAGAATAATGTCACCAGTAGAACCATGGAAGTTAACAATACCGCTACCCCTGTTATCCCACATGTCACAAAGCTTTCTTAAAGCTGCAGTATGATACCACTTTCCTGCGGTATGATGCACACGAACAGTATGGAATGCCCAGATAGCAGGGAACTTTTCTTGCTGGTCAGAATATCTTCCGATAACCCCACCACCATAACCAAAGACACCAACTATACCACCATGCTTCCAATGGGTCTCTCTGTTGATATAGGAAAGCTCCATCTGACCCATTATGTCAAAACAGGCCTGCTTCTTGTGCTTCTCAGCATAAGAATAAATGTCATCAACAAAACTTGGCCACGGACCAGTTTTAAGCTGGTCTACTTTTGGTGTATCATGTTTTTTCACCTCGCCCATTGTACCCTCCCTACAGTTTTTGTATAGAATACATTTTATTGATCTTGAATTATATGTCAAGAATAAAAAATTTAAATTAAGGTTGATTTTCTAATTAATTCTCTAAATTTTTCTTTTTTGCTTTGGTTTTTTAGTTTTTTTTACCTTTTGCTACTATAAAATTTTGGTTGCCATAGATAAATTTTTAGATATACTCAAAAATGTTATGGAAATTTTTGTTATAGAAAAGGTAACCAAAGTTTATAATCCCTATTTTAAAGTGCTGGATGAAGTATCTTTTATCGTAAAAGAAGGAGATTTTTTGGTCTTAACCGGACCGACTGGTGCAGGAAAAACAACCATTTTAAAGTTACTTTACCGAGAAGAAACGCCTACCGACGGAGAAATATTTTACAAAAACCTCCCTTATTCTAAGCTTAAACAACAAAATTTTTTACATCTAAGACGGAATTGGGGTATCATTTTTCAAGATTACAAACTAATACCAGACTTAACGGTTTTTGAAAACATAAAAATCTCTTTAATCCTAAGTCAAAAAAAATTACCTAAAATAAAATTTCACATCTTAAACTATCTTGAAAGATTTAACCTTGCTGCCAAGGCCTTCAAAAAAGTAAAAGAACTTTCAGGAGGTGAACAACAGAAAGTAGGTATTGTAAGAGCTATCATTAGAGACCCTGAATTGTTAATAGCTGATGAACCTACAGGAAATCTTGATCCTGAAAGCATAAGGGAAATTATTAAGATATTTCAAGAATATCAACAAGCAGGAAAAACGGTAATTCTTGCTACCCATGACCCAGTTATCCTACAACTTAACGCGGGAAAAATTCTTAGATTAGAACAAGGAAGGTTGGTAGAAAATGTTCAAACTTCTTGCTAAGTTAGAGATTAAAAAGGGTTTACTTTATTATCTTTTTTTTATCCTATTTTTCTTTTTTTGGAATTTTTTTTCTTTAGCCCTTATTTATGCTTATGGAATTTTATTTACCTTAGAAAAACACTGGAAAGATCAAATAACCTTAATCCTCTTTTATTATCCTAAAGACCAAGAACAGTTAGAACTTTTTATTAAAGAACTACAAAACAGTTTTTCTTCTTTCACAGAAAAAATTGAAGTAGTTACTCCAGAAATGGTCCTAAAACAAGCTCAAAAAACCCTTCCCAAGGAAATAACCCAAATTTTTACTGAAAAAGAGCTCAAGGAAAACTTACCTTTTCTCATCAAAATTTATCCTAAATCTTTGGGAAGTTATATAGAACTTACAGAGCGTTTAAAACTAATCGCCGCATCAACTCCTGCTTTAGAGCTTCAAACCCCTAAATATTTTAAGTTTCTAAAACTAAGCTTTTTTCTTAAATCAGGGATAATTGGGTTTTGGTTTAGCTGGATAATAGTTTATATCGGGGCTATATTTTTTATAAATACCTTATTGAACAACCTGCTTTATCAACAATATAAATTGATCCTTCTTTTAGGAGGTAACCCTTGTTATTTAAAATTCATCAGGTTTAGTTTTTTGGTTTTTATCATAACCTTAGGATTCTTTAGTTCAGGGGCTACCTTTTACTTAGCAGTAAATTCTTTAACAAGTATTATAAACTTTCCTCTTTTAGATAGCTTTTGGGTAAATTCCTGGTATCCTTTGGTGTATTTTATACTTTTGGTAGTATTAATACCTTTTTTAATTGTGTGGATAAGTTTTTGGGGTTATGAAATATAGAAAAATTTTAACCCTCTTAGGGTGTCTTATTCTGATGTTCTCAAAAAATAATGCTTTATGTCTTCCTGCTCAAGACTTAAATTTAAAGGATATCGAAAGAAAAATAACAGACATAGAAAAAACTAAGAAAGAGGTTTTGAAAGAATATCTAAAACTTTTTATCAAAAACCATCAGATCTCTTATCTAAAGGATGAATATCCTTTAAACAGGTTTTTAGAGAAAACTTTACTCAAAAAAATAATCCAACTAAACCAAGAGAAATTATCTTTAGAACATAAAAAAGCAGAGCTTATCAACATGTCTTTGTTTAACAAACAAATTATTTCTCAAGCTATAAATCCTGTTTCTGGAGAGGCTATTAAGCCAGGAGAATATAGTTTTAAACTAACCCCTCCTGTTTTTATTAGAGCTCCTATCTCTGGGATGATAACCAACATAAAATACTTGCCAGAAGGGGTTATGATTAAGATAGAAAATGAAAAATGTAATTCTTCTTTGTTTCCCTTAAGTACTATAAGGGTGAATTTGGGAGAAAAGGTGGTGATAAAAGAAATCCTTGGTGAAGTTAAAGCTCATAACTTTATCAGGGTAAAGATAAACTGTAGTTCTCAGTAATGTTTGGTTTTTTTAAAATCTTTGATATAATTACACATCAGGTAAATCTAAAAGGAGGGTGGTGTTAATGCCTATCTATGAGTTTAAGTGTGAAGACTGTAAAACAGAGTTTGAAGTTTTTTTGAAAAAAAAAGAGGAGTTAGGCTTAGTTGAGTGTAAAAACTGCAAAAGCAAAAACGTTAAAAGACTGATGAGTGTGGTAAACTCTATCGTTAGTGGTTCAGAGGGATCTTCAGACAAACCAAGGATCACAGAATCTCATTCCTGTCCGTCAGGAAGTTGCACCCATATAGAACTACCTGGTTATGGAGATTAATCTTTGGTATTTAAGTTAGATTGCTCCTTTTCTAAAAGTTCTAACCCTTCTTTTACCTTTTCTGCAAGTTCTCCAGCTCCCATCCCTTTGTATATTTTATAGGCTAAAGAATAAGCCTCTTTAGCTGCCTCAAAGTTGTTCTGAAATCTATAAACATCCCCTATACCCACCAAGGCACGAGCTGCTCGATGGGCATCTTTATATTTTTCTCCTATCTCTAAGTTTCTGTAAAGATAAGGAAGCATTTTATCGTATTCATTTTTTGTACGATAAACATGTATGATCTTTTCTACTATAACCGCCACACTAAATTCATCTTCTGCGGTTTCACATACATCTAAACAGGCTTTATAACACCTTAAAGCCTTTTCTATATTTCCTCTCATATGGTATACATCTCCTAAAAAGTCTAAGATGTTAGCCATTTCTTTATATGCCTGATGTTCTTGAAAAAACTCTAAGGCCCTTTCCATAAGTTCTATGGTATCAAGAACTCTCCCTTCAGTCCAACACTTATGGGCTTCTATACAGAGTTCATATCCTGGTTTCAACTCCTCTGAAATCCCCATCTGTTTAAAATAAAACTCTTTTCTTTTCTCGATAAAGTCCTTACCTTCCATGTTAACCCCTTTTTATTTGTTGTATGATGTCTTTTAATTTAACCTTCTCATATGAAAAGGTTTTGTGATTAAAAACTTCGGTTTCTTCCTCAGGATTTAGCTTATCTAAATAAGGAGATATCTCCTTAGACCCAAGATTAACAAAAGTCTTTAAAATCAAAGCTTTTATTTCAGAAGAGGAGTGTTCTATCAGGTCTAAAAGTAAGAAATAGCTATGTTTTTTTAAAACTTCAGGATTCTTTTCAGAAATCCGGTAAATCGCATAAATGACGTAAACATGATATTCAGGGAACCTCAAGAAAGCTAACAGGTTTTTTATAAAAATAGCATATCTGTCTCCTGTCTCTCTTATGATCTCTCCTACTGCTTCAAGAGCCCCCCAGGCAGAAGACGCAGAATCAGCAGCAGCATAAAGAAGCCTTTTTATAAAGTCTAAAAGTTTTTCTGGATAGACCTTAGCTAAGGCAGGAGATACTTTACCCAACGCAACCACCGCTTTTCTACGAAAAACAGGGTCTGGATGATAGAAAAACTTCTGAAGCACGTTGAGGTTTAAAGGTTCAGAAACTATATAAGCACTAAAGGTGTTGAAATCTTCCTTTTCGATTAACTCTTCTATTTCCCTCTTAGAAAGCTTCCTCTTAGGTTTGTTAAAGTCCACTTCAGAGAGAGGTTCCTTTTGCAAAGCTTGACTTAGTTTTAAGTGTTTTAATTCTCTGATATCATCTGCTACTTTTAAAAAACAAAGCGCTCCCTTAGAGACCACCCTTGAGGTAGCTGGCATAGGAAGGATGGTATGGGTTTTTAAATCATAATCTTCGACCCAAACTTCTTTATAGTCTTCTTCAGGAATCAACTCCCACATTAAATCCCAATCACCTGCAGTAGCAAGAAAGAGAGCCTCTATAAAAGCATTTCCTCGGTTGTGTCCGGTCACATCACACACATAGACACTCCCACATTCGCATACACCAGCCTCTAAGTCAGAAAAACCTATAGGTAAAAGCTCTGGTTTTTTGATAAACCTCCCACAAAAAGGACAGGTGGGAGGTTTAGGAACGGGCTTTTTCATTTAAAAGCTCCTCAAACTCTACGCTTACTGGATAACCTAAGCTTTTAGCTTGTGCTAAGTTTTCTCTGGCCTTATCTATGTCTCCCTGATAATAATAAGCTACGGCTAAATTATTGTAAAGAGTAGCCATTTGAGGAGCAAGAGATTTTGCTTTTTCTAACATAGTAATAGCCTCTGCAAAAAGCTCCTTTTCTATCAAAATGGTAGAAAGATTTATCATGGCAGGGATAAAATCAGGGTTTATCTCTAAAGCTTTCCTATAACATTTTTCTGCCTCATCCAGGTTACCTAATTGAAACTCTATCAACCCTAAGTTTACCCAGGCCTCTACAGATTTGGGATAAAAGTTAAGGGTAAAGCTAAAGGCCTTTTTAGCCTCTTCAAGTTCTCCCTCTTGAGCTAATATAATGCCAAGGTTAACCATAGCCTCAAAATGATAGGGATCAAGTTTTAACACCTTTTTAAACGCCTCTTTAGCCTCTTGTAATTTTCCTAAATTAAAGTAAGCTATAGCTAACTTATGTTGTGCAAAAGGGGAATGAGGGTTTTCTATGGCTTCTTTTTCTAAAATTTTTAGGACTTTTTCGTCTATCATCTTTTCCTCCTTTTAAAACTTTTTAAAGGATACCATCAATTATGAAGTTCTCAAGACGTAAAAACAAGAAATGGATGTTAACCTTTGGGTTGGTAATTTTTTGCAGCTTGGTCTTGTTTTTTTTGGGATACTATTTTGAAGGGTTAGAACCTGTGGTAAAAGGCCCTACCAAAGAATTTAAGGTTGTAGAAATCAAAAAAGGAGAGAGTGTCTGGAGCATAGCTAAAAAGCTTAAAAAACAAGGTATTATCAAAAGTTCCTTAGTATTCTATCTGGAAGCCTTAAGGAAAGGTTATTACCATAAACTAAAACCAGGAGAATACGGCTTTTACCTTAACCAGCCTCTATCAGAAATTCTTACCATGTTAGTAGAGGGAAAAGTTTTAGCTACAAAGATAACCATACCAGAGGGATACACTCTTTGGCAAATCGCTGATTTACTCGAAAAAAATGAAATCTGCAATAAGGAAGATTTTCTTAAGTTGGCTGAAAGTCCTCAAACAGCTAAACAATATGGATTACCTGGACCCACCTTAGAGGGATACCTTTTTCCTGATACCTATTATTTTTACCGAAACTCTCATCCAGGGCAGGTAGTAAAAACCATGGTAGATAACTTCTGGAAACACTGGAAAAAATACGAGGAAATAGCCAAAAAGCAGAAAAAATCATTAAAAGAAGTAATCATTTTAGCCTCTATAGTAGAAAAAGAAGCTTATCTAAACTCAGAAAAACCAGTAATCGCTGCGGTTTATTTAAACAGAATAAAGAAAAAAATGCCTCTTCAAGCTGACCCTACCATCAACTATGCCTTAAAATCTTTTAGACGTTTAACTTACAAAGATTATTACCAGGTAAAGAGTCCCTACAACACCTACTTAAATCCTGGCCTACCCCCTACCCCCATAGGTAATCCTGGAGAAGCAAGCATAAAAGCAGTACTTTTTCCGGCTAAGGTGCCTTATCTTTATTTTGTAGCTGCAGGTAACGGTTCTCACGTGTTTTCTGTAACCTATAAAGAACACTTAGAGGCTATCAACAAAATAAGAGAAACTCCCAAAAATCCTCCTTCTAACCAGACTTCAGAAAATTTAGTCTATAAACCTCTTTCTGAAAAACCCTCTAATGAACCCCAACCTGATACAAAGTTATAAAATCTGAAAGTTTAAGTTCTTCTACTCTTTTTTCAGGTAAAATAGAGGCTTTTTCTAAAATTTCAGGTGGTATTTTTTGTTTTAACATCTTTCTTTTTTGGCTAAAAAGTTTTACCAAAAAACTTTTATATTTTTTCAAATCTTTTATTTCATCAAAGCTTTTTCGGGTAAACTTAAGGTAGGCTGAATTCACCTTAGGAGGAGGAATAAAAAACCTCGGAGGAATACTCATCAGGTATTCAAGCTGATAGAAGGTGTTTACAAAAACAGAAAGCCATGATTTTTGCTGGATAAGTCTTTCAGCTACCTCTTTTTGAACCATATAAAAGGCTTGGTATACAAGATGTTTATGGTATATCGTATTTTCTATGATAAGGCTGGCAACGTTATAAGGAAGGTTACCTATGAGTTTGAGTTCCCTTTCATTTAAGGTGTTAAAATCAAAGGTGGTAGCGTCGGTCTGAAAGATAACCAACCGAGGGTCGTTTAGACTAACTTTAAGTTTCTCTACCATCTCTGGGTCTATTTCCAGAAGATAAAGGCGCTTTAGGGGGGTAGCAAGCAGTCTTTTGGTAAGGTTCCCTGTACCTGGACCAATCTCTACCACCACCTCTTCTTTTATCTCAGCAAGTTCAACCAAACGCTCTAACACCCCAGATGAAACCAAAAGATGTTGTCCCCATTTTTTCTTTAGCATGTTTCAAAGTTTAATTTCTTTCTGTCTTTTTTCCAGAGGATAAAAAACCCAAGCTTATTGTCAAACCTGAATTTTTTGGTAGATTTAGAGAAACTTTTTTAATTATCTGGGAAGGAGATCAAAATCATGCCTGATTGTCTTCCATTTTATGGCTGGAGATATAATCCCGAAAAAGTAAACATCGAAGAAGTAGTTGCCCCTCCTTACGATGTGGTGGGCGAAGAAGAAAAGGTTTTTTATCAGAAAAAAAGTCCTTATAACATCTTTCATCTGGAGCTTCCTGAAACCTACCAAAAAGCTAAACACCTTTTGGAAGAGTGGATAAGGTCGCAAATCCTTGTAAGAGAACCTAAACCCTGTCTCTATTTTTATGAACTATCCTTTGTAAGAGAGCAGAAAATCTTTTCCCGAAAAGGGTGGATTCTACTGGTAAAGCTCCACCCCTTTGAAGAAGGAGTAGTTTTACCCCATGAGAAGGTGTTCCCAAAGATAACAGAAGATCGGTTTAAATTGCTTAAGACTACTGGGTTTCAGTTCAGTCAGATTTTTGGGATATATGAAGATCCTTCCCTTCTCACACTTTCTTATAGTCCTAAAGATCTGCTTTATGAGGCAACCTTTGATCAACAAACCCATCGCCTTTATCAAGTCACTGAGTTAGACATAATAAGAGAAGTGACCGACTATCTTAAACATCAAAAAATATACATCGCAGACGGACACCACAGATACACCACTGCCCTGAGATATAAAGAATACATGGAAAATAAATTAGGCACAACCCCTCCAAGGGATTATCATTACATAGCCATGTATGTTTGCCCTATAGAAGAGCCAAACCTTCTTATGCTCCCTACTCATAGAATCTATCGTTTACCAAACGCTGAAGATTTAATTCAAGCCTTAAAAAATTGGGCAGAAAAAGTTTACACCACAGAGCCTATTAATTTTTCTCAGAATTTTTTTAAAATAAAAGAAAGGGATTTTGGTATTTGCTTTAAAAATAAAGTGATGATTTTCAGGATAAAACAAGAAGTGTATGAGCGCTTTCAACAGAAAGATCCAGTGCTTTCAAAACTAATCCTTTACAACTTTTTGTCCCTGATAGAACAAGCCTTTAAAATTAAAGAAGAGATACTAAAGGAACAAAATCAGGTTGAATTTTTGTCTGAGGTAAAACAGGTGTTTAACCATATCAAAGATCAAGAAATTGGAGTAATTTTCCCTGAGCTTTCTCCTTTAATCTTAAAAGAGGTTGCGTTGCAAGGGAAAAGAATGCCTCATAAAAGCACGTTTTTTTATCCTAAAATCCTTACAGGGTTGGTTTTAAATGAAGTAAGCGGAAAACCCATAGACTTTTCATTATGAAAGACAGTTTAGCCTATTTCAACCACTGGCTTTCCTTTTATTACGAAAAAAAAGATTTACTTTTAAAAGACCCCTTTATTCAGGAGAAACTCGAATTATTAAAAAAAGCCATAGAAAAAAGTCGTCAAGCCTTTATAGAAAAAGGGTCTTTTGCTTTTTGCAGTGCTTGTGCAAACTCAGGAGAAAAGTGTTGTAAAGCTGGGTTAGAATGGAAACTAAGTCCTGCTGAGTTTTTGATAAACCTTCTGCTTTCAGAAACCCATGGTTTACCCCTTGCTTTTAATACTTATCGAGAGGAAGACTGTCTCTTCTTAGGAGAAAAAGGATGTATCCTTATCCTTACCCCTGTTTTTTGTAGGAACTTCTTCTGCGATAAACTGGCCAAGCACTTAGGTCATGCTAACTTAACCTACATCCAGCAAGCGATGGAAGAGGAGGCTATTTTAGGTTTTATTTTAGCTAATTATATAAACACTAAAATGTTGCAAAAGGAGGTGATCAAACATGGAACTTAAGGGAAAGGTGGCTTTAGTAACAGGAGCCTCAAGAGGGATAGGTAGGGCGATAGCCTATCAACTTGCAAAAGATGGAGCGGAAATAGTTATCAATTACAAAGGATCTGAAGAAAAGGCAAGAAAGTTGGCTACCGAAATAGAAAAGCTTGGGACCAAGGCCTATCTTTCTAAGTTTGACGTAGCCAACCCTGAAGAGGTTCAAAAAGCTATAAAAGAAGTGGAAGAAGTTGTCGGACCTATTCAAATCTTAGTAAACAACGCAGGGATCACCAGAGATGCTTTGTTTTTAAGGATGAAAGAAGAAGACTGGGATTTGGTTATTAAAACCAACCTCTATTCGGTTTTTTATGTTACCAAAGCAGTTCTCCCGATGATGACAAAAGCTAAATGGGGGAGAATAATCAACATCTCTTCGGTGGTAGCCTTTAGTGGTAATGCTGGACAAACCAACTATGCAGCAGCTAAGGCTGGGATCATAGGTTTTACTAAAGCTTTAGCTTTAGAGGTTGCTTCGCGAAACATAACGGTTAATGCTATTGCTCCAGGCTACATAGAAACTGACATGACAAACCAACTACCTGAAAAAGTTAGAGAAGCTTTTTTGCAAGAAATTCCTTTAAAAAGACCTGGAACTCCTGAAGAAGTAGCCTATCTTGTTTCTTTTTTAGCCAGTGAAAAGGCAAGCTATATCACAGGCTGCGTGTTTCATGTTAACGGAGGTTTGTTGAGGGTTTAACCCCTTTTTTGATTTTTTAGGCATTGACTTTTTTAAATTTTAGGTATATAGAAAATAACATGGAAGTTATTACTGTTAAAACTCATAAAAAGGTTGAGTTGCTTGACATAACTGAAGAAGTCTTAAAAAAGCTCCCTCCTAAAGATGGAATTTGTGTACTTTATGTCCCTCACACCACAGCAGGTATTATTATTAATGAGGGGGCTGATCCATCTGTAAAAGAAGACCTGCTCATGGCTTTTGAAAGGATAGCACCAGAAAACCTTCCTTACAAACATCTGGAAGGAAACTCCCCAGGACATGTGAAATCTTCTATAACAGGACCTTCCTTAACCCTTATTGTAGAAAAAGGAAAGCCCGTTTTAGGTACCTGGCAAAGGATTTTTTTTGCAGAATATGACGGACCAAGGACAAGAAAGGTATTTTTAAAATTTTTAGAGGGTTAAGCCTATGAAAAAACATTTAGTGTGGTTAGGGTTAGGTGTTGTTTTTACTTTGGTTTTAGGAGGATGTAGAGCAAGTTCTCAGTATTTTGAGCAAAAAATCTCTTCTCATAAAGAAATCGCTCAGACGTTTATTCAAGAAAAACGTTATACCGAGGCTTTAAAAGAGCTTGAATTAGCGGAAAAATCAAGCCAGTGTGATATCTGTGACATAAGAAGAATTTTACAACTTTTAGAAAACGCCACCAATCCAGGAACGATAGAAGATCTCAAAAAAGCCTTGCAAAACAAAAAAGAAAAATGTGACCCAGAGGTTTATAACCTTTTAGGATTAGCCTACATAGGTAAAAAAGATTACGAAAAAGCCAGACAAGCTTTTAAAGACGCTATCAGCATTAAACCTGATTATTCAGAGGCCTATAACAACCTTGGCTCTTTGATGCTCTTACAACAGAATTATCATAAAGCCATAGAATATCTGGAAAAGGCGATTCAGAATCCTTACTATACCAATGCTTACATGGCTAAAACCAATTTAGGATGGGCTTATTTTCTCTTAGACCAAAAGGAAAAAGCTAAAAGCATTTTGATTGAAGCATTTAGAGAAAATCCAAGATATCCAAAGGCTATAGTCTATCTTGGTTATGTATATCTTAGTGAAAACGACCTTACCTCAGCCAAGTTCTATTTTAAAAAGGCCTTAGAAATAGACAAATATTCCAGTGAAGCACGCTTTTATTTAGGAGAAATAGCCTTTAGAGAAGGCGATCTTAAATTGGCTAAAGATTTATGGAATTCGGTTGTTTTACTTGAACCAAATTCTGAGTGGGCTAACAAAGCTTCTGAAAGGTTATATTTATTAGAAAGAAAATATCTTGAAAAACCAAACCCTTAGCCTCAAATTAACCTTATTTTTGAGGCTAAGGGCTAAAAACTTATTTTGCTAAGGTTAATACCTGGCTTTTCAGCTCTTTTTCTTTTATTTTTAAAACTTCTAACCGGTTTAAAGCCTTTAAGAAAGCCTTAATACTTGCTATAACGATATCTCCGTCTTTACCAAGCCCTGCGGTTTTTAACCCTGGTTCGTCTTCTATGATCACACTACAGACTCCCTCAGAAGAGGTCCCACCTGTAAGGGCACTGATGTTAAAATCTACGAGTTTGAGATTTTTTTTATCTTTTTCTTCTCCATTAAAACTATAACCTAAGGCTTGAGCTACTGCTTTATAGGCTGCATCTATAGGCCCTATCCCTAAACCTACAGCTACTTTATTTCCGGAAAGATTATCTCTTATCTCTACCTGAGCAACCGGCTTTAATGAGCCACTCAATACACTTATCACCTGAGAAGAAACTAACTCATAACGATACTCTTTTTCACAAAAGAGATCTAGAAGGATTCCTTCTAAATGTTCTTCTTCAATCTTTCTTAAAACATCCTTTATTTCTTCCCTAAACTTTTCAAAAACCTTAGTTAAAACGGTATCATCAAACTGCCAGCCTCTGCTTTTTAGTTTAAAAGACAGGGCATGTCTTCCTGAGTGTTTACCGAGAACGATAGCAGACCCAGTCCAACCTACCTCTTCTGGCTTAATAATCTCATAGGTCGTTCGTTCACAGATAACACCATGTTGATGGATACCAGATTCGTGAGCAAAGGCATTGGCTCCAACAATAGCCTTATTAGGCTGTACCAACATTCCGGTATATTTGGAAACAAGCTGGCTGGTAGGAACTATTTTTTTAGTAGCAATGTTTACCTCTAAAGGATATCCTAAGGACCTTTCAAAGAAGTCTTTTCTAATTTTTAGAGCCATTATAACTTCTTCCAAGGCAGCATTTCCTGCCCTTTCTCCAATACCGTTTATCGTACCTTCTATTTGAGTTGCACCGGCTAAGATGGCAGAAAGGGAATTAGAAACCGCAAGCCCAAGGTCGTTATGGCAATGAACAGAAAGTCTTAAACGCCCAGATTTCAGGTCTTCTTCGTATCCAGCAGCTATCAATTTTTCTACCAAAAATTTAAACAGGTTATAATACTCCTGAGGGACTGTATAACCCACGGTATCAGGAATGTTGATGGTGGTGGCTCCTGCTTTTACCACCTCTATCACCACTTGAGCCAAATATTCCCAATCACTTCTGGTTGCATCCTCGGCAGAAAATTCAACGTTAGGGCACAAAGAGCAGGCATACTTTACAGCTTCTCTGGCAATTTCTAATACCTGAGACCTGTCTTTTTTCAGTTTATACTTAAGATGAATGTCAGAAGTAGCTATAAAGGTGTGGATCCTGGGAGACACAGCGTGCTTGATAGCCTCCCAGGCTACCTCTATGTCTTTTTGATTAGCCCTGGCTAAGGCCGCAACAGTACATCTTTTCATCTCCTTAGCCACGTTTTTTACTCCCTCAAAATCCCCGGGAGATGTTATAGGAAACCCTGCCTCTATTACGTCTATACCTAACTCTTCCAAAGCCTTGGCTATCTCTATCTTTTGTTTTAAGTCCAATGATACCCCAGGAGACTGCTCTCCATCTCTAAGGGTGGTATCGAAAAACACTATTCTGGGATTCAAGGTAACCCTCCTTAATAAGATTTTTTAAGTAAAAATTTTATCTTAATTTTTGGTTTTGCCAACGTGTTCTCAAAAAATAAGGTTTTAAACTTAGTAAAATCAGACATCTCAATTTTTCTCTATCGAATGAAACACTATGACCTTTTCCTTTATGGAATTAAGTTTTATAATATTTTTATGTATAACTAAGTTATAAGAACTTTAAAATGGACACAAATCACCTAAAACCTAAGTTGGTTATAAGCACCTGCCTTTTAGGAGAAAACACGAGATATGACGGAAATCCTATTATTTTTCCTTTATCTAAAAAACTCTCTAATTTCTGTGAGTTTGTAAAGGTTTGCCCAGAAGTAGACATAGGTCTTCCTGTACCACGAGATAGGATTATTGTCTACAAAAAAGAGGGGAAACTTGGAGTCTTTCAACCAGCTAAAAAAAGAGATTTGACAGAAGAAATGTTAAACTTTTCTAAAAAATTTCTTGAGAACCTTAAAGATATAGACGGTTTTTTGTTAAAAAGTCGATCTCCTTCCTGCGGAGTTTCTGGAACCCGCTGGTATAAAGATAGAGAAGGCACCTTTCCTATCGGTAGAGGAAAGGGTATTTTTGCGATAGAGGCTGAGAAAATCTTTCCTGACATTCCTGTCGAAGACGACGGAAGGCTTCATGATCCTTTTATTAGAGAAAACTTTCTCACAAAGATTTTTAGTCTGGCAGACCTAAGAAACTTTTTAACCAAAGCAGAATCTTTCAAAGACCTTATAGCCTTTCATCAAAGATATAAATATCTTTTGATGAGCTATTCACCAGAAGGACTTAAAAAGTTAGGACAACTGGTTGCCTGGGGAAAAATTTTCCCTTTTAATCAAACCTTGGAAAACTACAAAACCCTTTTTAAAAAAGTCTTATCTCAACCTCCTACAAAAGGAAAGGAAATAAATGTATTACTTCATGTGTTTGGCCATTTCTCTTCTAAACTAACACCTGGAGAAAGGAAACACTTTCTATGGTTGATAGAACGCTACAAAAAAGGGAAAGCTTCCAAAAACACCCTTCTTGAAATTCTTAGAGCCTGGACGTTTAGGTTTGAAGACCATTACCTCAAAAACCAGGTCTTTTTAAACCCCTTTCCTCTTGAATTAGAATAATTTGTGTTTTATAATTTTTAAAAATAATAAAAAGGAGGGGCCTATGAAAGGGATTTTACAGAAAGTTGGATTAGGGTTGTTGATTTGTGTTTTATACTTAGGGCAGGGTTGGGGTTATGATGTAGAACTTGCTAAAAAGTTTGATAGTTTTTTCTCTAAGCTTACACCAGAGGTAATAGCTAAGAAACCCTGTATGATAAGTGTAAAAAATCTGTTTGAGATGATTGAGAAAAAAGAACCTTTTGTGGTTTTGGACATAAGAACCCCTCAAGAAAAAAATTTTGTTAGGGTGTCTATTCCTAACACGATAGAAATACCGATGCATGAACTTTTTAAAGAGGAAAACCTTAAGAACCTTCCTAAGGATAAATTAATCGTGGTAGTTTGCCACACCGGAGCCAGAGCGATTGCTGCCAGTTTACCTCTTAACATGCTTGGGTATAAAGCTATAGTCCTTGATGGCGGTATTTCTGAGCTTGCCAAAGCAGCCGGAAGAAGTGTGGTGGGGCTTAGCTGGTAAAAGTTGGAAGTAGATTTTTTATTTATTAATCCTTGGATATATGACTTTTCTGCCTATGATTTCTGGCTTAAACCTTATGGATTACTATATATAGGGGGTAAGTTAAGAAAGTTAGGATATAAAATTTATTATTTAGACCTGCTTGACCCCTTTGCAGAAGAACTACCTAAGCTTCCTAAGAGAAGGAGCTTTGGAACAGGTCATTTTTATAAACAACCTGTGCCAAAACCCTATTTTTTTCAAGACGTACCAAGAAGGTTTTATCGCTATGGACTTCCTTTCGAAACCTTTAAGCATAAAATATCTCGTCTTAAATTTAAAGCAGTCTTTATTACCACCACCCTTACCTACTGGTATCCTGGGCTTTTCTCTCTTATAGATTTTTTTGCTAAAAATTATCCTCAAACCCCGATTTACATAGGAGGAATCTACGCTAAACTCTGTAAAGACCACCTCTTACAGTTTTTATCACACTATCCAGACACAAAAACCTTTGTGGTTACCCAAGAAGAGGAAGAATTCCTCACCCAGATTAAAAGGGACTTTGCTCCTTCTAATCCACCTTTTATTCATGACTATCCTATTTTTGACCTGCAAACCAGAATACCTTACGTGGTTATCATGACCAGTCTGGGGTGCCCATTTAACTGTCCTTACTGTGCTTCTAAAAAGCTTTATCCTTGTTATAAAGAAAGGGCAGCTGAAGAGATTTGGGAAGAGGTATTTTTTTGGCACAAAACCTACGGAGTTAAAGATTTTGCTTTTTATGACGATGCCTTACTTTTTAATTTTGAAAAAAAATTAAGACCCTTTTTAGAAAAGATTATCGATTCCAAACTCAACATAAGGTTTCATACCCCTAATGCAGTGCATGCAAGGTTTATAGATAAAGAGGTTACCTTACTTTTAAAACAAGCAGGATTTAAAACCATAAGACTTGGGCTTGAAAGGGTAGAAAATCGGTTTGACCATAAAGTTACTCTTGAAGAATTCATAGAGGCAGCCTACTGCCTTAAGCAGGCAGGGTTTACTGCCAAAGAATTAGGAGCCTATGTTCTTTACGGAATCCCTGAAGAAAACTTTAAAGAAGTGGAAAAGGCCCTATTTTTCCTTGAAAAAATAGGAGTAAGTCCTTGTTTAGCAGAGTTTTCACCTATCCCAGGGACTCCTTTTTTTGAACTGGCTAAAACTTACTCCCGCTATCCCTTAGAAGATGACCCTATCTTCCACAACAACTCGGTGTTTCCTGCCTTTAAAAAACCTGTTTGGGAAGACATAGAAAGAATTAAAAATTTGGCAAGAACCATAAGACATAGGTTAACAACAGTTTAAAACTCCATCCACAGAAAGGCCCACTCTTTTAAAAACTTTTTTTCTAACAACCGATAACCTAAAGCTTCATATATTCTTAACATCTCCTCTGCATCTTCGGTTAAGATGCCTGTTAAAAAAATATTTGTTTTTCCTTTCTCAGAGATTTCAACCATCTTTTGAGAAAGATTTTTAAGCTCTCTATAGCCTATGTTGGCAAGTATCAACTCAAACTTTTCAGCAGGGACTTCCTTACTTACCAAAACCCTTCCTTCTACCTGGTTTAACTGAAGATTTTCCAAACAGGCTTTTAGAGCTTCTTCATCTATGTCTACTGCCCAGATTTTGGCTTTAGGTAAAAGTTTAGCACAGGCTATGGCTAAGATACCTGTTCCACAGCCAAGGTCAAGCACCTTATAAAGACTGTTTTGTCCCTTAGTCAAGGCAAAGTATTCTATGTACTCAAGCATCATCTGGGTTGTAGGATGATGCCCTGTTCCAAAGGCCTGCCCTGGTTCTATTACGATCACCACCTGACCCTGCGTGCTAAAACCTTCTTCCCAGGGAGGAATAACCCAAAGATGCTTCCCCACTTTTAAAGGCTTAAAGTTTGCTTTCCAAAGTTCTGCCCAGTTCTTTTCTTCAAAAACTTTATATTCTAACTCCACAAAAGGGTATTTAGCTAAGGCTTTCTCAATTTCTTCTAATGCTGGACTATCCTCTTTAAAGTAAAACCTAAAAACCACCTTGTCTTCTTGATAGGCTGTTTCCCAACCTTGAGAAAGCAACTGATAAAGCACTTCTTCTATTTCTTCCTCTTTTTCTCTGGGAACTTTTACGTTTATTTCATAAAGCATTTAAGAAAGCCTCCTAATTCTTTTTCGATCATATTTTAAAACATTTTTGGGTTTTACCCAGACAAAAAATAACGTGCCAATCTTAAAAATTGGTTGTAAAATAGTAGGTTATATGCGAAAATTCCCAGAAGAAACTCAAAAACTTATTTATCTAAGTCTTATCTATTTCTTTTCTGGCCTTCCTTTTGGGTTTTTCTATACCTTTATTCCTGTATTTTTAAGGACAGAAGGAATAAGTTTGCTACACATCGGACTTTTTTCTTTAGCAAGTTTGCCCTGGAGTCTAAGACTTTTCTGGGCTCCTTTGATAGACCGGTATTTTAATAAAACTTTTTGGATGGGAATATCTTTAATAAACATCGGGATAGTTATCTTATCTTTAGCCTTTACTCCTCCCCAAGGACTCACCTTTTTCATCTTGCTTATCCTGCTTTGTTTTTTTTCTTCGGTTTTTGATACCGCTGCCGATGGTTTTGTGGTAGAGTGGATCCCTACTGCTACCTTAGGAAAAGCCAATGGCCTAAGGATAGCAGCCTATCGATTAGCCCTGATTACTTTTGGAGGTGGGTTGGTTGCGGTAAGCCATTACTTAGGGTTTAAACCGGTATTTTATCTAATCTTTCTTATAGGTTTATCCATAGGGCTGTTTTTACTACTCAACCCTTTTCTTAAACACAACCCACCTAAAAAAACTTATTCTCTAAAAGAGCAGTTTATTCTACCCATCGCTGAGATACTAAAAAGGAAAGGGGTTTTCACCCTTCTCTTGTTTGTCTTTACTTACAAAATAGGGGATTCTTTGCTTGGGGCGATGGTTTATCCCTTTTGGGTGGACAGAGGTTTTTCCCGGTTAGAAATAGGGATGATCGCAGGGTCTATCGGAAGTATTCTTACCATACTGGGGTCCCTTTTAGGAGGATATCTTTCCAGCAGATGGACGGCCAAAAAATCCTTGCTAACATTAGGTTTATTTCAAGCCTTTTCCAACTTAGGTTATACCTTCGCCTCTATTTCAGCTCTTCCCAAAGAGACTGTTTATTTAGCCTCTGTAATCGAAAGCTTTACCGGAGGCCTTGGCACAGCAGCCTTTGTTACCTTTCTTACCAAACTCTGTCAGAAAGAGTTTTCTTCAACCCAGTATGCGGTTTTTTCTACTCTGTTTAGCCTTTCTTTAACCTTATCAAGAAGCTTATCAGGGGTTTTAACCACCTATTTAGGGTATACCTTATTTTTTGGTATAACCTTTCTGGTTTCTCTCCCTGCTTTTCTTCTAATACCTAAGGTTATTCAACATCTAAACTCAGAAGACTCTTAGAAATTGATTTGAAATTTTTTAGCATAAGGGCAAACCTTTTTAGGAGGCCATTTTTTAAAAATCTTATCCTTTTCAGAATGGCAGTTTAGACAAAAACCCACCCTTAAAATTTTTACCAGTTCCTCCTGACTAAAAGGACGAAGATTTGGCCGAGAAAAATTGACCAGCTTAGTTCCGTTAAGGGTAACCATCTGAGAAAGACAAACCCGCGGAGATTTTAGAAAAGGTTTTTCTAAGTTTACAACCTCTATAGAATTTTTACCTTTTACCACCTTTCCATACCCTAACCCTAAGGTTTTTGTGTCTTGATGGCAACTTTTACAAGAACGCCCCTGTTTCCCCGTGCTATGAGGGTTAAGTTTAGCAAAGGTAAGGCTTGTTATTTCTTTTTTTACCTCTCCTGTCTCTGAGAGGATGGTGATAAAATCCTGTCAGCCTGGGGTAACGGTAACCACTCTTTGATTATCTTCCACCGCTAAAGTAGGAAGTGCAAGTCTTCTATAAGATTCATGCTCTATCCAGAGCCCCTTCGTTTCCTTAGCAAGTATTTTGTCAAGATGGGTGTCTCTTGGGTCATATTTTATGTGACAGCCATAGCAATCAGGCATATGTTTGGCATGACAGCTCACACAGGTTAATCGTTTATGATAAGAAAGGCTACAAGCTCTAACCGATTTTTTGATTAAAAGTAGTTTTTCAGAACCTTTAATTTCTAAATAAGCCTGAGTCCCTTTTTTCTGAAAATTTTTTAGTTTCCTTCCTTTTTTAGTAGTCCCATCTCCTCCGTGACAGGTTTGGCATTCGATTTCTAAAGCCTCATGCAAACTGTAGTAAAAATTCCCATCTCCCATCACTTCTTCTTTAGTATGGCAGTCTACGCATTTTAACCCTTTTTGGAAATGAATGTCAGGAGAAACCCGATCTAACCATCTTCCGTCAACCCAAACTTCATCCCCTACCCCTCCTTGTTCATTTTCATAAAGTCCTTGGTAGGTAAAACCTATCCTCCCACTTCGGTTATGGCACCTTACACAGTTTTCCATCGGAGGATATCTAACCAGTTTAGGATGGGTTTTTCGAGAAGAATTGAGGCTCTCATCTTCCTCCTTTACCAAATGACAGGCAGAACATCCCCCTCCTTTTTCTTTCAAAAAATAGGGGAGTTTTCCCTTTTCTAACCAAAGATGACAACTGCCACAAAGTTTTCGGTAATAGTCTAAACCTAAGCTGTTTCTGGTTTTATGATAAACCTCCCTGTGATAAAGTTGAGATACACTCAACTTAGGATATAAAGATAAAACCTCTTTTTCTTCAAAAACTTCGAGGACTCTTTTTATCATTCCATGATTGGTAGCCATAAGAGAATTTTTTACCTTCGATATCTCAGTAGGATGACAGCCTAGTTGTCCACAGGTAAGATTAACATATCTCAGATCCCCGGGGTTTTTTACTATGTTTTTATGGGCCTCTTTAAAGTCTAACGTATAGGGATTCCCTAAATGACAGGAAGAACAACCAACGACCTTTTTTTCGTGCACCTTTTCAGGGACTACCTCCTGATGACAAGTGATACATAACTCTACCTCACCTGAGGTTAACTTAGCAACCTCTCGTCTGTCTTTTTTAGCTTCAGAATAGAACAAACAGAGGAAAATAGTTAATCCTAATAAAATCCAAAACGATTTAGTCTTAGCTAAACGTTTAAGTGTGGGCATCTCTGTAGATGATAAGGCTAAAAATAAAATAAACTAACAACCACAATATTAAAGCACCACCTATCCAGGGGCTAAACTTTCTTGCAGGCTTAAAACCTAAAAGAACAAGCCAAAAAACCGCTAAAAAAAGTACTCCCAAAGGGGGTAAAAACTTTAAAAGTCCCTGAGCCCCCCAAAAAAACCATGGACCAGTAACTACCGTTTTTCCTTTCTCTGACTCAAGAGGAACATAAAAGATGAAGGGCAAAATCAGGTTTAGGTAAAGATAAGGGGCATATTTAAGGCTTAGAACCCGTTTTATCGAGGCATGCCAAACAAAAAGCCCTATGGCTAACAAAAAAGAACCATAGATATGGGCTAAATAAACTCTATAAAGACCTCCTTTAGAAATTGGGAACAAAAGGTCTCTTAAAGCTTCTCCTACATAAGGTATGCTTAAGCAAAGATTTTCAGCTATGCTTCCTGCAAGCTTCCCTACCTCATCAAACCTTATCACATAACCGGTAAACGTTACAAAAATAAGGACGATAAAGCTTAACACCAAAAACAACCAGGCAACAAAAATTTTTTTATGATGCCATCCTCTGTAAAAGCTATCTAGCAGATGGAAAAAAGTTGAAATTAAGGCAAGTTGAGAAGAAAAATAGTGAAGGCTTCTAAAGAACCTACCAAAAGGCACCGATGACTCTAACTGAATTACACTGTAGAGAGGTTCGGTATAAAAGTAATGATAACTAACCACTATCCCAGATAAAATGGAGATTATAAGGCTTATCAAACAGAGATTGGCTATAAACAAGTTGAGCTTAGGAGAGGTGGAAAAGCTAAAAAACCTCAACCTCTAAACCCTGATAAGTAAGTCTGTAATTTAAGGTAGTAAGGTCTTTTTTTGCAGGTCCAGAGAGAAACTTTCCATAAAGATTAAACTTACTTTGATGACAAGGGCAGACGATCAAACCCTCTTCAAGAGAATAGCTAAGCAAACAGCCTAAATGAGGACACTTCCTGGAAAAAACCTTAAAATTAGTGCCTGTTTTTATCACAATAAAGTTTTCTTTAAAAAGGATATCTTTGGCTTTTTCTATCTCCTCAAAAAGAACCATAACCTTTTTAGGTGGGGGAGAAGATAAACTACTTAGGTTTTTAAAAACTCCATAAGTCAAAAAACCCAAAACGCCCAAAGAAAAAAAACTTAAAAATTTTCTTTTTTTTGAATTCATTGCTTTTTATTTAAAATAAACCGATAATTTTTTAAACTCTTCGGTTCCTGCTTTTTGTAAAAGTTGAAAGGTGATGGTTTCGGTATCAACAGGTAAAGCCCCTGAAAGGATGCTAAGCTGAAGGCCTGTCTTCCAGTTTTCCTCTTTACGACTACATACTGCATCCTTAGGTAAAAACACAAAATATCCTTTCGAAAGAAGGCTTAAGGCAGTTTGATAGATACAAATGTGGGTTTCCATACCTGTCAGAATTACTTTATTACGTCCATAGGATCTTAAGGTAGCTAAAAATTTCTCTTCTGCACAACAATCAAAGGTTATCTTTTCGATAGGATGATATTCCGGAAGAATCTGTTTTAAATCTTCTATGGTTTGTCCTAACCCTTTGGGATATTGTTCGGTAAGGATAACAGGTATTCCTAAGACTTTAGCTACCTCAACCAAAATGGTTATGTTTTTTATTATCTTAGAAACTATCTTTTCTTCCATCGCTCTCACCAACTTTTCCTGGACGTCTACCACAACCAAAACCGCTTCTTCAGGTTTGATAAAATACCTTTCCCAGTCCATCTTAATACCCCCTGTAGCTTTTAGTCAAACCTTTCTTCTTTAACACTTGGTGCAAGTTCCTTTAAAGCCCTTTTTATCAATTCGTCTAAGGTAGCCCCTTCTTCAAAAACGTTATATAAAACTGAGTCTATCTCTTTAGAACTAAACCCTAAGGATAAAAGACAGCTTTTAGCCTCTTCAAGGACCATTTCTTTTTCTGGAGGTAAGGTTATCCCTTTGAGGCTGGGTTTTAAAAATAGGCTCTTTAGTTCTAAAAACAGTTTTTCTGCCCTTTTTGGGCCTATACCTGGAACTTTTGCAAGTTCCTTCCAACGTGCTTCAAGGATTACTTGTCTTAGCTCTTCAGGAGAAAAAACAGAAAGTACGTTTAATGCAAGTTTAGGTCCAACCTTAGAAAGGGTGTTCAGTTTTATAAAAAGCTCCCTGGTTTCTTTGTCTAAAAACCCATAAAGCTCTAAAAATTCGTTTTTTCTTATAAAACTAACCAAATACATGGTTATCGGTTTATCAATAAACTTAGTTTTAAGTGACTCTACCAAGTTTAAAGGCACAAAAACCTCTATGGAAAAAACCTGTAAAATTTCTATGATAGCCTTATTAGGAGGATTTACGATTTTTAAAACCCCTGAGACTGCAAAAAACAAAATTAACCTCCAAGTTCAAAACCAAATAAAAGAGCCACTGCTAAAGCATCCACCTTATGAGAGTCTAACCCATCTTCCTCAAAATCTTCCACAAAAGATAAAACCCCGTGTTTATTCAACCACTGAATTTGAGAGACCATATCCTGTTTTTCAGCATTTCCATTCTGGGTCAAAAAATTTTTTATTTCCTTAGGGTTAAAAGTTTTAAACCTAAGGTTATAAAGACCGCAGAGAAGCAAAACCAAAGCTTGAGCCTGAGAAAGCTTTAGGGTCGCATTTCCAACCCCTCGTGTATAAACCTCTTCTAACGCCAAATAATCTGGGGAAAATTTATTTATGATTTCTTTAAGGTTCTCAAAGATCAAAGCCAGCTTTTGAGGAAGGGGTAAATGTTGAGGGGGACTGATGGTCCCCCAGGTTAACACCCTAAATTCTTGCTGAAGTTTTTCCACACAGGCATAACCTAAATGATTGAGCCCAGGGTCTATCCCTAAAATTTTCATCTATTAAGTTTTTCCATGATGTGTTCAGGGATATCAAAGTTAGCATATACCTGCTGAACATCGTCGTTATCGTCAAGTGCCTCTATAAGTTTTAAAAGGGTATTTGCTGTTTGTTCATCCGAGATCGGGACAACAGATTTGGGCACCAAAGTGAGCTTGGCAGAAAGGATCTCAACACCAGCTTCTTCTAAGGTTTTTTTAACCTCTTCAAACTGAGAAGGTTCTGTGATGATTTCGATTTCACTTTCATACTCTTTGGTATCCTCTGCCCCTTTTTCTATGGCTATCTCTAAAGCCTTCTCTTCATCCTTTTTAGGTACAACGATCAATCCTTTGTGTTCAAAGATCCAAGAAACTGCCCCTGGCTCTGCCAAATTACCACCATGTTTACTAAAAATATGTCTTACCTCAGAAACAGTCCTTCTTCTGTTATCGGTGATAGTATGGACCAAGATGGCAACCCCGCCAGGACCATACCCTTCAAACACCGCCTCTTCGTAGTTGGTCCCTTCTTCTTGCCCTAAGGCTTTTTTTATGGCCCTTTCGATGTTTTCTTTGGGCATGTTAGCTGCTCTTGCCGCCTGTATAGCTGCCCTCAACCTTGGATTTAGCTCAGGATCTCCGCTTCCCCCTGCCCTCACAGCAATCACGATTTCTCTTATAAGTTTAGTGAATATTTGACCTCTTTTAGCGTCTTGAACAGCTTTTTTTCTCTTTATTTGTGCCCAATGGGAATGTCCAGCCATAATACCACCCCTTAAAAATTTTTTTAATAAGTATAATAGGTCTTGCCAAAAATTCAAACTCTATTAAAATAGGTTTTGATAGATTTTTCCGCCGGGGTGGCGGAATTGGCAGACGCGGTGGACTCAAAATCCACTGGGGTTCACCCCCGTGCGGGTTCGACTCCCGCCCCCGGCATTTTCTCCTATACATAAACTATCTTTTTCTACATAAATAAACCTCTGTATAGAGCCCACACACAGCAATTTCAAAAGATTGAAATCTAAAAACCTCTACATCAAATCCTGTAGCACTTTGAATAAGGTATGGCAAATCATACCCGTATTTCCAGGTAACCAAAGAGCCCTGTTTTGGGTTCTGAGGATTACCATGATATTCGGGATTACCTATTATTTTTACCGTTCCGTCTGGCATCTTTAAAGCCACCTGCTTGCTCTCTAATAAGCCTGGTTGGGTAGGTGTGGTAAAGATACAAATTCCACCTTTCTTTAGGGTTCTATAAATTTCCCTAATAGCTCTAATTGGATCAAACACGTGTTCTAAAACGTCAAGATGTATCCATACGTCTACACTTTCGTCTGGTAGTGTAAGCTCTTCTAAATTTTCATTTCTCAAACCATTTACATACTCGCCAAAATTTCTATCGGGATAATAACCACAAGCATGGTAATGTTTAGCGTGTTTTTTTAGTAATAATGAAAGGCCTCTCAAGGCGGGAGATTGTTCATAGATAATTTTTTCTTCAAATAATTTTTGTTTAGGAATTTCTCTAAAAAGAACATAAGCAACTGCCCTCTCTCGAGTGACACAACGATTAAGAGGACAGTCAGGTGAAAACAAAACATCTCTACAAGAATAATAATCATCTGTAGATATAAACTTTACACGTCTTTCACAGATCGGACAATTGGCAAAAAATATAACCTCATATCTTTTAGAAAACTTTACAGAACCTAACTCTTTCTCTAAGTTTTTAATAACCACTTTAATCTCATATTCTTTGCCATCAGCAAATTTTTCTGGTATGTCTATTGCAAAAGCATGCTTACCATCTCCGATTCCAGCATCAAGTAGGTCCTCTCTAAACCGATCAGCTACCCCCTCAGCTACAGGTTCTTCGTCGATCAAAACTACCACCTCAACCCTTTCCTCTGGACTTTCTTCGTTAAAAACCCAACCAACTAATTTTAAATCTATAACACCATCCAGATTCCCGCATATCTTTTGGGAGTAGAATATAAATTGTGTCTTTTAATAAAATATTTTAGAGGCATAATAAAAATTTTTAATATTTTTTAAATTAATGATAACATAAAACCTAAAAGACTAAACTAACCAGGAGGTCTGTAAAATGGAAAACTTAGACTTAGATTTAGAAAAAGTTTTAAGTGAAATCTCAAAAATTGAATCAAAAGAGGGTATCAAAATGGCTGCTGCACTCCTCTTAAACGCTCTCATGAAAAAAGAAAGAGAAATATTCCTTAGAGATAGTATTGATAATAAAGCTAATGGTTACTATGAAAGACAACTTGCCTGTT